>CBFHOE010000004.1:344685-347188 GCA_965657355.1 Limisphaerales bacterium | reverse complement strand
TATTCCTAACCTCTCAAACCCGTCTGAAAATCTTCAGCAAATCTTTGAAGATTGGATCCACATTGGAGCAACTCAAATACGACCATTACCATTTCCAGACTCCGAATCTGAGGGGCTTTTTGCGTCGACCCACGTTATCGAGCTTGCAGCACATACAAATAAAAATATTTATTGGCTTGTAATTTATGCTCCATTACATCCATCCCCCATACTCCCTGGTGATAAAAATGCGATCAAAAATATCAGTCATTTTGGACTATTTTCTAGTGGTATGGAATCATGGAAACTTCCAAGTCCAAATATGCCAATCCCATTCAATTCGACTCGTTTGAATTCCAATGAGGTAGATAATGCATTATTTGGTTCATTAGAAAATGGAAAGCTGATACTAGAAGAGTTCCATTTAAATACCCCAAATCCTATTCCTAATGACTATGATAAAATCGAGATGGCGTGGGGCACGCCATCAGAAGAACCAAATTTGTTTTTGGCATTTGGACAGGATGGAAACCCGGCTCCAGACAAAATTTGGTTCGATCAATTGAAGCCCGCCCCCGGCAGCAATGATTCGTCAGCTCTCCACGTGGACTTATCTGACCCTCAGGTCGAGACCCTCATCCTTTTTACATACATAGACGGATCCGTTCCTGATTCGATTAACTTGTCTGGGATGGAAATTGAATTCTTAATAAATGAGAATTTCTTCTCGTTAATTAATAACCCAGAAAATGAGGAGTTTCTTAACTTCTCATTTCAAAGCGTTGCATCACCCGGTCCCATCTGGATAAACCAAGACTCATGGAATTCGATGAATATGACATTTATAAACACAATGAGTGATGAGAACATAGGCGAAGATCATATAAAAGTGCGCGCTCTCTCTGGTTTTGGAAACTCGCTCAAAACAGATAGTCAGGGAGGAGCTTGGCTTGCCATAAAGCTGGACGCATCCACCTCATTTCCATTTCCACTTTATTGGACTCAAATAAAACTATTCACAAAAAAAATTCAAAACAATGCTCGGGTAACAAAAATAACCCAAGACGGCCAAAACATGATATTGAACATATTTGGGGAGCCTAACCTGCCCCTAAGGATTGATATAAGCGAAGATCTTATGAATTGGAGTGAGCTATTTTCACTGCCAGCAAGTAAGGAAAACAATGAAATCATTTTTTCCTTTGATGACTTACCGGCAACAGGTGTGGTCCGAGTGAGTCAACCTTTACACCAAGAATAGAAATCAATAATCTGAAATCGAAATCGCTAGAGATATACTTTGAGGCAAGCATCCAGATTTATTCATTATAATTCAGTCATGCACCTCAGTTTCCAAATATAAGTAATGGCAGAGACCACACCATTTTTGATTATTGCTGCAAATGTCATTCCCACCGGAGGTATGGACAGAGCCAATCTGGCTATAGCAGAGTATGTTGCAAAATTAGGAATCGAATTACACATCGTAGCCTATGATGTGCATCCAAAATTATTAGAATATGCCAACGTCACTCACCATAAGGTTAAAAAGATTTTAAACTCTGAGTTGTTAAGCGAACCGCTCATTGACCACACGGGACGGAGAATAGCCAAGGCCATATCTAAACGAGGAGGAAGGGTCATGGTCAATGGCGGGAATTGTCGCTGGAATGATATTAACTGGGTAAATCATGTTCACCATGCAGACGGAGCTTTTCCACCACCAAGCTGGGTTCAAAAAATCAAAAGAAGGATCGATTATAGTTTAGCTTGTTTCAATGAGAAGAGATTCGTCCCATTTGCGAATCTCGTCATAACATCTTGCGAGAGGACAAAAAAAGATATAGTGGATTATTTAAATGTACCGCGCGAAAAAATAATCCCTGTTTATTTGGGAATGAATAATGATTTATTTCATCCAATTTCTGAAAATGAAAAGCGAAAGACTCGAGCGAAGTTTGGTTGGTCTGAAGACCAAAAACTTGCAATTTTTGTCGGAGCTCTTGGAAATAGAAGAAAAGGATTCGACACTCTTTTTACCGCTTGGAAAAGGTTGTGTGGCAACAATGAATGGGACGTTAAATTAGTAGTCGTTGGTCGAGGCTCAGAAGTGCCATTTTGGAATGAAAAGATTGAGAAAGAAGGTTTGAAGGGAAAAATAGAGTTGCTAGGTTTTGTAGACAATTTAGCTCAATTGGTTGCATCGAGTGATATTTTTGTAATGCCTTCAAGGTATGAAGGATATTCCCTAGCAGCTCAAGAAGCGGTCGTTAGTAAAGTACCAGCTATCACCACTGAAATGGCTGGGTTCGCTGAGAGGTATCCCGTTGACCTCAATGACCTCGTTATGAAAGATCCGGAGGATGTAAATGAACTCTGTTCCATTTTAAAAGCCTGGAGGTCAAACCCAGATTTCTACCAAAAAAGGTTGGACCCATTTGCTGAATCCCTCAGAAACTACAATTGGAATGACATGGCAGCTAAGATGTGGGAGATCATTTCTCAATCACCAGCCCCACCACAA
>CBFHOE010000004.1:336118-344586 GCA_965657355.1 Limisphaerales bacterium | reverse complement strand
ACATTTTAAGAATTGTTTTCCTATTTAATTTTAAGAATTGCTGTTACGGGATAATGATCAGATGGATTTCTTCCCGCCTCTTGGGTGTAGTCTATACTTGCATTTATTGTTTCAAATTGCTTGGAGTGAAAAACAAAGTCAATACGACTTCCTTTTGTTCTTCTTTTGAAACCGCTAAACGATGCTTCGAAGTCAGATCTTTGAGGATGAATCACTCGATATGAGTCGATTAAGTCAGAATAAATGTAGTGACTATTGGAAGGCGCCTTCGTCAATGCTTTGTAGGCATTAGTGTCCTCAGTTGTATTAAAGTCTCCAGTCAAAATGACCGGTAAGTCTTCTTCAAATTGATCTCTCATCTTGCGGATAAGTTTTGCCGATTCATGGCGAGCTTCTTTTCCTCTATGATCAAAGTGGGTGTTCGCAAACACAATTATTGTATCTTTTCCATCTTTTAGATCGTCCAAAGCCACCCATGAAACCATTCTTGTCAAAGAACTATCCCAGCTCACACTCCCAGGCTCTTCGGGATTTTCACTCAACCAAAAATGCCCAGCTTCAATCAAATCAAATCTTTCTTTTCTATAAAAAATGGGCACATATTCTCCCTTTTCTTGCCCATTATCTCTTCCCACCCCGTGGAATCCGTAATCCGGTAAATGCTGTTTTAAAAAATCGGCCTGGAATTTCAGAACTTCTTGGCCGCCTAATAAATCTGGATCAAAGTTTTTAATAGTTTCAGCAACAAATCGATCGCGGTTCTTCCATACATTTTCTCCATCATTTGCCGTTCCGTATCTTATATTAAAACTCATAACCTTAATCGAAGGATTTGGAAGCTCACCGAGTGCGTCACTGGAAAAAATTCCAGTAACCAAAAAAACAAACAAAATCTTGGTAACACTGTAAAAAGATCGCATATCGTTTACTAACACAATACGCAGTTTTGGGAAACTAAAAATAAAGGCGCTAGGACTACGAAATCGACTCAAATACAGTAGCTCGAAACTTATTCTTTATGCTTGGAGTCTATCCAAATGGTGACTGGACCATCATTCAATAATTCTACATTCATATCCGCCCCAAACCGCCCAGATTCAACTTTTTTAACACCCAAAGACTTCAATTTAGCAATCATGTCATCATACATGGCTTTAGCGAACTCTGGCCTCCCCGCAGCAGTAAAAGAGGGACGGTTACCTTTTTTCGTACAGGCGTGAAGAGTAAACTGGCTAACGACTAAAATTTCTCCATCGACATCTCGGACGGAATAATTCATTTTCCCAGTTTTATCAGAAAAGATCCTAAGCCCACAAATTTTCGAACACATCCAACTGAGATCCTCCTCGATGTCGGCATCTTCGACGCCGACAAAAACTAACAATCCGCAGCCGATTGCACCGACTGTTACCCCGTCAATAGAGACGGAAGCATTTGTTACCCTTTGAATTAAAACCCGCACGAAATCAAATTAGTAAAATATGGGTGAACAATCACGCACATACTCTCACTCGAGTATGATTTCTAGCTCACTGATTCTTCAGGTTCTTTTATGCCGTTGAATAGAATTTTACTCAGTCCCCCGCCGCAAATAGCCCCTAAAATTGGGGCCACTCCGTAAACCGCAAACCACCAGCTCGAATTTACGGTAAAAGGTATCGATCCCCACCCTAGAAATGAAGAGATGATTCTGGGAGCAAAATCTCTGGCAGGATTAAATCCAGCCATTGTTAATGGCCCGAAGACACAAATTAAAGCTGTCAAAGCACCCCCGACGGCAAAGGCCACCAATTCTTTTGGGCGGCCTAAGTTTTTATTGTCTGTTAGATTAAAGACGACTGCAGCCAAAAATAGGGTTCCAAGAAATTCAGCTCCAAATGCTTGAATGGGCGTTACTGAGCCACTTTTGTTTGATGCAACAAAAGGGGTCGCATTCGGGTTCGGAAAATATTCACCAAATATCATGGCCGATGCCTCACTCCCGGGTTCGCCTCTTGTGATACCATTATCAACTTCAAATTCCTTGATAAAACCGGAAAACAACATAAAAACGCACATCGCGGCTAATGCGGCACCAATGAACTGGGCAAGAATGTAGGCCAGAGATTTACTCCAATTCATCTTGCCCAAGATGCACATTGCAATAGTAATAGATGGATTAAAATGAGCTCCGCTTGATGATCCGCATGAGTAAATGCCCATCATAAGAGCTAGCCCCCATACGATAGCGACTCCACTCAGACCCAGCGCCCCCCCAGAGGTCACATCTACGGCAACAGCTCCCAATCCAAAAAAGACTAAAATAAACGTCCCAAAGATCTCGAATTTCATTTCATTTATTAGTTTTTTTGATTTTCATTTCAAGATTTCTGAAAACATAAAAAATCTCTCTTCCAATCTCTTTGAGTCGATCATCATACGTTTGTGATTCTTCAGGAGTATCATCGGCGATTTTGGGGTCCACAAAGGGAAAAGAAACTCGGGTCATGCATCCTCTTACGATCGGACAATTCTGATCTGCATGATCGCACGTCATGACAGCAGCATATCCAGTATTTGGATTGCCATCCTGATCATACACTTTTGAAAACAATTTCATTGGAGGCCTATTATCCGCGTATTGCAGAAGGTAAATTGGATTGTTATTTTTCGTGGATTGAACAACTGAAAAGCCAGCACGACGCAGAGCATTAACAGTCCTTGGGTTGCAGGCAGTTGCCTCTGTCCCACCGGAATATGTAGTTACCCCAATCCCATTCAAACTGAAATACTCAGAGGCAACTTGCGCCCAGATTTGTGATAAATGACTTCGACGGGAATTATGTGTACATATGAATGTTAATTGAGCCGAGTCCACGCTTTCAAAATAATTTGTCAGTTTGTTCACGACAGTATTTAAAAGCTGAAGCCTATTTGGATCATTGGGTTTCCATTCTTTTTGGAGATCCATTAAAACGGGGTGTAAATTTTCCAACAAAAGGAGTTCACTATTGTGTTTCATCTCAACAACCAAGCCCCTTCCTATTTTTTATTTGATGCGATCTGCTGGAAGAAGCCCCGCGGCTCAATTTTTCAATTTCAGCCGGGCAGCTGATTTCGCCTAAATCAATACGGTTTAATAATGATTCTAACCTTTCTAAATCATTTTTAAAAATCCCCATCTCTTGGCTACAGTCCTGTAGACACTTAAGGTTATTTTCCAATATCGAATTACTCTTATCGGTGAGCTCGTATATGTTCCAATTATTCAGACGCTTTGATTTTAAAACATCGAACTTTTTGAGATAAGACAACTGCTTCGATATCTTCACCTGCCCTACTTCTAATACCTCTTGTAGATGACACACACACAATGGACCCTCCTTTAAAACATTCAAAATGCGTAGTCGGGTTTCGTCACACAAACACTTATATGTTGAGATTATGTCCATTCGACTTTGAGAATATTCGAATAACAGAATATTCACAAGCGTGAATATAGATAGGAGATCCCATCTATAGAATCACAACGGGAAAAAGCCAGAGGGAATTTTATTGCTCGTTATTTAATTTTTTTGGGTATCCAACGGATTAATGACTCGGATTCTTACGAATTTTGAAGAGATTTCATCGATAGGTTTCTCAAGGCACATTGAAACTCTGTGATTACCAGTTTCATTGAGAACCTTATTTATGACCCGACACTCTGTTTCAATAACCTGCCACTCATCAAGATCATCGGATCCTTCAATGATATATTGAACGATTGACTCGTCATCCCAAATATTGAAATCGAATTGGAAATGTTTGCTCCCATTTTGTTCGATTATTTTTGAGGCCACTGGGTTATGGTCGTTTTTATCTAGAGGGTTTGAATCCAAAGCCCATTCATAGAAGTCAGATAACCCATCTCCATCAGCATCATTGGGATCAAAAACACCATTTTTGTTATTTTCTTCATTTTGAGATGAGGCACTCTCTAAAATACCCTGAAACCACCCGTGAAATGGGTGATCACCTTTGACAAAGAAATAAGCACCATCTGATTTGGATTTATTGATTGAGAAAATGACTTGGTAATGACCCGGCTTCAATTCTTTAAGACTAAATGATTGTGTGTAAATGGGTAAAGCACCCGGCGTTGGCTTGCCATCATCGCCAATCTTTTCGACGTTTAAATTTAGTAAAACCCGATTCTCTCTGATGATCGGTTCATCCCAATTCATAAATTGTATATTTTCACCAAGACCGGTGAAATCCGAAATAACTGCAATAGAGACTTGATTGGACTCGACATTTATATCCAGACGAGACTCTACTCCCTCCCATAAGGGAAATCCATCTACCTTTGGATGCTCATCATCTATCGGCTTCCCAATGGCACTTAAATGAGTCTTAGCAAGGGGCACATTATCAAGATACCAAATGACGGGTACTTTGCTCGTGGTATGAGACTCACCAAGTAGGTGATTGTTCTCGAGCCCTTCTGATGACTTGGACGGCAATATTGATTTTCTAAATTCGAATGAGCCGGTATGCTTACTGATGCTCACCCATTGCATTGGATAAGTGAGGGCATCCGTCACAAAATCCTCTGGCCCAGGTTTAGTCTCAATATAGTCAACAATGACCTCGCCCAACCTTTGGATGATCTTATTTATGCGGACAGAATACCCTCCCGATCTTTTTTCACCGGAGAAGACACCAATCAAAGTTCTATCTTCAAAATTTACAGGAGGAGTAAAAGCGATTTCCAAATCACCTACCTTACTCGTGACCCACTGATTCCATTCTTCAATAGACTGAATGACGACTTCTTCTGGCTTTGTAAATCTCCATTCGGTCTCCTTATGCGTTTCGAATTCCAACTCTATGTAATCTAATATCTCGGACTCTTTTTCGATGATTAAATAGCGATGAGATTGCTTTAGTGGCAGAGCATCAGACGTTTCCCGATTGGTTGACCTCGCATGGATTTCATACTGGCCGTTAGATTTTTTGGGCTGTGCCCAAGAGGTGACCTGTCGCCGATCATCAGCAGGAAAAAGGAGATGTATGTCCACTCCATAATGACTCTTGGTTTCAATGTGATCAATCTCGACCAAAAGCTTATCTGTGGTTGAGTTCCCTTCGATATCAACGAGCATCTTCCCAATACTCAAATTTGAGTTTGCCGTATCATCAGAAAACAAAAGTTTTTCCGGAACAAGGGTAATATCCCAATAGCCATTATGGTCACTGGACCACCCACCCTCAGGAATTTCCGAAGAAAAAGTAGCCACAATCAATTGAGAAAATTCTTCCTTACCTGAAACGTCGATGAGCTTGGGAACCAAAACTGGGGACCTTTTACCATCCTCTCCAGTCCTCGTAATTTGCAAAATCCCGGTATCTACTGAAGCCACGTTGATCAATTTATTAGATTTCAATACAAGACTGATCTTCACATCGCTGCTGGGATGGTCGACAACATCAGCTTCAGCTTGACCTGAAATCAAAAGTTTCGGTTCGATATCACTGGTATTAACTTCTATAAAGCCAACCCTTTGGCCTTTTATTATTGATCCATCATTTGTTGTAATGGCTCCATCCTCCAGGAAAACCTCGAACTTCATTTGTCCCTCATCGGGAAGGATACCCCTTCGAAATTCTGTTTGATATAAGGCCTCTACAGTGGTGCCGTCATCATAAAGTTCAAAGCCGAGTAATGTCACAGGAAAAGGGGCAGGATTTACAATCTGAATATCACTGTCATCCAGTGACTCCACATCAACTCCGGCCGGCATTTCATAAACAATAGAAAAATTATATTGCTGAGTGTTAGGATCAGAAATCGATTCGGCCTCCAAGAATATCAATGGTGATTCAATGAAATCATTACTGTCTAAAACAACAAGTTCGGCTGTGTTGATGATTTCTCCATTTCCAGATACTGCAAATGAGTAAGCGCCGGGATCAAGCTCACCAAGTTTAAAAACTTTTTGTAATAACTCAGGGGCCGGACCAAAATGGTCGCCAGGCGGAGTTTTTTGTAGCTGAACATCAACATGAAAACCTCCATCGGAATCTTTTTGTAACTCACCCCATTCAATTATTTGCATACTTTTTTCAGAATGCACAGTAACCAAGGCGAAGTGAGAGTTTGATTCTCTAAAAAATTCGATTTCTAATTGAGTCTCGTGTTTTTCATTCTCGCTGGGCCATTCAAAAGATGAGCTGTTGTTGAGCAATCCATTGATGTAAAAACGCAATGTATAAAAACGCGGATCCAACTCGGGCATCTGATATTTTAGATTAAAAGATTGATGCGCAGGTTCTATTGTAAAATCAGCTCGGGATGCCTTTAGATTTATTTCAATACCTGGAAAAGGGAGAAATCCAAAACCAAGTAAATCCTCGTCAAAGAAATCATCAATCAGCTCAATTTTTCCTGGATCCTCAATGATGTATCGCGGGTCCTCAAACTTAACATTACCTGTTAACCAGGGAATCCCTTCATCATCAATATATGGCCTCAGATCAACCTTCGCTTTAATTGGCTCAGATTTGTTCACTTCAAATTCTTTCTCAGCCAGCTCTTTACCTTTTGACGTAATGACGAACCGGTAATCACCTTTGGATAGATCTGGAAGTCCTAAAGTTTTTGTAAACACTGGCTTATCACTGGATGAGGGGATCAGGGATTCCCCAAACTCTAATTCCAATCGTACTTGCCCATCTACAAAGGTAGGATTACTCCAATTTGCAACTTTATGTGTCGCATCATCAAATTCTATTTTGATAAAAGCACCCTGATTGTTTCTTGAGTAATCTAAGGATATTTCAATTTCACTTGGGAAGATTTCGGGAATGGTTTGTCCCAACCTTAAGTCAAGGAATCCTAAATGCATTGGATTGAGCCATTGGTTTCCCCAACTCGACTTGACTTGCCCAGGCTCAAGAAGCAAAGCGAATTTATTATTGTCTTCCGGAGTCCATTTTGAACCTGACCCAGAGGGGTGCGGTATGACGTAAGTGGCTTTAACCAGAGAAAAGAAAGGCAAAACCCCTATTTGACCGTTACCTGGCCCCGCCCCTGTCGAAAACTCGCCAGAAATAAAACCATCAAGAAAAGGATCAATTTCTTCAATTTCTTTGGATACAAGTTTTGCGCCGACGGCGTAGCCATCGTATCCCAGAGCCCAGATATCGCCATCACCTAAATATTCAGGGTCAACCGATTGAAATTTTACCTCTACTAAAAGTTGATCCAAAGAATCGCCATAGCGAATTTCAGGAGAAGTGACTTGTCCTTGCCCTTTTGAATCTGTGATCGCTAATAGTTGAGAGATCAGTATCAAAATAATCCCATAAAGCACTCGAGAACGGACTCTAAAAACCAAAAGCTGATTTTCCATCTGACTATGTGTAATTGAGGAACGAGATTGAAAAACGGTAAAAACGTAACGACTGGTCATATTATTCAACTACAGCCGCGATAATACAGACATCAATGTAATACATCTGATGGAAGACAAAAAATAAAAAATGATTTTTAACCCATCTTGGATCACTTTTATTTTGCAGGGGAAGACAAGCCTAGGTAATTTCCACTACATATGAGCAGCGATTACCGCATCGAAAAAGATTCAATGGGCGAAATGAGTGTCCCAGCAAACGCTTACTACGGGGCACAAACAGCACGGGCAATAGAAAACTTTCCTATCAGCAGATTAAGATTTCATAGACCTATGATTAAGGCTTTAGGTCTTTTAAAAATGGCTGCCGCGGAGACCAATGTTGAGTTAGGAAAGCTCGACCCAAAAATAGGTAAAGCGATACAGGAGGCAGCACAAGAAGTGGCAGATGGAAAATGGGACAATCAATTTGTAGTGGATATCTTCCAAACCGGGTCCGGGACGTCCACTAATATGAACACCAATGAGGTGATTGCTAATAGAGCTATCGAAATCAGTGGAGGAACACCTGGTGATAAATCCATTCACCCAAATGACCATGTCAACTTGGGACAATCGAGTAATGACATCATACCGTCAGCAATCCATTTAGCAGCCATGGATACTATGGTTCATCAGCTTATACCCGCTCTCAACCATCTATATGACACTCTCTTATCTAAATCCAGAGACTTTTCACCTGTCCTAAAAATCGGGCGCACCCATTTACAAGACGCAACCCCAATAAGACTTGGGCAAGAATTTAGTGGATATGCCCGCCAAATTCAGCTGGGTATCGATAGGCTTTGGGCTGTTGAGGAAAGGCTCGGGGAATTGGCACTTGGAGGTACAGCTATAGGAACTGGGATAAATACCCATCCTGAATTTGCTAAAAAGGCAATCCAATTAATTGCTGATGAAACTGGCCTCAACATAACGGAGGCACGAAATCATTTTGAAGCGCAAGGGGCTAGAGATGCCTGTGTCGAAACAAGTGGCGCGCTGAAAACCGTCGCAGCAAGCCTGGTAAAAATCGCAAATGATATCAGGTTT
>CBFHOE010000004.1:332932-336018 GCA_965657355.1 Limisphaerales bacterium | reverse complement strand
GGGTCATCCATCATGCCAGGTAAAGTCAACCCAGTGATGTCAGAGATGCTCATAATGGTCGGAGCCCAAGTCATGGGAAATGATAGTTGCATTTCCTTCTCCGGTGCTTACGGCAACTTTGAATTAAATGTCATGCTGCCAGTGATTGGACATAACCTTCTCGAGTCGATGGAGATACTCTCTACTGCGAGTCGTGTTTTTGCGGACAGGGCAGTCAAAGGACTTGAGGCTGATAAGGAAAGATGTGAAAGCCTGATTGAGCAGAGTTTAGCGATGTGCACTTCATTGGCCCCTGTCATTGGTTATGACAAAGCAGCCGCCATTGCCAAAGTAGCGTACAACACAGGCCAAACAATACGACAAGTCGCTTTGGAACAATCCGGCTTATCAGAGCAACAGATCGACGAACTCTTGGACCCCGCCTCGCAAACTCAGCCTAAGGCCTAAAAAGCCGGAATGAAATGAAATGAAAAAGCATGAATCCCTGACTATACACAACATACTTTTTAGGGAATCGAATCAACTAATCAGAAGCGTAACCAAACTCTTCCTTAATCTCATTTCTTATGGAAATGTTATGTTTAACTTTTTTGTTGATATCTTTAATGAGCTTTTTAGGAATTCCATTATTGAGTTCATCCCAGTAGTCCAGGAAATTATATATTTGTTCAGGCTCTGAAAATTTTGGGACAGGCGGGATTTGCTTTTTTGAAAGGAACCAAGCACCCAACGAGATGGTTTTTTTTGTGACCGAGCTTCGCTCTTCTGGCTTTTCAACACCATATTTTCCGGTAATCAAGGAAACATTGAAATTGAGCTTATCGGTAGACGTTCTGGTGACTAATGAGATTTTCCTTAGGTCAGTTGCTGTGTTATTCCATAATTCAAATATGAGATTTTGGCATCTCATGCGAGGGAGATCACTTTCTAAACGTGCGTTCCACGGCTTCCAAAGAACAGCAGAAAAATACAATGGCTTAGCATGCGGCCTAGAGTGTAATCTCCAAAACTTATCTCTACCACTAATCATTCGGTCATCATAAAAAAACATTCCCAGCCTGGCGACTTACAAATTTCTATCATGATTAATTTGCCGCCCAGATTCATTCCATTAGAAGTAATAAAAAAGGCCTGTAGACCTCTGCTACAGACCTCATAAAGGAGTTGGGTTAAAGGTAAAGATTTAAGAAAGAACTTTTCTCACTTTTTCGAGAAGTGCTTTAGTCTTTTTGATACCCTCAATTTCACTAACTTGTCCACCTTCCCATTCAATTCCTACATAGCCTCTGTATCCGGCATCTAAAACAATTTTCATCATTTTGTAGTAATCAGTTTTGGTTTCATTTCCGAGATCATTGAATTCATGAGTTTTTGCACTGACAGCATAAGCATAAGGCATCAACTCTTGGACTCCCTTATACCGGTCATACCATTCCCCATTTGAAACTCTAAAATTCCCAAAATCAGGAAGCGTCCCGCAATTACGAAGATTTGTTCTTTTTATCACTGCTGATAACCAAGCTCCGTTGGAAGATAATCCTCCATGATTTTCAACAATAACGTTTAGACCGTAATCGTTGGCGAAAGTTGATAGACTTGCAAGACCATCAGCAGCTAATTCAATTTGGTCATTGTAACTCCCACCGGATGCAGCATTGACGCGTATGGAGTGGCAACCCATTGATTTTGCAGCCTCGACCCACTTGTAGTGGTTTTCAACCGCCTGAGCCCTCCGGGCTTTATCCGGATCTCCAAGACGACCTTCCCCATCACACATAATGAGCAGCTGTTTAACTCCAAGGTCATTTGCTCGCTTAGTGAGATCTCCGATGTATTTTTTATCTCCTGCTTTGTCTTTAAAGAACTGATTCACGTATTCAATAGCGTGTATACCGAATTCATTCTTAGCGATTTTAGCAAAGTTGCGAGGGTCCATTTTGCCGCTTCGAAATGATCTGTGTAAGGACCATTGAGCTAAGGAAATTTTGAATAGTGGCTGCGGGCCAGTGTGATGAGCCGCTATCACTTTTCCTATGCTATTTGGCAGCGACAACGCCAGACCTGCCAGACTACTTGATTTTATAAAATTTCTACGATTCATTTTTATTTATAATGAAAAATTATTGGAGAACCCATGCAAGGTCAGCATTTGTAGTTTAACTCGCGGCTACCTGTTGGGGCGACTCATCGTCTCCCTGCATCTTGGGTTTATTTGGAAAGACAAGAACGAATAGAACTAAAACAGCCAAAGACATAATGGCTGGAAACATCCACATGCTGTTCCAATCGACGGATCTCAAATCACTGCGATCGAGGCCAGATATTGAATTTGCAAGCTCTTTTCGAGTCTCCAACAAACCATTGGCCTTTTCACTTTCGGCCTCGAGTGATTTTAGTTGGTCATCAATTTTGGCAATTTCTATTCGAGTTTCACCTATCACTTTCCAGTCAGCAACAACTTTGGCTGCAAGTTCATCATTGCCGAGTTGTTTTTTCATGCGCTCCAACTCAGCTGGATCTTGAGACATTGCAACCAATTGCTCGGGTTTCGGCGTGAAATTACCTTTTATTTTACTTGCGACCTGGGCGCCGATAAACATACCTAGCCCCAACGTGAAAAGAACGAGCATTCCCTGGGCTTGTCCTCTAATAGCTTTTGGAGCCACTTTATCAGTGTAAATCTGCCCTGTTACAAAGAAAAAGTCATAGCAGATTCCATGAAGTAAAATACCGACGAATACCATCCAAAAAATTTCTGATGGAGCGCCTAGTGCAAATAGCAAATACCTCACAACCCAAGAGAACATGCCGACAGCCAACATCCACTTCACTCCCAGCTTCCTAAAGAAGAGAGGCATGACGAGCATAAAAAATATTTCAGACATTTGACCAAAGGACATTGTGGCTCCGATGACATCACTGAGATATAGGGCTTTTTTAACCTCGAGGAGAAATCCCACCTGAGAAAGATCAAATAGCGCAACAACTCGGCTGGCTATTTGGTAGTAAAAAGAGAGAGGGATGCATATAAGAAACGAGCACAGCATAAAAATGAGGTAAGCACGATCCTTCAGCAAGACCAGTGC
>CBFHOE010000004.1:330596-332834 GCA_965657355.1 Limisphaerales bacterium | reverse complement strand
AATCCAAACCAAGAATTTCATTAATGGTTGGCTTCTTCCCAGTGTCAGCCGGAGTGTGTGGAAGGATAAATGAAACTATTCCAAGAACAATGGAAGCCCAAGCAGTAAGCTGGAACATCGTTACCTCTGTCGACCAGCCTCTGATACTCAGGAATACACCAGCAAAAATCCAACCAATGGTTCCCAAAACTCTTAATGAGGGAAAATGCTTTTCCGTATCATCGATATTTTTCATTGCTATCGTATTGGACAAAGCCAAGGTTGGAAAATAGCAGAGCATGTGAGCCAAAAAGATCCAGTTGATCGCAGTCGGATCTGGGCTTGCGGATACCATCATATTGGCTGCGACAAACATAAAGAGGCCACCTAGAATGTGAAGCACTCCCATCACAACCTGGGCAGGAAAAAATCGGTCCGCGATCATTCCTACAAAAAATGGACTAATCATTCCGGCAATAGGCCCGACGGCATAAGTCAATCCAAAATCGTTATCTGTAAATCCAATTTTGCTCAAATAGTTGGGTGCGGTCACATACCAAGCTCCCCAAATAAAAAATTGGAGAAACATCATTGAGGAAAGCCGTATTCTAAGTAATGGGTTCATCGATTTGCGTAAAATAACTTAATGGTTCCCCGAAAATCAAGTCAGATAAGTCTTGGTATATGGCGGATTGAGTTTCATCCGGTGCGCATCTATGATGTTTTCCGGATGAAAGCAGCATTCAAAGAATGGGCCATTGTTGTGGACGCCCTAGAGACGGGCGCTCAAACTATCATACTGAGAAAGGGCGGAATCGCAGAAGGAAAAGGCGGATTCCAAATAGACTATCGATCCTTCTGGCTATTTCCAACTCAGTTTCATCAGCAAGGTGAACTGGTCGAAAAAAACGCTCAAAAAAAGTATGAGGGAACAGCCAAAGACCTTCCCCCAGAGGGAATTATAAGAATATCCTCTTTCGCCGAAGTAGTAGCTGCCTACAACATACAAAATAGCCAGCAGATTGAAAAACTGGAAGGACTCCACATTTGGAAAAATAAAGTCATTAGAGAGAGGTTTGACTGGGGTAAAAGAAAAGACATTCATGCTCTAGCTGTAAGAACTTACAAAATACCAAACCCCATCGAAATCCCTCTTATCGACTCATATGGTGGCTGCAAGTCCTGGATCGAATTGAAACCAGATATCCCGATCAAAGGAGCAAATCCAGCCTTGGATGAGACAGCTTTTACCAAAGTATTGGAGCTTTTCCACCAAGCATTAAAAGATAGTAAAAGAATTGTTTTAGAATAGCCAGATGACCAAACAATCTAGTCAAAAGCTAACACCGACAGATCGACCAGTGTTGTTGGCAAGTAGTTCACCTCGGCGAAAAGAACTCCTTAATAAGCTGGGACTCGATTTCAAAGTCCAACCAAGTCCTGTCGATGAAATAACTGTTGGCGACCCACGTGAAGTGGCCATTGAAAATGCCACACTAAAAGCAATGGACATAGCTCAGGCTAACAAAGATCACATTGTGATCGGAGCCGACACGGTGGTGGCGTTCCAAGGTAAAATATATGGCAAACCCAAGGACTCAAAGGATGCTTTCTCCATGCTAAGCGAATTAAATGGAGGACGACACCAGGTGATTTCTGGAGTAGCAATCATTAGCATCAACCTTAAAAGAAAATTAGTTTTCGCAGGCACAACAGAGGTTTTTATGAATTCATCCAATGATGAGACCCTCTGGAAATACATTCATTCGGCTAAACCATTTGACAAAGCAGGTGCCTATGGCATTCAGGACCCCGAGCAGAACATCATCGAAAGATATATAGGTTCGTTTGATAATGTAGTGGGTTTTCCCTCCGAACTTTTCATCGAAAAGTGGAGCCAATTCGCAAAAACTGAGTCTAAATAACTCGTATCCACGATTTTCTACCGGAATACCGGCAATATTCGACCATATCTAGCTTTTTTATTCGCTATTTTGCAAAAGTCGCATTGATTCACAGGCTCCGGTTCTGCAAGATTATAAATATATATGACAAGTCAGCATACAAATAATCCTTTCGGATCGCTCCGCGAGTTTCAATTGGGCAATGGGTCAAATGGAAAATACTTTTCCCTTCCAGCGCTCGAAGAGTCTGGAATTGGACCGATATCCAGATTACCCGCATGTATCAGAATCGTGCTGGAGGCTGTGCTTCGTCATTGTGATGGCAAGCGAATCACCGAAGGCCACGTCAAAGCCC
>CBFHOE010000004.1:328617-330498 GCA_965657355.1 Limisphaerales bacterium | reverse complement strand
ATTTCAAACTGGCAACCTAATGCTCATAGGGTTGATGAAGTGCCATTTATTGTATCCAGAATTGTATTGCAGGATTTCACTGGGGTTCCATTGCTTGTTGATCTGGCGGCTATGCGCAGCGCCGTTGATAGACTCGGCAAAGATTCCAAGATCATTGAACCATTAGTTCCTGTGGATCTTGTCGTCGACCACTCTGTCCAGGTCGACTTTGCTGGCGACGAAAAAGCATACGAAAAAAACCTGGAGCTTGAATTTATTAGAAACCGCGAAAGGTATGAATTTCTAAAATGGGGCATGCAAGCATTTGATACTTTTAAGGTTGTGCCGCCGGGCATCGGTATCGTGCACCAAGTCAATCTCGAGTATTTAGCAAAAGGAATTCTGTCCACTCAAGACTCAGTCTACTACCCCGATACACTTGTCGGCACGGACTCCCACACTACTATGATAAATGGCCTTGGTATCGTTGGCTGGGGTGTTGGAGGAATAGAAGCCGAAGCCGGAATGCTCGGTCAGCCAATTTACATATTAACTCCTGATGTTGTCGGTGTCCACTTGACTGGAAAGTTGGCAGAAGGAGTGACAGCAACCGACCTTGCTCTGACTATTACTGAGATGCTCAGAGCTCACAAAGTGGTCGGCAAATTCGTAGAATTTTTCGGTCCAGGCGCAGCCGACCTTCCACTCACAGATCGTGCCACAATAGCTAATATGGCACCTGAGTATGGAGCAACAATGGGTTACTTCCCAATCGATGCCGAAACAGTAAACTACCTTAAGGCCACGGGCAGAAGCGAAGAATCTTGTAAGTCTTATGAAAATTACTACAAAGCGCAGGGATTATTTGGAATACCACAGTTGGGCCAAGTCGATTACACAAGCCAAGTAGAATTAGACTTAAGCACAGTGAAACCAAGTCTTGCAGGCCCTAAACGGCCGCAGGATAGAATTCAATTACCGGATATGGCTACCGCGTTTGGTGAAACTTTCACCAAGCCAAAAACCGAAAACGGTTTCGGTAAAGAACCATCCGAGCTAGATAGCCAGTCATCAGAAGTAGTCAACGCAAGCGGTGTTACCACTTCGATTGGAAATGGAAGCGTTGTCATCGCTGCGATCACCAGTTGCACAAATACCTCGAATCCTTCGGTCATGCTAGCAGCTGGCCTTCTGGCGAAAAAAGCATCTGAGAAAGGCCTCAAGGTTGGTCCTGCTGTAAAGGCATCTTTAGCACCGGGATCAAGAGTCGTTTCCGACTATCTTGAAAAAACCAAGCTTCAACCATATCTTGATGGACTTGGGTTTAATCTTGTCGGATACGGTTGTACGACCTGTATAGGAAATTCTGGCCCCCTAGCCCCTTCGATTGAGAAAGCGATTGTAGACAATGAGCTAATCACTGCATCCGTGCTATCGGGTAACAGAAATTTTGAAGCGAGGGTCCATCAAAATATCAGGGCTAACTATCTCATGTCACCACCACTAGTTGTCGCGTATGCCTTGGCCGGATCTGTCAAAATTAACCTGACGACAGAGCCACTTGGAAAAGATACGGAGGGGCATCCAGTTTATCTTAAGGATATCTGGCCAAGCCTTCAGGAAGTCCAGAGCCTCCTTCAGAGTTCCTTGACTCCAGAAACCTTCCAGAAACTTTATGCTGATTTTGCAGATCAAAACCCTCAATGGAATGAAATCCCGGCAGAAATTGGGAACATATACACTTGGAAAGAAGATAGCACCTACATTCAAGAGCCACCATTTTTCGAGAATTTCGGACTGGAACCCGATTCCATAGAACCAGTTATGGGTGCTAGACCACTTGGACTTTTTGGAGACTCTGTAACAACAGATCACATTTCTCCGGCAGGTGCCATAAAAGCG
>CBFHOE010000004.1:321243-328520 GCA_965657355.1 Limisphaerales bacterium | reverse complement strand
TTATGGGTGCTAGACCACTTGGACTTTTTGGAGACTCTGTAACAACAGATCACATTTCTCCGGCAGGTGCCATAAAAGCGGACTCCCCGGCAGGGAAATTCCTTGATGAAAACAACGTTAACTTCAAAGACTTTAATAGCTACGGATCCAGAAGAGGAAATGACCGCATAATGACTCGTGGAACATTTGCTAATGTGAGAATAAAAAACCTTATGGTTCCCGGCTCTGAAGGGGGAGTGACTAAAACATACCCCGATGGAGAGGTCACCACGATTTATGACGCAGCAGCAAAATATAAAAAGTCTAAAACACCGCTCATTGTTGTTGCAGGAACCGAATATGGAACGGGGAGCTCCAGAGACTGGGCGGCGAAAGGAACGAAATTACTTGGAGTTAAGGCCGTTGTCACATCTAGCTTTGAAAGAATTCATAGATCAAACCTAGTTGGAATGGGTGTCTTGCCTCTGCAATTTGAAGAAGGAGTCTCGCACAAATCCCTAAATCTTGATGGGTCCGAGACTTATTCTATCCCAGATCTCAACGAGGACTTACAACCGCAACAAAAATTGACTTTGGAGATTACCAGGGCAAATGGAGAGTCATTTAAGGTCCCAGTCATCTGCCGAATTGATACAATCGTCGAAATCGATTATTACCGACATGGTGGAATTCTCCCATACGTGCTCAGACAGATCATAAAGAAAGCAGATTAAATTTTACCCTGGGCTAAGGTCGTTGGAGAGCAAAATCTGGTGAAGACTTGTTTTGTTTGATATATCATACTCTCTTGAGAAATAATATCACAATTGATTCCTCAAAGATCTGAAGTGAATTCAGGCAAAGACAAAAAGGTTTTTGATAATAGCCACACAGAAAAGGTAGGGCGCAAGTTCACACATGATATTCGATCCCAGCTATCGGGCAGCTTAGGATTACTTGATATTCTCCTATCAACAGATCTTTCAGATCAGCAGAAATCCTTTATCAGGTCGATTAAGGCCAGCAATCTTTCCTTGGCTTACACTGTGAATGGTCTAAGCGACCTTGTGCAAATCTCATCAGGGGCTATCTCGTCTACTCAGACTCATTTCTCGGTCGATAAGATTTTTAGAGATTTACTTTTTCTGTTCTCCGAAACAGTTGAGGAAAAGAAAGTTTCACTAAAATTCGAGACCGCTCAATCAGCGTCCGAACCCATTCTTGCTGATTCTAGAAGAATTTCATTCATTCTCTTTCAACTTCTCACGAACGCCGTGAATGTCATTGATAGTGGCGACATTCTGGTCACTGCAGAAGTCCACAAGAGTCACCAAACAAAGCGAGCATCACAAATAAGTGATTCGCAAATAAAATTCTCCATTGTATGCAAATGTAATTGGCCTTCGCATTTAAAGGATCAAGCCACAATCTCGGATTTCAGTGAAAAGCCAGCCTCCGAACTCGGACTCATTGCATCACAAATTTTGATTCAAAACTTAAGCCATAAACCATTCACAATAAAACAAAGGAAAAATGGACTTTCCTGCTTAGAGTTCTCATTACCCATAAACCAAGAGAATCAAGGGGCGAATAAAATTGTGCCTAATAACAGCCCCAACGCTCCTTTTTTGAGTCCAGAAAAAAACAAAATTCTCATCGCCGATGATGACCCCGTTATCAGGAAATTCGTATCAGCTACACTTAAAAAGCGTCACTTCGTTATTTTTTCAGCAGCAAATGGAGAAGAAGCCATTGAAATCATAAAAAGGGAGAATTTCGACCTGGTTATTTGTGACTGTAGAATGCCAGTTTTGGACGGCTACCAAACTGTTAAAAATATACGCAGTCTGAATTTACAGGGATTCATTCAGCCGAAAATCATTATGTGGTCTGGCGACAATTCGAGCCGTGAGGAGGAAAAGTCGATAGAAGCAGGCGCGAACATTTTTTTCACAAAACCCAATGAAGCTGAAGCCATAGTTAAAATTGTTTCCAGTCAAATAGATTTAAAGTGAGCCCTCACCGAAGCTAATGAGCGAGCATCATCACTCCCACGACCATCATGATACAAGTTCTATTTCAGACACAGGGCTTGTGGTCGCGGTTCTTGCGAATCTCTTACTCACGATCATTGAAGTCATCGCTGCTTTGGTGTCGGGATCACTGGCACTTTTGGCGGACGCGCTCCATAATTTCAGTGATTGCGCATCGCTAGTAGTGGCTTGGGTGGCTCGAAAAGTCTCTCGCAAAAAGCCAGATTCTATCTTTACTTTTGGCTATCGCAGAGCTGAGCTTATTGGAGCAACGATTAACCTAACAGCACTGATAGTCCTTGGCATATATCTATTTATCGAGGCAATTATGCGGTGCTTTGGTCGTCATGAAATCGAAGGGGGGATCCTCATGTGGGTTTCGGGATTAGCCATCATCGTCGATTTGGCAACAGCATTTGCATTACTTTCATTTGCCAAATCCTCCTTAAACATAAGAGCAGCTTTCTTGCACAATCTCACCGATGCAATAAGTTCGATCGCAGTTCTTATTGGGGGGGCAGCTATATTCTATTGGGGTTGGGATTGGATTGATGTTATTTTGACTTTCTTAATCTCGGGCTATATTATTTTCCAATCTCTACCAATGCTGAAGAAGGCGATATTTGTTCTGATGGATGGTGTCGCATCTGATATTGACGTTGAAAAGGTTTATTTCGAGCTAGAAAAAAACCCGAATATTGCTCGAGCATACCACATTCATGTGCGTCAAATTGATGAATCTCTGTCTTCACTCGAAGCAAAAATTGCAGTAACGGCAGATAAAATCGGTGATTTGGAATCGATCAAAAGAGATCTCAAAGACAGCCTAAAAGACAAATTTGGTATTGCTCATTCAACATTAGAATTTGAGATAGAATCACCAACCCAAAAAACAACTCATTCACCAAAAGACGAAAAAGCCATATGTGGTTATCCGGCCTCAGGCCGCGGCAAAATGATGAATAAGTAACGGGCCGGGCCTAGCCAACAAAATAATAAAATAATGGACCGAAAAATTTCCAACCTCCCCGAACCAACACCCGAAGAAAAGGACTCTATGAAATCGATGATTTCATCAGAAGCAGATAGATTTTTACTTTCGGGTCCCAACAGAAGATTAGCAGACTTTGGGCTTTTGTGCCGAATCGCATGGGAAACTTTTAAAGGATTTCGCGCCCTCCACTTTGTAGGCCCATGTGTCACAATTTTTGGGTCCGCACGGTCAAAAGAGGGTGAACCCTATTACGAATTGAGCCGCCAAATGGGGGCCATGGTCGCCAAAATGGGATTTACAACCATGACAGGTGCCGGCCCAGGAGCCATGGAAGCAGCAAACCGCGGAGCGCAAGAAGCAGGAGGCCTCTCAGTGGGTTGTAATATTCTTCTTCCTTTTGAACAGGATGCGAACCCCTATCTTGATAAGTGCGTTGATATGCATTTCTTTTTTGTGCGAAAATTAATTTTATTAAAGTATTCGTTCGCGTTTGTTGTCTTGCCGGGCGGAGTTGGCACATTAGATGAACTTTTTGAAACACTCACGCTCATACAAACCAAAAAAATATTGAATTTCCCGGTTGTTCTTCTTGGCAAAGATTATTGGGAACCGATCTTTGATTTCATGAAAAAAATGGCGAGAGAAGAAACAATCAGTGAGGAAGACCTGGAGCTCGTTTTTTTGACAGATTCCATTGAAGAGGCAGCAGAACATATTTATAAACACGGGGCGAAGCAATTTGGTCTTAGGGAAAAAGGTCTTGGAAAACATAAATCACTCTGGTTCCTTGGAGAATCCAGGTTAAAGTCGAAAGATGGAGGAGTTCCATTATAATGATTACTTACCCTCAATCGGGGCCCCTCAAATATTTTGCTCATATTTTGTAAAAAATCTTCGTTAATATTTCCTTGCGACCAATAGATCCGCTGTTTATCAAGGGAGTCCTATGTTAGATATTCGGTTAATTCGTGAAAAGACGGATGATGTAAAGCGCAGACTTGCCCTGCGACATGGAGGAGATGAATCAGCAATCGATCAGGTCCTGGAACTAGACCAGTCACGTCGCCAAAATCTAACAAAAGTTGAGGAATTAAAAAATTCAAGAAATTCCGAGTCAAAAGCCATCGGGGCTTTGATGCGGGACAAAAAGGTCGATGAAGCGAATTCTCTTAAAGAGAAAGTTCGCAAAATTAATGATCAGATTTCCAGTCTGGAGGAAAAAGTTTCAAGCATAGACGCCAATCTCAGGGAATTGATGCTCGGTTTTCCCAACTTACCTCACCCAGATATTCCAGATGGAAGGACGGCTGAAGACAATCCTGAAATCAGGCGCTTCGGGTCGCCAAAATCTTTTGATTTCCAGCCCAAAAACCATATAGAAATCTGTGAGGATCTTGGACTTATAGATTTTAAAAGAGGCGCGAAGCTATCGGGCAGTGGTTTCTTGCTCTACACTGACTGGGGTGCCCGACTCGAAAGAGCTTTGATCTCATTTCTATTAGATTTGCACATTCATGAAAATGGATATACGGAAGTGAGCCCCCCATTCTTGGTGAATAAAGACTGCATGGAAGGGGTTGGCCAGTTTCCCAAATTCAAAGATCAGGTTTACATTACACAAGAGGGCATCGATGATTCCTCTCTCGGTGACCTTTGCCTCGTGCCTACAGCTGAAGCTCCCGTCGCCAATTTTCATAGAGAAGAACTTCTTAATTATACAGAATTGCCAAAAAAATATTGCGCTTATACACCCTGTTTTAGGGCTGAAGCCGGTGCAGCAGGATTGGGCACGCGAGGCATGATCCGAGTACACCAATTTGATAAGGTAGAATTAATTAACGTTGTCCACCCTGATATCGGCTATGATTTTCTCGAAAAAATGGTTTCTTGCGCTGAGAACGTGCTCCAACTCTTGGAGCTTCATTACAGAACAATTTTACTATGCACCGGCGATATGGGGTTTGGATCAGCAAAAACATATGACATAGAAGTCTGGGCCCCGGGTCAGGATCAATACCTTGAGGTCAGTAGCTGCTCAAATTGTGAGGATTTCCAAGCCAGAAGGATGAACTTAAGATTTAAGGATGAGGATGGGAAAAATAAATTCCCCCATATTTTGAATGGCAGCGGGACCGCATTAGCGAGACTCTTTGTTGCCTTGATCGAGACACACCAGCAAGCTGATGGATCAATCCACATCCCTAAACCACTCCAACCTTATCTAAAAGCAGATAAAATTATGAAGTCTTGAAGCTCTCTTTAAATGAGATGTACTACTAAATCTCTTTTTGGCCTATTGGTAATCCGCCCTCGTCCAATTTATAGCTCATTTTTTGGAGCTAGCGTGAATTGAAATGAAAATACTACTGGCATCAAGTGAGGTTTTTCCTTTTTCAAAATCAGGTGGGTTAGCCGATGTTGTCGGGGCACTGGGACGCACCCTAGGCGAGCTTGGACATGAGGTCCAAATCATCACCCCTTATTACAAATGTGTAGCAGAAAAGGAACTCGAGCTTGAGCCTAACCCATGGATGACCCATGTTACATTAAATCATACTGACGTTTTTGGAGCTCTCAGGGGATACCAATGGCAAAAAAATGTCAAAGTCCTCTTTCTTGATCACCAAGAGTTTTTTGATCGAGACGGACTCTATGGAACGAAGGGAAATGATTACGAAGACAATGCGGCAAGATTCCTCTTTTTCTGCAAGGCAATTTGGCAGTGGGTGAAATTTGGTTCTTTTAAACCAGACATCATTCACTTGCATGATTGGCAGACGGCTCTCTTTCCGCTTATTTGGCACCACCTCGAACGAACCGGGGACCCAAAAGCCATAGCTCAAGCCTCGAAATCCAATCCCAAAACAGTTTTGACGATACATAACCTGGCATACCAAGGGGTATTCCAATCGCCTCAATACCCGTTAGCCGAGTTACCGTGGGATTATTATAATGAAAATGGCGTCGAATTTTTCGGGCAATGGAATTGCCTCAAAGCAGGAATAATCTACGCTGACAAACTCACAACCGTCAGCCCAAAATATGCTGAAGAAATCCAACAAGATGAACTTGGCTGCAGTTTAAATGGGGTTCTGTCCTCCCGAAAACATGACCTGTCCGGAATCTTGAATGGGGTTGATTATTCGGAGTGGAAAACACAAAACAACCCAAACCTTCCCGTCTCATTTGGCATTTCGAGCTTGGGCATGAAATCCAGAATGAAGAAAAGCCTCCAAAAGGAGGTGGGTCTGGAACCCATCAATGAGTTCCCGGTATTTGCTAATATTGGCAGGATAGTTGAGCAAAAAGGAATGGATATCCTGATCCCGGCATTGAAGACCCTTTTGCAAGATGGAACCCCATTTCAATTTGTCCAATTGGGTACGGGTGATCCAAATTACGAATCTCAAATCAAATCATTAGCAAAAGAATTTCCACAACAGGTCTCCGCTAATATTAAATACGATCATTCTTTAGCGCACAGAATAGAAGCGGGATCAGATTTTTTCTTGATGCCCAGCCGGTTCGAACCCTGCGGTTTGAATCAACTTTACAGCCTTCGCTACGGAAGCATCCCAATTGTCAGAGCAACGGGTGGCCTGCATGATTCCGTTACCGACTTTTCCGAAAACCTGGCCCATGCCAATGGTTTCAAGTTTTCATCTTATACTATCGAGTCTTTACTCCACGTTATCAGACAGGCACTAGCACTTTTCCAAGACCGTCATTTGCTGAACAAATTTAGAAAAAATGCCATGAGGGAGGACTTTTCTCTGAAAGGTTTTGCGGAAGAATATGTTGAAATATACCAAGAGGCTAGAGAATCAAGATACTCCCCCGCCCCCCACTAAAATCAAAAACAGCATCTATTTAATTTTTTTATCACGACTTTTCTGCACATGCCTAGACGTGTACCAGATGGAGCTGACTACAACCAAACCTCCCAAACAAATCCTAAAATTTAGAGTTTCGTCTGGTATAAAAATAATAGATTGCAGGACGCCACTTATTGGTATCAGAAATCTGAATTGAGCTAACAATTCTACGGAATAGTGTGCAATGAGAGTATTCCAAATGGAAAAGGCTGCAGCCGAAACAACGCCTAACCAAAGGGTCATGAATATGACGCTCAATTTTGCTGTTGTTAAAAAAGGCAAGAACTCCGAGGCACCAAAAAAGCTGAGAATCAGGCCTCCAACAAACAGTGAAATACCAGTCGCGAGGGGAATAGGAAACCCGGATGCAAACGAACGAATTGTTATAGCTGCTAA
>CBFHOE010000004.1:313708-321143 GCA_965657355.1 Limisphaerales bacterium | reverse complement strand
GCTCCACTCAGCGAAGCTGATAAAAATAAAATAGCACCAAGCACTGGCTTGCCTTCACCTATCTCCGGGGCGAAAACAGCAATTCCAACACCTATCAAACTTGCCCCAATTGCAATCCAATTAAATTTGTCCGGCCAAGATGTTTTGAAAAAAATAGGTGACAGAATCAACCACCATATACTGCCGAAGCCTATTAAGATGCTGCCTAAAACACCACTTGATAGCGCCATTGCTTTATAGAAGAAAAGGTATTGAAAAACGGTTTGGAAGAGAATAAGCGCAGTCAGTCTTCCCCATGGTTGATCTTCATGTCGAACCAAGATAGCTCTAAAACTTTTAGCATAAACCAAGCAAAGTAAGAAACCGGCAAAAATAAAACGAATACCGGCAAAAGCTAAAACAAAAGATAGTGTCAGATTCGAATAGTGGGAATAAACGTATTTTATTCCAGGAAAGGCACTCCCCCAAAGTACGGAGCAAACGAGAACCCAAAAAGTAAGAGCCGTGAGGGAACGCCCATTTATTGAAATTTTGGCTAGCACGAAAAGGAATTTTTTACCTCGACCAGAATCTTCCCACTAACCTTGCGGTTACGAAATTTTTCAAAAGCTGCTGAAACTTCGCTAAATGGAACCCTTTCGTCGATGACTGGATTTATTTTCCCAAGAGCTAACCAATCTAAGATCTTTATGAGGTCCACTCGATTCCTTCCATAGCTTCCTATGAGCTGTTGTTGCTTCACAAAAAAGGGCCAGATATTGATCGAGACATTCTTCCCAGTTGTTGCTCCGCATGTAACGATACTCCCCCCACGGGCAAGGCATAAAAAGCATTTCTCAAGAATCTCCCCGCCCATGTGTTCAACAATGAAGTCCACACCTCTTTTCGCTGTTATTTTTCTAACTTCTTTGGCCCACCCGTTTTCACTATGGTTGACGACAAAATCCGCACCGAGTTTTTTTGAAATCTCGGATTTGCGCTCATCAGACGCCGTAGCTATGACTCGAGCTCCTTGCGCTTTGGCAATTTGTATAGCATAAGAGCCAACACCGCTATTACCTCCCAATACTAAAACCCAGTCCCCTTTAGAAACAGAAACTCTACTCGTTAACATATGCATCGCAGTTGAACCAGCAAGCACTACAGAAGCTGCTTCATCAAGCTCAACTCCATCAGGAATTTTTAAAACCGATGATTCCGGAACATTTAAGAATTGAGCCAAACCACCGTCTGATTGGACTCCCAGAAGTTGAGATTTTAAACAAATGGATTCCTCTCCACGTCTGCAATACTCGCACTCGCCGCATGTAAAATTAGATTGAACGACGACATGGTCTCCTATTTGAAACTGCTCAACACCTGAACCCACCAGCTTGATAATTCCGGACACTTCCCCACCTGGTATTCTCGGCAAATCCATTTCGAAAGGCAAGTCCCCGGCCTCCATCCATAAGTCGAGACGATTGAGTCCGCAATAAGCAACCTCGATGATTATCTCATGTTCTGATGGCATCCCGATTTGACCCTGGACAAATTCGTAGTGCGCAGACTTTCCCATAGAGGTAAGCTGGTATTGAGTGTTTTGCATTGTGAAAATTACATTGTTTTACAACTTACCTTGAAGCATTCTCCATAAGAAGCCCATGAAAAATTTAAATCCCAGCAAATCCGCATTCACGCTCATTGAGCTGTTAGTGGTAATAGCGATCATCGCAATTTTGGCTAGCATGCTTCTGCCTGCTCTCTCGAATGCAAAAAACAAAGCCAAAGCCATTTATTGCACAAATAATTTAAAGCAAATGGGAATTGCTCTTACTCTTTACACAGAGGAGCATGGAAAATACCCAGGTCATCACCGCGGAGATAATATAATGTGGCCAGGAAGAATTGTCTCCTACGTCGGGAACAATAGGAAAATCTTTTTCTGCCCGATGAATAAACCTCGTGCTCAATGGCTGACCAATAAATTTAATTTTAATCGACTTTTCCCATTCAATATTACCCCAAATACGTGGTTTAGTTATGGCTACAACGATTGGGGAACGCGTGAATTCAATGTCCCACATTTGGGCCTAGGTGGGCACATCGGGGATCCAATTCATGGTGAAATCTCAGCGACCAAAATCAAAGCGCCTTCAGCCATGGTTGCCATCGGGGACAGCAGAACCGATGGCCGATGGGATACAGCCATCGATCCTACTGACGGAGGTGCAGAAAATCTAAGTAGAAGACACAACGGGAAATCTATCATTTTATTTGCAGATGGACATGCCAACCCAGTCAGAACTGATGACTACACCGTAAAATCCCGGTTTACAGCCAAGTCCAGTTACATCAGGCAATGGAATAACGACAACCAGCCACACAAAAACACCTGGTAATATGAAACTTTTTAGAATAATTGGATTTCTCTGCATGGGAGTCCTCTTCTCTTTAGGCTGCGAAAACAAAGAAGCCAGTCAAGATTTTGAACAGGAAATTTGCTATTGGGTCTGTTCCAGAGATAAAAATGAGTTTACCTGCACATTTGATGAATTAGCTGCTTTTCAGAAACTTGATGGCAACTATTCCAGACCATTAAACTGTCCAAGCTGCGGGAAAAATGATAAGGTCGCTCGCTTACCTGATACGGAAGAAATTAAAGAAAGATTCCGCAAAAAAGCGAAAGAATAGTCCTTAGATCAACTCCCCCGAAGCAAATAATTTAACCCTCTTCAGAAAATAAAGACCAAGTCATCTGTGTTCTGCAAATGATTTGCCAAAATGCAAAATTCATCATATTGTTGTATGGTATGTTTTACAAAGTAGCGCTTCTATTTGCGGTATACACATTAATCATGACGGTTAGCATTGTTCTTTTGGCTCAAGGATCTCCATATCTTTGTATTGCGGGCTTTCTAGCCACCATTGTTGCCTTTGCTAAATACGGATGTCTCAACCATTGATTGGTTAGATCGCACCAGTCACACACCTTCCCGCCCGCTTCTCGGGGCGAAAGTAATGCCTAAAGTATGAAACTGATCACCAGGCCCGAAACCCCTAAGAAGGCCATTTACAGGTTATCAGTTTATTTTCGTGCACTTCAAAGGCTCAAAGAAAACGGAATACCCACCGTCTCCAGCGAAGCCTTGGCGATAGCTGCAGGAGTAAAGCCAACACAACTAAGAAAAGATCTCGCTTATTTTGGCCAGTTTGGCACAAGAGGGCTTGGATACGATGTCGAACAACTCTTAGGACTACTTTCAGATCTTTTAGGTGCGACCAATTTGCAGCCGGTAGTTCTCATCGGAGTGGGTAATTTAGGTTCAGCCTTGCTCAGTTACAATGGTTTCAATACGGAGGGGTTTGAAATAGTTGCTGCCTTCGATGTTTTAGTCACGAAATCGAAGCAAGCGCAAACCCCTGTGGATATTTATGAAATGGAAAGGCTGCCGGAAATAATCAAGCAATATGATGTTCAAGTTGCCTTATTGACAGTTCCAGCACATGTCGCCCAGGAAGTGGCTAATACTCTGGTTGGAAACGGCATCAGAGGTATCCTAAATTTTGCTCCAGTCGTAATCTCCACCCCCGACGACGTGCAGATTAATAACGTCAACCTCGCTATGGAACTTCAGAACTTAAGCTATTTCATCAAGAAATAAGGCGGTAGGCGTTTGAGTGATTTTTGAGATCCCATAAAAGAATGAAAATCCTCAAAATGACAAGAACCAGACGTTTCACGCTTCATCAAAGATTTCCGTCATACGTTTTTACTATCTGTCTTCTATCTTTATTAATTCATAGCCTTGGACTACAGCAATTAGAGGCACAAAGGATAACTACCAAATTCATCCCTCCATCACCTCTTTACGAATTTAGAGGCGTTTGGGTAGCCACTGTAGCTAACATCGATTGGCCTTCCAAACCCGGAATGACCAACGGTGAAATGAAGTTGGAATTGAAAAACCTTCTAGCCGGAGCACACAAATCAGGTTTCAATGCCATTATCTTTCAGGTTCGCCCGGCCTGTGAAGTCATCTACCCCTCCAAGCTCGAGCCATGGTCAGAGTTTCTGACAGGCCAATGCGGCCTTGCTCCGGACGATCGCTTCGACCCGCTAAAACATGCTATTGAATTGACTCATCAATATGGGATGGAGTTCCATGCTTGGATAAACCCTTTTAGAGCCAGGCACCCATCGGCAAAATCTGAAATTCCGGCAAATCACATTTCGAAAAAACACCCAGAAATCGTTAAGCAATACGGCGGGTTTTATTGGTTGGACCCTGGGATGAGCAGGGCTCAAAAACACACATTGGCTGTCATCAAAGAAATAATCTCCAATTATGATTTAGATGGTATCCACATCGATGACTATTTTTATCCTTATCCAGTGAAAAAAAAGGATGGATCTTTATTGGATTTTCCCGATTGGCAGACCTATTCCCAATATAAGAAATCCGGAGGCAAACTAAGCCATCCAGATTGGCGACGAGCCTGTATAAATCAATTCGTTAAATCACTTTACCAGACAGTAAACGACATAAGGCCCGAACTTAAAGTAGGTATATCTCCATTTGGAATTTGGCGCCCAAACAACCCACCGGGAATCAAAGGCAAAGACAGCTACCTGGAACTATTTGCCGACTCTAGAAAATGGTTACAAGAAGGATGGCTGGATTATATGGCGCCACAGCTCTATTGGCCTTTAAAATCTTCTGGCCAGCCTTTCGAAGCTCTCCTCAAGTGGTGGATTGACCAAAACAAATTCAATCGCCACATATACCCTGGCATCAATCTCTCCAGATTTGGAACCGGCTCCTGGACTTTTAATGAAATCAACCAACAAATTATTGTCACAAGGAAAAACCCCGGAGCATTAGGACACATCCAATTCAGTGCGAAATACCTACTGGATTCTCACAGTTCAAAATCTGGCTCGCAATTTCGAAAATTCTCTCATGCCACTCAAGCCATTGTGCCCAGAATGAAGTGGAAAAAAAGAAGGTTTGCAACACCACCAGAACCTCCACTTTCATTTTTTAGAACGACAAAAAATAACAAAAGCGGTTGGCAAATCAATTGGACGACACCTTCTGGCACATCACCCTGGAAAGCTTTCAATTGGTTGATTCAAACTAAAACCAACGGAGAATGGTCGACCGTTATTCTCCCTGGTAAAAATAGAGGTATGTTTCTGCCAATAACTTCAAGGCACCCACAGGCCCTGACAGTTAGATCAATTTCGCGGGATCAATTTCTAAGCCAACCAAAAACGATCATTTTTTGAGGCACTTGACCAAACCAAAATACATTGAAAAAAAGCGCAAAAAATGTTTAGTTAAATGCTTCATAGGTTCTGATACCATAATCAAATAAATGCTTGAGAATGAGAGATCCTGGACAATTTGGGCAGATACGGGTGGTACTTTTACTGATATTATAGCCCAACACAGCCCATCCAATTTTTCTACAAAATTTAAAATCCTTTCAAGCAGCTCTATTCAAGGTACTGTTACGGAGGTCTCGCAGGATGATGGCCTGATTAAATTCTCCTCTAATTTACAACTGCCAAATGTTGAAGATTTCTGGAAATTTTGTCGGCTGAGGTTAGTCTCACTTTCGCCAGGTATCCTTCGTTCAAATAACTTATTAAAGAATACATTTGAAATCACGGGCTCGATTAATCAATCGCTCAAAATCAAAGTTGAAAATAATTCAAACCTTCTCAATAAATCACTCAGCGGCGGAAAAATTGAAATCCTTTCTCCGGAAGCTCCCCCAGTGCTTGCCGCAAGAATCCTGACAAAAATACCACATGGTTCATCACTACCTCCTATTGCGTTCAATATCGCCACAACAAAAGCCACCAATGCTTTACTCGAGAAAAAAACCCCGCCGGTAACTTTGTTCATAAACAAAGGACTGGAAGATTTACTTTCCATTGGCAGTCAACAGAGGACCGACCTCTTTTCTCTCTCTCCAAAACACACTTCCTTTATCCCTCAAAACGTCATTCCCATTAGCGCGCGTTTAACCCCAAACGGAGATGAAATCGATACTTTGAATGAGAAAGAAATAACCGGACACACAGACAGCTGGAAAAACACCCAGGCAGCCATATGCCTGCTCCACAGCACCAAAAACCCCCAGCATGAGAAAAAATTAAAACGGATATTAAGACGCTTAGGTATAAAAGTTGGCGGTATTTCAAGTGAGTTAAGTCCATTTATTAAAATAATCGATAGAGCCGAAACAGTTGTGGTTAACGCGGCTTTAGAACCGGTTTTAGGAAATTACATTAATTTAATAAAAAATTCAGGTCATGGACACAGCGTTCGAATCATGACTAGCGCTGGCTCAATGACACGTGTAGAGGGTTTTAATGCGAAGGACAGCTTATTAAGTGGTCCAGCCGGAGGTGTTGTTGGCATTGGATGGGTTTCCAGAAAAATGGGACGAGAGAAAACTATTGGTTTGGATATGGGGGGAACCAGTACCGACGTTTCTAGGAATGAAAATGGTCCTGTTCTCCGTTATCAGCACAAAGTGGGGCACGCAAAGATTATGGGTCCATCAGTTGAAATCGAGACTGTTGCAGCTGGAGGTGGATCCATATGCAGTTTCGAAGACGGCCTATTAAGAGTCGGACCTGAGAGTGCCGGTTCATCCCCCGGTCCAGCCTGCTACGGACTAGGCGGGCCCCTTACTCTGACGGATGTCAATCTATTGGCCGGACGCATGCGAGCCGAAAATTTTGGGATACCAATATCCAGGCAAGCTTCAGAACTTCGATTAGAGGAAGTTTTTGAAAAAATCCTTAAAAGTGAAGGATTTAATAGCATGACACGCGACCAACTCATCACGGGCTTTATCGACATTGCGAATGAGCATATGGCGGAGGCTATCAGGAAAATCTCCGTCCGAGAAGGATATGACCCTAGGCAATACAGCCTGATTGCATTTGGTGGAGCCGGAGGACAACATGGATGTGAGGTGGCCGATAAACTGGGAATCAAGGAGGTCATTGGACCTACTGATGGTGGCATCCTGAGTGCGCGCGGATTAAATCAAGCAAGAGAAAAATCAATGAAGGCCACTCAAATAATGGCCCCGCTCACCCGTGACACTCTTTTCGAAGTTGCAGACCTTATAAAAACATTAGAAACGAGGGCTATTTCAGATCTTAAAAATCAAGGCGTATGCGAGAATATATTAATTGAGGCTCGGATCGCTGAAGTCAGAGTGCTCGGTCACGAATATTGTGAAACGATCTTTTTTAAGGCACCGGAGGAGATAAGAGATAATTTTATGATCCAGTTCAAAAAAGTTTTCGGTTATCTCCCCCTCCGAAATGCCTCCTTGGAATTGGTAAATTTACGAGTAATCGCAGCCACCGCACACAAAGAATGTTCCTTAGAAATTTTTCCAGAATTTAAAAAGGAAAAAGCCG
>CBFHOE010000004.1:307398-313608 GCA_965657355.1 Limisphaerales bacterium | reverse complement strand
AGGACAATTAAGACCTAAGGAACAAGAAAAATTATTATATCTCGAGAGAGGAGATTTGATCAGTGCGTCTTTGCCTGATGCTCCAACTGTCGTTCAGGACAAAAATTCAACCGTCTTCAAGCCAAAGAGTTGGTTTGGAGTGGTTGGAAATGAAGGAACAATCTTATTAAAAAAGATTGAAAGCGAAAAATCCACAGACACTCAGCCCAATAGTCACAGTGACTTAGTGGAAACAGAAATTTATGCAAATAGGTTTTCTTCTATTGCTGAGCAAATGGGGGAAGTGTTGAAACGGACGGCTATTTCGACAAATGTAAAAGAACGCTTAGATTTCTCATGTGCCGTTCTAGATTCGAAAGGATTTCTTGTCGCAAATGCCCCGCACATTCCTGTTCATTTGGGAGCATTAGGCTCAGCAGTGAGATCAATCATTGCGACAATGCAGCTGGAACCTGGCGACATGATTGTGACGAATCACCCGGGATATGGGGGATCACACCTTCCAGACATTACGCTTATTCAGCCTATTTTCGACCAAGAAAAAGAGTGCATTGGATTTTTGGCCAACAGAGCTCATCACGCCGAAATAGGTGGTCTGCGTGCAGGCTCCATGCCGCCAAATGCAAGATGCCTTGCTGAAGAAGGAGTGGTGATCAAACCTACTTATCTCTTTAGAAAGGGCCAGTCTCATATTGAAAATATTCGTCGAATACTCACAACTGCCCCCTACCCAACTCGGCAAATCGAAGAGAATATTGCCGACCTAATGGCTCAAGCAGCGGCAAATTTTAAGGGTGAGGCCCTCATTAAAGAATTGATCAAAGCTCGAGGTAGTAACGAAGTAAAATGGATCATGCAAAGGATTTGCAAACAAGCGACTCATTGCTTTGCTGCAAAATTACAAAGTATGAATGGCTTTGCCAACTCCGCAAAGCACAAACTAGATGATGGGCATGAAATTCATTTAAACCTGGAAATCTCCAACTCAAGACTCAGACTGGATTTTACGGGAACATCCAGTGTCCACTCGGGAAATCTCAATGCCAACCCAGGTATTGTCAGAAGCGTTATTCTTTATGGCATACGATTATGGATCGAAAAACCAATCCCCTTAAACGATGGCTTACTAGATTTAGTAGACTTGGTCATTCCTGATTCTTTTCTCAATCCTCATTTTCCTGATAATCCGTTTGAATGCCCGGCGGTCGTAGGTGGAAATACCGAAACCAGCCAGATGGTTTTTGAAACCTTTGCAAAAGCCACTGGCATACTTGCTGGCAGCCAAGGAACAATGAACAACTTCATTTTTGGAAATGAAAAATATAGTTTTTATGAAACCATTGGAGGAGGGTCGGGAGCAGGCGACGGGTTTCATGGTTCAGATGCCATTCATTCGCACATGACGAATACAGCGATCACGGATCCAGAAATTTTGGAATCTAAATATCCAGTTCGCTTATTAAAAAGCTCTATTAGAAAACATTCTGGTGGTAAAGGAAAGTATAGGGGTGGGCATGGTATTCATCGCGAAATCATGTTCCTGGAAGCAATGCAAATTAACATTATTAGCCACCAGAGAATGATAGGTCCAATTGGAATAAATGGTGGAGAGAATGGGTGCCCAGGTGAACAATACATTCTTCGACCAACTAAAGTCGGAGAAGAGAAACATAAAAGGATACAACTAAATCATATTGATCAGTTTGATGCTCTTGAGGGAGATATACTCGTTATCAAAACTCCGGGAGGCGGAGGGTTTGGGTCTGATAAATCAATCTAAATAACCTTTTACTCTTAAAAGAATTATCCCTAATTGAGAAAATACAGCAGCCCACATGGGCTATTTTATGAAATTTGTTCTTTTACCATATCAACAAATAAAAAACCCAGTGAAAATGATCTCACAGGGTTTTCTAAAGCCAAATTTGGAAAGGGATTAATTCATCCAATCTGGGAATTTTCTCCGGGCTCCCAAGCTGGTGTTGAAATTTTTGTGCCAAGGTAATTTCCAAAGGCCTTTTGCTGTGGAATATCGCACAGATGTATCAAAGTATGTGATATTTATACCGCGAGCATGTCTTGCAACGGCAAAATGATGAAACTCGGCTCCGTAGCCAGCCCATTGTCCGTTAAAGGCAGGTGCCGGGTCCCTGTGGTCTGGTCCCCCACCGCGCCACATGGTGTCTGTAAACATTGGGATTCTTGATGGCTGCTTGACATCAAATGTTCTCCAATTGTAAGCAGTTGGTCTTCCTTGAATGGTGGTTACCCCGGGTTTTGGGTTGTAAACCCAATTGTTGATTCCATAGCTACTCAATATCCTCAATTGGCGTAGTTGCCCATTATTAACCTGCTCATTGAGAGGAAAATCGTAAGCGGTGAAAGCTCCACCCCAAGCAACGGCCCTAGGGCTATTTGGAGCGACTTTGACTTCCTTTGTTCCCTGCCCGCGTCGCTCTTTTGCGTCTGGGCATAAAAGAATTTCAGGCTTCTTTTCGTATTGGTTTCTGAGAGCCAGCACCCATTCACCACGGGCCCAACCAACAGTATTACCTTCGCTGAATGAGTTGTTATTGTCGTCGGCGTAAATGGTCCAATAAAGGCCCCATTGTTTTAGGTTAGACTTACACTTTGCGTTAGTGGCCTTTTTCTTGGCGTTGGAAAGCGCTGGAAGAAGCATAGATGCCAAAATCGCAATAATGGCAATCACCACGAGTAGCTCAATTAGTGTAAAACCTTTCTTACTTAAGCCCACAAGTCTGTTCTTTCGATTAAACATTGAAACTCTCTTCATAATGTTGGGATATTAAAAATTAACACTTTGATTTGAAAAATCCAAGTCTTTACTCAAAGCACCTGAAATAAATATCTCAATCGGACTATAAAACATTTCCATGACTACTAATACTATTGATAGCCAATTGCTTATTTTTTCCAAAATGGAGGTTTCATTTGTTGATTGTAGGTTTCCCAAATTTCTATGAGAGCTTGTCTCTTGCTTGGGAATTCATTACTGAGATTTTTAGATTCCATTGGATCAGAATTTATTCTGTAGAGTTCCCAATCAGTTGATAAATGCTTTACGATTTTCCAATCATCGAAGCGAAGAGCTTGGCGTTTACCCAATTTCCAAAAAAAATGTCGATTTGATTGGTTCATAAGAGAGACCTGAGAATCATCATTGGTGGACCACCATGAAATGCCGTCTAGTGCGGCTTTTGGTTCTTTAGTTCCCTCGATAACTTCAAGAAGGGACGGAAATATATCCAAAGAAGAAATGGCAGCATCAGAAACTTGGTTTGCTTTGAGGTGTCCTGGCCAGGACACAAAGAAAGGGATTCTCAACCCTCCTTCAAACATCGTCCCTTTTCCGCCTCTGAGCGGAAAGTTGGAGGACGTCAGCTCGCGGGTAGGCCCCCCATTATCACTAAGAAAAATAACGATTGTTTGGGTCGTCAGCTTCAATTTTTTCAAGGCTTCTAGAATAGACCCAACACCATCGTCCAAATTAGATAACATCGCCGCAAAAATCCGCCTATGCCTGTCCTTGATATGCTTGAACCTATCCATGTAATGATAAGCGCCTTGAAGAGGGCTATGAACGGCACTCCACCCAACGGTAAGAAAAAATGGGCGCTCTTTGTGATGTTGAATAAACCTCACGGCCTCATCAGTAAAAACATCAGTCAAGTAGCGAGTTTCGTTTATTGGTTGGCTTTGCCGAACAATCGGATTATTGGCATCGTAATCAGGTTCCGAGTTTCCCATGTGAGTTGAGAGAATGAGACTTTTGTCTTCACTCGTCCATCTGCCCTTTGTTCCATCAGGCAATACCTGCCGCCTCAGCATGGTTACAACACCCGAATATGGAGGCGGAACAAAAAAATGACCTTCATGAGTGAAGCCATAAAAATAATCATAACCATGCCTGTTGGGGTGAAATGGGGCACTACCACCCAAGTGCCACTTGCCAATAAGCCCAGTAGCATATCCCGCTTTCTGAAGGGTTTCGGCAATGGTTACCTCTGAACTAGGCAGTCCGAGACCACGCTCTTCATTTTGGGCACCAATAGGGTTGAATTCGTAACCAAATCGATTTTGTATTCTACCGGTTATGAGCCCTGCGCGCGATGCACTGCAATACGGTGATGTGACGTAAGCCGATGTAAAACGAACACCTTTTTCGGCAATAGAATCAATGTGGGGTGTGGGGATATCTTTACTGCCCTGAATGCTGGTTTCACCGTAACCGAGGTCGTCAGCAATAAGCAGAACAACATTAGGTCGCGAAATTGAATTTGCCCAGTTCTTGTCGGACAAAAGGCACAAAGCCAAAAGAAAAAAACAAAGCCTCAACATTTTTTGAAGATGCCTACTTCAAATTTCAGATCCCAGGAACCGGTGCATTCTTCGGAATGGTTTTATTTTCCCACGTTGCCACTCCGTCTTCATAAATAAGAATTCGAGCCGCACTCCCAGGGGCCGGCTTGAGATTAATTTCAGGCAACCATAATCGGTGCTCCTCGATGTGCACTTGGTATTTTGGATTATTAATTTGATTGGTCCATTCGCGTGGATCAATTTCACAATCATAAAATTCTTCAGAGCCATCCGCATATTGAATGAACCGATATTTTTCTGACCTGATTGAATGGTTATCATGATTATGGGTTGTAATGGCGGGCCACGGTCTTCTCGTGCTGGGATCTTTTATCTGAGGAACCAAGCTGTGTCCCTCCAACCCTTCTTTCCTGGGTAATGAGCATAGGTCGACGAGAGTAGGATAAATATCGAGTAATTCTACCGCCTGATTACAATTTCTCTGAGGCTCAATTCCTTTACCTGCAAAGATCAGTGGGACTCTGGTTGATTCTCTCCAAAGGGTATTTTTTCCCGTTATGCCTTTTTCCCCAATGTGGTATCCATGATCAGACCACAGAACTATAATTGTTTCATCCATTTTGCCCGATTCTTTCAAAGCCCTGAGAACTCGCCCAACCTGGCTGTCTACAAAGCTCACAGAAGCTAGATAGGATCGCACCAACCTCCTCCATTGATGAGCTTCAATCATATACCTCAACCTGGGTTCTGGCAGCTTCCAATGGGTATACCAAGAAAATCTCGGGGTATCGTCTCTATCTCCAACCAAAACAGGTGGCATGACCAAATCTTCATCTGGATGCAAATCAAACCATTTTTGTGTGGCATAGCACGGAACGTGTGGCAAAAAAAATCCAACGCTCAAAAAAAAGGGTTCATCAATATCTTCTTTTAATTTTTCAACTGCCCACGAAGCGACTTTCCAATCTCCCTTATCCTCATCTTTGTGTGGAAATGTTCCCCAATCCATAAGTGGATGATTTCCACCAGGTGTGACGATAGATTTTTTTTCTGGCCTAGCTCCGACACTTGCATTGGGGCCCCACTCATCAGCAATATCAGGCCTAACACCTTTTGGGGGCCATCCTCCATGAAAGATTTTTCCAGTGCTCAAAACCCTATAGCCATTTTGTTTAAAATATTGTGGAATTGGAGTATCATTTTTTAGCTTTTCTACATTTGTGTAAAACGGAGCTAGCCCATATACCCCTGTTGAGGAGGGTCTTTTACTTAAAAGTAGACTGGTTCTGGAGGGATTGCACAAAGGACTTTGGCAATGAGCATTGGTAAACCCAACACCTTCCTTTGCCAATGAATCTATGTGTGGCGTTTTCGATTGTGGGTGTCCACCTAGATAGCCTACCCAGTCGTTTAGATCATCGATAGCTATCATGAGTATATTTGGCTTATCGGCAGATAACCCGGATTGAGAAAAAATACCGACAAAACCAAAAATGAGCCAACAGACCAAAGGCAATTTTTTAATAGTTTGAAACTTCGACATAAAATCCATCATCTTGTGAGGTTCTATACCATATATGCAGGCCCAATAACCATCGAAAACATTTTGTTTTCCAACCTCAGATAGATTTTGTAAGAAGAAAATTCAACAAAGACTATGATCTCACAGATGAAGAATCCGTCGTTATTCATCAATTTTTAATACCCCAAAAAACCAATAGTTGGAATTGACTAAAATAGATGCACGACCGAATTGAGAAGAGTCAATGTCCTATTAGGTAGAATCTGAAATTAAGCTTTCGCACACAAAAACAAATTCACAAAGCCGACACAAATCAGGTGTCGATGTTTTTACAAATTGGTAGAAAT
>CBFHOE010000004.1:246054-307292 GCA_965657355.1 Limisphaerales bacterium | reverse complement strand
GATTTATCTTTTGCAGTAACACGCCTTTCCTTTCTCGAAAGGCTTCTTTGGCTACTTATGAATCATACTCTGATTAGAAAACTTAAAGATCTAATCATAACCAACTACCTCAAGACTACTCTGGATACAAATTAAAATAGCCCTGAAATTATCGAGATCGCTTACGATCTCCAGGCTGGTTCCTATATTGAATATGTGGAAACCAATGCACAAGAAGTATTGAGTGGACATGTCGAGATGTATGAATTAATTAAGCCGCATATACATGATGGAATTACAATGATGGACGTAGGGACCGGCGAACTGACAACTTTAACTGGATTAATCAATCAGTTTCATATTCAAGTTTTAGACGTTTATGCTTTTGACATTAGTTGGTCTAGAATTTTTAAAGGATCAAAATATTACTCCAATAATATAAGTAACAATTTACAAAATTTACATGCCTTCATCGCCGATATAAGTAAGATTCCATTACCGTCAACAAGTATAGATATCGCAATATCTAGCCATGCTTTGGAGCCTAACGGAGGCAATTTAAAGAATTTACTCTCGGAGATATTTAGGGTGTCAAAAAAATGCATATTTTTTGAACCTTCATATGAAATCAATTCTGAAACGGGGAAAAACCGCATGGATTCATTAGGTTACATCAAAGATATAGAAAAAACAGTTGATGAGATTGGAGGAGAATTGATTGATTTCGTACCACTCAAAAATATAAACAATCCTTTAAATCCAACTGATTGCTACGTTTTTGCCCCAACAGAATTGGATTCAGTTTTCAGCCATTACTATACGATGCCTGGATCTGACATACCATTAGTTAAAGAAAATGAATTTTTAGTCTCTGGGGATATTGGATTGGCTTTTCCTATTTTAAAAAGCATTCCAGTTCTTAAGGAGGATAAATCAATTTTAGCCACAAGCATTTAACTTGTTTGTTTAACAAGCTAATATCTAAGCAAACTTTTTCATTTAAAAAATCAGACTTTCTTATTTAAGGACTTGCTGCCATTTAACAGAATATCTTTGATTGTATAGGTTGGTAGCAAAGAGTTGTTGGTTCGGTCAGCATTTTTGGTTTTGAAATCTGCAATCTCAAAGGGTGGAGGCCTATGGTATGTGTTTATACTTCCTCTGAATAAAAACCTGAGAGCCCTTAAGCTCAATTAAAAATGCACAAAACTGATAAAGCTATTTTAGTTGATCAAAGATAATTACCTCCACTTTGAATGGTTTGATAAATATTAAAGGTTGGTTCACCGACGAACAAATTTTAAATCCTAAAGGTTTCTTATTTCATGCAGACTGAAAATTCACGGGATCTTTTCAGATAGATCAAATAAAGGAGGGTCTTTAGGGATTCCGATGAGGGTTTTCAAACCAAACTAAACCCAAATTATCTCTCTCCTCACATGTAATCAGATCAAGGTCATCATCACCATCAAGATCAATCAACTCTATTCTATCAAACTTTATTCCCTTGATGCCTGAAATGGGATGAACTTTCCAGTCAGATTCCCCCGCCCCATTGTTCTCTAACCAGTGAACCCCTGCCCTTCCATTCGCTTGGCCTACCGAACCTGTGTTTGCGGTATGAGCTATATCCATATCCCCATCTCCGTCTATGTCAGCTATCTTAACCGCTTTACCGTTTAAAATACCTTCAGGGTTCATTTGAAAAATCTCATTCTCGGAAATAAATCCTACTGATTCATCCCCATGAAACAAAATCATATGACCATTTCTCGTAGCGCAAAGAATATCTAACATACCATCTGAATCTAAATCTCCCACGTCCAAAAACATGACTTCTTTTTTTCGCCCCCCAACAAAATGATTGACCCATTCCTCATTATTCCCGACGCAAGGATTCTCCAACCATCTCACCCCACGGAGTGGCCCTTTACGATCTGTAAAAAGTATATCTAGATCTTTGTCTTTATCAATATCGATTAGTCTCAGCGACATTACCCAACCGGCATCACTCAAACGAGTTAGGTTCCACTCCTTGCCGAATCCGGACAAGCCCTTAATTTCACTTCTTCGCCTTAGCAATGAAACACTTGCTTTATGACCTTTTGATGAAAGTACGAGATCTGTTTTGCTATCACGATCAATATCAGCTGAAGCTCCAAACATCCAAGATTCCGTATTTTCAGTAGGACCTATGACCTCAGTTTTCCAGAGAGAACCTTTCAATAAATCCTTTTGTGAATTTGAAGAAATAAAATAATGGACATAGCTAGTCCTTTCTCCGCCTTCACAACAACTAACAACCTCCGGCACACCATCTCCATTAATATCCGCCCAAAAAGCATCTTCTGGTGATTTCACTTTACCAACTGTTGTTGATGGCCAGCGAAACTTGGATCTTTTGTGGCCGGGATTAATGCAAATCCTAACTTTACCGCCCTCTTCCCAGCCAGTCGCAAAATCCAGAAGACCATCATTGTTTGCATCGCCTACTCGGACGCCATCTGCACCTTGAGATGAATTATCAATAATGTGCATTTTCCATGGCGAACTGTAACCCTTTGGAACACAGGAAATCAGAATTATCCACACTAAAAGATTACAAAAATGGAACATCCTCTAAGTTTTGATATTGAAGATTCTGTTAAAACTGATGTTTACTGGTCTACTTCACCAAGTCTTTGAGCGTAGACCTCCCGGGCATGCTGGTAAGCAGCCTTAGCCTCTTCGATCTCATTTTTAGCTATGAATTTTTCTTTCTGAGACCAGCATTGGTCCACCGAATCCAGGCACCATTGAATACTCTCTTTGCTCGCCCTAATCGGCTTATCATCGACCTTGATGAAAATTGGATTTGTGTGAGATGATGGCAGTATCCTGATTGCAACCCACGAGCTTTTGGAGATTGGCAGCTGCCATGACAGATTTCTTTGATTGCCATCGGCTTTAATAATCGTTGTGGCGGCAACCTCTCCATTGACGAGAACCTCCACTGGAACATTTCTAGTATCGCCAATCCGCGCCCTTTCGACATGCCAAAATGGTTTTTGAGAGTAGTGCCTTTCTCGAATACTGGCATCTGGTTGTTCATTCAGCATCGCTGCGACTTGCGCTTTGATATTCACCAATTGAGGCTCATCCAGATAGACCTCGCTTTCATCAACTCCCATTTCAAAACCATTGACGTCGAAATGAAGAAAATGACTTCTCCCATCACCGACGTAATTTCTGCCTTTTCTTATGCCTTGGCACCAATCATCGTAGTCCAATATGCCGTCCAGTTTTACATAACTTCTGCCCAACCCAACGCGTTCTCCATAGATACAAGGAAAATCTGTTTCCCCACTAATCCTTGTCCTAAATCCAGCATTGAGGGTGTGATACCAAATATTCAATTCCCAAACATAAGGTGTATCGACCGTTGAAAGAAAATCTACTGCTGGCTCAAGATCACCCGTGGGTCCAGGTACTTGATGAGTGACATCCACAATATATTCGTTAGCGCCTATACCATCAAAAGGCGGGATAATATAATTTGGTAGTTCAGCTGAATCGACATGTAAACCCCAGCCTGAATGAGCTGGACCAGTGACAGCGCCTTGAGCCTTCGCCCATTTCAATGAATTCAAGCACAGCGTTGGCCAATGATCTTTTGAATCGCCGCCAGGATACATCTGGTTTTTCAGCCTCAATAAACAGAGATGACCGGATTGGTGAGATCCGAAACCAGAAATCTCAATATCATACCTCAATAGGTATGGAAATTTGGAGACAGGGTCCACTTGGCCTGAAAAAAATTGTTTTTGATAATCAAAACATGGCCCCCATGTGAGGTTAGCACCAATTTTTAAGTCTTCCCCAAAACAATGACGAATCATATCTGGCGCATGAACGCCCTCAGATGGCTTGTTATAATGGGCACAGCCTGCAGCATGTATATGGTGGTCTCCAGACCACCAACCGGCGGCCGCTGGGTCAATCCACCTTTTGACCTGAAATTTTATTTCCTGGGTTTTATTGTCCAAATTTAAAGTCCTATATTCCGGCAGAGATTCGGGACCGCGAGAAAAATGGATCTTGTATTCTCCATCGGGAAGTTCCAGAAATTCCCCGTCGTATCGGTAGATCTGTGGATGAAAGGCAAAATCTGGAGCTAAGCGTTTAGCCTGTGAGGGGTATACCCTCCCAAATTTGTCCCTTATGACAAAAGCGCCAGCGGATGCATCTCCTTTTTCGTCCAATACGACGAGTTTAACTTTATTAGCTGGCTTTATATCAAATAGAATATCGATTTCATTTCTAAAGCCTATATCTTGAGTACCCTGTCCGACATTAAATCCAATTCTAGCTTCTCTTTTACCCTCATCTTTAGAATAAAGCTGAACAATTCGGTATTCCAATGACAGCCCACTCAACGACTTTTTTAAAGGTTGGGAATCATACATCTGAAGATCCAACCAAAGATCGGCAACTTTATTCTCTTTCGCTCCAGCCAACTGGCCCGCATGCCTAGAAGTAACTTTTAATTGAGCCGTTACACCAGCCTGATTATTAACTTTTATTAAAAATTGCCTCCAGCCATTCTTAACCAGCTCTGGGACGGCTGTGCCTTGCGACACTTTCACCCTGCTCTCTGGGTTGATATCTACTTCAGCGATACAAAGCTGATCCAATGCTTCCTGAATTTGGCGAACAGAGGGCAAACCCGGTGTCTCATGGGCTTCAATTAATTCCTCTCTGATAGGGTCCGGAACAGCCATCCCAAGATAATCCATTGCTTCTAAGACTCTCCTGGTTTGCGAGGCAAGAGGCTGCCACTCAACGTCTAAATTAATTTCTGCTCTAACAGGAACGTTAGTTAACAATAGAGAGAAGGCCAGTAATGTAATTCTTATTGGTGTCATTTGATTCTGGTGGAACAAACAATGGAATTCATAACATCAGAGAATTACACCTAAAAACAATAAGATTCAATCACGATTAGCATGCTCCAAAACACACGCAGGATCGTTATTCTGCTCGTGAAGCAGGCAGCCTCTGGTCTTCAACCTCCATCTTATAGCTTTCTATTGTGGACGTTGTGAGATTTAAACGTTGCCTAACCTCAGAAATAGTGGAGGCCCTAAATGAGTCCCAATCGACTTCTTTGAGAGATACGGTGTCATTAATATACGCCAGATAGACTCCCTCATGATATGACCTTCTCATGTCCTCCGTGTATTCTCCATCCAGAGACACCCCAGAATTTTTTAACATGTCCAATTTCATATCAGCAGAATAGCTTGATTTCTTGTCGTCGCTACCATCAAAGAATCCCCGACAAAAGGCCCTGTCTCTAGGTGCATCTCCACGATTAAGAATCGCATGAACATATGAGCGGGCTTCAAGCCCTGGACCAGGCTCTTCCCATTTAGTTCTATTATCTGGGCATAGTAATAACTCAGCTGTCTCCTCTATGTTAGTCAGCGCTTTTTCAAAGTATTGATCCCATGGTTTTGTGGCAAGGTCTCTATTGATTTCGGGATGCTCGTCTCCACAAATTTTTTTTATTTCCTCGAAGCAGGCTTTTGCTAAATCCCTTTGTTCGGAGAGCCTTGACCGGTGTTTATCGACGATCTCGTCTCTCAATGCAACCAGATCAGCCATTCGACATCGAAACTCCTTGTCTGAATTATTAAGTCGACGCTCTTTTTCTTGAGCAAGCTCAAGTAATGTGCTCTGCCCGTCCTCATTTGAAAATATCCAAGGAGAAATTTCTAAATTTCCAGTGATAAGACGTGAAGAACCCGGGTCTTGGGGAAACCTTCTTTTCTCTATGTCCCGGTAATAAGATTGTATCAAATTGACGGGCAATTTCAGGGCACTTCTCAATTCGTCAAGCGATCTGTTAAAGTAGGGTTTGAAATTGGTCTCATCCAAAGCTGGCCCGTCAGAAATAAAGCCGAGTTTAGCTGCATCGAAAAACACCCTCTTGGCCTCATCATTCATTTTGTAGGCGTTGGGATAGTAATGCTGAGCAATGTATGAAAAAATGTCCTTATTAAGGGTTTCGAGCTTTTTCGTACTCCCCATTGTAAAACCAATAACAAATGCCTCATCTTTTGTTAAAAGCCCACGTCCAAGCAACATGTGAATGCAGTCGTGGGCTACAAGATCCACGCCCCCATAAAAAAATTCTTTTACTAGGTGCGAATCCTTGCCTTCGGTCCACCTGATAATTTCGGGAATTTTCCCCTGAGGTGCGGCCACGATGGATTGGAATTCCAGTGCCTGCTTCAGTGTTAACGAGTCGTAAGTCAAAGGCAGATACCATGAACGATATGATACTCTTCCACTCTTCAGTGTTGGTACAGTTATCCCTGCGGGTATCCTGGAATCATCGTTCTGTGTCAGATATCCTGGTTGCTTCACTGTGATCTAAAATCGATAAAATTATTCCGGTAGGTCGAGATCCAAATTTTGCACTTTTGGAGATACGTTGCTGCCCTCTTCAAGTTTTTGAATTTTCTTTTCCCCTTGTGCGGCTAGTTGAGCCATTTCCTGAATTTGGCCTGCCATTTTGGGCAAAGCCTCTAGTCTGTATCGAGAAACTTCATCAATAGCAGCGTTAATATCCACGAATGCACTTTTTAAATCCTCGATACTCAACATAGTTGATGACGCCTGCTTATGAATTTGGACGCCTTGGGTTCTTAGACGAGATGCAGTGCTGCTGATCAAACTCGAAGTTGTTTTATTTAAGCTCGTAATTTTGTCCAGGACTAGTTTTTGGTTATTAAGAGCCAAAGCGACAGTGACAGCCACGCTAAGTGCAGACACAGTTACGTTGATTGCTCTATCAACCCCACGTATGAGCTCTCTATTATTTCTAACGACTAACTCGATGGAAAGGACACCTTGTTGGGTTACCGCAAGTTGTTGCTGCAAATCTTGGATTCTCTGCCTTAAAGGAAATAAAATTTCTTCAGAGATAAATCGATGACGTTTATCATCAGCTGGAATTTCGCGTTCTAGTTTATAAACTAATTTTTCATCGAGGAGCAGTCCCATTTGAATCATTCTTTCAAGCTGTTTGGTGAGAGCTCGCATCGTCACCTGATCTTGGGAAAGCGTTTTATTATCGCGAACTAATTGATCTTTACCCTTCTCTAAGGATTTGATTATTTCGTCTATTATTTCCTGGGCACTCGCATATTTTTGAAAATATCGACTTAATTTGCTCCCTATAAATGGAAGCTTTCCGAGTATTTTAGAAATCCCACTAGCATTGAGATCAAATTCGTTGGGGTTGAGCTCTTCAACCTCCTTTTTCAAATCGACAAGAGCCTTAGCAACCTCACCGCCATCATCCCCCCTTTTCATAAGGTCGTTTATTGGCTGCTGAAGCATTTTACTTCGATTGGAGGCCATCTTTTGAAGGTCCAGACCGAAATTATCAACTAAATTTTTCTGTTGCACTTGATTGTCTTCGTCCGTTTCGCCGGATGATAAGACGGCATCTACAAATGCATTAGCTTTTGCTTCGAGTTCCGGATCAACGTCAGGTTCGGGAGCGGCTTCAATTGTGGAAAGGCCTAGTTCTTGTTTGAGTTCCTCCGGAGCCGAGAGAGAGAGCATGTCCAATCCCAAATCTCCCGAACTGGTGGCTGCACTTTGATTTGAATGCTTTAATTGATCACTCATAATTTTAGCTTACTTATTTTGAATTAGTATTAAATGGCCAATCGCCTGATTCGATTATTATAAGAGTTCCTTATGATAAGCCCCCCTATTAAATAAAAGGAATTACGAATTCCTATCATATATCGACATATTAGATGTCAACCTACCGAGTTCCTCCATTGCTTGATCCATAGCCATCGACGATTGGCCTGGACCTGTTTCAATCTCAGTTAATTTGCTAGCAGTCGAAACAAGCTGGGTCAATGCCCGCTCATTCTGTGCCAAAAGGTCGTCAACTTTATCTTTTGACTTTTGAATGAGCCCCAGCCGATCGAGCAATGCATCTCTTTGAGCATCAGTTGATCCCCCTTTTTTTTCCTCCAACAAATGAAGTTCCTTATTGATGTAACTTTCATCAATGGTGCTGACGCTTTTAAGGGATAGAGCAATTTTTTCCAAATTATCTAAACCTGCGAGATAAACTTGTTCGGCCATCCCGAGGTACCGGCCATAGGTAAACTCGGTTTGGTTAAACTTCTGATCGAGAACCTCTTTGAAGGTCTGATATTTTTCATGTAATTTGGCAAGTTGGGAGGATCCAGAGGGACAACCTAATTCTCCAAGTTGGTGCTGTAACAAACCTATTTTTTCTTCTCTCTTAATCCTCATTTGCTCACGTAGCGCAGCCATATGCCCGGAGGCAAGCTTTTCAAATCTTAAAAATTGGTTTGCACACCATGAAACGACACCCAAGCCAACAAGACCTAAACTCATTGCCCAAACTGCCGGCCCACCGATCAGGACAGCGCCGATAGTGGCAGCTAGACCTGCTGAAGTAGGAAATAAAGTCATGGGATGGGAAAAGTTTTTTTTGGTAACAGCTTTTTTAATTTCTCTTCTGGAGAATCCATCTGAAGGGCCTTGAACATTCTTGGAACTCATATTTGGTTTTTTACTCCTAAGCCATTCTACGCATCCAAGTCAATATATTCCAGCTCTATAGAATTTGTATCAGAAAACTTCTTTAAGAAATTTTATTTCAACCCTACTAAGTCTATTTCGCCAGGCACGCACACTCTCTTCCTGGGACCTAGCCAAAGGCTTATCGGGTCCTACACCAACGGCTCTTAGGCGATTTCGATTTATCCCAAATCGAGAAATCAGAGATTCGACGACAGCTCCTGCTCTTTGTTTCGATAATTCAATGTTTGCCTCCCTGATACCACTCGTTCCAGTATGCCCCTCTACTAAAATTCGAAGCGAGGGATAACTTGAGAGCGTTTCAATTATTTTTTCAATAGACTCGATTCCGGTCGTATCAACACTTTGCGATCCTGTATTAAAGGGTATGGGATCTATTTTTAATGTTCCTATTGGTTTTAATTGCGACCAAGCAGCGTCACTCAAAGGTTCGAAGACGGTTTTCGAACTAGAACCACTCAAACCCTTTGGATCAAAAGAGTTCAGCAGGTTTTCAATGTATTTGCTTATGAATATTTTTCTGGGGTCTCCACTTGGTAATGGACTTGACGAAAAATCACCTGCTTGAATAAGAATTTGGGAAGTCTGTTCTATAGTCTGATAGAGCCCAAAATTTGCTTTTTGGCCTTCAACGGGGATTCCGAACCAATCAACGGCATTCTCATATAGAGAGAAAAAGCCAACACCCTCAACCATATTCTCTGCTAATTTCTTATCCACTTTTTCCATCTTTGATAATCCGCTGACGAACTTCGAACGATCAGATCGCAACCTTTTCAAGGCCTTGAAGTAGGTAGAAAGAAAGAGCTCCGCTTCTTCTCCGTTTTCTTGAAGAAACGTCCGACTGGCCACAAGAACATCAACAATAATGCCTTTTGTTGATTCAGTGCCAAGCAGCTTGACATAATTTTTGTCATCGAGGATACGTGTGATGTGCGGCTCCCAGATCACAGCCACATCCGACTGGTTATTTTTAAGCTTATCCATAGCCTCCTGTGATCCATCCGAACCTACTCGCCAATTCCCACGCTTTTCGAGAAATCGATCCACACCAAAATGAGAACCAACAACTTTCAGGAGGTGCTCACTCGGAGACTTTGGAGTATAGCTTATTCTCAGGTCTTTGTTTTCTTTTAAGTCATCCAGTGTGGATGCGACATCAGCTCGAGCAACGATAGCATCAGCACCATTGCTCTCAGACAGCACGGCAATTATTGTTCCTGGAAAATCATTTTTCATTCCATTAAGAATGAATGAATCTACGGTGAAGACGGCCAGATCAATTTCGCCCTTCTCCAGCATGTCAATGCGAGCTGCATAGTCTCCTTCATCAAGGTTAAGTGCCAATCTGTAGCCTTTGGAGAGCATATCGGTCACCATTTGGTCGGAACGCAATGGGTAGTATCCGGCATAAGCATCCAGGGCAAGGCTTATGGTTCCTTTCTGCTGTTGGGCCGTATTTCGGTTTTTCTCCTCGTTCTGCTCGTCACGGAAAAATTTGAAGGTGAGTGCACCTGCAAGAACTAATACAAAAAGCAAAGCTGCTGTTATAAATTTCCACATGGATAAAATTAATCTTTCCGGATACTAGGGCAATTTTGAGGTGAGCTGGATTTTAATTAAATTCTGAAACATCAAAAATTTCAATTTCTGATTTTGTCACATCAGTAAGCGCTTGAATAAGTTCTTCCGTAGAATTCGCAGTAACGTATTGAGTAACCCCGGGAATATCTAGTGAGTGGGTTTTTAGAGCAAAACCTATGACATGTATTTCAATGGGTGAATTAGATACTATCTCGCGAGCCAAACTCGACGGATCACCGTCCGTAGATCTGCCATCAGTTACTATTATGAGTTTGTATGTACCGTATCCGGATTGACGGCGAGCTTGCGTCTCAAGAGCTCGTGAACCTCTTTTTATGGAATTGTACAATGGGGTCCTTCCTGTCGGAATAATTCTTCTGGTATATTTTAATACTTGCTGATGATTATCAGGACCAAGTTCAACCAATTCTCTGGTGGGCTCGAAAGTCAGCAATCCGAGATTAACGTCACTGGACAAACCTTTGACGAAAGTTTGAATAGCATCTTTTGCCACCTGGATTCTTTTTTCATGACCATTACCTGTCGGGACGTATTTGGCCATACTACCGCTGGCGTCCAAGACGATGTAATAATTTTCAGCCATAAAGTCGTCAGAGAAATCGATGTTTTCATCGGAACTTATGGGCCAGATTTTGGGTTCATTGACCACTCTTGATTGAAGTCTACTCGTTTGATCCTCCACTTTTTTGGCATCTTGTGTCGCTTCTTCGTATGACGATTGAGGCTGCCTGACCTCCGGAGCAGACCGTTGCTTGACGGTGATATTGTAATTGTTTGATTCCGTATCACATCCGGCTACGACAAATGCGGCAATACCCCATATGATGAATTTTTCAAAGTAACGATGAAACGCTTTCATTTGATTAAGTTTTTTCTTTTGGGTTAAAAAATAGGTTCAAATGTCTTTGTTTCGGCTTCAACCTGAATGAGTCGAAAAACGACTCGCCTGCTTAATTCCCATTCCTCTTTTGTTTTGGGCGCCGCTGACAATGCGAGGTCACCGGTGTTATCATAGGCAACGCCAGAAGTGTTGGGTTTCATGATTCCATGCCCGATGATACCAAACTGATTCTCATCGAGTTCGACACCAAGTTCACCGGCGAATGTCATGAGACTTTTTTTGACGGAAGTGGCCCTTTTGTAACTCAAATTTTTTGCTGTTTGTTTTATTTTATTTAGAGTATCTCTGTCCTTACCCTCTTTTTTAAATTTGAGATACCCTAGTGGGTCACTGTGCCCTTCGATAGTCAGTAAAGCCCCGCCGTATGTCGCAACCAACTGCATGACTCTTTTAAACTCATTTTCATACTGATCTGAAGAGAAGCTATTCTGGTTGGGAGAAAAGTGTATTTCAAAGGAATATAGCTCTCCATCCTCAAGTGAATCTTCCTGATTCTTTTTAGAAATAATGGCAGCCACAAGATTAGGGTCAAACCCAGTTTCTTCTATAGTCTCCTCAAAATCGCTACCGACATCCGCTATCGTATCAAATTCAAAATGAGGCCCGGATATGGGAGATTCGGTTTTTATGAGCGACAAATTAGTGAAAGCCGATTGAATTTCCTGATTTAGAACCTCAAAACGACGCAAATATTTACCATCTTGGAAAAATTTGATATTGCCCTGTAATCCGGAGAGATATGCGTCAGATAACATAGCTCCCATGTCTTCGACCGCATTATCGTCATCAAGAAGAATACCAGCGGATGCCTTCACCAGCGACTTCCATGAATCATTTTTCTCTTGTGAGAGTTTCCTGAGGTCCTGTTCACCTTCCAATAATCCAGCAACAAATTTTTCAATATACCCGGGGTTATTGTCTACAAAATCCTGTCTAACCGCGTAAACATCGGAAATAATTCGGTCAGCTGTTTTTGTTGATAACAAAATTTTGGCTCCCGAAACGGACTGTTCGGCACCCGTACCAACGTTACCACCGGATGTCAAAGCTAGTGCGTCAGGTATGATGACCATGGCAGCATCAACCGCATTGTCTGATTGCAGGGCCATAGCAGGGCTGTAGGAGCCCTCCCCGACATCAAAGAGATCAGGAACCCATTTTATAGTGATATCTGATGGCTTAAGCCCAACGCTTGAGAGAACCGTCGTAAGGTAATCAACATGAGGCCCGTAGGCTTGAACAGCCACAGTTTTACCTTTCAGATCAGTGGGTTTGCGGATGTTATCTTTGACAACCAATGCATCTCCTCCAGCAGACCAACTCAATTGGTAAATCACATTGAGTTTGGTTAAGGGGGATCGATTTGCGACTTCTGCAGCCATATTAATCATTCCCAGCGTCCCTCGTAAAAATGGAGTTTCGCCTTTGAGATAAGCTCTGACCTGGTCTTCAAACACATCCTCTCTATAGAGTTCTAAATTGAGACCTTTAGTTTGAAAAATACTTCCCTGCTGAGTGGTTCTCCCATTTCCATTAGCCAGAATCGTCTGCATGTCAGCCCCCCATGCAATGAGTGGGACTTTAACAACCGTTTTAGAATTATCCCATGGCTTGACAGAATCCTTCAATTTTTCAACCAAAGGCTCCGTTTTGAGATATCTGTTTTCTTGCGAAATGGATACTGAGAAGCTGAGAGCTAACAGAGAGCAGACAAATGCGTTCAAATATTTAATATTTTTCATTTAGCCAAAAAATAGAGTTAGCGTAATTTAGAGAATCTGGGCCTTCCCGTTTGATGCCATAAGATGGACATCTTTAGGCAACGTCTAGCCATAAATAGAAAAGCACAAAGGTGCTGTCTTTCTCAACAATAAATTGGAAACTGATGAGCGCTACTACAAAATCGCACCTAAATTATAACACAACTGTCGGTATCACACGCTGACACAAGACAAAACTGGCAAAAAAAAGCCCCGTTTTAGCTTAGACGAGGATTTCATCAGAAACCCTTGAGAGGACTTTTCTAACGGTAAAATATTCGCCCACTATTTCATCTAGAATTTGGGTCATTTCAAATTCCTGAGCCAGCGGGTGGCTTTGAGCATAATGGAAACTCGACAACCCAAGACGCTCATAAAATTGAACACCGGGTGAACCATGACAGACCTCCCTCCGCTCAAGGAAGTCATGAAAAATACCGGACCAAATGAGATAGTAATTGCCTGCCCATAATTCGAGTGAAAACTTTTGATAAGAATTCACCGATTTTAATAAATCCATGAAGTCAACGGCATTAAGAAAGTGTGTTTGCAACTGGTTTAAATCCTTTTTCCAGATGGGATGATCAATCGAAAATTCCTTTAGCGACCACGAAAGGTATTCAGGGATAGTCACGCTCTGCATATGGGATTCTTTCAGTTCCCTTCTAAGAATAATATAAAAAAACAGGTGTGTGGATATGCTTAATTGTTGGCTTTGATTGATAACGGCGTCGTAAAGACGAACATTGTCCAGAAGCAAAATCAAACTGTCGTGGTCAGACAATAATGTATTTAATGCATCAGAATGAATGAGGTCTGGATCTAAGATCTGATGAATAAATTCTCGATCGTTATGCGAAAGCACAATTTGATACTCAGAGGTTGCCATTCTCATAATGTCACTCCTAACGAACTTTGGTTTAGAAAATCAGTTTGCTTCAACAAAAAAGCAAGATCATATCATTAAAAATATACCACCTATTAGATAAAACAACCAGTGGGGTGAGAAGATTTTTTAAAGTCGATAATTATCCTCCGCGGGCATACATTGATGGGCTTTTTCAGGCTAATCTTTACAGGATATTTTTTTGATTGCCACGATTCAGATTAACAGGTCCATTAATAGCATGATTCCCTGCGTTAAAACTTCAATCAGACTGGCCACACTATTTGCGTTAGCAACATATTTTGGATGGTCACAAGCCAATGCTTTTAAAATTCTTAATAAAGATGAAACCGCTCAAAACGAAATCATATTCACTTTCTCGAGGGACGAAATCAGAGAGGACACCATTGTAATTCCGAAAAACGGAACTGATTTTGTCTGGGTAGAAACAGGTCAAAGGGAGCAGATTTCGTCCAAATCCATTCACACTAGTGGAGATATGATCAAAGTTGTTTTGATGGACAAACTCCATGATGCAGTGAAATCAATCAGGGTTCACTCCCAACAATCTTGGAAAACTCCTATCGACAAAAAAGGCAAAGGAAAGAAGCCTTCAGGATATTTCTATCAAAGTCCAACTGGAACTCTTTCTCTCCATGCATTTCAGGAAAATCAAGAGGCGTCAAATAAATGGGTCTGGAACTATACCCCATCACGACCCGGTACCTACCAAGCCTGGGTTGTGACTAATTCAATCGAAGCTGAGGGCAAAGCATCGTTTTATTATGAAACCAATAAACCTATGGTCACAAAACTGACCAAATTTAATCAAGTTCACAATGCCTCTCTCTATTTGGGAAAATTAACCATAGAAAAAGGAAAAACGAGAAAATTTGGTCTCGAATTTTCAAATTCAAAGAAGCTCCCTAGAATCAATGACCCGAAACCTGGAGATAACCAATCATCTCTTTCAGTGATACTCATACCAACGAGTGAAGGTGTCCTGCCCGAACAAAAAATTCCGGGCTCCGAAATCACACTCCATTCTAAAAATTCAACATTACAGTCAACCAAACTTCAATACGAACCACAACCACACAAGATAACCAACGGTTTTTGGGTAAATGTAAAAGATTCGTTTTATTGGGATTTTAAAGTCATATCTCCAGGGGAATATGTTGTGGAAATTCATCAAGGGTGCGGAAAAGGCCACGGGGGAAGTGATGCCGTGGTCCAGTGTCATGGCCAATCATTTCCTTTTGTTGTTGAGGATACCGGGCATTTCCAAAATTTCATCCCGCGAGAACTTGGAATTTTAAAATTCTCGAAACCAGGAATATATCGCCTTTGGGTTAAAGCTGTAAAAAAAGCTAAGGCAGCCGTAATGGATGTGAGACAACTCAAGCTCAAACCCAAATTATAAAATACGGCAAATCAAAACCTGTTGCAGCTGTTCCAGTTTAAGCTGGTTGAAACATATTTTTATTATTGGTATTAATTGCCCACAGAACCAACCCCGTAAAGCGATGAATAAATATTCAAAGAGTGTCTTGATTTGTTTTCTATCCACCTACCTAGTCACCGCATTTAATTATGCTAATGCTCAGGAATGGACTAGATTTAGAGGACCTAATGGCACCGGCATAGCAAACCCTGATGCTGAAATCCCGACGAAATGGAGTGATGAAAATGTTAAATGGAAGGTCTCTGTCCCCGGAAAAGCCCATTCTTCGCCAGTTCTTTGGGGAGACAAACTCTTTCTGTCTACCGTGAAGCGTAATGAACAGACGCAAACACTCATATGCTTTGACGCAAAAGATGGAAAAATTATTTGGGAAAAACCCTTCGAAGCATCTGACTACAGCATACACCGGTTCAATAGCCATGCATCTACTTCCGCAGCTTTAACCAAGGACAAAGTATTCTTCACTTGGGGAACGCCTGAGAATATCCGGTTGGTGGCATTGGACCACAGTGGAAATATCGAATGGCAAAAAGACCTTGGCCCTTTTGAAAGTCAGCACGGGCCAGCCAATTCTCCAATGATTCATGGTAATAAAGTTATTTTCGCAAATGATCAACTCGGGGTTTCCTATTTGGTGGCTTTCGATACAGAAACAGGAAATCAGATATGGAGGGTAGAAAGAGGATCTGGCACTAAAGCGGCTTACTCAACCCCTTGTCTATTTAAACCTGCCAAAGGCCAGCCCTATCTGGTTTTCAACAGTTCGACACACGGCATAACGGGTGTTGCACCGGATACGGGAGCTGTTTTATGGGAAAAGAATGACGGTTTATTTGATAAAAGGAGTGTAAGCTCTCCAGTTTTTTCCAAAGACATGATATTTGGTTCATGCGGTAGCGGTGGTGGCGGAAATTACGTGGTTGCGATATCTGCTCCAGACAATACCTCAAAAATAATGACTCCGAAATTAATCTATAAATTCCGACGTTCGGCTCCATACGTTCCTACCCCGCTGGTCGTTGATGAAAAAATCTATTTCATAAGCGACCAGGGAATTGTTTCATTGATGGATTTAAAAACTGGTAAAAATATTTACTCGGAAAGAACTGGAATGCGCTATTTCGGTTCGCCTGTCCTGGCTAGCGGTCATATTTTTGCTATTTCTACATCCGGAGTCGTTACTATCATCAGGGCCAGCGATAAATATGAAATGGTATCTAAATATGACCTAGGAGAGGAATCCCACTCCACGCCTGCTGTTGCCAATGGTAAAATGTATTTAAGAACATCGGGCCACCTTTATTGCATTGGAAAATAATCTAGCTAAAAACCAGGAAATAAATCTGGAGTGTCATTAAGTGGTTCAATAAGTTTTGAATGATTATTTCTGACAGAATTCACTTCCATGCTTACTTTGTAACAGTGAAATTGATCGTCGAGGTAAGGTCGCATCAATGAGATTTGGTCGTGAACCTTTTCCGACGAATGGTCCAGCCATATTGCCCATTCGTCTCTCTCTAATATGATTGGCATCCGATTATGTATGTGAGAAACCATTGGGCTTGCCTGAGTGGTGAGCACTGAAAATGTCTCCAATTCTGTTCCCTCTGGAGATTGCCAATGCTCCCAGATCCCGGCCATAACAAGAAGACGGTCATCCAAAAAAGTATTAAAGTATGGCTGCTTAGACTTTCCTTGGCGTAACCATTCGTAGTAGCCAAGTGAAGGAATGAGGCACCTCCTTCGTTTAAATGCCGATCTGTAACTCGGCTTTTCCATGATTGTCTCACTTCTTGCGTTTATGAGTTTCTGACCAATATCGATGTCTTTTGCCCAGGGTGGTATAAGCCCCCAACGCAACAAAGTCCATCTGGGGTCTGGATCGGCAACAATCGCGGATGCGTATTGTGTCGGCGCGATGTTATATTCCTCAGGAAGAGCAATCTCTTCCACTCCAAGTTGCTTGGCGATTTCGCGCGCGCTACCTTTAGAAGCAAACCTCCCACACATAATTCAAACTTTAACGCCCCCGTTTTTGGATAAGTCGGCGAAAAAGAATTTTATCTTTCGGTTCACCGTATTTTTGAGTCAGATCGTTCAAATGCGAAACAACCCTTTTTCTATCCTCGATAGCATCGTATTTTGTTAAGATAAATTGGTATATTTTCAGTGCTTCTTTAGGGTCACCAAATGTCCTGTGAAGATTTGCAAAGCCCAAAGCCAATCTTAGTTTTTGTATTTCAGATTTGGTCAAACTTAAAGCTGCTCGGTAGTGATTCAAAACATTTTCAATCTCAATACCTGAGGGAATAATCTTTATGAGATATTCATGTAAATCTGGACTGAGCCTCTCTGCTAAAGAAAAATCGGGGTGAGCAAGAATTTTGCTTCTCAATTCTCTGCTGTCAAATTCAGAGTAGTAAGCATCCCTTTTTAGAATGGCTAACAATGAGTGGCCAAGATTGGGCGATTTGTTTTTTTTGTTAAAAGCGTGCCTTTCCTCGAGGTAATCCTTAAAAGGACAATATAATGGATCTCCTACGATGACACTTTGCCAGGATAGGCAGTTTAACGAAGAGTATCCTGCTTGTGCCAAATTATAACCATCTAATATTTTCTCCCAGAAAATAGTCATGTTAGGTGTGAACTCTAAATACGGCTCATAAACGGTGCCCATTACAGCTGTAGCCCCCTGGCTGAGTAATGGCCCTACCCATCTTTGGTCTTTAGATCGTATGGTTGAGGCACTGTATGAATGGAGGTGATAACCAAAAGCTCCATCTGAAAATTCTACGTACCCGTCGGAAAAAGCTCCTGTTTGCGAACTTGAATACCAACCACAATAGAACATAATTTGATCCATCGGAAACCCCGAGGGAAAAAGCTTAGCCGTCGGCTCAACAACAACCTCAAAACCATTCTTTTTTGATAGATCGACGACGGATTTCATATTATTATCTCCCCGAATATATTTTCCATTCTCAAGCCCTCTGTGGTCTACGTAGACCTTTCCCCAAAGCCCAAATTTCTCAGCCCTGACGGCTTTGTCGACTAAAGCCAAAGCAATCTCATGAGATGGGCCATCAAGCCGCGTAACCATAAGAAGCCCATTTAAAGGGGTGTGGATATCTTTTGAGTCGGATTTATATGTAGGGTTGATGACAAATCCGCTTCTTAATGGGGTGATAACACGCATCGGCAAGGCCGCCAATTCATTGTCTACAGAGGCCTCGTTCTTTCGCATATTTCTTTGTATATTTTCAATCTCCTCCGATTTTGATAACGAGGTGTCATTTTTAATTTTCAAAGGAACTCCACGGCATAAAACCAGGTATTTAATGGCGCTTTCACCACTTATTACAAGCTGCCCTGTTTCTTTACCGATTTCGTTTTTAACTTTTTCCGTCCTGAGATCCATCAAGCCATTAGTTTTTAAAAAACTAAGAATGGGTTTTTCAATAAGAGCTTGATAATCATTCCTGCTGATAGTTTCGCTTTCAGGCAAAGGCAGTCCAACAATCTGAGACAATGGGACATTTCTTTTATTTGCATAATGCTGAGCAATAGATTCCGACCCCTCAAATTTAACGTTGTATACGATGACCACTTGAGAACCATCGTACCCCGAAACTACCTCCACTCCAGCGGCAGCAATGAGGATAAGCAATGTCCATGAAAAGAATCCGAACATAGGCTTTATAAAGGGCTAGAGGCCAAAAATGTCAGACCGTCGTATGCCAGATCAATACCTTCGGGCAATTCAGCCTGGTGAACATCATGATCATAGTCATGAGTAAGGTGGGTAAAGTAGGTCTGCCTGGCCCCAATTCTGCGAGCCGTTGTGAGAGCTTCATCATAACACATATGGGTTGGATGCTGCTGAAACCTAAGCGCGTCGAGAACGACCACGTCTGTTCCTGATACCTGCTCCAATGCATCTTCTGGGACCTCTTTGCAATCAGTTAAATAAGCAAAAATCTTTTTCTCATTATTTTTAAACAAGAAGCCTGTTACCGTTGTTCTGCCATGTGGAAGCCAAACTGGCTCAACTTCCAAATCCTTGAATTTAAATTCGCTAGATATAATTCTTGGGTCCGGTTTGAAATAGCCAAATGGAATGTCTCCATCTTGAAAGGCATAAGAAAAAACTCTTTTTAGGTGTTGGAAAGTTTTGTCAGAGGCGTAAACCGGAAATTTTTCAGGAGAATCGTGTTTACAAAACCTCCGACAATCGTCCATTCCCATGATATGATCTGCATGAGCATGAGTGACGAAAATTCCGTCCAGGTGGGATATTTTTTCCCTCAAGCATTGTATACGAAATTCAGGCGTCGTATCTATGATGATACTTGATTCATGGCTTTTAATGTAAACAGAGGGCCTCGTCCTGTGGTTTTTGGGGTTTTTTAAAAAAGACTCAGGATATTCCTGTCCAATGATTGGCACGCCTTGCGAAGTCCCCGAACCAAGGAACGTGACCAGGAGTTCTCCTCTTTCTACTTGCTTGCTTTTTAGGCTGTCTTCTATTTTCACTTTTTTCCAGACTTGTAATCCAATCACAAATACAAACAATCATCACGATCGCTTGAGTAAGCTTTTACTTGATGAATACTAAGACTAATTAGACATGTTGACGACCCTCAGAATTAAAAATTTGGCCTTGGTCGAAGATTTAACTATAGATTTTCACCATGGATTCAATGCCCTGACTGGTGAAACAGGTGCTGGCAAGTCGGTCATTATTGGAGGGATTCAATTACTTATCGGTGGTAGAGCCGATAAATCAGTGATTCGGTCGGGCTGTGAAAAATGCCTGATAGAGGCTGTTTTTAATGTCTCAGGATTGATCGACAAAATAGAAGAGGCACTCCAGGAGCTAGGTTTAGAACCCTGCGATGATGACGAATTGATTATTCGGAGAAGCTTGTCAGCCAGTGGGTCGAGCAAGCAATTTGTAAATGGTTCTCCATGTTCGGTCAAAAATCTGGCCATGATTGGGGCTCACCTTGTTGATATTCATGGCCCTCACGATGCTCAATCACTCAACAAACCTGGAAGACAAATAGATATCGTCGATTCATGCGGCGACTTTGAGGATCTGAAAATGCGGCTCGCTGAGCTCAGTGCAGAAAAACAAACCCTCATTCAAGCCAATACAGAATTGGCTATGGACGAACAAGAATTTACTCGCCAGGTGGAGATTTTACAATTTCAAGTTCAAGAAATCCAGAATGCTCAATTATCTCCTGAAGATGAGGACAACCTAGAAGGCGCCTATCAGAGAGCTTCAAATGCAGCCCAAATCAATACCTTATGCCAAGAGGCCATTCATAATTTGTCTGAATCAGAAACATCAGTCCTTAACCTCATCCATCAGGTAGGTCGGGCATTGAATCAGGTTGAACAGCTGGATACACAATCAGCACATTTGGGTAACCTCTCGCAAGAAGTCTCAGTTTTAATCACTGAACTCAAAAATGAAATCAATAACTATATAGAAAATCTCGAACTGGACCCTTCACAACTCCATGAACTAGAGGAAAAATTTTCAAACCTACAATCATTGAGAAAAAAATATGGAAATTCGATTGAGGAGATCCTCGACTTTGCCAACAACGCTCAAACAAAACTTCACTCGCTCGAACAGAGAGAGCACCAAATTGAGGAATTTAAAAAAAGAATAGATGAGATTGATAGTGTGAGAATCAACCTTGCCCAAAAAATTTCCACCAAGAGAACCAAAATTTTAAAACCTCTCAGCAAAGAAATACAATCTCACCTTGATGACCTAGGATTTAAGCAGAATAATTTTGAAATAAATATTGAGACTTTAAATGAACCTGAGGCCAAAAGCCTTTACCCTACAGGAATGGATAAGATAGAATTTATGTTTTCTCCAAACCCAGGCGAACCTCTGAAACCCCTTAAAAGTATCGCCTCATCAGGCGAATTAGCCAGGGTCATGCTCGGCATTAAGACCGTGCTTGCTTCAAAAGATTCTATTCCTCTGCTGGTTTTTGACGAGGTTGATGCCAATGTGGGTGGTGAGACTTCGTCAATAGTCGGAGAAAAATTGAAAGCCATTGGCAGCAACAGGCAGACGATATGCATCACCCACCTAGCCCCTGTTGCGGCCGCCGCGGACAACCACTATCTGGTCGAAAAAAACGTCTCTAATGGCCGGACAACTTCGGACGTCAGGGAACTGGATAAATTATCGAGGAATGCTGAGATTGCCCGCATGTTAGGAGGAACGGATGCAGAGATTTTGGAGCACGCCAAAGCGCTCCTAAAAAAAGCAGCCCAATAAAATGAGTGAGTTATCTTTACTTGGATATTGACGCATCCAGTGAGAATTTTCCTGCCCCTGTGAACATGAGCCCCAAGGAGGCTATCAAATACATCAAAGCCAGCTCAATTTTATCGATTGCCCCACCATGAACGGCAAACGCTGCGACACCCATTGTGAACACCAAACCAAATGAGGTCCATCTCGTCATCAAGCCAATAATGATTAAAAATGAGCACAGGACCTCTGCAGCGATCGCTGCGACCAAGCTGTTAGATGACCCCATTCCCAAGGGATCACTAAAATCTTTGGCAAGATCTTTATAATTAATGAGTTTTACCCAACCGTGGTAATAGATCATCATCCCGCCAACACTGAGTCGAATCAATAAGAGACCTATTGATGTTTTTGCACTATGACCACCAGAATTAAACAATATTTTCTTCATATGGATTCAGCTCTAAATAGTAATTACCTTCTAGAGGAGCAGGACTAAAAGTTTGCTCAGTGACTTATCTCTTTGCCAAAATAATCATTTCCAATTTTGCGATACACAGAATGTAGGTGATTAAACGGGTCACCGCCCAAATTTTGATGAGAAAATTCAATATAAAATCCTGGGATATTTAATTGGTAGTAGACGGGCTCCGTAGATTTGATTCCGCCCTTCCATGCAAGATAGCCTTTGGAAATATTTCGCTCTAGCTGGTTTCTTTCTTTTTGTGCCCATTTCTTGGGTAGAATATTAATCCATGCATCGGCGAGCGTCATGATCTGGGCTTTTTGATTTTGGTTGAGACCATTTAATCTTAGCCCCCTCGGCTTCGGCAAAAATTTATCTCGCCCCGGGCCTGCCTGCATACCTTGTGTCCTGGGCCCGATTACAGCTTTTTCAAGCTGCGCTCCGGTCAAACTTGCCATGAATTCATAAGGTATTGAACCTTCAACCTTCATGGGGGTTATGTCCGTTCTATCTCCATAATTAAACCTTGAGGGTTGTGTTCCTATAAATGATGGAGCAATAGATACCTCGCCTCCTTGGATCAGAACATTTAATCCGAGATGGTGACCATCAATCTGCCATCCCCATATGCCGTCATCAGACGGACTCCCAAATAGGACAACCCAATAGTAATTTGAACCCAATAGGAGCCCCGAGCGAGGCGGATTTGCAGGATCAATCAGTTTATCGTCGCTTAGAATTATGTCCCTTACTTTATTAAATCCGAATGCACTCGTTGAATGCGCCAACAAATCTAGAAAAAAGGAGATTTGTTTTGGACTGAGATCTTTTAAACAAACACCACCATAATCCAGCCTTGGTGGTAGATTACTCCACTCCCTCCACTCTGGATCGAGTGAAGGCCTCACAGCTTTGGCGTATTCATTTTTGGTCAAGGACTTGGCAAATTGATCTCGAGCGGCAGCAATTTTTGCAATAGATCTCTCATTATCGTGAGCCAATTTGTAGGAATGTAGATTTTCCCCGACATAGCTCATGGCAGTTTCGCCCTTAATCTGAGTCAAATTAAAAATCGAGAAAGTAAAATATAAGACGAAAAGTAATAGGCGAGTCGGAATTTTGATAACACTTGAAATTTTGTAATTGCTCATTATAGATCTGATTCGTCAAAAGAATACTTAGGAATACTCTAAATTCCAGATAAAACGAGTCCAGGGAGATCAGCAGAGCTATCGATGATAAAGAGTCAACTTCGATTCCAAATGTCACACTTTATTTTACACGGGCTGAATGACTTACAAAGCTAACCTGCTGGATTTGTTTTACCACTAGGAAACCCGATCCACCACGAGCCAGTTAAACTTTGTAAAAGAATACGAAGCTCCTGAGTTTTTAATCTTCATAGATGCGCTCAGGGACAGCGTGAGCTCCCCATCCCCCCGTGTTTTTCACCACTTCTTAAAATTCCTTCAAACCGTCCTTTTCTTGTTCCAAGTTTGATGGACCAACCCGACAAAGACTCTGATTGTTTAAAGGTCTGTAAATTTCTGTTTTGCCGCTTATGAAAGATCAATGACTAATTCGTTAATTCCCTGAATATCTTCTGCAGTTGGCCAGAGGTTTAATTAAATTTTCCTTGTCGGGTTTTGCCACTTATTAAACTTGAGCAGCTTAACTACGTTGCCTCCCTTTCTCTATTTCAGCAGCTCTGTAATTTTGCGATTTGCAAAAGTTAAGAGTCAACTGCACATTATTTGTGCTTGGTTTTCAAATTTTAAACAAATCACTGAGGAATAATGACTCTGAATAAATCTATTTCGTTGGCGAGGTCTCTTCAAAGCATTCTGCTGACTATCATCACACTCGCGATCAGTTGTCCTTTCATTTCATCCAGTCAGTCACTTTTCAAAGTCGAGGAAATGGTGGGAAATTTAGTCGAGGAAAACCAAAAAGCTGTTGTCGGTATTGATTGGGGGGGCTCAGGCGTTATCGTTTCCGCCGACGGACTCATTCTTACAGCGGCGCATGTTGTAAATGGAAGAAGCAGAAGATGCGCTATACAAATGCCGGATGGTCGCGTGCTATCTGCTAGAAAGCTCGGCCTCAACGCCAATAGGGACGCGGCAATGGTTCAATTAATCGATGAAGGGCCATGGCCGTTTGCTGAGGTGAGATTCGACCCCATGTCACCCGCTGATTGGGTGGTCGCCATGGGACATCCTCAAGGATTTAATGAGAAAAGGAAACCTCCGGTAAGGTTTGGACGAGTCATAAAACCGCATAGGAATGCACTTGGGCCACTGGGTTTCATGATGACCGACTGCACAATTACCGGCGGAGATTCCGGGGGCCCATTATTTGATTTAGAGGGAAAAGTTGTTGGCATCCACTCCTTCGTTGCGTCCAGTTTATTTGAAAATTTTCACGTTCCAATGACTGTTTTCGAAAGGGATTGGGATAAGATGTATCAGGGCGAAAAATGGGGAAACTTAAGTGCCATGGATTCAAGACCGCCCAACCCTGCCCAAATCCATGAAACTCCTTATCTAGGCGTCATACTCGACCCGAGTTCTCCTGAAACGGCGATTATCAAAGAAATTAAAGTCGCATCTCCGGCCGATATCTCAGGGCTTGAAGCTAATGATAAAATCATTTCGATCGACGGCATAGAAATCGATGAAGTTGGCAGAGTGAAAGAGATTATCTCAAAATCCAATATAGGCGACGAAGTCATCTTAAAAGTATTGAGGGATAACGATGGTGAAATTGAAATCAAAGCTGCTCTATCAAAGCGTGTTGGGTTTCAAAAAACTCAGGATTTCAGCGACCTCATCGACCAAATGAACAAGGGATTTACAATTCCTGAGGAATTCGAACGTGCCATGAATGATGCTGTTTCTGGTATAAAAGATTCAACTGTAGCCATTCTTAATGGAAAGTCACTAGTAGCCCACGGAATAGTCCTTAGCTCCGACGGCTGGATATTGACAAAAGCATCCGAAGCAAAAGAACAGGAAGCACTCAAAATAAAAACAAGGGATGAAAAAACATACGAAGTTGAACTAGTTGACTCGGTCCGCTCACTCGATCTCGCTCTTTTAAAGGTCCAGCTTAACGACGCGAAACTCACACCAATAAAGTGGCCTGGCGACAATGCAGAAATTGTAGGAGTTGGAGATTTTGTAATTTCTCCAACTGTCACTGAAGAAGATATCGTCTATCTCGGTGTCATTAGTGTTAGCGAGCGATCTATCGAAAGAGACAAAGGTTTCCTCGGCGTTGTTTTGGCACAAGGACCAAACGATGTTTTCATACGTGACATCGTTCCAGATTGCCCGGCCCAAAAGGCAGGCATCAAACGAGGCGATATATTAGTGAAAGTAAATGAAACAAAGATCGCATCCAGCGATCAGGCTATCAGTGAAATCGGCCAATACGAACCAGGTGATCAAGTTACCTTTTTGGTAAACCGAGATGACAATGAAGTTGAATTTGATGTCATTTTAGAAAGTAGAGTAAACAAAATGCCCATAGCCTTTAACATGGAGGGAGGCCGATTTAGCAAGGTAAGAAATGGATTCAAAACGGCTATCCAGCACGATATACCACTGACCCCCGAAGACTGCGGTACTCCAATCGTTAACTCAGACGGACAGCTAGTGGGAATCAATATAGCTAGATCCTCCAGAATAAGAAGCTTTGCACTCCCTGTGCGCTTCGTGTCGCAACATTTGAGTAAAGCTGATGATGGATCGTGGAAATTAATCCAACCCAGGCAAGATATTGAAAAATTGCTCCAAAACGCCAAAGGGGATCTCGATAGAGCAAAGAAAAATGTCATACGCTATCAAAATATGCTCGAGGCTCTCGATTCCAAATAGAATACCGCTCAGTTTCCGGGAATAATGGGCTTAGATTAAAACCTTTTCATCAAAGATCACCCGATGAGAAAAGGACCAATGTTATTTTTTTTGTTTTATCACTTGATTTAAGTTCTAAATTTCTGATTATTTTGAAAGGACCGCGCGGAGAGATGGCAGAGTGGTCTAATGCAACGGTTTGCTAAATCGTCGTACCGGAAACGGTACCGAGGGTTCGAATCCCTCTCTCTCCGCCATTATTCATCCATGAACCACGAATAACTCACCGGTTCTAACTGATCCAAACTAAATCTTAGATTTAATAACCACATTTTTGCAAACGGTCACTCTGTCTCTCTAAGGTCCTTTTAGGTTGGGTGACTTGTAAAGCTTTAAACAGAGACGCAGGTCCTTCGCTTACTGAATATCCACACCTCTCCGCAATAAAATATGGCATTATTAAAAAAACTAATATGAGGCTAGCTACGGCTTTGCTCCAGCATGTTCCGGCTCATAGTCCTAAGAACGATCTTAAAAGGATTTGCATAGCCTTCGGTAGGCCTCTTAAACACAGCCCTTAGTTACTTAGATGGTGTTCAATGACTTGAGGGATCGGCTCTTTACGTGAAGGCTAGCCTAAGATGCTGATTCTAAGGATAAGATACGCGAGGAAGCTGTTTCTTAAAATTTGCTAAAAAACAGGATGCACCATGGCAGCTGCTGATCAGTCGGAAACCAATGTTTGTAAATCAACACCCGAAACCTCTTAAGTTTGCCCGGTTTAACTCTAGCAAACTAAGAATCAAAAAAGCTTTGCTTGGTTATCAAGGTGATCATAGGCAAAAACTATAGGACTTACCAATAGCAAGGACAAAATTAACAAAACGCTAATATGTCAAAGATCTAGTTAATCGAATTACACTTGCCAATCAATAATTTACAACAAATCCAATTCATTTGCTCTAAATAAACGACAAATACGTCACAATTTCAAAGACAATGATTTTCCGTTCTCATGGTTTTTTTATTATACGGGTAAGCCCCGATGTGTATGCGATGTGGGGTCACTTCTTTGACCTGCTTTTATGGTCAACACAATTGGAAATTAATCCCAAAGTCCAACGCAAATAAGCACAAAATCAATCCTTTTGAATTGAAAATTGATACTTTTAATTTAATATTCTCAATGATGAATAGTAACCAAAAGCATGTGTGCAGGCATTTAATTGGATTATTATTGCTGAATATTTTTCTTCTTCCAGCTGTTTCAGAGGAAGTTCCCTTTTTTGATAGGCTCAAACAAGCAAGATTTCCCTATTCCTATGTTGTATTTGAAAAGTTGGATGTCGCCGACGGGAAGGAATTAGAATATTTAGAGTTGGAAAAAAAGTGGCTGGCCATTCATAACATTATGGCGAAACGCGGTAAGATATTGTCCTGGGGATTAGCAAAAGCAAGAACCAACAGCCTAGGATATGAATATGTGTCATGGAAAACTTTCAGGTCATTAAAAGACTTAGAAATGGTATATAACTGGGCAGAATTGGGAAACTTGGTGGGAAATGAAAAACTAAATGATCTTCTCAAAAAAACGGGCGAAACAAGAACCATTATCGGAACCCAAGTATTAAAGTTGCGTGATTGCTCAATGATTCCATTAAACGACATGAGTCGCCTAGCTCAGCTCAAGCCCTCAGACCTTTTTATCCGAGTCAAATTTATGGAGCCGAAAAAAGGAAAAATGGAAAATTTTTTAAAGATCGTAGATGAGGGATTGAGCCCGCTTTACCAAAAATTTACCGAAGCCAACAAGAAATTTTTTAGTTGGGAATTCCAAGAACTTCTATTTCACAAAGGCAAAGGCAGCCGGGAATCTTTCAGAGCCTTTGAAATTAAAAGAAATGATACGTCCGGCGGCATATCCAAGAAAGAACGCTCAAAAATAGAGAATGGGATAGGTCCTTGGCCAGGAACTATCAGTCCAAGAGAAAGCATAAAAAAGTTAGCAAAAATTGACACTGTGTATTTTGATGTTGTGTATTTAACTTCGGGAAATGCTGAGGCAACCGTCAGAAACAATCTGCAAGGGATATGGACTCACACGAACCCAGATGGCTCTTTTCGCACTAAAGTCATGACCCATTACACGGAGCAGCTGAGCTTTTATCACTCTGATGGAAAGCTTATCTATGCTCGACCAACCATGCCGTTTCGAATTGAAGTTAGCGATAAGCTCACGAGGTTCACGGTTTTTCAGCCGGATGGGAGCACCTGGCATGCCTCAATGCAATTACATGATGGAAAATGGTATGAACAGGATCGGAATTTGTCCTACACAAACGACCATGGAAAGACCCCGCCCCCAGCACCTAATGCCTATTATATTTACAGCAGATCAAGCAATCCATAGGGAAGATGACCTATGCTATATTTGGACGTTGGTGGGCGTATTATTCTCGTAATAACTATTAAATAATCCCAAGTTCAGTGTGATCCCCAATTCTTTGTATCGCCCCAGCCTAGCCACACAGCTTGTTATGAAACAGTCAAATCAGTAACCCTTGATATAAACGTTGGTAAAATGATAAAGGGCCTGCAACTAATTTCACGCAAAACCTTCTTAATGAATTGAATTTCAGGAAGCATTTATCAAGCAAGTGATTTCGTCAGGTTGAACTTTAGCATTGTCCAGACATGCTAATGGATGATTTGACTATAAGCAGCCATTTGGTTCACCTGGAATTTCAAGCTGCGAGCATAAAATGCAAATTTTTGGAACGATACTAAATAAATGGATATATGGCGTTGATTCAGAGGTTGAGGAAAAATTTTTATTTTATTATTACAATCTCCAACTCAACCCTTTTCCATGCCATCCATAAAGTAACCCATTTATCTGAAACCACCTCATTACTGGCATTTCCCTGCATATGATGCATCATAAATGACGGCTATGAGTATTTTGATAACAGATAAGCCCTACAGTATTTGTGCCATTGATATAGGCTCACCAAAGCTTGGAAACATCGGGTGGTGCCTTATTGATGTTCACTGTAACTCAAAGAAAACCGGAACGAGCCTAGACGAACTTATCCCACATATTTCTAAAACAATCCGGAAAAGCGGGCTTCTTTTAGGCCTTGAGGCTCCCTTGTTCGTCCCAATGCGCAATGATTTAATGCTGGCCACGAAAGGCCGCAACGGTGAGGGCCGTCGACCGTGGTCAGCAGGTGCTGGAGCCCAGGTATTAGCCATGAACATCCCCATAATGACTTATCTCTTTCGGAAAATAAAATTTTATGATCCAGATGTTGATATTCTGATTGATCCAAAGCGATTTGCCCCGAAAGAGAGACAAGTCTTATTATTCGAAGCTTTGGTTAGTGGTATTGATAAGGGGAATTCTCATGTCGATGATGCACAAATAATGACAAACTACTGTCTGAAATACTCTAAAAAATCCCAACTTCCCCCCAGCATTCTCAAGCATGAGGAAGACACTAGTTATTTCAACTTGGCCGCCGCATCATTGCTGAGATGCGGGTTGACAAAAGATGTGAGCTTAATGGAAAAAACAAGCCCAATATATAAACCATCACCGGGTGGTTTTTAGAACGGCCATACCATAAATTGGGAAAAATTTCTGCGCGGATTGGACATCAGGTTCAGTGTTGGTAAATTGTAAGCTTATTTAATTGCGTTGAAGCCAGACATGATATGAAAAACAAATCACTCACAGCTAAAATACTAACCTACGCAGGAACACTTCCTTTTTTGTTTGCAGGTATAGGGCAATTTTTTATAGATGATATCTTTGGTATAGACCTGGTGACTATCGCGACGGCATACGGAGCTATAATTGTCTCTTTTGTAGCGGGGATCCATTGGGGGGTCTTTTTATTTAAAGACTCGCCAATGAATTTATTTATACATTCAAATGTCATTGCCCTTCTATCCTGGTCCTCCCTGCTTGTACCTGCCATAGCTGGTTTTTTTATTTTGGCGGCAAGTTTTGTCTACCTCATACTTATAGATCTAACGCTGAAGAAAAAAGAGATTATTGAACCCTGGTTTTTCCAGATACGTCTTCAGGCTACATTGATAGCCATTGTGACGCTAACACTCAATATATTTGGTCTAATGGTGTGAAGGACCCTGTTAACATTGTTTGGTTCAAACGGGACCTGAGAATTCACGATCACGCGCCCCTTTTCGAAGCATCTTTAGAGGGTTGTCCTGTTTTACCCTTATATGTCGTTGAACCAGATTATTGGCGACAGCCTTTTGCATCCAAACGCCATTGGCACTTCATCCATGATTGTCTCGTCGAACTGCGTCATGATTGTAAGCGGTTAGGTCAATCTTTGGTGGTAAAAATAAATGACGTCCCAGCCGCGCTGAAACAACTCGCTGATGAATTCCAGATAAATGCCATTTATGCTCATGAGGAAACAGGAAATGGATGGACATATAATAGAGATATTTCAGTCATTAAATGGTGCAAGTCTAACGAAGTTGATCTTAATGAATACCCTTGTAATGGGGTTGTGAGGCGATTGAGGTCACGCGACGATTGGTCAAAAATACGAAATATCCGAATGGCACAGGACCTTATCACAAGGCCCGAACATCTAAAGCCAATAGCAGACATTCAAGAAGGTCATATTCCAGATAAAGAAGACCCAATGTTCGGCGATTATCCCATCGCCTCCCCCCAAAAGGGCGGCCGACGAGAGGGCATAAAAATTCTAAAAAGTTTTTTAACATCAAGGGCACAAAAATACGCGCAGAACATATCGGCTCCAGGTCGATCAGAAGATACGTGCTCAAGACTGTCGGCGCACCTAACTTGGGGGTCAATTTCTATGAAAGAAGTCGTCCATTCCCTAAAACTCAGGCGGGATGGATTGCCAACTGAAGAAAAAAAATACTGGAAGAGAAATTTATCTGCTTTTGGCTCTAGATTATCTTGGCGCTGTCACTTCATACAAAAATTAGAAGACCAACCAGAGATTGAACACAAGTGCATGCATCCGTCTTTTGAGGGTATGCGAGAAAATGAACATAATCAGGATTACTACATATCATGGTGCGAAGGAAAAACAGGATATCCTTTTATTGACGCCTGCATGAGAAGTTTGATCCACAAGGGGTGGATTAATTTTCGCATGCGAGCCATGTTGGTTAGCTTCGCAAGTTATCACCTTTGGTTAGACTGGCGCAAAACAGGCTACCATCTGGCTCGTTTATTTACTGATTATGAACCAGGGATTCATTACAGCCAGCTTCAAATGCAATCCGGAGTCACGGGGATCAATGCCTTGCGAATATATAATCCAGTCAAACAATCAAAGGATCACGATCCCGATGGCTCCTTCATTCGCAAATGGGTGCCAGAACTCAAATGCTTACCTGACACCTGGATTCATGAACCATGGCTAATGAATCCATATTCAGATAACCAACATGATTTCCAAATTGGCGTCGACTATCCAATGCCCATTGTTTCACATGATTTAGCAACAAGGGAGGCGCGGAAAAAGATATCGATTGTCAGGAAGAGTGAGAACTTTAAGGACCAATCCAAAAAGGTCTACCAAAAGCACGGGAGCAGAAGACAAAGAAAATCAAACTCAACTCCCAAAGGCTCATCACAAAACCAACTGACTTTGGGCCTCTAATCCTCCGTGAAATATTAACAATAGGGTAGAGATGAAAGCTTATTAAGCCTTCTTTCCCAAAATGTCCAAAAGCTATAGATCAAGCTATAGGCATATCCAGAAGTGTCAGAAACCAATTCTATCTCATCATTTGCAAGTCCCTATTGACAGTTGATCAGTTACATTTCCTATCAATATATATTTTTCAGCTAAAAAGGCGTTTTTATGCTCAGCTTTTTCCATTTTGGCGCCATCAGTTGCTATGGCATGTGAAGCATTATTTTTCTGAAGGATCACACCGAATTCCAAATATGAGTCTAAAATAAAAACCGTTACCGAATTCGCAATAATATAAGTTGATGCCCTGAGCCATCTTTAGCTGCAGGACAAAATTTTAAAATGAGTTACCAGATAAAGTTTGTTTCGGGCTAAATTCGAAAATTCATAATCTCTAAAAAGATAAGTCGGGGTTAAAAAGTCGTTAAAGTGGTAATACTTTTCCCAAAATGAATATTTGTTATAGACAAATATTAGACATTTGTGGTTTTTGTCTACTTAACGACGAAGATTTTAATCATGAATTATTGGTTCACAGCGGCGTATATGATTATCCTTTGTATCCTCGGGCAGACATCCTTCAAAGCGTTAGCAGAAGGTTCGTACAAAGAAATTTGGCCTCAGTGGCGTGGTCCAGAGAGGAATGGTCAGCATATTGGAAAAGAATGGCCCGAAAGCCTAAATGAATCCAATTTGAAAATGATTTGGTCAAAAGGTCTTGGCAAGAGCTACAGCTCACCTGTAGTCGATCTAGACACGATCTACACAACAGAATCTGTTGATGGCAAGACAGAGAAAGTCGTAGCATTTAAAAGAGAAACAGGCGAAGAAATATGGAGTGCATCATGGCCTGGCGGCATGAAAGTTCCTTTTTTTGCCAGGTCGAATGGGAGCTGGATACGCTCTACCCCTGCGATTCACAAAAACAAGTTGTTTGTCTTGGGTATGCAGGAAAAGCTTGTCTGCCTTGATAAAAACACGGGTAGAATCATATGGGATCTGGATTTCCCAAAAAAACTATCGACACCGGAACCATCCTTCGGTGGTGTGTGTTCTCCGATTGTGGTTGGGGATGACTTGTATATTCAGGCCGGTGGAGGGGTTGTTAAGGTGAATACGGATGACGGTACGATCAAATGGACTTCTGAAACATCTAAAGACGCCATGGGGTCCAGTCCCTTTTCATCTCCCATGGTTCATGAAATTCAGGGCCAAAGGCAATTGGTAGCACTGGGAAGAAATTCTTTGACTGGAATCAATCTTGAGACCGGTAAATTACTATGGTCACAGAATGTTCCCGCTTTTCGTGGGATGAACATCCTCACTCCTACCTTCACCAAAAATGGCATACTAACCGCAACGTATGGCGGCAAGACCCACTTATTTCAACTATCTAAGATCGATACTGAAAAATGGTCAGTGAAAGAATCATGGCAACAAAAATTCCAGGGTTATATGAGTAGTCCGGTCTTAGTTGAAGAACACGCATACATCCATGGAAGATCCGGGCGCCTCGTGTGTATCGATACAACCTCCGGAGAAATCGAGTGGACCTCAGATAAAAGCTTTGGAAAATATTGCTCAGTCATTACTAACGGGGAAAATCTATTAGTTCTGTCTTCGAAAGGAGAACTATTCCTGATTCCAGCCTCCCCTGAAGAGTTCAGGATTACGGATTCATTAGAAGTCACCAAAGATGATACATGGGCTCATATTGGAATTGCAGACAATCAGGTCTTCATTCGTTCTTTGAAAAGTTTGAAGATCTTCTCATGGGAAGATAAACCTGCAGACGGAATTAAAAGTTCATCTTCAAATGACACAACGGCCATTTCAGTCGCACAAGCCGAATAAAATTCTCATCTTAGATCACTTTGAAATTTTGACCTAACACACAGGTCAGTTCGCTCATAAAATTTTTATGAGCGATTTTCTTATGAGTGATTCCGCATGCAATGAGAATCCCTAAAAAATTAACGGTGAACAGGTGAAAGGCAATTTCTGCTTGAAAACTTTTTTCATCGGTAATGTTTTGAATTCAAAACGATAATTGGCTACAGGTTCAATCGTATATTATGTCCCAGTTTTTAATTCAACAATATCGTGTGTGGATGATTCTTTTTGTCCAGCAGAGCTAATCTTAATATACCTGGCCTTATTCCTCAAATCTTGCAAAGTGCTGGCTCCCAAATATCCCATGCCTGATTGGATGCCTCCGATGAGCTGCCCTAAAACTTTATCTGCTGAGCCAGAGACCTCCTTAAGGGCCTCAACTCCCTCGGCTGATACCTTGCGATTTGAATCTTTAGTGTTATGGCCATAGCGAGCTGCTGAGCCAGCCTTCATGGCAGCAATGGATCCCATACCTCGATACTGCTTATATAATTTGCCACTAATTTCCATTATCTCACCAGGAGCCTCAGAACACCCGGCCAATATGCCACCACAAATAACGCCATCAGCAATAGTTAATGCTTTCACTATGTCTCCAGATTTGGAAATACCACCGTCAGCAAGAATACTAACGCCTGAATTTTGTGCTGATTTTGAGGCTAAATAAAGAGCCGTCATTTGAGGTATACCGACACCGGCTACCACTCTGGTCGTGCAAATGCTCCCTGGCCCCTGCCCTATTTTTATGCAGCTGGCGCCGCATTGGGCTAAAAATTCAACCCCGGCCCCGCTGGTAACATTACCGGCAATGATTGGGAGTTCAGGAAATATTTCCCTGACGAGTCGGACTGTATCACCGACTCCTTGGGTGTGCCCGTGCGCAGTGGATACAGCTACTGCATCCACACCACGATCAACCAGTCCCCCAACATGGGTGGCAATTCTATCTCTATCCAGCTCACCTACAGAATTTCGAGTTGCCGAAATAGCTGCCCCGCATACCAAACGAAATTGTGAGTCCCTAGCAGGTTTAAATTGAGCTTGTCGCTCTTGGGTGATTCTATCGACGTCAGATAAAGTAAATAGACCACGCAGATTGTCCTCGCTGTCGACAACCATCAACTTATCAATTCTTGGATGATCGGCGAAAAATTCGTCGGCTCTCGCGATGGCATCATTTCCCAATTCCTTTTCGGCTAAAGTAAAAACTTGGTCTCTCGGCGTTAGGGCCTCCTTGACTAGCCTCTCAGAATAACGAGGTCTGACGACGCTTCCTGGTAATAATCCAATCAGTTTACCGTGATCGTCGACGACAGGAAAAGTACTGAAGGTAAAACCTTTCCTGGCAATAAGCTCTAAGACATGAAATATGCTCTGCTCTGGATGAACTGTGATTGGATCTTGAATCAATCCATGGACGTGATTTTTTACTCTTGAAACCTCCTTGAGCTGCTCTTTTTCCAGCATGTTATAGTGAATGAGCCCCATCCCTCCATTCTGAGCCATGGCGATTGCCATTCTCGACTCAGTAACCGTGTCCATATCAGCCGAAACAATAGGAAGGTGCAACTCAAGCCCATCAGCGAGGCGAGTTTCCATTTGCGTATCTTTGGGCAGAATTTCGGAATGCAGAGTCGCGAGCGTCAGATCATCGTAAGTTAGAGCGCAGTCTTTATTGGCGGGAAAGAAATCATCTGCACGCAAATAAAATTGTCGATCCAGAGAATTAGGTTCCTTTTTCACTTCCATGTCCAACCCTCTCAAAGCCACCCCACAATTGACAAGCAGGAACTTCAAGTAATACTCATTTCTATTGAAACCGCTCGTTGACGATGCGATGGTTTTAAATCAAAATAATACCATGAAATTTTTATTAGTATGCCTATTGACGAGCCTTACAGCATCGGCTGATCCTATCGAAAAATTCGTTTCTTATGCGCAAACTAAATACGGTGAAAGCGGCCAGAAAGCAGCACGGTTTCTAGTTCTCCACATGCCTGAGAATGACAAAAACTCATTAAGCACGGAGTTTCTAATCGAAAATTTAGATTTTGCATTCGAGGCACGCAAAGCATTTCCATGGGCAGCTAAAGTTCCAGAATCAATCTTTCTTAATGATGTTCTTCCCTATGCCGTTTTTGATGAAACACGGGACACTTGGAGAAAAAAATTATTTAGTTTGGCTACCAAAGTTGTTAAGGAAGCGCAAACCGGCGCTGAAGCTGCCCAACTCCTCAATAAAAACATATTTAATATTGTAAATGTCCATTACAACACTGGGCGGAAACGTCCGAACCAAAGCCTCAAAGAATCAACATCCCTAGGAATGGCCACCTGCACAGGCCTGTCTATTATCCTTGTTGAGGCCTGTCGATCTGTTGGCATACCGGCACGAGCAGTGGGGACTCCATTATGGACAAATGGAAGAGGAAATCACACCTGGGTTGAAATCTGGGATGGTGATTGGCACTTTGCAGGAGCAGACGAATACGATCCCAAAGGATTGAATAGAGGGTGGTTTGTCGGTGATGCATCCAAAGCCAAAGCTAATGAAAGACGACATGCTATCTATGCAACTTCATGGAAAAGAAATGGAATTACCTTCCCCATGGTATGGGCTCGATCGAATAACTCGGTTGCAGCAGTGAACGTCACGGAAAGATATGCGAAAGATTCGACAGAAAAGCTCAACCTAGTCGAACTCGGTGTCAGACTTTGGGATAATAAAGAAGGCAAAAGAATTAACGCTAAAGTATGCGTGCTTGATGGAGTCAAAAGAACTTGTGCACTTGATGAAACCAAAGCAGGGACTGCGGACTTGAATGACATGCCCCGATTTTATTTACCCCCAGGAACAAGCGGCTGGCTTCAATTCACAATAGGTGATGAGGTCAGGGAGCTTGCCTTTGGTCCACTGGAGAAAAAAATAGCCACGATAGATGCAGCTTGGACAAAATTGGAACCGGCAAAGAAAGACTAAATTATTTATTACCGAATAAGATATTTCCATGATGCTCTTGGGTCTGCGTTGCACCCACGACAATAATAGGCCACTCGTTAAATAATTTTTCAATGTGGCGCCTGAGATTTGGTTTGGCTGCACACTTGATTTAATAATAAATTCTGTTAGTCACATCTAAGACTCTTTCATAGGTAGCAGCCATTCATCCTTTGGTATTTGTCTCAAAACTACAGTTTTCAAATACACCATACTTATAAGGCTTCAGGAAGGGGCACTAGTGAAAACAAAACGGGACATTTGCTAATGTTTCCGTATATATTAAGACGTAATTTGAATGAAATAATAGATATCATTATTCCTCTAGAGGGTTCTGATAATCCTGAGATTTGGAAGAAAGAAGCGGCTAAATCACTTGGGATTCCAGCTGATCACATATGTGACATTCGTCTCAGAAAGCATTCAATAGACGCGCGCAAAAGATTAATAAAAATTCATCTCAGGCTGGAAGTCAGCACAGATTCACAAATCCCAGACGAGGACCACCACCCCCGCTATTCAAAATTAAAAAATGAAACCAAATCGGTGATAATTATAGGCTGCGGTCCAGCTGGGATGTTTGCTGCACTGAGATGCGTTGAATTAGGGTTACGCCCCATTATTCTAGAGCGAGGAAAAGACGCCTCATCGAGGAGGTTCGATTTGGCTCCTCTTTTAAGAAAAGGAACAGTTATTGAGGATTCAAATTACTGTTTCGGAGAAGGTGGTGCGGGTACATTTTCCGATGGAAAATTATACACTCGAGCAAAAAAAAGGGGTCCTGTAGCTGATATTTATAAAACCCTTGTTGGCCACGGTGCCCCATCCCAGATCTTAGTCGATGCCCATCCACACGTTGGCTCAAACCTACTTCCTAATGTAGTTATGGCTATGAGAAAAAGTATTCTCGAAGCCGGTGGCCAGGTTCATTTTCAAACAAAAGCAATCGACTTTATAATCAAGAAAAATAAAATCTATGGTGTCCGAGACAACTATGGCAAAGAACACCTCGGGGAGGCAGTCATACTCGCGACTGGGCATTCCGCCAGAGACATTTATTCACTACTGGCAGATAAAAAAATCAAACAAGAAGCCAAGCCATTTGCGGTTGGTATGAGAATTGAACATCCACAAAAACTCATCGATGAATTCCAATACCATCTCAGAAAAAATGAAAAAAGACCACGTTTGCTACCAGCAGCCCGCTATAGATTGGCAACAAAAATAAAAGACCGCGGGATTCACTCTTTCTGTATGTGCCCTGGCGGCTTTATCGTACCAGCGGCCACTGAAGACGATGAAGTCGTTGTCAACGGAATGAGTCTTTCCAGAAGAGATTCTGAGTTCGCAAATAGCGGGCTTGTCGTTAGCGTAGAACCAGAAGATCTTAGGGAATACGCCAATGAACACGGAGTCATGGCTGGAGTCGCTTTCCAGAAAAATTTAGAATCCAATGCCAAAGTGCACGGCGGTGGTGGTCAGCAGGCACCAGCCCAGCGCGCACTTGATTTTGTTCTAGGCAAGGATTCTATTGATCTTCCAAAAACGAGCTATTTTCCTGGTATTCAGCCGGCCAGGCTAGATCAAATACTTCCAGAATGGATGACATGGAGAATCCGTAAATCATTGAAACTATTTCATTCACAAATGAAGGGATACCTCGGAGAAGAAGCAAATCTACTAGGCTTTGAAACCCGCACGAGCTCACCCATTCGGATACCAAGGGATCCAGACACACTGGAACACACCGAAATAAAAGGCTTGTTTCCATGCGGTGAAGGAGCAGGATTCGCTGGCGGTATCGTGAGTGCCGCACTTGATGGTATAAGAAGTGCCGAGGCCGCCAAAAGCCTATGCGTTTAATTTACGAGTCACGCTTCAAAACATCCAAATACGTGTCGAACGTTTTTCGAACTACTTTTTCCAATGTAAAAGAACGCGCCCATCTTTGGCCTCTCTCAGCCAAGTCTTCTCGTAATTCTTTATGGCCCAGGAGCGCAATGATAGCCTCCGCCAATTTTTGTTTATCATTAACGTCAACCCCGACACCGATATCAGCCATCAGCTCGGCCATGGAAGATGCGTTACCTGAAATGACACAGCTACCGGCGCTCATTGCTTCAATGATCGGATAGCCAAAGCCTTCGTATTGGGTGGAAAAAACAAAAATGTCCGTATTGGAATAAAGCCAGGTGAGTTCTGGGTCAGATACAAATCCAACTTTATGGATATGATCAGAAACCCCAAGGGCTTCCACTTCGTTCTCAAATTCTAATACCCTCTCAGGTGTGATCGCTGCATTTCCAAATAGAACCAGTCGGACATCTGGAAATTCTTCCACAACCATAGGAAGAGCGCGACATAACCCAATCAGGTTTTTTCTGGGCTCCAAATTGTAAGGAGCGAGTATCCAGGGCAGTCGATTTTCCATATATGGCTGCCAATCTTTTTGACTAAATAAATCGGGAACATTCTTTGGCTGGTTATGATCAATCCCATGATGAATGACGACACTTTTCTCAGGTGAAATATGAAAATACTTCACCAAGTCATCATGAGTGCATTGGGAAATACTGATGACTTTATCGACCTTAGTGCGGGTTGCCCATTTATGCATTCGATAAGGCCTTTGACGGATGACTTGTTTATATTCATCAAATATTTCCTCCATCAAATCGTGTTTGGTCATCACAACTTTGCATGGCGGGAGGGCTGGAACGAAAACGTGGGTGGCATGAAATAAATTGACCCTCTTCCGCCAAAGCAACAAGGAATATCTCACGTGATAAACCAGATCATTTAATGGATAAGAGTGATGGGGAACAGAAGCGTAGTCCCAATTGTCCGACTGCTCGACCAACTCCCTCAATTCAGGTACGGGTTCTGGCTGACTGCCAATAATGAGAAATCGATATCCCGATTTTCGCGCAAAGCCTAAAGCAATTTGAACGACATACCTATACTGACCTGCACCAATATTTGCATGATCAAAAAAGGCAAAATCTATTGCAATAAGCGGGACCCTGTCCATCAAATCAGATATACATTAGCAATTTCAAAAGGAAAAAATCAGGCAAGTATATTTCTAATCACCTTGGATTGACGCGTAATGGTCGTCAATCGCTGATTGGCGCCCCTGTGCAGATAGGTGAGCTTTTCGTGATTAATACCGAATAGGTGAAGGATGGTTGCCTGTAAATCATTGGCATGCACAGGATCCTTCACAGGATTCCAACCAATATCATCCGTCTCACCATGGGTTACGCCGCCTTTGATCCCTCCCCCAGCTAAAAACATAGAGAAAGCATATGGGTGATGGTCTCGCCCAGTGTTTGATGCACGACCTGGTCTATTTTCGCCAAGAGGGGTTCTTCCAAATTCGCTACCCCAAACGACAAGCGTTTCATCCAGAAGCCCGCGCTGCTTTAAATCTTTTATTAACCCAGCGATAGGTCGATCACACATGGTGGCGTTATATGTCAATTCCTTATCAAGATTGCTGTGATGGTCCCAGCTCGCATGGATGATATTGACAAACCGGACACCTCTTTCAACCATCCTTCTGGCTAAAAGACAATTTTTTGCAAACAGTTTGAATTGACCAGGGCTACCTCCACGAGTGCTCTTCCCCGTTTCAATGTCCTCTCTATCAACTCCGTAGAGATCCCTGGTTGATTGCCTCTCCGCCGATAAATCAGTCAATTCAGGAGCAGCCATTTGCATCCTAAAGGCAAGCTCATAGTTCTCTATTCTGCTTTGTATTTCAGGATCTTTCACCAAATCAAACCGGCTCTGGTTAATGGCCCGGATCGCATCCAAAGTCTGCCTTTGTAAATCACTCGACAGACCCATCGGAGAATCCAGGTTTAATACTGGGGCACCCTGATTTCTGAATCGTACTCCAGCGTATACCGATGGGAGAAAACCACTTTGCCATAGAGTTGCCCCTCCACTAGATCCTCTGCCAGCTGTGAGTACAACATAACCAGGTAAATCTTGGTTTTCTGATCCAAGGCCGTAGTTAATCCAGGACCCCATGGCTGGAAGCCCAAACTCCCCGTTGCCGCACTGCATCACTAATTGGCCAGGATGATGGTTAAATTGGTCCGTGTGCATTGACTTAATCATTGCTATGTCGTCAGCACATGAACCTAAACGAGGTAACAAATCGGAAAAAAGCATCCCACTTTGACCATGCTTTTTAAAGATTCTTTTTGAGGCCATTAGAGTGGCACTTTCTTTCTTGATAAAAGCAAATCTCACTTTGCTCAAAAGTGAATCAGGCATCTTTTTCCCATGGAGACGCTTCAATTCTGGCTTGTCGTCAAAAAGATCAATTTGACTTGGAGCGCCTGCCATAAAAATAAAAATGCATCTTTTGGCTTTTGGAGCAAAATGAGTCAATGCCTCAGGGACTTGATTTGATGAAGCTAAGGCTTTGTCCTGATGCATCAAAGTAAGTAGAGCAAGCGCCCCGGCTCCTGAAGCAGACGAGCATAAAAAATCTCTTCGACTTGCATTCACTAAATTGGCCACGGAATCTGGCCTCATTGACTGAAAATATTTTCTTACCTGACTCATACTTTAGTTCCTCATATCAGTTTTTATTAATCACCTCATCCAAGTTTAAAATCGCTCGAGCCACAACAATCCATGATGCAAGATCTGCATTGCCATTAGTGTGGGCCCTCTCACCGATTTGGCCGCAAAGTTTTGCGGCCATTTCTGGATTCTCTGAATAAAATGCTTGAGCTTTTTGAAATAAATTCTCAATTGTTGGGATCTCAGTCTGGATGCTAGCTGGTCGTGATAATGAGACTTTGAATCCAAAATTTATGGTTTCAGATCTGCTTGATCCGCTTTGGGTATTGAAGTTGAAAAGTCTGAGACCAAAATACCGAGAGGCTTCCATAAAAACTTGGTTTTGCAGCGTAGCAAGGGCTTGCAAAGGGGTATTTGAGACCATTCGTTGGCTGTTTGTTGCATTGGAATCAGTGCAATCAAAAAGAATCAGATTGGGGTGAGGAGCTGTTCTTTTAAAGAAAGTATATATTCCCCTACGGTATTGATTGCCATTTTTCGAGGTTACCCATTTAAAATTATTTGCATAGCTTTGAGCAGCGACATCTGGAGGTAAAGGAGGGAAAACGCTAGGCCCTCCAACTTTTCGGTCAAGCAAACCTGCCACTTGTAAAAATATGTCCCGTATGAGCTCGGCGTCTAATCGGACTCTATTTTGGCGAAAAAGGAGATTATTTTTCGGATCAACCTCCTCGTATTCTATTCGATGGTGGCTTGACTGCCGGTATGTCTTTGACATCAATATGGTTTTGATCAGCCATTTTCTGCTCCAGCCATTTTCTCTGAACTCCAATGCGAGCCAGTCTAATAGTTCTGGATGAGAAGGCGAAGCCCCGCGAGAACCCCAGTCATCCAATGTTGGGTTAAGTCCACGACCGAATAATTTTTGCCATACATTATTTACCGTCACCCGCGCAGTTAATGGGTTCTCCTCACTGAGCAATTGATTGGCCAAATCCAGTCGATTCAAATTTTCTTCAGAACTCTTGATCGGGCCAAAAATTTCGGGAGTTCTTGAATTAACGACTCCCGCATCTTTCTTAGGTTGCTGGAAATCGCCCCTATGAAAAATAAATGTTTGCCTCATTTTATCCTTTTCAAGCATCCCCATAATGTCCGCATCCATTAACTGACTTTTATCATCGGTCTCCGAATTATAAATAACAGGAACTTTGGTTCTAGGCTCGGTGTCGTTATTGAAGAAAGCAAATAACTGATAAAACTCTTTTTGAGATATAGGATCATATGGATGGTCATGGCATTGAGCACATCCGATTGTCAGACCTGTCCATATTTGAGAGGTCGTAATGATTCGATCTACAACCCTTTTTACACGATCCTCTTCCTTATCAATCCCTCCTTCAGTGTTAAAAAGTGTCTGACGATGAAATGCAGACGCCACCAACATTTCTTTATTACGATTTTCTTCGGAACTTCGGTGATATATGATATCGCCCGCAAGTTGAAGCCTCGTAAATTCGTCAAAAGGCATGTCTTCATTAATAGCATTGATAACCCATTCCCTGTAACGCCATGCATTGGGCCGTGATCGGTCTTTTTCGTAGCCATCCGAGTCGGCGTATCGCGCCTGGTCCAGCCAAAATCGAGCCCATCGTTCACCGTAATTGGGAGATTCTAGCAACCTATCAACAAGTTCCTCATAGGAATGCTCATTCCAATTTGATAAAAAGTTACTGTATTCTTTTTCACTGGGATTTAAACCGATAACATCAATAAACAGGCGCCTAATGAGTGTCTCTACGTCCGCTTCAGGAGACATCTCCCACTCGCGCCCTGATAGTCTTTTCCAAACAAAATGGTCAATGGGATTTGTGAATTTTTCTGGATTATTTTGAAAATCATGTTTTGTTCCCTGTGGTTTAATGAAGCTCCAATGGTCATCCCATGCAGCGCCTTGTGCTATCCACAACCTGATTAGATCAATTTCTTTTTGAGTTAATTCACCTTCAGGTGGCATTTTCTCATCAAGGTTAGTAGTGACGACCCTATGCAGGAGCTCACTCTTTTCAATATTTCCAGGAACAATAGCGATTTTCCCTGATTTCAATTTTCCTTGTGAAATCGATTTCGACAAAAAAGTTAATCCCGCTTTTTTTCTGACACCACCATGGCACCTGATACAATTGTCGCTCAGTATGGGCCGTATATCCGAAGCAAATGAGACTTTATCCTGTATTTTTTCAGCTGAATCAGAGTGCAACGGGAGCAAAATTGCGGTTAAAATCACTCCGATCACAAAATATTTAAATCTCAAACACACAATCATAAGACGCTTCAGAATCTGGGATTTTAAATTACTTTTTATTTTCAAAAGGCCAGTCGATGGCACCTACCTTACGTGCCCAACTTTTATATTGGGCAACCATCTGTGAGAGCTTATCTGGCATCTTACTTGCGAGATCATTAAGCTCGGTTCGATCTGCCTCCATATCATACAACTCCCATGTCCTTGGTGCATTTCTCTGATAATTACTGACAATTTTCCAGCGTCCGTCTCTTAGAGCTAAATTCCCGTGATGTTCAAAACCAAGCGGATTAGCTCTCAATAGTTCAGCCCCTCTTATTGCTGGCAACAAGCTCAAACCCTCTTTGGCTTTAATCTTTTCACCTTTGAAATGCTTGGGGTAGGACACTCCTGCGGCATCGAGAAATGTTGGCATCACATCTATTAAATGTGCCACTTCGTTAACTATTTTATTTTTATTTGAGCTTGGCACCCCTTTTGGCCAATGAAAAATGAAAGGCGTACTAATTCCTCCTTCAAGGCCATAGTGCTTGTAACCTCTAAATGGAGTATTGGAAACATTAGCCCAACCGAGACCATAAGCAGTAAAAGTGTCTTCAGGTCCAGGCATGGCATCTGGACCAGTGCGAACAGGCCGACCATCCCGGGTTTGCATTTCTGGCCAAATTTTCGTCTGAAGCCCGTCCTTACCCAAAGGCTTATAATTAAATGATTCTAATTTTTGAGCATTTGAAGCTCGGCCAAATGCCTCTGAGCAACCTCCGTTATCTTGGAGATAAACAATTATTGTATTTTCAAATTCATTATTTTTTTTAACGACATCTATAATGTTTCCTATCCCTTGATCCATGCGATCCACCATAGCCGCGTAGACTTCCATATTTTTCACATCCCACCGCTTATGTTTTACCTGTTCCCATTGCACAGCAGGAGGTGACATTTTCCAAGACGAATCGATGACACCTTTATCCTGCGAATTCTTTAAACGCTCCTTTCTTATCGAATGGAAACCATCATCATAAACGCCTTCATACTTCTTTATATCTCCTTCCAGTGCATGCATAGGCCAATGGGCTGAAGTGTAGGAAACGTAAAGGAAAAATGGATCAGCTTTTTCGGTTTCGTAATGTTCGTTTAAAAATTTAATAGCGTTGTCTGAAATCGCATCGGTGTAGTAAAAGACCTTAGGGTTGTATTCTGAATCATTTTCGGGAGTAATAAAGGTATTCCCTCTGCAAAGAGTAGCCGGATCAAAAAAACTCCCAGCACCAATGATGGTTCCATAGAACTTATCGAAGCCTCTTTGTAATGGCCAATTGTGTTTCGGTCCGATCGGGCGCGTATGCTTTGTCACATGCCACTTCCCTGACATGTAATTCTTATATCCACCTCGGCCGAGGGCTTCGGCTAGAGTGACGCATTGATTATTGAGATCACCCCTGTACGATTCATAACCACGATCCCCGGTCATCAGTCCTATCCCGGCTTGATGGGAGTAAAGTCCTGTCAACAAGGCGGCACGCGTTGGGCAACAACGAGAGGTATTGTAAAATTGGGTAAACCTCACGCCATTTTCCGCTAACTGGTCCAGCTCAGGTGTCTTTATCTCACTTCCGTAGCAACCGATGTCGGTGTAGCCCATGTCATCTGCCATGATCAGAATGATATTGGGTCTGGATGCCTCCTGCTCAATTCCTTTAGAAAAACAGCCAATGCTCAATATCCCCGTAAGCAATATAATTCTTTCAAAAAGCCAAAACATGAGAAAAATGTGACATAGTATAGGATTTCTCACAAGATAGATCACAACAATGACCTGCCTTGAGAAATATTTGCTCTGACTCTTGACGCAAATCCATTGCTCTTTCAGAATCACTCTCATGAATCTCCGCCTCATTGCCTTGGGCTGCATTTATGCCCTGAGTTGTTGCTTCTTATCTTCAGCAGATTTAGTGGATGTTCCATCTACCCCAAATGATATTCAAGGGGATTTGGAACCAGGATCGAATAACGAAGCATTTCATAATTTCAATCTTTTGAAGGCCCCAAAAATACCGGGTTCAAAAATCGAAAAAGGAGACCGACTAGCCATCATAGGAGACTCTATTACCGAGCAGAAAATGTATTCTCGGATAATGGAAACATACCTCACTGTTTGCGTTCCTGAACTTGAAATCGGTGTGCGACAATTTGGTTGGAGTGGAGAGACAGCGGCCGGTTTTCTCAAAAGAATGGAATCTGACTGCCTTAGATTCAAGCCTACCCTTGCCACCCTTTGTTATGGAATGAATGATCATCGTTATCGCACATATACGCAGGAAAATGGCAATTGGTATTTGAATAATTACAGCCAGGTTGTTGAAAGGCTCAAAACAGCAGGCAGTAAGGTCATTCTCGGTTCGCCGGGGTGTGTGGGTAAGGTGCCCGGTTGGACAAATTCTGATGCTTACACACTGACACAACTTAATCAGAACCTGGCAACACTGAGAAATATTGATGTCATGCTGGCCAAAAAAATGGATCTCCCATTCGCCGATGTATTTTGGAATATGTTGAAGGCCTCCCATTTAGCAGGGAAAAAATATGGAACCGATTACGCTGTGCCAGGAAAAGACGGGGTCCATCCTGAATGGTCAGGACAGCTTGTTATGGCGTATACCTTTTTAAAATCACTGGGTTTGGATGGAAACATAGGGACAATTCATTTGAACTTGAAAAAAGAACAAGCAAAGGCATCACGTGGACACAAAGTGCTAGGATATTCAGATGGAACAATTAGCATAAGAAGCACTCGATATCCATTTTGCGCGACGGGCCCGATGGACAAAGACAATTCAATCAGATCGGGTATGACATTAGTACCGTTTAATAAAGAACTCAATAGATTTCGTCTTTCTGTTCGCGGCGGATCGTCAAAAGAATATGCCATAACTTGGGGAGGGCAGACAAAATCATATAAGTCAGATGAATTAAAGAATGGAATCAACCTAGCCAATGATTTTGTCGAGAATCCATTTTTAGATGCCTTTCGTAAGGTGGATTCAGCAGTCCTCAGAAAACAACAATATGAAACAAGACAAATCAAGCAGCTCTTTCATGGCCAAGAATTCCAGTATGAACCCGCTGTTGTTGTTGAATTAACAGAGAAAGTCAGGGAAAAATTTGTGAAGTCCATTGAGGAATCTTTTATTCCAGTTACCCATGAAATAACAGTCACACCACTCAACTAAAACCCTTTACAAATAATTATTTTGAAAATATTCGGACTCATACTTTTGATAATTTATCTACTTCCTGCAAATGCCTTTTGCCAGAGTGAAGTCATCAAAATTTGGCCTGGGACTCCACCTGATGAACTTGGAGTATTTGGAAAGGAGCATGACCGAACAAAACCTAATGATGGTATGGTTGCTGGCAGGAGAGTCAGCAGGATTACAAATGTAACATCACCAGAGCTTCATTACTACCCCGCCCCAGAGAATAAAGCCAATGGCACTTCAGTTGTTATTTTCCCTGGAGGTGGATACCACATCTTAGCTTGGGACCTTGAAGGCACGGAAGTTGCCGAATGGCTCAACTCAATCGGGGTCTCTGCTTATATTTTAAAATATAGAGTACCTAGAAGAATTGATGAAAAACCTTGGTTCCAGCCTCTACAGGATGCTCAGAGGACTCTTTCAATCGTAAGGTCTAGGGCAAAAAAATCACCAAAATATGATCCAGAGCGAATTGGAGTACTCGGCTTTAGCGCCGGAGGTAACTTGGCATTTCACTCTGCCTGCAACAAAGAGGAACGAATTTATGAAGCCAAAGACATTATTGATAAGGAATCCTGTCTTCCAAATTTTGCCATACTTATATATCCGGCTTATTTGGAAAACAAAGAAACGGGTACTTTAATGGATCATTTTAAAATTACAAAATCCACCCCGCCAATGTTTTTTGTTCATGCTTCAGATGATGGCGTTTCTGCAACCAACAGTATCATTGGGTATTCTGAGTTAAGAAAAAAAGGAGTCCATGCTGGACTACATATTTACCCAAGTGGGGGACACGGGTATGGGTTAAGGAAAACGAAAAATCCGGTTACAAAATGGCCTGAAAGATGCACCGAGTGGATGCAACATGCTAATTTACTGCCGAGGTCAGCTCCATATATCGATTCTTATGCAAAAGAACTATACGCAAAGTTCAAAGCTGGTATCACTCTCCCCCTCTTGGAAAGGAAAAAATACCAGCCTAATATGAATGATGCCTATGCGATCCAAAAAACACTGGTTGCTCAATTTATTAGCAAAGATGGAGAAGAGATCGCCGGCTTTAAGGGCGCTGTCGCTACTAAAAAAGCACAAGACTCATTAAGCTTAAATGGACCAGCTTCGGCTATTCTTTATAAGTCCGGATATTTAAGATCAAAGGGAAAACTCGAATTATCATTAAGAAAAGAAGGCGCTATGATGGTTGAAAACGAAATTGGATTTATTATGGGCTCTGACGTTAACCAACCCCTTGAGAATGTCCACAGAGTGAAAAAACTTGTAGAGAAAATTGTTCCTGTCGTTGAACTCCCAGGGGGCTTGTCCCCGAAAGGCGGAGGCGGAATTAAAGATCAAATTACAAGGAATTTTGGTTCATATAAATATATTGTCGGAGAGGGAATACCCGTTGGAGATGTGGACCCAGATCAAATAGAAATAATATTGAAAAAAAATGGTAAAATTATAAATTCGCCCAAAAGCGATGATGCTTATCAAGGTCAATGGGCAAACCTTATCCACCAGATTAATCACGCTTTGAGCCGAGGATACACAATAAAGGCGGGGCAAATCATCATCACAGGGGCACTGGGAAAAATCCAACCCGTGTCACCCGGCCAATTTAAAGCTGACTACGGTGAATTAGGTTCAATTGAATTCACTATTACCGAATAATTCTACAATCCCTTGTGTAATTAATGAACCTTATAAAATATCTATTTCGGCATGGGTTTTCATTAGTTTTTTTTTCACCATTCACTCCCCTACTAACCCATGCCTTTTCGAATGAAAATCAATTGGACGGCAATCGTTTTTTTGAGACAAAAGTAAGGCCGACTATTTCTGCAAATTGCAAAAGCTGCCACGAAGGAGAGGACGCAGCTAATGGGTTTCGTTTGGATTCTGCAATACATTTTAAAACAAACCCGCAAACAAGAATAAATCTCATACTTAAAGTTATTGAGGTTAAAAAAAATAACCATGCGAATGGCTATCACTCATTAGAAAAAAGCCAATACTCCGTTCTTTCAACTTGGGTTCAAACTGGAGCTCATTGGCCAGATTATTCACGAAACAAAAAACGCAGCTCCAAAGATAAAATTTCACATTGGGCTTTTCAGCCTATTCGGTCAGTTTCCCCGCCTGATGTGAACAATGCAGAATGGAATACTCATCCAATCGATAAGTTCATCTTCAGAAAGTTATCAACGAAAGGAATGACTCCATCTGAAAAAGCTGAGCCAAGCACATTAATAAGAAGACTATACCTAACCCTAACGGGTCTTCACCCATCACCAAAGGAACTGCAAACATCTTTAGCCAACTGGAATAAAAATAAACTAGAATCAATAACGAATTATTTGTTAAGCCAACCCGCGTATGGAGAAAAATGGGCACGCCATTGGTTGGATGTCGCCCGGTATTCTGATGCCAAAGGGTATGTAGACGCTGGAGAAATAAAATACCCGTTCGCTTACACATACAGAGATTACGTCATAAATGCATTTAACTTTGACCTTCCTTTTAACAAATTTATTCGTGAACAAATAGCCGCAGATAAATTTGTAAAAAGTAATAGCGCCCCCTCTCTAGCAGCACTTGGGTTTCTGACCGTCGGACACCGATTTAACTTTTTCTATGATGAAATCATAGATGACCGCATTGATGTTGTAACCAGAGGATTCCTTGGCCTCTCTGCTTCCTGTGCTCGATGCCACGATCATAAGTTTGACCCTATTTCAACAGCCGATTATTACTCACTATTCGGCGTCTTCAAAAACAGCTTTGAACCCACCCCAGACTTACTCCCGATATTAAATCCCCACCCAATTGACCCCCAACAAAAAGAAGCGAAAGAAAAAGCAAAAAACTACCACGAGTTCAGGAACAAATTACACAAGCAAATTTCTGTCGCCTTGAGTAAATGGTCTGGAGATTATCTTAATTACATCGTTCAAACCAGCCCCGAACACAGAACTAAACCGCAACCTGAGCACATCACAGAGCGTGGATTAATTCGTGTTAAATCAGCTTATTCAGATGGCGGAGTCGTAAGATGGCAAAAGTTTCTCAATTCCATTAATAAAAACCATAGAATTTTTGGCCTTTGGTACAGAGCCTGGAACTTACCGAAAAATAAGTTTGAAGAAAGTATAAATGAAATAATAGAAGAATTATCTCACACAGATTGGCACAATCGACACATCATTGAAATCGCATCTAAAAGGCCAGGTGGAATCAAAAACATGGCAATGGTTTCAAAAGTATATGGACAAGCTTTTCAAACTGCTTTTGAAAAATCAGAGGCCCAATCGCCGATAAATTCGGAAGGTTTTTTAACCGGGGACCCGGGTATGGATCAAATACTGAAATTCTTCAAAGGACCATCTTCACCATCCTTAGTTTCTATAGATGAATCAGAGGATATTTACCTTTTGGATGAGAGTTCAAGTAGCAGACGAAATTTTGCAGAAATCGAGAGGGCATACTTAGAAAAGTGGGAAGACTCATCACCGAGAGCAATGGTCATGCTTGATCGACCAGAGACTGAAAAAACATCGCAATTTATCTATAAAAGAGGAGATAGGCATTTAGAGGGTAAAACAGTTCCACCAATCATCCCAAAGTGGATCTCAGGCACAAAGCCATATAATATCAACCAGGGCAGTGGAAGAAAGGAGCTGGCACTGGCTATTTCTCACCCTCAAAATCCACTGACGGCAAGGGTCATTGTCAATAGAGTTTGGGAATGGCACTTTGGCCAGGGCCTTGTCAAAACACCAAGCGATTTTGGTATGCAAAGCGAGGCGCCTTCACATCCAGGCTTACTCGATTACTTGGCTCGGTGGTTTATTCAAAATGATTGGTCCCTAAAAAGGCTCCACAAATTTATAATCGCTTCGAATGCATGGCAACAATCCTCAAAAATTTCGACCACTAACCAAAACGTCGACCCAGACAATAGATTCATATGGAGAAGAAAAATTCAACGCCTGGATTTTGAAACAATGCGTGATTCCATCTTGAAATTAAGCGGTCTTCTTGACTTAAAAATGGGAGGCATACCGGTCATTAAGCCTCCAGATCACCTGAACAATAATAGGAGAACTGTTTATAGTTTTGTAGACAGAGAAAATCTGGCGGATGTATTTATGACATTTGATTTTCCAAGTCCTGACATTTCAGCACCCAGAAGGTCCGACACAACGGTTCCACAGCAAACACTTTTCCTTCTGAATAGCCCATTTATGTTACATCATTCCCAATCAATTGTTGAAAGAAGTTTGAGCCAGGACTTACCAAATTTGCAAAGTATTTTATCTGATATATATAGACGTATTTTATTGCGCCAACCCGATACGGATGAACTTAAATTGTTACTGAAATATTTCACCGATTATGATGATTTTAAAGCAAGCCTATACGATAAAAGATTTCGGGATCTTTTGATCGAAATCACGCAGGCTTTATTACTCAGTAATGAATTTCAATTCATGGAATAAGACTCTCATGAAAAATAATGAATGTAAAAATACCTCGAGTTATTTTTTCTCAAGACGAGAATTTTTATCTCGCGCCGGAATGGGTATGGCTTCCCTTGGATTAGGAGCTTTAAATTCTGATAATTTATTAGGGGCTAGCCTCAATAACCCATTACGACCGAAACTCCCGCATTTTCAGCCAAAGGCTAAACGCATCATCCATATTTTCTTCAATGGAGGATTATCTCATGTTGACTCATTCGACCCCAAACCTGAACTCACAAAGTATCATGGAAAAAAATTAAAAAGCCCTAATCTAGTAACAGAAAGACCCACTGGCACAGGTTTTGGAACACCGTTTGAATTTAAAAATTACGGACAGTCAGGAATACCCATAAGTGAAATTTTCGAGCCGCTTGGTGAACATGCAGATGATTTGTGCATCATCAGGTCTATGCACGCTGACGTGCCAAACCACGAACCGTCGCTGATGCTTCTAAATTGTGGCGATAACACATTGTCCAGACCTTCAATGGGTTCTTGGTTAACATATGGCCTTGGTTCAGAAAACGAAAACCTACCGGGTTTTATAGCCATGTGCCCTGGAGGGCATCCAGTAAAGGGGCCGGATAATTGGAGATCCTCATTTTTGCCGGGAATATACGAGGGGACATACGTGGATACAAGTCACTACGAGGATGTGACAAAACTTATTCAAAATATAAAAAATCCTGTCCGCAACCGTGATCAGCAAAAAAGGCAACTCAGCTTTTTACAGTCATTAAATAACTCACACCTCAACAAAGTTGGTCATGATCCGGCACTAGAGGCACGCATCATGAGTTACGAGCAAGCGTTCAAAATGCAAATGGAAGCCTCCGAGGCCTTTGACATTTCAAAGGAGCCACAATACATACAAAAAAGATATGGCAACACAGTACAATCCAAGCAACTGCTCATATCACGCAGATTGGCAGAGAGAGGAGTTCGTTTTATACAGGCATGGCATGGCAAATGGCAACCATGGGACAACCATGATGAAATAGAAAAGAATCACAGAAAACTAGCTGGTGAATGCGCTCAAGGTATCGCCGCATTAATTACCGACCTCAAAGAGCGAGGTTTATTTGAGGATACGCTAATAATGATGGGTGGCGAATTTGGTCGCACACCCACCATCGAACAAACTAATAAAGGGGATGACAAACAAGGGAGAGATCACAACCACCATGGTTTTTCATTTATTCTTGCCGGAGGCGGAATTAAAGGTGGTATGACTTATGGCACAACGGATGAGTTTGGTTTTCAGGCAGCGGATAACCCTGTGCACATTCACGACCTCCAAGCAACAGTCCTTCATCTCATGGGTATCGACCATGAAAACCTTACATATAGATATGCTAGCCGTGATTTTCGACTAACTGATGTTCACGGAACTATTGTAAAAAACATTTTTGGATAATGGGTCAAACAATTGTTGTTGGAGGGGGCATCATAGGGCTTTGGACGGCTCTTAAAAGAAAGCAGAGCGGCCGTGAGGTCACTATCATTGATACTTACGGGGTTGGAAATACTTTAGGTTCCTCCTCTGACAGGAATCGAGTCATAAGGAGCTTCTACGGAGGGGATGATGTTTATGCCTCAATGGTCGCAAAGAGTTTTGCTGATTGGGAATGGCTCGAATCAATATCAAGAGATTCCATTTTTAATAACACGAAAGCATTATGGATGATAGAAGATGGGAATTCTCCAGATTACGCAAAAAATTCAATCCCTGTATCAAAGAAATATGGGATGAATTGTTATGCAATTTCAAATGAAGAAGCTAACAAACTTTATCCCCAAATAAATTTCCAAGGCGTATCCAATCTGTACATCGAGGAAAAAGCCGGGTATATCAATGCTTCCTCTGCAGCTAAAGAACTTTATAAAATTTTCCTATCTTCTGGCGGGTCTTACTTAGAGGGAAAAGTCACCAATTTTAATACCACCGGAAATAAGATATCATCCGTGGAAACCAGCTGCAAAAACAGGATAAATTGTGATGAATTAGTCCTATCATGTGGTCCTTGGTTAAACGATATTACGCAGCAAATTCTGGGATATCAGGTTACCTCTGTGACTCGACAAGAAGTTCTTTATTTTTCTCACCCAGAAACCGGAAATCATTATACGAATAAGCATTTGCCAGTTTGGATAAATTTCGGTGATAAAATTCATTACGGCATACCTGGATCAAAATCAACAGGCTTTAAAATTGCGGATGATTCTAGGGGAGCTTTATTTTCCCCGTCCGACGAAGATAGACAGCTGAGCCAAGCAACCATTGAATCATGCAGGAGCTTATTAAAATCAAGATTTCCTGCTTTAAAGAATGCTCCCTTACTGTGTGGTAAAGTTTGCCAATACTCAAATTCAGTTGCGGGTAACTATATAATAGATTTACTACCAGGTCATTCCAATGCCATTGTTGTCGGTGCCGGCAATGGGCATGCCTTTAAAAATTCACCAGCGATTGCCTCTGAGGCAATCCGGTTGCTTGATGGTGAAACAAATCCAAATGAAAAATTCAAAATCAACCAGATTAATCCTAAAGAAAAACCGGGAGACCAAGTGACATGGGCTCGGAGTAAATCAGTATAAAATTCTTATATTGATTTTAGGAATGCTACCAAGTCTCTAAATTCCTCCATTGTCATCAAACTATGCAAACCCGGAGGCATCGCTGAAATTCCTTTATCAACTCTTTTGATAGATTCATGAGACAACTGATGCCTCACCGGTTCAGCCGATTGAGTCTCATCCAGTTCAAATTCGCTTTCGATACCAGAAGTATCAACAACTGGTTCCTCGATTATCCAGTAGGAGTCATTTTTTTCAATTACTCTTCCATATTTGATAGAGTCATCTAAAAGTGTGATAGACACCATTTCAAATCCTTCAGCAAAAGTTTTATTTGGATAAAGGATAGCCTCAGCAATTTCACCACCCATTTTCTTATCACCAATGCCAGCGAGATTAGGCCCCATCGTTCCCCCAACAAAAGATTTGGAGTTAGATTTTTCTGGGATTTGGTGACATCGCAAACAGGCAAGTTCAACTTTTTCCTCAAAAACTTTCCTTCCCAATTCGGGGCTACCACCTGATTCACCCAAAACCGAGTATAAATTCATCGAGATTTTTTCTGGACTCCCACTTGTCAGGCTTGAAACAATTTTTGTTAGTGAAGGGTTTTTAGCTCTTTCTAAGGCTCGATAGGTGTCCAATAGAATTTGTGAATCAAGCTCTCCTTCATTCATTTTTTTGGCTAATTCAGAAATAGAATTTTTTGAAAATTTGGAATTGAGTTCTGGTAGAGCTCTTATGACTGTTTGTTTTTGTCTTATTGATGATCCACGTAAAATTTTAGATAAAATTTTCTCTGCCTCGCTTCTATTATTTTTCGATAATAAGACGAGCGCGCGACTCCTCAATTCAGGATCTTCATCCGATAGAACGCCGTTAACCGCTTTAGACAATTCCGCCCCACCTACTTTTGCTAATAAATTTAATCCAGATAAGCGCAATATAGATGACTTATTGTCATCTAAAATCCATTCACTCAGTTTTTTCGGATGAACTTCAATATCTAGTCGTTCAACCAAGGAAATTGTTTCAAGTGCTACCATGTCAGAGCTATCTAATAAACTTGGCAATTTTTCAGTAAGTAATCTCTTAAGATCACGATTAGAACGTTTTGACCCGGGCACCGAATTGTAGCCCAATGGAAACCAAGCTCCGCATACCCTATCCCTAGGTGAAACAGTGGTCCAATGGTTCAAAATCCTCAAAGCCTCTACCCTGCCTTTCTCAGGAGCTCCAGAAGCAGCCGCATAAGATATGAGTGCCCCCAGGTTTTCTGGTTTCCCGATCCTAAAGTGAGCATTTAGGACTCTTCTATACAAAGCCTCATTAGTCATGGAAGGATGAATAAGGGAAGCCAAATGGGATCTGGCCGGCTCTAATGGAACATCGTTAATTGCCCTTGCAGCCTCGAGCACAACCAATTGGTTATCATCTCCCAGAAATCGGGCTACGTGTGGGTTTTCCATCTTTCGAAGGGCGACGACAGCAGCCAAACGAACGTGCTCAGAAGGGTGATCGGACAATTCAGCGATTACCCGATAGTCCTTCAGCCCTTTTAAGAAAAAGATTCCAGCATGCCTCAGCATCAGATCACTTGATTTATTTTTTTCCAACATGCTAAGAACATGGTCTAAACTTTTTTTGTCCCCAATTTTTCCAAGAGCGACTGCAGCCATGTAACGAGTTCTTGAGCTTTCTTTTTCGTCACTCAGCAATTGCCTCAATTCATCAGTGGCATCAAAATATCGATTATCTCCGAAAGACTTTGCTACCTGTGATCGAATCTCGGAATCCTTATCCTTAAGAAACCTTACCATTGGCCGCAGTGCACTTTTATTTTTACGGCCAATCATATCCACGCCCCAAATAGCATGAACTCGAGCGATCTGAGATTGACTGGATTCCAAAACATCCATCAATGCCTTGCGCCCACCACGGCCAGACCTTGCTAGCTTAAATTGGGCCTCTCGCCTCACATTTCTATTTTCATGAGCAAGAAATACTTTCAGCTTATCTGGATTGAGAGAATCCAACCCTCCATTAAGCAATTTTCGGGACTGCATCACGACATCGGAGGCACTTAATTGAGGGTGAGAAACCTTAAAAACTTTGCCTTGCGTATTTAAAGGCCAGCTTCCTGACCAGTCAGCAAAAAACAACCCACTCCCATCTGGTGCGAAATCCACCCCAGTAATTACAGCGCCAGATATAATTTTTGAATCATCGGTCAAATTAAAATCTGCCCCTTTTGAATCTACTTTGTATTGCCTGATACCCGAATTCGATGGAGACCCAGTGAAGTGAGCTAACAAAAACGAATTCTTAAATCTCTCTGGCATACCGATACCTGGATAGGCAGCCATTCCACACGGCCCATTATCTATGAGTTTAATTGCAGGAATAATATATGCGGATTGGCCATCAAATCTTTCATGCCACAATTTTTCCTCCATCCAGACCGAATAATTCGAATCTGGAGCAGCCCAATTTCTGCCGCGTTGATATTGCCACCAAAATCGCCATCCGTAATCACCATCTTCAACAAGATAATACCATCTTTCGCGATCACCAAAGTCAGCATCATTATCTCCAGTGAACATGTTTCCATAATCATCAAAAACGATTTCCTGTGGGTTACGCAACCCTCGGGCAAAAACCTCGAACTTCGTACCGTCAGGCTCACAGCGAAAGACCGCTCCTTCATGTGGAGTGTAGTCGGATGAAGTATCTCCAATCGACCAGTAAATCCTACCATCGAGACCTACTGTCACTCCGTGAGTGTTATGCCCACCATAGGCTATGTGGTTTGCGAAACCGTAGGCTAAAGGTTGACGCCAGTCTGATACCCCATCATTGTCGGTATCTCTCAGTTTCCAAACATGGGGTGCAACATTGACATAGACATCATCACCCCAACTAAAGACACCACCGGCAACCCCTGAAACAGATGTCTTAAAATCGCCAGCAAAAACTTTCGCTTCATCTGCAATGCCATCTCCATCTCTATCTTTGATGGCATGCACGAATTCTGAAAGCACCATGAGATCTCGCCAGTCATGATATCCGTCCTTGTTATGATCCGAGATTCTTCGCTTATTTTTATCTGAGTTCTCACGAGATAAAGTCCTCTTATAGAAAGCTTTTTTGGAAGCTACAGTCTGAAATGATAATTCTGTGTTAATCCAATCCGAGTTAGAGCGGATATCCAGATTTTGAGCCTTACGTCTTTGTGTCTCTGTGACATAGACTGTTCCATCAAAACCTACACTTAAACCCACTGGATTTTTAAGCATCGGATCTCGGGCAAACTCCTGTGCCTCTAAATCTTTTGGAAACGAAAAACGAACGCTCTGAGCACGGCCAGAAGGTAAAAATATAAATACAGAAAGCAATACCCTGAATAAAATTTTATGACAAAAATTCATAACTAAAATCTAGACCAGCGGAAATTAAATCAATGACGAAACGACAGAGAGCCGTCAGCGTTTACTTTTCTATAATAACAACCGTGGCGTGTTAGGCCATTTTCATCTTTTGTATGACAAGACCCTTTGCCTGCTAACTTTACCAGATAAAGGATGCTATTCTGCTCGCAATTTACCCTGACTTCTATTAATTCGAGAAAATCTCCAGAGGTCTTTCCCTTAATCCAGAGCTCATTTCGACTCGTTGACCAAAAAGTCGCTTTCTTTTCTTCAAAAGCCGTTTTCAGTGCTAGTTCATTTACATACCCCACAATAATGACTTCTCCGGAATCCACATCTTGTGCAACCGCAGGTATGACATCTTCGGGTCCGGTCGCGATCTTGCGCAGTTTTGTAAAATCTAACTTTAGCTCCAAGCCTTCTTCTAGGTCATGATGACTCATATGATTAGTCTATTATTTTTCCCAAATCGTGGAAACCCAATTTATAAATCATATTTTATTGAGGAAGATATTTATTACAGCGTAGTCCCTCGCATATTCATAAGTGTTCCCGGTGATGCTCCAAATTCATGCAGCCGATCGCTTCCATTTTTAGAATTTAAAAAATTACCTAAAAATGCATAAAGCCATTTAACGAGATAAAAAAATAGAATGTCGATAGCACATGCTGAGTGAGGATTTCGGTGATCCAAAACAAAATTTATAACTATGAATTTTCAAAAAATGCCCCCCCTATTTTTGGATGTCTTTATTATGTGGGATAGACAAGATAGATTTTCTCACATATAAAGTGGACCATATTCTCTCTATATGAAGACTTTATATTTTTGTCTAATCGTCATTTTTCATTCCATAGGATCACTACAAAGCCAAACTAAAAGCGAATTGGCAGCGATCGACCCATCAAAGGCCAAGTTACCCCCACTTGCCACTATGACGACTCCCGGTTATTTATCTGGAAATCTAATTTATGAACTTGCCAACCGGCCAACTCCTGAGTGCCATGCCTCAACTATCGTAGAGACTGCAACCGGTATCGTTGCCGCCTGGTTCGCTGGAACTGAAGAGGGAGATCAGGATGTCGCCATTCGTGTGGCGCGCTTTAATGGGCACAAATGGTTGCCATCAATTGAAATTGCAGATGGGAGCGAGAATGAAGATAAGGAATACCCATGCTGGAACCCGGTTCTCTTTCAACCCGAAAATGGTCCTTTGATGCTATTCTATAAAGTCGGGCCTTCTCCGAGCATGTGGTGGGGTGCTCTTGCCACTTCTGAGGATGGCGGAAAGACGTGGGAACTTCATGGCAGGCTTGGAACTAAAAAAGAATTAGGGCAGCCAAACATAAATCTTATCGGACCAGTGAGAAGCAAACCAATCCAATTAGCTGATGGATCAATTTTATGTCCAAGCAGTTCTGAGCATGACAAATGGAGAGTGCATTTTGAAATTACCAAGGATTTGGGAAAAACTTGGGAATTAATACCACCAATTAATAATGGCTCGGCGTTTAATGCGATTCAACCAACGATCATGAAACACAAAAACGGCGCATTACAGATATTATGCCGCACGAAGGAGAAAGTACTCGCACAAAGTTGGTCACAAGATAAAGGAAGAACATGGTCAAAATTATCGTCCAGTAATCTTCCTAATCCAAATGCTGGTGCTGACGCTGTCACATTAGACGATGGGAATCAACTATTGGTTTATAACCATTCATGGAGAACATTAGGTAAAAATGGCAGACAAATCATTAACGTCGCCTTATCGAGAGATGGAAAAAAGTGGAAGACGGTTATGACATTGGAGCAACAGGATAATAGAGCCGGTTATTCTTACCCAGCAGTCATACAATCAGATGATGGGCTTGTTCATATTACATACACTTGGCGACGAATCGGTATTAAACATGTGATCCTCGACCCAAATAAGCTCTTGTAAGGCTAAGTTTATATTTTGAATAAACCTCTGTTTAAATACTGCTGACTTTATTAAGTGAAAACCCGATCTATTTTGCACTCTACAATGCCGCCATTAAGAGTTGTTGAGATGACATAGGACAGGAAAATACGGAACATATCGAGTACAACAGCGCACAACCGAACCACTAAAAGGAATAAAGAATAAAGCAAATATGTCTCTGACGAATCAGGATCGAGTGGCAACCCCTCTCATGAATAATAAAAACTGAAACCTCTATATAAAACGGCATATAGATAAGAGGGCCTTTTAAATGCAGCTGATGTCATGGGAGAAAAAAGAGATCCTTTATTTTAATAAAATTGGCTGCACGGCCTTGGCTAAATCTTTCATCATAAGATCGACAGCATGCTGATTGAGATGCGCATCCTCAGGGCCCATACGCCATACTTTTTCTCTTACAGGTAAGTTGAGAAACTCGAATCCCTCATTAATGTCTGCTAACGATTTCAATGCCTGATCTAGACTCGTTTTGTAAAATTTGCCGTTTAATTGATAAACCCTTTCCTCCCCCGGCTTTCCTTGAACAACTTCATCGAACCGACTAGCTGAGAAGGTCACAAAGGCCCCATTTTGCTTTTCCACAGCTTTTTGCATTTTAGACATTAGTAGTCGGGATAATTCGATTCCATAGGAAACCCGAGGGCTCCGAGGAACAAGAAAAAGGCAAAAGTGATTTTTATCCTCATCAAAATTATCAACGAGGAAGCCCATCTCTTTTCTATCCCATGCTTCCTGCCACTCCATTCGCACTTCCCCTTCATAGGAATCCATTGGAGTATATGGCTCAGGTAAAATGTTGCGCGACCACTGGGTATCGAGAGTATTTTTGCCGCCGGTTGCTCTATGTATCAGAGTACCTATTCGAGAACTACTTAGCATAAGCGGGTCTCCGATTTGGCCAGTGGGTCCAGCTAATTCCCCATCTTCAATCCAGTATGTTGGTTTTGGGGTGCCATTCCACGGCTGATGAGTAGGGAATAAATTATTCCAGACATCATTCACTAAAGTTTGCCAGAGGATAACCATGTCGGCTCTATGAACTTCAAGATATTCTTTTAAGGCCAAAAGTTCTTGATCGTAGCCATATCCAGCAGCACCAATAGTGAAAACCTTTACGTTTTCACCTGTAAGACGATGCAAGTAAGCTTGCAGTCTTCTTTCCGGCATCCATTCATAAGCACTTCCCCACCCTTCGACTTGTGAATCACCTAATAAGACAACGACTTTGTCATCATCTGAGTATTCTATTTTCTGACCGCGAAATCCTAGTTGATTTTTCTCGCTGTTAAAGCCAGAAAACCTCCAGCCCATTGTGGCTGGTTTTGGCTTGTCGATGGCATTCAATAAGACTTCCACTAGAACCAATGGGACAACCACAATTATCCCAAATAAAACCAGGGTGAAAATCAGCTTTTTCTTTTTAGACAGGGCCACTTTAAATTAAAAAAGGTGATGTCTGGGTATCCCCCGGATCAAAATAAAGTATAGATGAATGGTGCCGCTCCTGTCTGCCCAAGGACAACGAGAATTCCAATAAGGCCCAAAATGCACAGCAGAGGAATGAGCCAAAACTTACCCGACTCTTTTAAAAATTCGGCGAATTCGCCTACGATTCCTTTTTCAGATGCCTCACTTTCAAATTCTGATTTTTTGGAATTTTCTTCGTCCATAAATAGTATTTTTCGATTAGTTAAATATTTGGGAATTCATCAAGATTGGCGATAATAAGACTTTAAAGGAAGGTCTTTTTTAGCGTCCAACCAGTTAGTTTTAATATTTGGTTTCGAGATTCTTAAAGGATCCGTTTTTCTCATTCTTAAAGCACATCCAAAAAGACTCAAAATGACATAGTAAAATATCCCCATGACAAGATTTGAAATGACAAAACCAATACAGCAAGCAATAAAATACCAAACATAATATAGAGGGCGACCTAAAATAGGTATTATATATGAGAGGACCCCAGCAAGTATAATTCCTTCAAACAAAAAATGCAGAAAGTCCGGGAGAAATGATTTTTCCAAACCAAATTTCAAGCCCCAAAATAATGCAGTAAGCGAGATCCCTCCAATAACTAGGACCCTGCCGAAACTTTTAATTTCTTTAGTATCGGGCTTCCACTGAACGTCTGCAAATGGGTTTAACATAGGTATTCT
>CBFHOE010000004.1:234859-246005 GCA_965657355.1 Limisphaerales bacterium | reverse complement strand
TCTTTCTTGGTAGGATTCATCCAAATTTTTCTGATCTGATTTAACAAGGACTACATTCTCTAGGACAAGGACGTCCATGTAAGTATTCATAAAGCACCTGTAAGCTTCAGAGGGGCGGCAAACTATGGGTTCCCCGCGAATATTGAAACTGGTATTAATGATAACCCCACATCCAGTTTGATTCTTAAATTCTTTGATGAGTCTGTAATATCGACCGTGTCTTTTTTCATCCACTGTTTGAACCCTAGCAGAATAATCCACATGAGTGATTGCCGGAATAGCCGATCGTTTTACGTTAACTCGCTCCCTTAGATCTTTAGATTCCTGCTGCCTCTTTTGCTCTTCGGTTAAACGGGTCCGCTGCTCTTCGGCAACAGGCGCAACAATAAGCATATATGGGGACTCTTGATCGAGATCAAAATATGTGGAGACATCCTCATTTAAAACACAGGGGGCAAAAGGACGGAAAGATTCCCTAAATTTTATCTTCCTGTTCATCACTGACTGCATTTCTGGATTCCTAGCATCTCCAATTATACTTCTGGCACCGAGGGCTCGAGGCCCAAATTCCATCTTTCCCTGAAACCACCCAACTACTTTGCCATGACTCATATGTCGAGCAACAGATTCCAAAAGCTCGGATTCATTCTCGAAGTGCTGGTAGATGGCATCTTCTGAATCAAGAAATGATTTGATTTCATCATCCTTGTAATGAGGGCCTAAAAGACTGGCTTTCTGCGAATCATAACCACTCGCTTCCCGCGGCTTATCATTCAGATGAAAGCGACAAAATTGAGCTGCGCCTAGCGCCCCTCCGGCATCTCCAGAAGCTGGCTGAATCCATATATTTTCGAATATATTTTCCTTTAAGATTTTCCCATTACCCACGCAATTAAGCGCTACTCCACCAGCAAGACAAAGATTGTGACTTCCAGTGACCTCCTTGGCATGACGGGCCATTTTAATCATGACCTCTTCAGTGACGACCTGGATAGAAGCAGCGAGATCCATTTCTCGTTGCCCTATTTGTGATTCTCCCTTGCGTGCGGGAGCTCCAAAAAGGCGTTCAAATTTCTGGTTGGTCATCGTCAAGCCAACACAGTAATTAAAATAATCCATATTGAGATGGATGGAGCCGTCATCAAAGATAGTGACGAGATTGTCTTTTATAGTTTCGACATATTTTGGATCCCCATATGGTGCGAGTCCCATCAATTTATATTCGCCGGAATTAACTTTAAATCCGCAGTAGTATGTGAAAGCTGAATAAAGCAACCCGACAGAGTGTGGAAAATGCATTTCTTTAAGAAGCTTCACTTTGTTGTCTTTGCCGAGGGCAAGCGATGCAGTCGCCCATTCTCCAACTCCGTCCATTGTGAGAATGGCCGCATCTTTGAACGGCGATGGGTAAAACGCGCTAGCGGCATGTGATTCGTGATGCCGTATAAAAACAAAAGGATTCTTGGGAACGCCTCCTAATCCGTCCTTAAGGAGACGTTTGTGAAAAAGCTTATCCTTGAGCCATAAAGGCATCGCTTTGCAGAAACTATTAAATCCTGATGGGGCAAATCGCAAATAGGTCTCCAGCAAGCGATCAAACTTTAATATGGGTTTTTCATAAAATACGACGAAATCGAGATCAGAAACCTCAATCCCGGCTCGATCCAAGCAAAAATTGACTGCATTTTTCGGAAAATCGGGATCGTGTTTAATTCTGGTGAATCTTTCCTCCTGAGCAGCAGCCACAATGCCGCTTTCGTCAACCAAGGCAGCCGCTGCGTCATGATAGAAACCTGATATCCCCAATATTTTCATAATTTTTGATTTCTCAGCTTAACATTCACACAACATAACCCACTGAAAAATATTAAGTTATCTCGCACAGAATCATTGAGCTAGTAAATCATTTGTCAAGACAGCTTGCTGTCTTACTATTGGTTTGATCGACTAATTTCAGGACATATAAAGAAGTTTTTTATAAAATTATGCCAATTATCAGAAAATTTTCACTAAACCTTTCCTCAATAAGCAAGGCACTTTTGATCGAATTTATGGGTAAATGAACCAAATTTGAGAATTAATAAGGCATTTACCCATTGTGGATACGAATTGACAGTTGCCTGTAATTGCGACTCTATTATCAAAAAATAATGAATAACGAAGAAGCTGCCAGATCTTTTGATTTCCTCGTATTGGGAAGTGGAATCGCTGGACTATCGTTCGCCTTAAAAGTGGCAAAATCCGGCTCAGTAGCTGTGATCACAAAAAAAAATAAGGCTGAGTCAAACACTAATTATGCCCAGGGAGGAATTGCTTCGGTCACTTCAGAGGAGGACAGTTTCGATCTTCATGTTCAAGATACATTGAAAGCTGGGGCTGGTCTGTGTCACGAACCTACCGTTCGAACTATTATTCAAGAGGGCCCGGATAGAATCCAGGAATTGATCGAACTTGGAATGCAGTTCTCAGAAAGAACACCACCAGATAAACCAGACACCACTGAATATGATTTGGGCAAAGAAGGTGGGCACACGAAAAGGAGAATCCTCCACGCCAAAGACGTCACTGGTAAACAAATCGAAAAAGCCCTTCTGGAAGCTATTTCAGAACAACCAAACATCTCCGTCTTTGAAGACCATTACGCCATTGACATAATAACATCAACTAAACTTGGCCTCGATGAGGAAAACCGAGTGCATGGTGTTTATGTCTATGAGCAAATTAGAAACAAAGTTTTGTCATTCTCAGGAAAGGTAATTCTTATCGCTACTGGTGGCTGTGGTAAAGTTTATCTCTATACTACAAACCCAGATATAGCTAGTGGAGATGGAGTCGCCATGGCGTGGCGGGCAGGCTGTAAAATTGCCAATATGGAGTTTATGCAGTTCCACCCCACTTGCCTCTATCAACCTCAGGCAAAGTCTTTTCTAATTACAGAAGCGGTTCGAGGCGAAGGGGGGATATTAAAGCTTCCTGATGGAACTGAGTTCATGGAGAACTACCACCCATTAAAATCACTTGCCCCCAGAGATGTTGTCGCGAGAGCCATTGATAATGAAATGAAAAAATCTGGTTCAAGCTACGTTTATCTCGATATCACTCACAAGCCAGCCAAATTCGTCATGAACAGGTTCCCGAATATCTATCAAACATGTCTCAAATATGGATTGGATATCACCAAGGAATGCATACCAGTGGTCCCGGCGGCACATTATCAATGCGGTGGAATTATGACGACAGTCAACGGAGAGACAAATATAAAAGGACTTTATGCAGTCGGTGAAGTCACATGCACAGGTTTACACGGAGCAAACCGGCTGGCCAGTAATTCATTACTAGAGGCATTAGTTTGCGCCCATAGAGCTTCGGATACTATTTTACAACAAGTACTTCCACAAAAACCCGCTGCGATTCCAGAGTGGGAGACAGGAAGAGCTGTTCACCCAGATGAACATGTTGTCATTACCCACAATTGGGATGAAATAAGGAGAACCATGTGGGATTACGTCGGTATCGTCAGGACCAATAAAAGACTCAAGAGAGCGAGAAAACGTATTCTTAATCTTCTTGAAGAAATCGATGAATATTACTGGGACTTTGAAATAAATTCTGACCTTGTTGAATTAAGAAACCTTTCCACTGTGGCTCACCTCATTATCGAAAGCGCCATGCAGAGAGATGAAAGCAGAGGACTTCACTACAACGTGGATCATCCCGAGCCAGTGCTAAGCCTAGCCCAATCGAATACAATACTCCAAAAAAAAGCCTGAAATATCATGTCAAAAGGACTTGAAAAATACCAAGAAAGACAGGCAAAGCTCAACCAGATCGGAAAAGACTTGGCCCGGCGAGCGAAATCCAAATGTGAACTCTGCCAGATGGGAGGCGTATCGCTGAGAATCTATGAGTTAGCCCCACTGCCTCAAGACCCAGACTTGAACAAAGCTATCTTTATTTGTGACGGTTGTCTGAATTGGATATCAAAACCGAATAAAATTAATTTAGATCGATGGCGTATTTTAAAGGAAACTGTTTGGTCGGAGATACCTGCAGTCCAAGTCATGTCTATACGCATATTAAGCGACATAGGAAAAGAGCAACAATGGGCTAGCGAATCACTTGAAAACGTTTATCTGGACCCTGAAATAGAGGATTGGGTCTCGCAATCGCCCATTTAAAAACCAGCCCTTCTCATCCATCAAATCCTATGAAAGTGACACCTCAACCTCCTATGGAAGCCTGGAAGGATTTCCACTATTGCCCCAAATGCGGCACTGAAAATGAATATAACAAAAAAAACACCATCGAATCCATTCTGCTGCTGCCATTGTGGTTTCACTCAATATTTCAACCCATCAATAGGGGTCGTCGGGATATTAGTTAACAAGCAAAACGAATGCTTACTTCTGGAGCGAGGCAGAGAACCAGCTAAAGGAAAATTTGGACTTCCCGGCGGCTTTGCAGATTTTAATGAATCCGCAGAGGATGGATTAAAAAGAGAGATTTACGAGGAAACCAAATTATCACCATCGTCATTTAAATACCTATATTCAGACACTAATTTATATCCATTTAAATCCGTACTTTATCATGTGATTGATATTTTCTTTGTCTGCTCATTGAACTCATTCCATGGTATAGAATTACAAGAATCCGAAGTCACAGGGTTTCTGATAACAATCCCAAAGAAGGAGCACTTGGACCGGATGGCCTTTAAATCAAATCGAAAAGCTTTGGAAATATACTACGACCTATAATTGGATCCAGGTCAGGATAATTAATGAAGTCCGGCGGGCTTATTATTCTTCTACTCTGTAAGTCAGCAAATCCGAGTGAGGTCGGTTGTCATTGTTCCACTTTTTAAGAGAACCATTATTCAACTTAAATAATGGAGTCCTCTTTATGTTCTCAACATGGCCATCGGCAAAGAAGATGTTGTATTTTCCATTATGTCGAGCAAGCACAGCTCTCCTAATACCTTTACTCCCAGGCCAAAAACTCCTGAGAACACCATTGCGGGAGTTAATGTCAATTAGCCCAATGCCACTATAATCATCCTTTTGGGCTTCAATGTCATACAGCATGCTCATCATTGCTTTTGGAGTCCATAGCAAATGTGCATCGCCCAATGCAATCATGTTAGATGGAGCCTTTATTTGCCCCTCTTTTATTCTGAGGAACTCATTCTTCAAAACATCATCGCCAACTTGAGAGACGTTAACTTTAGTTAGCGACCCGCCTAAACCAAGAGAGCTAGGTGTTATTTTGGTCCCATTCGCATTGTAGCCATAGCTCCCCAATGGAGCTCCATATTCATTTCCCAGTATTGTTGACCCTCTGTAGTCGGGACATTTATAAACTTTTTGTTCCCATGTCTGGTGCACATATGGCCTGAGATGCTCGGTCCAAAATGTGACTTGTGAATGAAAATCCGGATCCACATTATATGGAGGGTAATACCCTGTGTCTTGCACGAATGAATACATTCCCGCGCCTATTTGCCGGCAATTATTGGCGCAATATATCTCACGAGCTTTAGATTTTGCCACGTTCAAGGCCGGAAGAATTAAAGACGCCAATATGGCTATAATTGCAACGACAACCAACAGCTCAATCAATGTGAAACCAGAAGTCCGTTTAACCATACGTTTCCCCCCAAGGACCCCTTGACATATTTTTTTATTGGGCATTGAATACATAAATATGGCCGATGGAATGAAAGAAACACTCAGGAATTAAATGAAGATATCCTTAATTTCACTGCAGGACGCTTTCGACCTTATACCAGCGATGCTGATCAGAATCCGGTAAAATATCAAACGAGAAATCTTTATTTGTCTCCTCGACCAATTCCCAAGAGCTCTTATCTGATAAATCTGTGGAAGATAAAACTCTATATTTACTGGCGCATTCGACTTTGGTCCATCGAAGAAAAACCCTATTGTTGTTCGTATCCCATGAGATCCTTAAATCTGAAACAGGGTCGGCCGAAGAACAACCCCCTGAATTTTCCTTATTCGTCTCAAACATTCGAAAATATTTGGAACCAGTTTCAAATATTTTCGAAGGAGGGCTGGCATTACCAGATAAATCAGAGGAGACGTCACTGGTGAGCTCAGCTACTATGCCTTTCCCCTGCGCCAGCCACCTGTAAATTCTGACATAAGAGGTCGCCCCCATTGAGACAAACGTCCCGTCATCCTGCTGAATCTGAACATCCTGACTCGTGACCGTATTAAGTCTTAGAACATCGACAAACCCGATGTTTTCCAGTTCAGCGAAACCATAAGCATCAACGATAAAGTCATCCTTGATTATAATCCTAAACTGACCAAGCGACCCAAGCCCACCACCGATGTCAATATTCGTGTCAAAAGTAATAACATTGGACCATTCATCTCCATATTTAATATTGGCAGGGAAATCCACTTGAGGAACTTTGAATTTTAGAGGTCCATCAAGGCCCAATACTAACTGTGCAGGATCATTGGTGTCCCGGACGAAACCATATACCTTTCTTCCCAAACCCTCGACTGATTCGAAAAATATCTCACCTAACATCTCACCCGTTTCTTCTACACGGGCACGCTCCATGATGGTTGCCTCGGGAAACTCATCGACAAAAATTGAATCTGATGGCTCTAGGTAGTCGAACTTGATGACTTCGTTTCTTGGACCTGCGGTGAAATCCCAAAAATTTGGTCCCCCCTCAGATCCGATGATGTTGACAGCGGAGACTTTTGCATCACCATTCGAGTAAGCTTTGTAATAAAGACCCTCCTCATTGAACATGTCCGCAGATGTGATGACTACCTGTGACGAAGCTTGATTCCAGCACCAAAAACCTGAAATTAGTACAAGTAATAATATTTTGATTTTCATTTCAATTACCCCATTTGAAACCAGACTGCCCCTACCTAAAATGTTCATCAATATCGATAGTTGTCTTTGCAATGTACATACACTTCGAACTCTCAAAAGTCAAACTGGGGCACGTGCGCTTAGCAATGAAATCTCATTAAAAACTACGAGGAAGGCTGCGAAAACGAATAAAATCTGACACCTGTAGAAGGGTTTAAATAAGTCTCACAAAAAATGGATTGCATTCTGAAGCTGATTTGAGGCATTATCCTCTTCCCTTAAGGCCTGGGCGAATGGCGCAGCGGCTAGCGCAGCTGTCTTACACACAGTAGGTCGGGGGTTCGAATCCCTCTTCGCCCACCATTTTCTTCCATCTTCAATTAATTGATGAAAATTATGCCTGAGTCACTGCGAACGGTTTAATTTAGTCAAATAGTAACCCACCAAAAAAGTAAGCCATTTTGTAGAATACATTATTTTGAAAAAACAGGCCTGGCTATTTTGGGCTCATGGCTGCTTGGTTTTTATAAACTAAATGGACAATGACGCCCGCAGCACGAGGAGAAGCCCTACTCGTTCTTGGTATGTTGGTGGTCTCTCCCATTCGGAGTGACTGAAGAAATTGTCAATACCGTGGGATAGCTTCGAGGAACTTGTTGAGAAAACCCAAACAATTTAAGGCTTAAAACCGAAAAAATCTGATTAGCAAACTCATTGGCATATTGTCCTTTAGTAGCAAAAAATGGAAAAACCGGACAAAAGTCCGGTTTAATTGAGTAACTATTAAAATGAATATAATTCTTATTCAGTGACTTTAACCATAACGTTTTTAAAATAACAAACACTGCCCGGGTCATGGGCTTGGAAGGCAAAAGTTCCTGATCCGATTTTTCTTCCTGTATTTCCTTTGAGTTCAAACCCGTCTGGCTGAGTCCAATCCACCGTTGTTTTATCATCGATTTTCAGGACGACGCGTTTGTTTTTTACTATAATATGATAGGTCCACCATTTATCATCGCCGACTGGAGCTTCTCTTACATTAACGACGTTATATAAACTGCCTCCTTTTTTCCAGTCGCCCTGGGTTGCATTGACTTGTGCTTCAAAACCCATTTCTGGCCATCCCCCATCTTGGTATTTAGTATGGAAATAAACGCCTCCATTAGCACCTTTTTTTGTTAAAACATCGACTTTAAATTCAAAATTTTCAAAGTTATTGAGGTTATAATTACCTGTATAGTAGAGGTGACCCTTTGGATCTCCTTTTGCCATAATGGCACCATCGACGATTGAAAATGATTTTCCTTCCTTACTTTCTTTCCAACCGGTGAGGGATTTACCATCGAATAATGAAACCCAACTATCGGGTAATGGCTTGATGCGAACATTCTTAAAATGAACGATGCTTTTGGGATCGTGCGCTTGGAAAGCGATCGTGCCTGAGCCCAATAGCCTTCCTGGATTATTCTTGAGAATGAAATCATCCGGTTGAGTCCAATCAGTTGTTACTTTTCCATTTATTTTGACGACAACGCGCCTTCCCTCCACACGGATGTTATATTTCCACCACTCATTATCGGGAACTGGAGAGCGCCTCACATCGGATACATTGTATAAGCCCCCACTTTTTTTCCAGTCGCCATGAGTTGCATTCACTTGAGCCTCGAACCCAACTTCTGGCCATCCCCCTTTTTGGTATTGGGTATGAAAATAAACGCCCGCATTAGCGCCTGGCATCGTCTTGACATCAACTTCTAGTTCGAAATTTCTGAAATTGTGATTCATGAATGAGCCATTATAGAAAAGGTGCCCTTTAGGTTCGCCTTTTGCTACTATAACCCCATCAACGACGGTAAAGGATTCGCCTTCAGTACTCTGCTTCCAACCGTCGAGGTTTTTTCCATTAAAAAGGGAAACCCAGTCATTGGATTTTTCAGCAGCCAAGAGCCCTGTAGATAAACTAAGGGCCAAACAGGTAATAAAGATTGATTTCACAGTTCGATAATAGCACGCCACTTTGATCGAACAAGTCTAGTGTCATATTTAGAAAACAACCTCTTTACCACCGATGAAGGTCTTCAATCTCCCTTGACCACTATTGAATATATATTGCGCAAAATCAAATTCACTTTGTTGATCGACAGGGTCAGAATCATGGGGCATTTCCAAAATATTAAAATCCGCCAACATCCCAGATTTGAGAGCTCCTATGTCTGAATCCATCCCGATCATTCTAGCCGCTAGGTGCGTCGTTTTCTCCATTAACTCAGAATATGAAATGGATAAATCCTGCCTTGATGACAATAATCTCGCTTCTGAAAATAAATTTAATTCAGGATCTCTGGCTCCTGAATCGACCACAGCAGTGGCCAAACTATCGGTTCCTATGCCCCAAGATATTCCAATTTCCTCCCAATCTTTAATCGGATTGCGGTCATGATTAAAATACTCAAAGCTATTGGGACAATGCACTAAACCCCACCCCATTTTTTTTGTGAGATCTAATTCCTCAAAAGATAGATAATTACCATGAATTAATAAAAACTGTGAATCCGGCGGTTTGGCACCAAAGGTGTGAAAAAATGGACCTGATTCTCGTGGGTATACTGGGCGACCAGCCGATTTGCTCAACCACTTCCACATCGAACCAGATTTCTGAGTAAAATATTCATACTCCTCTTTTGACTCCCCCATGTGCATTGACCAAAATTTAACTTTCAAAAAATCGTCGTGATTAAATAATTTATCAAATACCGAAGCACTTACAGAATATGGAGCGTGCGGAGCAAGCGCACAGATAGCACCATTACGCTCGCACGCGCCAATATGCCCCTCTGCCATCCCAACAATTTCATCATCATTCATTCCTCTCATGACACCTCCAAATTCAAAGCAGGATATAATTCTTGCTGAAATGTTTTTGGGAGGATGAAAAAAAGGATTCACGTTCGAGGAATTTGGGCAGTGGTCCACGATAGTTGTCACTCCCGACTTCAGAACGAGTTGCTTCACCCCTGCAAAAAGTGGGACCTGTCTATTAGGATCTGCAGATGAATGGTTACCTAGAATTGCTAAAACACCCTGGGCCCATTCGGAAAAAGAATTGTTCTGGGGAATTTTTCCAACTAAATCAGTGAGACCAAGGTGGCAATGCAAATTGATGAGACCCGGGAATATAATATGATTAGGAAATTCATATGTAGCATCGATGAGATCAAAATCAGAGAAATCGCTATATCGACCTACCCATTCAATTTTCTGATCCCTAATAACAAGGGCCCCATTAAAAATGATGGGGCCCAGCACTGGGTAAATAACTTTGACTCTAAATAGAGATCTCATGATCTCACTGCAGCTAACAATTAAAGACCTTCATCCTGACGCTCTTGCTTGAGGCGAGCCGCTTCAGAATGATTTTTGCTGATCTGACGATTGTGCCTTGTTCTCATTTGCTGATCGATCTTCTTGGTCACAAGATCTATGGCCGCGTAGAGATCGTTTTCGCTATCCTCGGCGAATAGGTCCGGACCAGGCACAGCAATTCTCATAGAACACCTGAAGGCTTTTTCTGGAGATTTGGTTGTATCGTGCTCGATCGTTACTCTGGCTTCAATAGCCCGCGGATCATGGTGTTCTAATTTATCAATTTTTTCTTGTATGTGTTTCTCAATCGCCTCACTTGATTGCACGTTGTGCGCAGATAGAACTAACTTCATATTATTACAAATCTAATGTTTATAGGTAAAAAACCCATGAATGTAATGAATCTCAATCGATTCTTTAATCAAATCCTTGAAAGATTTCATTAACTATTTATGAGCATACCAGAACTGGTGGTAGTTTAGGCAACTTTTTCTTCACATTCCTTTTGGTTCACTGGAGTCACTTTGAAGTCCCAAATTCCTTGAGAATCACATGTAATCTTCACGAGTGAATGCGGTGGAATGCTGCCCGACAGGATGTTTTTGGCCAAGGCAGTCTCAATATTCTTTTGCAAATACCTTCTCAGAGGTCGTGCACCGTAGACTGGATCATAACCATCATCAACGATCTTATGGATAGCTGCCTCATCCAGATCCAAATAAATATCCCTATCTTTAACTCTATTTCTAATTCGCTCGAAAAGAAGAACAACAATTCTCGCAATCTCAGGTTTGGTCAAAGGCTTAAACATAACAACTTCATCAACTCTGTTGATAAATTCAGGTCGAAAACAGTTTTTTAGCTCCTGATCCACCTTAGCTCTTGCTGATTCTGTGATTTTCCCAGAATCATTTAATCCTTC
>CBFHOE010000004.1:228236-234707 GCA_965657355.1 Limisphaerales bacterium | reverse complement strand
GTAGAATGACACTGTAAGGTCTCCTACGCACTGCCTCTGTGAGCTGGCCACCTTCCTCATGGCCGACATAACCGGGTGGAGCCCCAACCAATCGAGCAACCGAATGCTTCTCCATGTATTCACTCATGTCGATCCTGATAATATTATCTTCCGAATCAAATAGATTCTGAGCCAAGGTGCGCGCAAGCTCTGTTTTACCAACACCAGTTGGGCCAAGAAATATGAAAGAACCAATAGGCCTATTAGGATCATTAAGACCTGATCGTGCCCGGAGAACAGAATCACTCACTACGGAAACTGCTTCATCCTGACCAATGACCCGCTCATGAAGAAGCTCGTCAAGCTTGAGAAGCTTTTCCTTTTCTCCCTCTATTAATTTCGTGACAGGAATGCCGGTCCACCGACTGACCACTTCTGCAATCTCGTCAGCCGTAACTTCCTCTCGAAGTAATTTATTATCGCTGGGTGCCTTACTAGTTTTATCTTGTTCTTCCTTAAGTTGCCTCTCGAGTTCAGGCAACTTCCCATAGCGCAACTCAGCAACTTGGTTGAGGTCATAATTCCGTTCCGCAATTTCGATATCATATTTAATTTTTTCAATTGCAGTCCTTAAAAGTTGGACATTCTCGATTTCTCGCTTTTCAGACTCCCACTGCATTTTGAGCCCGTCGTGGATTTCTTTTAGCTCTGATAATTCCTTTTCAAGAACTTGAAGCCTTTTTTCAGAAGCGGAATCTTTTTCCTTTTTCAAAGCTTCTCTCTCAATCTCCAACTGCATAGTTCGGCGGCCAACCGATTCCAGCTCGTCTGGTAGGCTTTCCATTTCGGTCTTCAATTTAGCAGAAGCCTCATCTACTAAATCAATGGCCTTATCGGGTAAGAACCTATCGCTAATATAGCGGTTTGATAATGTGGCTGCAGCAACAAGAGCATTGTCCGTAATACGAGCCCCATGGTGCAGCTCATAGCGCTCTCTTAGGCCTCGTAATATAGAAATAGTGTCTTCAACACTGGGCTCTTGAACAAGAACAGTTTGGAATCGCCTCTCGAGTGCAGGGTCTTGCTCAATATATTTGCGGTGTTCCTCAAGAGTTGTTGCTCCAATGCAATGCAGCTCACCTCGGGCCAACATCGGTTTGAGCATGTTGCCTGCATCCATTGCCCCCTCTGATTTCCCTGCGCCAACAACTGTATGCAGCTCATCAATAAATAGGATGATTTGACCTTCGGCTTTCGAAACCTCATTGAGTACGGCTTTGAGGCGCTCTTCAAATTCACCACGATATTTAGCGCCGGCAATCAATGCTCCAATGTCTAATGCAACCAACTGACGGTGCTTTAAGCTTTCAGGTACATCACCGGCCACAATGCGGCGGGCTAGCCCCTCAGCAATAGCCGTCTTGCCGACACCTGGTTCCCCGATAAGGACCGGATTATTTTTTGTTCTTCGAGAAAGCACCTGGATGGCTCTGCGAATCTCGTTATCCCTGCCAATGATTGGATCAATCTTATTCTGGCCAGCCAAAGCGGTTAAATCCTGTCCGTATTTTGATAAGGCTTCGTATGTATTCTCAGGGTTTTGACTAGTAACTCTTTGGCCACCTCTCAAATCCTCAATGGCTTTTTTCAAGGCTTCCCTTTTTACCTGAGCTGCCTTCAAAGCCTGTTTTATCACCGTATTGCCTTCCTCTTCATAGAGGGCTAATGCAAGATGCTCTATACTAATGTATTCATCCCTGAGTTTTTGGGATTCCTGTTCAGCACGACTAAATAATGTTTTGAGCCTTTGCGTAATGTATGTCGACCCATCAGTAGGGCTACTACCTGATACTTTCGGGAATTTTTGAATCGCTCCTTTAATTTTCCCGCTTAATATCTCCGACTGCCCCCCAGCTTTTTCAATAAGTTTGAGAAACAAACCACCCTCCTGGTCGATTAACGCCTTAACTAAATGTTCAACTTCAATAGCCTGGTGCCCGGCACTTGTCGCAAGATTATTTGCCGACTCGACTGCCTCCTGCACTTTCTCTGTAAACTTATTCAAATTCATAACCTTTTTATCCCCTTTCTTTTTGATTTTAGATGCTATTCATTTGTTTACTCCGCAATTGTCATACCCTTCTTGTCATTTATTTTAAGCCAGATTAACCCTGTTTTTTGCAACTTTTTGTTCAATTTATAAGCTTACCCATGAGACACGTGAGTCAAAACGCGCAAAATGAGCCATTATGGCACTCTGCAGGCCCAAAAAAACGGGGACACACCCGCTAGTTTTATACTCTTTTGAGGCTTTATTTTTCAGTAGTCCAAAGCATTGCACGACCTATTGTATCGAGAAAGACTCTGTCAGTGAACGTGTCAGTTGTATGACCAAACGTTGTGCCGAAGACACGAGCTTTACCATATTGGTTCACCCAAAAAACAGCATGCTGCTTTCCATCTCTTTCGCTTTTAGCCGTAACGAGTGGAGTGGCATTTGGCCATACTTTGTCGACCACATACAATTCATCTTTTGGAGAAACCCAATCGGATGGAAACCCTTTCATAATTGGGTGATCACGGTTGACAACTTTTGTTGGATACCTGCTCTGATGGTCGTGACGTCTACTGGTCACTCCCAGAAACTGCCGCCAGTCATCAAACTTAGCAGCGCGGTAGGTATGCATAGCACAGTGAATAACAATTGCAGGAAGACCAGCTTTATGAACCTCAGTGATCCCCTTGATATAGTCTTCTTCTGTAGTATTGGCGAAACACTCATTGTGAACAACGACATCGTAATTTTTGTGCCAATCATCGCGACTGTAGAAAGCTGCCTTTCCTCTGGTTCCGAAGCCACCTTCAAGAACAATCGTCCATTCGACATCGGCATGCGGTCGCACACCTTCGATAAGCGCTGTAGATTGGAAGAGATAATTATGACAACACCCACCTGTTATCAGTAGGGCCCTGATCTTAGGTTTCTCATCGGCTACAGATTGAGCAAGACTAAGGGCTAATAAAAAAATCGGGAATATTCTTTTCAGACATCTAATCGGTGATTTCATTCCCCTATTATTGACTTATATATTACGCCGGGTCAATCGGACAAATAATGGGCAATTTTCTCAGAGGATTACAAATAAATCGGTAAGTCTATCCTTTTTCTTTGAGGTTGTGATTCGTGCCGCAAGATAAGGAGACTAACCTTCCCTGACCTGTTTGGGTTTTAGACATTTGAAGAGGACCAAAAAACCTTTTCGATCCGTTGATTCATACCCATCAGGCCTTCATGACCAAAAAATAGTATAGTCACAATTTCAAAAAATAATTGGTATCATTTTAGTCAGGGATTTATAGTAGAAGGAAGATATCGCCAAATATTGATACCCAAATTTTCACAAGCTGACGTGGCGGAATTGGCAGACGCGCTAGATTCAGGTTCTAGTCCCAGCAATGGGGTGGAGGTTCAAGTCCTCTCGTCAGCACCAAAGTTTGTTTCACGCATTCCCCTACTCTCCCAATAGGTTTTCTGTATTTCCCATTGTTGCACTTGTCGTACATTGTTATCTATGTGCAGTATGTATTGACACTAGACCAGCAAAAATCTAGCGCCAAATTACACAAATATTACACAAAATTACACAAACCCTACTTGTAAAAAGTTATTATTTTGAACCATAAATTTGAAAAACCGTTGACATGAAGCAATCAAAGAAATCTATTGTCCGACATTATCGGTCTTTGTTTTCTACTTTCACACCTAGACATCTACTATGACTAAGAAGAAAATCACATATAGGGGCAGGAAATGGACTCTTTACGACAATAATGGTATCTGGCATTTCAACGGAATGATAAATGGCCGACGATTCCATCGGTCATTGCATCAGACTCACTTTATTGATGCCGCTGAGATGGCGAGAGTCTTGATTGACAGTATTTTCGAAGATGCGAGTAAAGAAGAGTTACTCCCAAAGAAGAATTTGTTGACATGGGGAGGATATTTGGAAGCCTTCGAAACAACTGCTGGGGCCTATGTCAAACAGAAGTATGTTCATCATTACAGAAATATATTGGCCGGATTCCTGAAAATGGTATTGGGAGAAAATTATCCGAATATGAAGACAGAAAAACCAACTCCACATCAACTTGAGGAATGGAAAACCAGGTATGTCAAATCCAAAGGGCCGGATGAGCATGATGTGGCTCAGGCCAAGCGTTACTGCAATAGCATGATAAGGCAGGCTAGCACTTTTACTGGGGAAACCTGGCAAACCCGTCTTGGGGTCCATCTGGGTGATGGAGCAGAGAGTATTCGCCGATGCCCGAAGTATCAGAGAGTGCCAACTCGGGTATTCAGGCCAACAGATAATCTCATTGAATCAACGCTCTATCGCGCCGAGAAGGAGCTAAAGGATTTAGATCTGAATGCTTACAAAATATTTTGGTTTGTGATGGGAACAGGTTGCCGCAGAGGTGAAGTAATGCAGGTCAGGTGGGAAGATTTTGACATAAAGTCAGATCCGGTCCGTGTGATAGGACATCATATAACCAAAGATGGTGATGAGTCGTATTTGCAGTTTGTGTATCCCAAGGCATGGGATCTGATAAAACCAATGGCCCCACTTGACTGGAAAGGAAGTTACCTTTCTGCAATGAGTGAACGATCTCGAAGAAATGGTTTTGATATTTTGGGCAAGTTCCTACGTGACATAGGCTGGACTGGTAGATTTACAGTCCATGAACTGCGAGCTGTAGTCATAACTAAGGTCAGTGAAAGACACGGAATAGCCCATGCACAAGCAGTAGCAAGACACAAGAATGCTTCAACAACAGACAAGTATATAAGGCGCCGGATTCCAAACCTGCCTCAGATCGATTTTAATTGAGCCGGTAAAAGATGGAACGGCATTGATTTCCTCTATTAAATTTGCAGCGAACCACAATCTTGCCTGGCGGACTTATTAAAAAATTTGAGAAAAAGTCACTCAAAGGGATTACAGAAGATATCTCTCGGCTAATGTATATCGCCAAGGCTCTCTCGAAGGAATAACTCGTTATTCATCGGGATTTTTAATATCTGAAACATGCTTTTGAAGAATATACACGATGTAATTACTAAGGGTACGGTGATCCTCAGCTGCATTTTCAGCCAGGGACTCATAGAGGTCTTCAGGGAGCCTGAATGTTACTTTTTCCTTGTAGCTGGGCAGTACTCGTCTTTGAGCGGACTTTTTCACACTTCTCTTTGATTTTTTCATGGCCTTTGAGGAGCATCATTCCTACTTCATTTGTCCGACATTGTTCTTATATCTTTGGAAATTGCAATTTATTTGTCTGACATTGTCATTATTGGCCAAAAGATTCTTTCAATGCTTCTTATACCGCAGCAAATGTACTGAAATTGTGATTTGCTTTAAAAATGGGAAACGGAGACAAAATTAAAAATGTTTCACGAAAAAAAGGACTAATTTGAACCGGTTGCACTCAGAGTTCATTGCAACCAAAAGAGACATCGAAGCTTTGTAGATTATTGAATATCATCCACAGTAATAGATTATTCATCTAGTCCAGAAGATAGCAAAAACCTTTAAAAAGAGTCCAAAACCAATGAAAAACGACACTATGCCAGCAGAGGTGTGTAATCCTGGTGTAACTCGGCCCGGATTCGAACTAGACTCAAACCCGCCCCACCAGGATTCCTGATCAGGCGGGGGGGGGTTCCGGCGCGAACGCGCGCGCGACATACTCAATGGGTCAACTTGATATATTTGATTCAGTTCTCGAGGCTAATGCTTGAATGGCCTGGGGGGGGATCGAGGCTCGAGAATGAAGCTTAGGCGGCGTGAATTCCTCATCGAAAATCTGGATTGGTGTCGAAAAAATTTCAAAAAAATGGGCGTCGGAGTGGATGAGCTTTGGGAGTCTGCTCAAGTGGAGACGGATCCTGAAATAAAAAAAGAGGTAATTGAAATAATTTCCCAGCCAAGGGGACCGAAACGGTCACACTTCCCCAATAAACGGCTGATGATCGGAAAACGGGTATATCCGAATCTGGAGTAAAAAGAGGGACCGTTAAATTGCAAAAAACAGGACTTCTGGGGAAAGAATATTGCCGGAAAAGTGGTGGGGCAAAATATACAATCGTGTGTCAAGAACATTTGCAAATATGGAGAGGTCAAAATGACCCCTCCCCTGGAGAGCATAGGTCGAATCGACCCCTAGCACAGGTCGAATCGACCCCTGGCACAGGTCGAATCGACCCCTCCCCTATAGAGAAAAGAATAAATGAAAAGAATCTTAAGAATATTTCTTTTTATAAAGAAAAAAAGTTTCTCCTAAATTCAATGGAAAAAATTATTAATCGGGAGTTAAAAACGTATTCTCAAGGGACGGATTACTTGGATGAAAACTTACAACAAATGTCCGACATTAGCGGTTAGTTAAACACAAAAGACTTTACAAGCAAGTTGTCGTATGCGAAACATT
>CBFHOE010000004.1:111583-228185 GCA_965657355.1 Limisphaerales bacterium | reverse complement strand
AAAGCAGCACAGTTTAAGATTATCAGGATCGGAAAAGGAAAAAGGTAAAGTGAAAATCACTAGCATGAATGAAGGAAATATGAGAGCAACGGGGAACACTTCAATCCGGCAAATTGTCTCGCAGCAATTAGCACTAGATGGCCCAGACCTTGCAGGTGAGTTGGCCCAATGGACAACGAGAGAATGTGAGACGAGAAGTCCTGTTGGGCCAACTGTTCGGAATCTTCGGATACAGCCCCAATCATTCTGCAAGCTTCCAGCCCTCGCGTTCGATGAAAATCATAAGATGGGTCAATGTGAAAGATTCGCAGTCTCTATGGTCTGAGCCATGCACCTTGCGATTAAGAAACAGGACGCCCCATTCTCACCCTGAAATTTTCGATTGTTCACTACAGCAAGCACATTGAAACCAAAATTGAATCATTAACACCAATCATCAGCCCACAAGATCTCCCTCATGGAATTGAAAACTACAGGACACATCTTGCCTCGAAGAACATGTCCTGCCTCTTACCAGATTGGCTTTAGAGCTCAAAAGGAAGAAAATTGAAACCTCGGATAAAAAACGTTCTAAAAATGCAATTCCCGTTCATACTGATGTCGTTTGATGTGATCTGAAAACGCTGGACGCAGGGTTCTCTTGTTTGGGCCGAGTATGGTTTTAGTTAATGTTCGTTCAAGCAGTTAGGATTGTTCTGATCCCAAATTTTCACAAGAGTTATTCGTATTTGTGATCCGCATTGGTGCTGCCACAATCACTGTTATCCATAAGGCCTGCTTATAGATTGTTTACCTTCTATCAGGACAGCCCCACGTAACACCCGATTAAATTGCTCCTGTATTATTTCTCTGATGAGATGCTCCACCCTATTATCCGCCTGCTGAATAGATCAATTACCGCGGTTATGTAACACCAACTACTATGAGCAATAGATTCAATAAACGGCAGGCAAATGCAATTACTGCTATAGGAATTCTTCCCGTCCATGCAATCTTTTGAACTCTGCCCGTCCCATTATTCTTTTGCGTGTCAGTTACTCTCGCTTGGCTATGTTGAACCGCGCTGCAATCCTCTTCCTCCTACTAAACAACTTAACTGCCATACTTCGCCTAAACAGTTTTATCGTGTTTTAAGATCTTCGAAAAATCGGAAAACTGCACAGTAATTAAGATGGCTGAATCACAGCTAGTTGACATCGAGCAAATGCTCTCCACATTCTCGAACCTGCGTGACAGTCTATATAAGAACCTTCACCGTTGGAATGGACAAAGTAGGACAGATGTATTTGTGGCAGCTCAGTTTTGTATACTAATCAAAAAAATCGATACCAGAATCCTAAATTTAGGAATTTCACCTTATTAGACTGGTGTCCATGTTCATCTTATTCAACAGTAGAATCCTTGAGTAACCGCAGTGCATTGGCAATCACGATAAGTGTTGCTCCTGTATCGGCGAGAATAGCCAGCCATAGGCTAGTGACTCCCATAACGGCCAAGGCTAAAAAAACCGTCTTTAATAGCAGGGCAAAGATAATGTTACCCCGTATGATACGAATAGTTCGTCGCCCTAGCTTTATCGCTTTTCCAATTTCCAAGAGATTATCTTGCATTAAAGCAATATCTGCGGTTTCGATTGCGGTATCTGTTCCTGCCGCCCCCATAGCAATACTCACAGATGCTGATGCCATAGCTGGAGCATCATTGACCCCATCACCTACCATTGCGACATGCTTGTATTTATCCATCATTACTTGTAAATGAGAAATCTTTTGATCCGGGAGTAAATCACCATATGCCTCATCAATTCCCGTCTGACTTGAAATGGCATCAGCAGTTCTCTGGTTATCACCACTAAGCATCACTACTGACTTCACTCCTACTTTATGAATAGCGGAAATCGCTTCACGCGCCTCGGCACGAATTGTGTCCCCTATCCCTATGATACCCAGTATTTCCCCGCGACATTCTTCATGCGAAAAATGACCAACAATCACAACTGATTGCGCCTCCCTTTCAATTTCTTCAAGCTTCTCTTCAATCTCGGCAGAGCAGAGACCTAAATCATGAACAAATCGATGGTTACTGACAAAATATTGGTGTCTGTCAATCTGTGCCTCGGCCCCCCTCCCCGTATTTGACCGGTAGTTTTGGCTTTGCGTAAATTCAACACCTATTTCAGCTGCGTATCTGACGATTGCTTGCGCTAAGGGATGGTCAGAATGTGTGTCAATCGAGGCAGCAATGCGCACTACATCGTCATGACTTTTCGAAGTTATGGGAATGACTTGTGCTACCCTTGGTTGTCCTTGCGTAATCGTTCCGGTTTTATCAACCGCAAGAGCTCTTATCCTTCCTATTGCCTCCAAGTGTGCTCCACCTTTTATCAAAACACCACGCCTAGCCATCGCCGTCAGCCCTGAAACAATGGCAACAGGGGTTGATATTACCAAAGCACAGGGGCATGCAATGACCAGTAATACCAAAGACCGGTATAACCATTCCGACCATGTTTCTGGATTCATCGCGGTAGGAATAAGAAACAAGAAAGCCGCAAGGGCCATCACGCTCGGCGTGTAAACTTTTGCAAAAACGTCAATTGCACGCTCCGATGGAGCTTTCTGGGATTGAGCCTCTTCAACTAAATGGATAATTCGAGCCAAGGTAGTATCTAGAAAGCCTTTAGTCACACACACCTCTAACAATCCCTCCCCATTTATCGTTCCTGCAAACACTTTCTCACCAGGTGATTTTTCCACTGGCATGGACTCACCTGTAATTGGTGCTTGATTAACGGTGGATTCCCCAGTCTTGACATCTCCATCCAGTGGTATCCTAGCTCCCGACCGTATGACTATCGTTTTCCCTACTTCCACTGCCTCAACAGCGACCTCCTCAACACCATTATTTCCTTTCAAAAGGGCTGTTTCTGGAGACAAATCGAGTAATGTCTTAACAGCGTGTCTAGCACGGGCCACGCTGTATGATTCCAAAAGTTCTGAAAACGCAAAAAGAAATGTCACGGCAGCGCCTTCAGACCATTCTCCAATACCGACGGCTCCGATAACTGCTACCGTCATCAAAAGGTTCATATCCGGACGAAGTCGCTTTGCAGCAGAAATCGCTTTAGGCACGATGAACCATGCTCCCGATATTATCGCCAAAGCAAAACAACCGTTTTGTACATCCCTTGTCACCCACTGCGTCCAGAGAAAAAGCATTCCTAAAGCTGTTGTTGCCCCGGATACTAGCACCGATAGAAGTCTCCTTTTTTGCGTCCTGTCCGTTTTATTATCTCGCCAGTCTGCCTCTAGTTTTGCAACAAGTCCTTCCTTGCAAATCGCCTGAACAAACTCCTGTAAGTTAGTGGCTCCATCGTAATCGACAGTCACCTTTCCAGTCATGATGTTCGTCTTTACATCCCGCACATTTTCGAACCCTCGTAGCGCCCGCTCGACCAGTTCGACTTCGTTAGGACAATCTATGCCCTGAACCACAATCGTAACTTGCTTACTTGGATGATTCATCTGAATACTCTAGTCTATAAGTGGATTGCTTTAAAAGTATCTTAGTCGCCCATCACTCCACAACTAAAGGGCTCCAGTCGTGCAAACACAAATGGTCACCTTTTTATCTCTACTTCTTCTTATTCTTCATTGCGCTAGACTCGATTTTTCTTTATCCGCGAAACGAGCAAGACTTTGTTTGTATCATTCTTGATCAGAACAAACAGTTTCTTACGCGAATACATTCTGAAAACAGTCCCGCACGTTTTGCGTCACAACCTCGGCATCTCTTCCAAAGGCATAGGCGCTGTATAAATACATTCCTAATCCACCAGTACATATGGTTTTAGTGTTGGCTTAATATTTATTCGGCTTTTCTTACGGGGTTTGATCTCCTGTCTAGAAGAGGTGTCTTCAACGTGCGTTCGATTTGGTGACAAACTAAGGACCTTTCCAAAAAACATTTACAACAGAGGCAACACCATCGGTTGCATCGGTCCGTCTAAAGTGGGAAGCTTATGCACCAGTAAATCGACGGCGTTAATTTGTCTCCTTTTCGGGTTAGTTATCTTCATAGTATCAGTGCTCGCAGATACACGCATATTCTTTGTAATTGCAAGAAGGACAGTCGCTAAGATTCATTTGGAATTTTTCAATCATTGCCTTGGCATCGGCGTTGGTCTTGATTTGCAGGACTGCGGGATGATTGTCTCCTAGGGGGATGGGTTTATCGGACAGGAGACTAGAGCCCTCTTTAGTAAAATACAGATGGAAAGGATTATTACGATCGCCACCTGTCAAACTCAGAAATTGTTCATTAGCAGCAACGGGCTTCAATTCGTCGCTTAGGAAGTTGATCTGCACGTGACGATCTTCACGGATTAGGAATTCAAAATGCGGTTCGATCCTGTGAATCAGTCGCCCACCATTGGGTCCAGGAGTTTTCGTGGCGTGTTCCTCATGATCGCCTTCATTGTTCTGGTCGTGAATATGTTCCGTTTGGACATCGTGCTCATTCTCCAAGGCTGTATGTTCGTCATGTTCGTGTCCTGAATGATCATGTCCTGAATGATCGTCTGTGGGTTTGCAGGCGGTGAGGCACAGACAAACTGAGGCAATGGTTACGGTGAATAGGATTGCTTTAATCTTCATTGGATTCTGTTTCTATTTGTTTGATTTATTAGTTTAGGAGATGAGTTCAACCACTAGCGGCAGACTTATCCTTGACGGATTGTTCTGCTGCACGGCGGCAAAATGTGTAGAATATTGCAGGTGTAACACCGAGGCCTAAAAAAGTGGAGCTAATCAACCCGCCGACGATAACGATGGCGACTGGGTTTAAAATCTCTTTGCCTGGTTCATTCGCAGCGAGGATAAGCGGAACGAGCGCAATGCCACCAGCCAATGCCGTCATCAAAACAGGCACCAGCCGTTCTAAGGTTCCCCGCTCTACCATTGCCCTTGTGAACGTTTCCCCCTCGTGGCGCATGAGATGCAGGTAGTGGGAGATCATCATAATATTATTGCGGGCAGCGATTCCTACAACGGCAATGAATCCAACCAAGGTAGCGATACTAACATTGTCTAAGGTGTAGCGTGTGTAAAGAACCGCTCCAATAAGCGAGACTGGAATGATGGTCAAAACCAGTAGCACAAAAGTGATGTTCTTGAAGTACGAGTATAACAGAAACACAACCACAAGAAGAATGACGGCTGACATAAAAGCGATTGTTCGGGAGGCCTCCTTCTGAGCCTGATACTCACCCTCGTATGATATCGTATATCCATCCGGCAAACTCACCTTTTCATCTACTTCAAGTTTCAATTGTTCAACCGCCGCTACCAAATCGGCAACTGTCGGATTGACGGAAACCACAAACCGACGACGTGTGTTTTCTCGTAGGATTGTGTTCGGGCCGGAAGCTAGTCGGAAATCAGTAACAAAGCCTAGTGGTATGAGCTGTCCGCTTTTGGTTTCGATGTAAAGTTGTTCCAGGCGTTCCGGATTCTCTCTCCAATCTCCGGGAAGTCTGACCACCAGATCAAAAACTCTCACCCCTTCGTAGATTTCAGCGACGTAGTCGCCTCCCATCAGTGCTGCCATTTCCTCCATGATTGCCCCAGGGGTCACCGCATAGGCGGCGGCACGTTTGCGCTTAGGCTCAATCCGCAGTTGTGGGACTGGTGCCTGTTGCTCAATGCGTGCCTCCTCCAAACCGGGAATACCACGGGCGACTTCAGTTATTTCAGTCCCGATTCGTCGTAGCTCACTCAAGTCTGAACCAAATATTTTGATAGCGACTTTGGCTGACACACCGCTCAACATGTGGCCTATTCGGTCTGCAAGCGGCCCACTCATAGCACTGAAGGTACCGGGGATGCCCTTCATGGTTTCACGGATATCTTTAATGATATCCTCGCGAGGACGACCATCCGATTCATCAAATTCGACATCGAATTCGACACTGGAAACTGGCACTACATGATCACCCCGTTCTGCTCGGCCAGCCCGAAATCCAACCGTCTTGATTCCGGGAATCTTCAACAACAGTTCCTGTGCGGTGTCAGAGAGTTCTGAAGTCATCTTCAAAGAGGTCCCCGGATCCGTCGTGGTTGCTACCAGCGCTGTCGGCTCTCGAAACGGCGGAAGGAAATTTCGACCCATATTCGAGTAGGCATCATAGCTTATCCAAAGGAGCACGCCCGTAAAAGCCAGAATCAAAAGCGGTTGCGATAAAGCAAGTCGTAACCATGTCATACGAAAGGTTGTCTTAAGCCACCTTACCAAGATGAAGTCGTAGTGCTTTCTGCCCTCCTTTGGTTTCAATAGATAAAAACTCAAGACCGGGATCACTGTTAAGGAAACCACGAAAGAGGCGACCATACTCACGATCGTGGCGATGGCAATTGGCGTAAACAAGCGGCCTTCAACTCCACTCAATGCCATGAGTGGTAGAAACACTAGAATGATAAGTACTGTGGCATAAAAGATTGATGCGCGAACTTCGCCCGATGCACGTGCGATCACTTCCAGGTTGGGTAACGGATTTCCTTTTACTGCGTTCTCACGAAGCCTGCGAAACACGTTTTCCACGTCCACTATGGCGTCATCCACCACCATGCCTACGGCAACCGCCAATCCTCCCAGGGTCATCGAATTAACCCCCAGATTCATTAAGTCGAAAATGATTACCGTGATGCCCAGTGACAGCGGGATGGCAGTCAGAGTGATTGCCGTAACTCGAAAGTTAAATAAGAAAAGGAAAAGAACAAAGGCCACCATAAAAGCACCGTCTCGCAGGGACTCCTTAAGGTTGCCAATAGCAAGTTCAATAAACTCAGACTGACGATAAAGCACCACCAGTTCAGTTCCCTCAGGCAGTGCTTCCCCCAAATCATTGAGAGCCGTCTCTACCTGTTCGGTCAACTTGATTGTGTCGAAACCAGGAGATTTGCGAACGCTTAGAATGACTCCCCGATGTCCAATACGGCCATCTTCATCAGGTTCACGACCTGCTACACCCATACCGGCGTCCCCGCGCATTGGTTCAATATCCCACACCACCTTGGCGACATCTTTGATGTGAATTGGCCGATCATTACGGTATGAGACAACTGTTTCAGAAATCTCATCTAGATCGGTAGTCATAGCCAAATTGCGTACCATAATCTCTTCCGCCCTATCGGTAAGAAATCCACCAGTGGTTTTCTTGACCGCCTCGGAGGCAGCATCACGTAATTGTTCAAAAGTCACTCGATGCAGCAACATTAGTTGTGGGTTCGGTTGCACTTGGACTTGTTTTACGCCACCGCCCATCGTTAAAACCTCGGCAATACCCGGGATGGATTGCAGCCGCCGGCCGATTGTCCAATCTGCAAGTACCCGCAAATCTCGTGGGTAAGTCCTGCCGGTCGGATCCCTCACTCCTACGAGCATGATATCGCCCATTAACGAAGCCACCGGTGTCATGTACGGCGTGGTTCCTTCAGGCAGAACTTCGCTCACCCCCATCAATCGCTCCTGTACAAACTGACGCGCGCGGTAGATATCCGTGCCCCAGTCAAATTCGACAAATATCAAAGAGAGCCCGATGTCATTGACACTTCTTAAGCGATTAACTCCTGCCACACCCATGAGCGAGTTCTCCAAAGGAATCGTGATGAGTGTTTCCACCTCTTCAGGTGCATAGCCCTTGGCTTCAGTCAAAAGTGTGACGGTAGGTTTCGTCAAATCTGGAAGCACATCAACGGGTAGTTCTAGTGTCTTCTTGACGCCAAAGGCCAAGAGGACAATAGCCACCGCCAGAATCAAGCTTCGGTGCGCTAAGGAAAAACGAATAAGTTGGTTCAGCATGGCTTAAGGAGATTTGGTTTTTGTCTTAGGCTCTGAATTGCTCTCAGGTAAGGACCCAATATTTTTCTCGTTTCCGACTGCCGCCTTTCGCTTAATATTCCACAGCAATTGTGCCAAAGCCAAAGCAAGGAAACTGATCGCAACGGCATATACCAGAAGATAATGGTTTATTTGACTACTCTCACTCGCATATGCACCATGGTCATGATTCGCATGCTCACCGATTCCCCCAGATTCCTGCTCCCCTTTCATCTCCGAACCATCTTCGTTGTGTGCGTGCCCGTGAGCGGCGTCTAACGCCTCCTTCAGAGACATGCCACTTCCGTCAGTAAACCCGAGCGGGTAAGAACCTCGGGTTACGACTTCATCGCCGGGAAACAACCCAGATTTAATTTCGATCCATCCGGCGCTTTTCTCCCCCAACACGACCGGCGACTGGATGAACGCATTCGGGATGTCGAAATGTTTCACGTAGACAACTCGCCGCGACGGACCACCCTGCACGGATTCTTCTGGCACCGCGAGCACGTTAGGACGTGCCCCGACAATGATGTTAAATTCTGCCCTTATGCCAGGGTGAAGCCGCCCGCTAGGATTAGGAATCTGGAATACACCATCGACAGTGCCAGCATTGCGATCGGCTTTCACTCCAAAGCGTAGCAAGTATCCTTCGACCGGAACACCTCCGATGGCAGGAAAAGAGATGCGTGCTTTGGAACCTATCGAGATCCCAGCAGCCATCTGTTCTGGAATGCTTGAGACCACCCAAACTTCTGAACGATCTGAGATATCAAGTAAACCCTGATTAGGTTCAACAGGCTGACCTTTCAATACATGAGAAGCAACCACTATGCCGTCGTGATAAGCTGACAGGGATATGACCGGGGGAGGGTCACCTGGGTGTCGACTTTCGACTTTGACTAGCACCTGACCTTTCTTCACTTCGTCTCCTATGAATGCATTGACTTCAATTGCTCGACCGGGAACACGAGAGGAGATTGAGTAAAGATTCGCCGGAATTTCTTCGACTCTCCCAATTGCAAATACAGTACTTTCAAATAGCCGCTCCTCGACTTGAACGGTCAAAATACGGAGGTTTTTTACACCAGTTTCATCGAGGATAATGGTCTTGGCCGCCGGTTTAGATTCAGCAGCAAAACCGCTTACCCCAATTAAAAGGAATGTAAAAAAATAAATTAAACCAGAGATTGATATAGTTTTCATGAATGGAAAATTAATTTGTTTTGCCAAGGGCTGTTTCATAACGAATGCGCGCTATATGGAAATCGCGTTGAGCTGTCAGAAGACTGGATTGCAGTTCCAGATATTGATCGCGGGCACGCAGAACTGTGAGAAGATTGATCTGACCTTTTCGGTAAGCAATATTGGTATCCGTCACCTGTTTTTTCGAATCAGGAAGCAATATGGTTTCAATATCATGGGCTAGTTTAGCCTGCGTCCGCATCACAAGATATGCTGTGTTTACCTCGTTACGAATACGGTTATCCAGAGCTGATAGAGATAACTCTAATCGGCGTTTGGTTGCTTTACGTTCCTCTACTGCACCCCGGTTCTTATTCCATAGTGGCAAAGGAAAGGAAATTTGGAATCCGACCCGCTGCTCTGCTTCCAATCCAATTGGCACGTCCTCTTCCCGCAAGAAACCCGCAAAGAGCCCAGCCGTGATATCCTGCCATTTTCTAACATTTTCAAGCTTGACCGCCCGTCCCGCCGCATCGACCGATAACTCGGCGGCCACATAGTCCATGCGATGGTTAAGGTCCAGGTCTTTAATAGGCACCATCAAAACCTCACTCAAATTTCCGGCCACAGACAGGTTATCTCTCGGCCTCAAGCCGATCAATGGCTTCAAGATACCAATCAGTTGTTGTACCGAAGTGTCCAACTGACGGATCTCGATTTCAAATTGGTTCGCTTCCAACTTGGCCTGAGCTGCATCAAGCATGGAGCCCTCACCCTTATTGGCTACGCCTTGAGTGTAATCGGCCAATTCCATAGCTAAATGCAACTGCTTTAGGCGAAGATCCTTTAGTCGTTGCAGGGCAAGATACCGAACCGTCATTTCGCGCGCTTCACCAGTGATTTGTCTTTTCACATCGGCCACCTCGGCCTCTGCGACGGCGACTTCCGTTTGCGAGATTTCTTTCTCTAGACGTAGCCGGCTCGTGACAGGGAAAGTCTGACTAAAACCAATTCCGACACCTAATTCACGAAATGTGGGATCTTGCTCGAAACTGGTGGATAGCACAGGATTTGGAAGCAAACCGGCCTGCATTGATCGCCCTCGAGTCTCGTCAATTCGCAGACGGGCCGCTGCTAAATCGGGGTTAAAGCGACTGATTGCTTCACCAATATTTTTTAGATTCAATTCCAGTGAGACTGGTTTCTGAGACTCTTCACTCAAGAACTGGACTGCTTTCAAGCCCAAGGATTTATCAGATATTGTTTTTTCTTCAGTTCCGCTCGCCGTAGAACAAATCACATGCACAGCAAGCCAATAGATTATTTGTTGATTCATAGATTCTCCGGTAGTTTGTTGAATGGTGTAATAGAACCCAGAGCGCAAAAAACACCAGGTTCACCAATGGAACAAACCAGAGAAATCAAATAAGAAGAAGAATCGTACGCAACGATTCAAGAGGAATACCGAGAATAGGAGGACTTGTTTGATCAGGGCAAATCGAAGGTATTTTGCCTCTTTCAAGGTTCGCTAATTCATATACTATGATAGCTAAAATTTGCACAGGAACGGAAACCTCTTGAGAAGTTCGTTGCCGGACACCGTCCCCAATTTCCAAAGCAACGTCATTACAGTTTCCGCAGCAACTTGAGTTGTCCCGACAGTCCTGATGTTCTTTGTCGTAATCGCACTCTGCATGATGCGAATCTGGAGACGCACCACCGCATAAGCCATCAGCACCAAATTCAAAGGCAACGTGCCCATCGGAGCCGATGCACAATACACTAGAGGGACCACCAATTAAGCAAATAGGCAAAATCAGCAAAACCAAAAGTAAATTTACAGAGCGGACACGAGACACTGATCTTGATTTATCAAAGAATTTATAGAACGCAAGCATTAAAACCCCCCATGCAAAAAGAAAACCTATCTGTGTCCTAATTTAACTTACATGAGCGTTTATTGATGACCAAGACCTGCGCCCACGACTTGCTCGGGATTACAGAAGTTCTACTACAAGAAGCAACTATGGCAATCTTCATTTTTTCAAGTTTCGACTTTTGAATCTGATTCAATCTCTTTTCCAAAAACCATATACAGCACTGGCAACAACAACAGAGTTAACGCAGTGTTACTAATGATTCCTCCAATCACCACTGTTGCCAATGGACGCTGAACCTCTGCCCCAACACCCGTGTTCAAGGCCATTGGAATAAACCCAACAGCCGCAACCATGGCGGTCATCAATACGGGACGCAATCGAATCTGACACCCTTCCTTTACCGCAGTTCCCAATGGAGAACCTGATTCCAATCGTTGTTTAATGAAGCTTACCAATACCAATCCATCGAGAATGGCAATTCCACTGAGCACGATGAATCCTATAGCAGCACTCACAGTTAATGGCATTCCGCACAGCACCAAAGCTGCTACGCCTCCTACTGCTCCCAATGGAATACCAGTAGCAACAATCAAGACGTCTCGAAGTGCTCCCAAACTAATATATAGGAGAATAAAAATTAGCCCAAGCGTCATTGGAACGACCATCATCAGGCGATTATTAGCGCGTTCCATGTTTTCAAACTGGCCTCCCCAATCAATAGTGTATCCTTCCGGCAAATCGATTTCTTCGTCTATTCTCCTTTGAGCTTCGACAACAAAACTTCCAACGTCGCGCCCTCGGACATTACACTGCACGGTTATTCGTCTTTTACTCCATTCCCTCTGAATCGTCGCAGGACCATCCGTCATGTTGATGTCAGCAACCCTCTCCAACGGTTGTATCGGTCCGTCTGAAGTAGGAATAAGCGCACGTGCCAGCATCTTTGGGTCTTTTCGTTGATCATCAGGCAGTCTTACAACCAAAGGAAACCTTCTCTGACCTTCACGTATCTCGCCAACCTCTCGAGAGCCTACTGCTTCGACTAAATCCAACACATCGCGCGTTGAGATCCCAAAACGTGCTATCGACTCCGGATTAACTCGTAGCTGCATGACTGGTTGGCCGCTAATCTGTTCTCCTGACACATCAGTAGCACCTTCAATTTCAAGTAGAACTTTTTGGATATCATCCGACACTTCTATGAGTGACTCAAAACTATCCCCATAAACTTTGATGCCAACATCTGAACGAATACCTGCCACCATTTCATTCATACGCATCTCGATAGGTTGAGTAAAAGCCATGTTTAAACCTGGAAGGTCTTTAAGCGATTCATCCATCCTCTGCGCCAGTTCTTGTTGGGTTTTTGCTTTGGTCCACTCCGACGGTGGCTTCAGTGCCAGAAAAATATCCGTTAACTCGATGCCCATCGGGTCTGTAGCAACTTCCGCTGCACCTATACGACTCCAGGCACGTTCAATCTCATCTGGAAATTCCTCAAGCAACAACTTCTCAATCCGCATATTATATTTAGTCGATTCTTCAATCGAAATGCCAGCCAAGCGAACGACGTTCACTACGATAGAACCTTCACCAAGTTTTGGAAGAAACTCCCCTCCCAATTGAAACGCCACAATTATTGTCACAAGTACCATCACCAATGAAGAACCCATAACCCAGCTTCGAAAACGCAAGACTGTCTCAAGAACTGGCGAGTAAATCCGCTGCGCTAATTTAATTGACCAGGGTTCTTTCTCCTTTACACGACGAGGAAGGACCATACTGGCTAGAACTGGTGTTACGGTAAATGCCAGAATCAGTGAGCCAAACAGCGCTGCTACCATTGTCAATGCCATCGGGCGAAAGAGTTTTCCTTCGATTCCCTCGAGCGTCAGAATCGGAAGGAAAACAATCATGATGATGCCAACCCCAAAAGCGACAGGTCGGGCAACTTCAATCGGAGCCTCATTGAATATCTTCCAGCGCTCTTCCTTACTCAACTCACGGCCCAATTGCTTTTGTGTATCCACGAGTCGTCGCATGATATTCTCAACTATCACTACCGCCCCATCGACGACTAGCCCAAAATCCAACGCCCCCAAACTAAGCAAGCTTGCTGAGATACCAGCTTGCAACATATAGTTTCCAGCAAATAGCATCGAAAGAGGAATCACCGCCGCAACAATTAGCCCTGCACGCAAATTGCCTATTAGCAAAAAAAGAATAGCAATAACCAATAAAGCACCGGCGAGCAGATTGTGACTCACTGTTTCAATTACCTTGTCTACCAGTTCCGTACGGTCATAGACGGTTTCAATGATTACATCTTCAGGTAATGCCCTTTGCACCTCCTTGAGCCTTTCCTTCAATTCACGGGTAACAACATGGCTATTCTCACCCATCAACATGAAACCCAGACCTAGAACGACTTCTCCCTTTCCATCTGCCGTAACAGCCCCTCTTCGAATTTGGTGCCCAATCTGGACTTCTGCCACATCCAGAACTCTTATGGGAGTCCCATCATGAGAGGCGATTACAATGTTGCCAATTTCCTCAATATTCGTCACAAGACCTATTCCATGGACTAACCATGCCTCTCCGCTTGCAACTACTTGCCCTCCGCCGATATTTTGATTGTTCTTTTCCAACGCCTCGAATAGATCTTCAAAAGTTAGTCCAAATTTAATGAGCTTCTCTGGAGCTACAACAACTTGGAACTGTTTCTCATAACCACCCCATGAATTGATTTCTGCCGTACCTCTTACTTTTCGCAATTCGGGCTTAACGACCCAATCGTGCAATTCCCTCAGTTCCGTCAATGTTCGCTTTGGATTATCCGACCGAAGAATATAGTGAAACACTTCTCCTAACCCTGTTGAAATAGGCCCTAGTTCGGGTCTTCCCATCTGCTCAGGCAACTCCGCAGACTGAAGCCGCTCGCTAATGAGTTGCCGGGCTAAAAAGATGCTCGTGTCATCATCAAATGTGGCTACGACCTGGGATAAACCAAACTTGGAAACCGATCGGACATTTTCTAATCCAGGAAGTCCGCTGATAGAGAGTTCAATCGGAAGGGTAATCTGAGCTTCCATTTCCTCAGGGTTTAAGGATGGCGCTGTGGTATTGATTTGCACTTGAACCGGAGTTGTATCCGGAAAGGCATCAATCGGCAGGTCCAATACGAGCTTTACCCCACAAATCACCAGCACCATCGTAATGACGCTTACCAACAATCGGTTTCTTAACGAAAATGATATTAGCCAATTTAGCATCTCTTTATACCTTCTCCATTGCTCCCTTCTTCAGGATAGCCTCTAGTCATCAACACAACCTGCTCCTAAACGAGACAGCAATAATTGGGATTTCATCACAAAGCTATTCTTGACAACCAATTGGTCGAGAGGCGCAATACCACTCAAAATTTCAAACTTCTTGCGATGCTGAGCCCCAATGGTAACAGGCCTTGCTTCGTACAAATCATTTTCAAGCTTTACGAATGCAAACGGTTGTCCTTCTACTTGCTGGACACTACTCATTGGTATTATCACAGACCGTTTGGAACTCTTAACGATGATGCGTGCTCGCGCAAAAGTTTGAGCCTTAAGCAAGCCACCCGGGTTTGGAATTTCAACCCGGCCAGTTGCCATCCGAGTGCGTTCATCGACTTCAGATGCGACCCAAGTAAGTGTTCCTTCGAATACTCGTGTCTTCATGGAATCGAGAACTATTTCCACTTTCTGTCCCTTTTTAACTCGCATGACATCCTTCTCTGGGATGTTCAACATTGCCCACATGATGGACCGGTCAACTAAAGTAAAAAGTGGATTTCCCATCTCTACTAGAGCACCACGAACGGCGTTCCTTGTCACAAGCTCTCCATCAAATGGCGCTCGCACTTCCAGAACTGCCTGGTCGTTCTTCTCTTTTACCAGTCTCTCAATTTGCTCTGGCGTGAAGCCTAGAGTTCTTAACTGCTGGCGAGCTTGAAGTAGTGTAGCGTCGGCTGCCACATGTGATGCAATTGCTGCCTGCAAGTCTTTCTCTGATGAAATGTTCTCTTCGCGTAACTTCTTTTCTCTTACTACGGATTGTTCTCGCCACTGGTCCTCAGCAATAGCTCGGAGGTAATCACCTATGGCACGACTTATTTCGATGGAAGACACTTCTACTAAAAGGCCACCTTCCTTTACGACTTCTCCTACATCAACATGGACCCGATGAATAATCCCTCCCACCGGTAGCGAGATAAGCGCCAGCATATTTTGATTGAATGTCAGCTCTGCATAAACTTCCACTGCATCTGAAATGCTACCTACTTCAGGGTATCCCACCTGAACACCTGCTTTGTTGGTTGATTCCTCAGACCCAAAGCGAATCTTAACAGGTTTTCCACCACTAACAGCTAACTCCGGATGGCAAATACCACACTCATCTTCCAACACCTGATGCTCTTTACAAAATAAGGCCGGGGACTTGATTCCTGCATGGGCCTCCGCTAGCTCTGGATGGCAAATTGTACATTCGTCTTCATAAACCCCGTGCTCTTTACAAAACAGCCTCCCTGAATCTTCCTCTTCGCCAATGCGTGCGCTCTTATTTTCTTTGATATCCGGGTGACACAAATAGCACTCATCTTCATACAGGAAGTGTTCTTTACACCAAAGTCGTTTCTTGTCCTTAAGCTCTGGATGGCAAATAAAGCACCTATCTTCGTATCGATTGTGCTCCTTGCACCACAGCCGACCCTTTTCCCGCTTTTCCACATTGCATATGTAGCACTCTTCTTCAGGAACTCCGTGAGGTCCTAAATTGGCTTCATTACTTGTTGGTTGTGCCATGACTATTTCATTTTCGAGTGAAACCTCGTCCTTGGAATTCGACTCTTCAACTTCATGGTTGCACGCTGCCAGCAGAGACAGTATGCCTACAGATAAAGCAATTTGAGTATATCTTATTAGCATTTTCATTTTTGTTATATCATCCGTTTACTGTTGATGGTGGGGTGTTATCATTTTCCGATCAGGGCTTTTAACCGGGCTTGGATTTCGTTTAAATCGAGAAGCGACTTTTGGTAATCCAAGCGAGCTTCGGCAGCCATACGTTGTGTGTCCAATAGGTCAATAAATTCAAATTTCCCCTCTTCAAACCCCATTTGCACCATTCTCAATGCTTCATCAGATTTTGGTAATATTCGCTCTCGATAAGCCATTACCTTTTGCATGGCGGCGTGATGTCCTATTTTTAGTTGATTGAACTCGCCTAAAAGCGCCTGTTCCACAGCGGTCAAACGAGCCGCTGCGATTTCAGATTCGGCGAAGGCTTTGGAAATCTTTGCTTGCCCCCTGTCGATAATTGGAAGTGGTAGTGAAATACGAAACTCGACCAACTCCTGTCCTTCAATCTCCTCTCGCCCACCAGCAATTCCAAATGTGACATCGGGATAACGTTCCCGTTTGGCACGTTTTACTGCTACGTCTGAACCTTCCTTCGCAGCGAGCGCTGCCCTAAGGCGAGGGTGTTTATCTAATATTGATGCTTTGGCATTGGTTAAAATGACAGGGTCTGTTTTGATTAGCATTTTGTCAGTCAGTGGAAGCCACTCGACCTGCTGTTTGCCAATTACATTCATCAAAGCTCGTCTGGCTGCAGCGACTTCTCTTTTTATATCGAGAACCTTAGCTAGGGCCATCTCATACTCGATTTCTGCCCGAACTCCCTCCTGAGCAGCTGAGGCTCCTGCATTGAATCGTTTATTGGCCGTTTCACTTAATGATTTTGCCACGTTCAAAAGCTCTTCTGCTATAGATTGCCGCTTCTCAGCTCCCAACACCTGATAATAAGCAATTTCAACATTTTGCCGAACTTGTATAGCAACGCTTTCGTAATAAAAATTGCTTTGTTTTACTCCGATATCTGCAATTTCACGGTCCATCTTTTTCTTACCTGGAAATGGAATCGTCTGAGCTATCCCAAGCATGTTATTAGCTTGAGACAAACCACCAGAATTGATGGGGACTTCCTCAGAAAACACTTCCAATTGCGGGTTTTTCCACAACCCTGCTTGTATCCTTTCGGCGCGCGCTAAGTTCTTGGAACTTTGGGCCGCGCGAATAAGCGGATTATGCACTTGTGCTAGAGAATGGGCCTGAGGAAGAGAGAGGGCCTTGAATTCGAATGGCTCCTGAGAGACCAATCTAGCAGGTGCTCCCTTTAAGACCGTCCCCGATTGTTTATCAGGGACTTCACCGACAGAATAATCTGGTAGGGGACGGCCTTCACGGGTGGAAGAACACCCTGAGAACCATAAAATTACTAACAGCGCCGATATATACGTTTTTACATTTTTTATACATGCTATTGGCATGACATTACCTAGTCTAAGTTAAATATGCTCCTCGGTACCCGCCGAGAAATGTTGCATTATACAAAAACCCCTAAGGGCTCTGTTCCGAACGGACTAACTTAGAATAGGAATCAAATGAGAAGTATCAGTGAGCGTAGTGCACAGAGTGTGGAATTTGGAGGGGGAAGAGATGTTCGGATAAGAAAGTTGGAGTAAGAATCTACAGGAACTAGTGGAGTCTGGCAAAAGTGCAAATCCACGGGTAGACTCTTAACTGGATGATCCACTTTGGTAGTGGTTTTCTGAGAAGTAATTTCCTGCAGCCGTGCATCCAAAGAAACGTCAATGCAACAATCCGCTTTAAGTAATGATGCCCCACCTCCTGAAGTGGAATCACAAGAGCGACTATTCGCTAGTTCCAACTGCACGTCACCATCTGCTTGTATACACAAGACAAGTCCGAAAGTGTTTCCGGCGACTAAGACCAGATACAAGATACAGACTATGGATGCGATGATGTTTTTCATTGTCACGACCAGGTTCTCACACTACCTCACCATATGAGTAGTCGCAAGATAATAAGACTTGCCATATTACCGGCGACGGGTGAATTGAAAGTCATCAGGACGGCAGATGCCCGAGCCTCTAGTGCTAGGTAAAACATTTCCCACGGATGAATAATCACGAAATCGGATTTACCTAAGGCAATTGGTTCAACTCGAAAAGTCTACATCTTCTGAGATATCATACTTACAGAGACGCATAATCCTGCAAGCACCGATGAACTAACACACAGTGTCGTTGTCAGGTTCTATTTCGACAAGTGTCATTCGGCTCCCATCATACCTTTGCACCCAATAATTACCATTGGGGCCGCTCCGCCCGACTGATTCAATTACGTCTTCGTGCAGAGATATGGAAAACCAGTAGCCCTGAGCAAAACGTTGAAGGCGCATTCATCGAGCACCTTTGTATCGACTCAAGAGGAAGGAGATCAGAATTTAACTACGCACTCAGTAATACCTGCTGCAAGATCTCGGGAAGTCTACTTCCGATTTAGAGAGGCAGATGAAGGTGTTATCCATATATTTAAGTAATTAGCCAAACAGTTTTATTAAGCTGTTCGCTATAATTCGGGGATTCTGAAGTTATGCTGCAGAGAGTGAAGGATATTCTAGTGATTTTTCATGAAACTAATTTTATAAAAGCTTAAAAAACAGATCGAAATTGTAAACATTTCAACGAAAACAAGCTTTTTGAGAATTTTGATTGCAGCACTTAACAAATATTATGATACGTGGACTATAAATTTTGTTTAAAATGGACAGTGAGGTCAGTGCGCGGAGTAGTTCCGGGTGAGATTGATGAAAACTCTTACCCAGCCGTCAAATATTCACTGCGTCCAGTGTTAGGGTTAACTTTTGAAGACTTCAATAGAGACGCAGGTATGTTTGGGCAAGATTATGGACTGAAAGATGACAACAGCTCTAATGGTCAAAATGTTGAACAGCCAGAAAAAAGAAGATGAAATCAAATCTGTCCTGACCGTTGAACTGATGAGGTAATTGTGTCTTTTACCAAAAGGTCAAATGCATTTCTTTACATAAAATTACACAAATTATATTACACAAGTATTACACAAAACGTTTTTCCTCAACGGGCTCAATGGGATTTACATTTGTGTAATAGGGTATGCAGTTCATTCAGGTTCTAGTCCAAGCAATTGGGTGGAGGTTCAAGTCCTCTCGTCAGCACCACTGTCATATCATGGCTTTTTACAACTCTTCTACATCAATGGATCCAACAGTTGAGAAATGTGTGAACTTGCTCAGCAAATTTTTAATACAAACAAAACAATCTGCTGAGTTTGCTTTTCGGTATTACAAAATTAAGCGTTAACTGCCTCCCCTTTTTCCTGACGCAAAATAAACAAAGTAAAAAATCAAAAGCCCGCCGGCCTATTATAAAAAATCGCCAATTTTTATAATAGACGCTAAAAATGAGAGTCTTATTTTGTTAAGTGATATTGCAAAAAATTAATGACAAAGTCTTAAAATCTTTTATTACCATACAAAACTAGGTGGTAGAAAGACTCGAGTCTTAATTTCAAAAATAAATATGGTTTTCAAAAATTTTCCGGATCTGAGATTAAAATCGCCCCCATTTAAAACTGAATCAGGTATTACTAAATACATTAACTTCGGTATTTGGATATTTCAGGTATTAGTTTTTTTCACGGGGGGTTCAGTATTATTATTCTATTATGGAAATGACCTTTGGGAAATAAGGCAAAGCCAAACTTGGCCATTTGTCGATGGACTGATTGAAGAATCAAAAGCAGCACGCAAAAGTTATTATGATGCTGAGGGAAAGAGCAGAACTAAAATTATCGCAGATATCCGATATTCTTTTACATAAGAAGGAAAAGAGTATTGGGGAAATCGCGTAAAAATAGTGGGAGATCCGCCTGTTGAATATGTGCAAAAATATTGGGTGGGTTCGGAGATTGAAGTCCATGTCAATCCTAGTAATCCAAACAAAAGTACGCTTGAGCCAGGAGCTTCACGGTCCGAAATAGCGGAAATATGCAGCATAAATTTATTTGGTTTAGTTTTGACACTGCTCTCTGTATTTTGGGTCTGGGATGTTTTTTTTCAGGAAACCACCAAAAGCAGATAAATGAGAAGAAATCGTTGCTTCAGAAAGAAAAGAAGATTCAGAATCGAACCCTTGTCTTGATGAAAGAAGTAGCGGCAATGCGAGCGAGATCTAACATGGGCAAGCTGTGTTGGGATGATCATGGTTTGCTAAAGCCTGTTCAAAATTACTCTGAAGACGATTTAAAGGTTCTACGTGATTCTAAAGACCCCGAATCCATCGATGGTATTCTGTATCGAGAGGGTCTAGATTTTGTAAGTGATGACGATCGCGAGGTTGCTGAATATTTAAATAGCATTGGGCTAAGGCCTTGAATAGAACAAGTGCTTCATTCAGAAGCAGTTTTATAACATATTTTAGGGCATCAATTGATTACTCAAAAAGACCAGCAAAGAGCTTCTACCTGGGTCGACCTTACCCTTACATCACTCATTCTCATTTCTTTTGAATTTTCAGCCCTACTATTTGTCATTTTCGAATGTTTCACTTCGAATTCGTATTTTGAATCATTGAGTGACAAGATAATAATTACTATTCCGTGATTTGCATAATAACTCCTTATTCCATCTAATGGAGGACTAACAGTGGAAGAGCGCCAACGCTAAAGCAAGACACGTGAAAAAATAAAGACGGAAATCTTTCATTTGCGAATCCAATTATCAACTCAGATGATTTGGTTGTTTACTCTCAGGAATCAAAATATAAAGCTCGAAATTAAATACTTTTTTATTGAGTAATATTTTAGACGAATCAAAAATGCTGGAGAAATTCAAACGGATTGGCGTCAAACTGTCCGGATATCGATTAAACTTCTATATAACAGCAATTTATAAATTCGGTATACGTAAAGATAAGGTCGGCCCTTTTTTACTCCTAAAGCTTTGGACATAATCACTGACACCTGTAGTGTCACGAATATTGAAAATAGTTGTAATAAAAACCACTAATATGTCGAATCTCAAACTTTCATTTGGTGGGTTGTTAAATAATGAAGGCCTAGTCGGTGCCAACGAACACTTAAATTTTGTGTCTGAATTTTTAATTATAAAAAGAAAGCCAGGAACAAGTTAACCACGAAATTAAATTTTGGTTTACTTTGAATTTCACAGTTTTTTTAAAAGACCCCTTATTGTATATTCTAATAAAATATGTTGTCCCAGTCGGACCACTCCCCTACGTGAGGGAGCGACCATTTTTAACATTATCAGGAACATTTCTTCACCAAACCAAAGGATTGGTGCTAAAATATTATCGAATTGCTGTGAAAACCAAATCGCTAAAAAATAACAAAACTCCTTACTACAGTTTTATTCCTATCATCTTTTTTAAAAGCCTCCGAAGAATAGGCTTTGCTATGGCCATTTTTTCGATTCTCATCAATCAATTGCCAATGGCCGCCAAAGCTGCAGATATAATACACACTACGATCGAACCGGCTACAGACAGTGTTCCTCGCAGCGATACTGCCTCAATAGCACCCCTTTCGGACGGCCAACTCATGGTCGTCTATCATAAATATGAAAAAGGTAATAACGATGGGCATGATCATGGAATATGTCGCATCTGGTCAAAAATAAGTTCTGACGGAGGCTTTTCGTGGAAAAAACCAAGACTCCTTGTTGATGTGGCCAAAGGAGACATGAATGTGCAAGCCCCAGGGCTCCTTAAAACTAAATCAGGAAAACTATTAATGATCTGCCTGAGAGCACACAAGGGAGGAAACAGCAGCACAATGTGCCTATTTTCTTCTGACGATGATGGCGTTACATTTAAAGAGCTGGCTCCATTATGGAAGGTATCAAATGGTCAATTACTTCAGGGTGGCACCAGCAGCATAATGGAGTTGGAGTCTGGCCGACTCATTGTACCATTTCATGGAGGTACGGGGAACCAATGGAGCCAGAAAAATTCTGCTTGGTGCCTTTACAGCGACGATGGCGGTGATAGCTGGAGAAAATCAAACGCAATCAACCTAGCCAAACGGGGCGCAATGGAAGCATCAGTCTCAGAATTGAAAAAGAATAATCTTATCATGTCTCTGAGAACACAACTAGGAGGTCCTTATTTTGCAAGATCAGTCGATGGAGGAAAGACTTGGTCAAAAGCAACGTTCGGAGGCCTCGAAGGTGGCGAATCTGGTACCTGTCTGCGTCGATTGCCGGGCACAAAAAAACTCATCCTATTTTGGAACAATAGCCGTTACGAAAAAAACCATCATCATTTTGGAGAGCGAACACCATTAACCGCCGCCATTTCTTCTGATACCGGTAAGACATGGAAAATTATTGGGCATGTTGCTAAAGAGCCCAAAGCTGAATACACAAATCTTGATTGTTTTTTTACGAAAGATCACGCCCTGCTTACATACATGCTTGCCAAGCCCGCGTGGAACCGAAAAGAAATCCATCTAAAAGTCGCTCTTATTCCTTTGGAATGGTTTCATTCCAATCCGGAAAACAATTAGAATAACAGCCTCAGGACATCAACCCAGGTATAGTGACGGGAAATGATAACATTTTTTAATTCGAAAACGTATATTCAGATGGCGGCGTATCAAAACTCATTTTATTTAGCTTAAACCATTCATCATTGAGTTCCATTGGCAGTTTCCAAATATTCATAAAACATTGCGTTTATAAAAAAGATAATCTTTTTAGGTCGACAGTCTCATGGATAAAAATGGACAAACCAAACCTCAAAATTTGTAAGTAAATGAATTACATATCATTCACTACTTCGGGGGCTTTGTTTAAAAAATTTGACCGAAAGAATTATAATGGAATGCTGAAGTCAATTGAAACTGAATATTTAGCCGATACTTTTGAGCAGCCCCATAATAGCGTCGTCAATGAACTTGACATCATTTTCTGAAGATAATGCAGGAGACATACTGCCAGCCAAATGCCCATAATTTGAGTCTATGATTTTTAATTCAGCATTTGGCATTTGAGACACTTCGGGCACGTTGTCACGAGCGCTAAATGAAATATCCGAGGAAGAAGGCATGACTATGGCAGGACATAAAATATTTGAAAGCGCTTTGCCTATATCGCCTCCAAACTTTTCATGAGCTCCAATATTTCCTCGCTGCCAAGTATTGGCCATCCCTATCAAGTTGTTAGCATCAATTCCACCAAAAAGATCATTTAACGTCTTAAAGTAGCTTTCGTCATTTTCAAGACCGCCAAAAAGTCCTAAATGTAAATTCTCTTCATACCCTTTTTGATCGAACAATCGAGACGTGTAATTCATAGTAAAAGCCTTTAATCCAATAGATGGCGGTGATGTGTAATCTCCATTTTCGAACGCCGAATCCGCCGTCAGAGCCAATTTACAACCTTCTAATGCAATCCAGTTTTGAAAGGTTGTTTTCGCTGCCCCGCAAATTGGGACAATCCCACCTGTTTTGTCACCATGTATGGCTCCCCAATGAAAGGCTTGTTGAGCCCCCATAGAAAAACCCATGTATAAGAGAGGGTGACTAATACCAAAATACTCGTCCAACAATTTATGTTGAGCATTGATGTTATCGTAATAGGTGATTACCGGAAACCTTGGTCCATCTTGTGGCTTGTTCCCATTGCTTGGGGATGAGGATTGTCCACCACAAAAAAGGTTGGGAGTAATAATGCAGTAAAGTGAAGGATCCAATGCCCGCCCAGCGCCATAAGCCATTTGATTAAAATTATGATCTCCTCCAAAACATGTGGCAAAAACTATGGCGTTACTTTTTGCTGAATTAAGTCGTCCATGCACGTCGACAAGCAAAAAGGCGTCATTCAGTATTTCTCCGCTTTGTAATTCAAAATCCCCTAGTGAAAAAGTAAAAGTTTCTTGTGTATTCTCCATATCTATAGTTTTGCTTTGATGGCCAGGCTTTTGACTAAAGGTAGGTTTGAAGTTTTATTTTCACAACATTTGTATTTTAAAAATTACTATAACCGCCGATCCACTAAATTCGCCATGATAACTTCATCGAGAATTAAACACAAAAAACGAAAATCGAATTTGTGATTGCCAGCCATAACTGTGTATTCCAAAAGTTTCCGATGAAACAAGGAGGAATTTTTATTAACCACAGCTAATTCACCACTCCTTGTCCTATAGGGTGATGAGTAAGCGTAAAAAATAAATGAGAAAAATCTGATAATATTTCAACCATGTGAGCCCATGATGTATGGGTTACGCTAGCTACCCTCTTCTGTTGATCCAGGAACTCTTTCTTAGTTAAACCACTATGATAACCAGAATCAAATTCTAATCATTAATATGGTATTTTCGGCCTCATTTCGATAACTTATCTATTGGATGCGTGGATGCCGTATAGATAAACACCTTGTTGATATAGGGTTGGTTGAAAGTCGTGAAAAAGCTCAAAGGCTTGTCATGGCTGGTAAAGTGCGTACCGGAGACCACGTATACCGTAAGTCGAGCGAAATAGTAAAATCATCTGCGATAGTGACTCTAGACCAAGATGAAAAATTTGTGAGCCGAGGTGGTTATAAGATTGAAAAGGCACTCGACTACTTTGAAATATCCGTTGGTGGTCTTGTCGCGATAGACGCAGGCGCTTCGACTGGTGGTTTTACGGATTGCCTTCTCCAAAAAGGAGTAAAAAAAATTTATTCTGTTGACGTTGGTAAAGGCCAGCTAGCCTGGAAACTTCGAAATGACCCAAGAGTCATTGTAAAGGAGAAGTTGAATGCAAGGAACATGACTGCTCGCCAACTCGATCCTAAGTTTGAACCTGTCGATTTAATCGTTGTAGATTGTTCCTTTATTTCATTGAAAGTATTAATTCCAAACCTTGTTTTATTTTTAAAGCCTGGCGGAATAATGATCCCACTTATCAAACCTCAATTTGAAGCTGGAAAAGCTCTCGTAGATAAGGGAAAAGGCGTCATTAGAGATCCTCAAATTCATGATGACGTCATCTTGAGTTTGAAAAAATTTACAAAATCTGAATTGGGCTTGGAGTGGAAGCAAGTAACAGAATCACCAATTTTAGGCCCCTCCGGAAATAAAGAATTTTTGGTTTACATTTCCAAAAAAGATTAAACTTCAGCAATACAAAAAAAGAGCGTTTCTGAAAACTCGGCGGCAAAACAAAATCAATATCGAAAAAAGGTTGAACTAGATAGTGGGTTAGGAATGGTTTAGTAAAATATGTAGCATCCTAAACTTTCATGAAATAATGTGATGATTACAGATCAGAAAATGGAGCAAACAATTAAAATTTCGGCTCGGGTAAAGGTTACAATGCCGCATAAATCCACGAGCATAAGCAATATGATCATGGCTTTGTCACACTATTATTAAATCTAAACACCTTATGTTCATAGCCCAGTTAAAACTGTGATTCACTTATTAAAGCAAGCCTTAAAGATTCGCCAGACCATTTGACTGGCAAATTCAAGGGGGGTTTTTTGAGAGTAAGAACTTACACCAACCTATAAATCTGCATTAATCAAAATACGTCTACTGAAACCTTTAGAGTTATTATTTAATCTAAGATAATTTCAATGTTGTATTTGGGGCGCATGCCTCAATAACCTTTTTAACAAATTACCTTGCTTTGGCGGCGATCAAGATCCGGATATGAAACAAATATTATTCCTGTTTATCTTTGCTTTATACTTTCACCATCATAATGGCCTCTCTATTACCCTAGAGTCAGATATTCCGTATATTGTTGAAGGTCACAACCTTCAACAATTGGACGTGTATTGGAGCATGTCTACCAAACATCAAAAAAGTCCTGTGATCTTCTGGATACACGGAGGAGGATGGGTTACTGGAGATAAAAAAGATGTCGACCTAAAGCCAAAGGCTTTTATTGATAAAGGCTATGTTTTTGTTTCGATAAATTATCGGCTGTTACCTAATGTCAAAATGGAGGAAATCATTTCCGATGTAGCAGCGGCATTCGCCTGGACCCACAAAAACATTAGCAAATACGGTGGCGACTCAAACCAAATTGTTGTTGGCGGACATTCGGCCGGTGCTCAGCTAGCAGCTTTAATATGCATTGATAGTCAGTATTTGAAAAAAGAAAATTTATCTATCGATATCATAAAAGGATGTTTTCCTAGTGATGGCGATACATATGACATCACAAAAATAATTATGACAGCTGAGCACCGGCAGGCGATTTATGGCCGAAAACAACCAACATTCGGACACAGACAAAAATTTGGAAATGACCCAGTAAAACACGTTAATTTTTCTCCAGTGACTCACATTTCGAATAACAAGGGAATTCCCCCATTCTTGATCTTATATTTTACAGGTAACCCAGATACTGTCGCTCAAGCCATGCTTTTGAAAAACCGCCTCAGGCAATCAGGAATTGAGGCAAATGCATTCGGAAAAGCAGAGACTAATCATAGGAAGCTTAATCGTGAGCTTGGTTTATCCGGTGATCCAGCGACCGAAAGACTGTATGAATTCTTTGAAAGTTTGGGGTTAATTTGGAAATGAAAATAATGAAACACTTGAAAAATGTCTAAAGCCTTCGATGTCCCTTTATGATCAATATCCAATTAATAGTGACCTTCTAGGACTTTTTAAGTAGTTAAAATGTAACCCAATTTACATATGTCTGTTTTAAATTCCAGGCCATAAAATTTATATGACAAGAAAACCTTGGAATTTATTATTAACAAGCCTAATTATCTGCTTTATTTCATTTACTTTCTCATCACACGCGGAACTGCCAAAAATAATTGCGCACCGGGGAGCCTCACATGATGCACCTGAAAATACTATTCCAGCTATTTTATTGGCATGGGAAAAGAATGCCGATGCGGTTGAAGTAGATATACACATGACAGCCGATAAAAAAATCATAGCTATTCACGATAAAGACACTCTAAGAACAACAGGAAAAAAGTTAGTTGTAGCAGACAATAAATGGGAGGATCTAAAAGATTTAGATGCGGGCTCTTGGAAATCGGAAAAATACAAAGGCACGAAAATTCCATTACTTTCTGAGATTCTCAAACACATACCAAGTGATAAGCAAATTTTTGTGGAAATTAAATGCTCCAGCAGCGTCATTCCTGAGCTGGTAAAGATAATCGAAAATTCAAAATTGAGCCCTGAACAGATTAACTTTATCGCCTTTAGTTATTCCACCATTACATTGGTAAAAAAACAATTCCCAAAAAACAACTGCTATTGGTTATCCGCGTTCATGGAAGATCCTGAAGCTGGTATAGTTTTTCCGGATGCCAAGGAATTAATTAAACGAGCAAAAAATGCAAACTTAGAAGGCCTGAACGTAAGCTATCGCGGACCACTTTCGCAGGACTTTGTAAAAACAATTTTAAACCAAGGCTTGGGCTTTTACGTTTGGACAGTGAATGACTCAAATATGGCCAAGAAACTCAACAGAGCCGGTGTCCAGGGCATTACCACAGATAGACCTGGTTTTCTCCGCGAAAAACTCCAATACCCCCCTGCCCCGACTCAATAAAAATAAGGGACAGTCCCTTTCTGTAAATCCAAAAGAATAAATAAATATTCTGAAGTATTACTTCAGTCATACTTAATAATGAATGAATTTTTAAAAAGCCGTAACTTCATTTTTTATTATGCATGAAAATTGTCGTTTGACAAAAAAACCGAAACAAACAGCAGGTGCAGCCAGCTTCATAACCCTGAAAGAACTTTTCTCCACATTCATCAATAACAACATATTTCGTTTGCCACTACACTTCACCGGGCCAATATTCGTTTGTGCCAATACTAAAAAAAGACATCAACGAAATATTCATTATTCAATGGCGATTAATTCACCCCCCTGCCACTAAGCAATGGTTAATTTTCATTGCAATTCTCATTCTCAAACTAATTACCTTCTATAATCAAACAGATCTGTAACTTCGCATCTTGAGAACATTTTGTTCGGAGCGCATGTGATCCGAAATTGTGTAACGAGTATAATCATTCGAAGGTTTAAAAAATCCAATCCCTGCTTTTATCAACAGGCCCCTAGAACACAAATTGAGAAAAGCCTGGCTTCCCACAACTAAACTTCCCTGAAAAGAATGGTGAAATTTCTTAATATCTTCCTCATTGAAATGACAAACTGCAGGATCACCGGATGAATGAAACATTAAGAATTCATATTTTGTAGGACTAGCAATGCTATCCATGAGTATAAGTCGCCTATAGTTTTTTGCGAACGCTTTCAAAGTCAATCTAGGCCCTCCCAAGCGGCACGAAATTTCTTTAAAATTTAACATCGATTTTTTAACACCTCTGGCATACTCACCAATACCACTCCATTTGTATTGAAAAGGATCTTTTACCATGCCAGCGCGCACGGGATTTAAATCTACATATTTCATAAATCTTTGAAGTATTTTAAACTCTGCACCAATCAATACTGACTTAAATCTCTCTTCCCATAAATTTCCTTTCCTACCATTAAAAGAATTATATTTTTGAGTAAACCTTTGTTTAAGGTCTTTTAAAAATGAAGTTAGGCAGCACATTCGCTTAATATAATTATTAAGTTGGTTTTCAGCTTGCTTTTGAAATCCATTTTCCAAAAAACATTCATATCTACGTTTTTCAGATTCAACTTTTTTTCTGGGATAAATATGTGAGATTCTTCTAAAAACTTCAGCGGCATCCATATTGACGAAAGAATTTCGATCCGGAATAAAAACGATAATATGAAAATGGTTTCCCATTATGCAATAAGTCATCACTTCTACACCAGAGAAACACTCGAGCTGTTTCATAATATTTAAGAATAAATCTTTCTCTTTAACCCCGAAAATATGACGTTTTTCAACAACTCTGCTCATCACATGAAAAAACTGCCCACCTTCAGGTCTCACCACACACCTTCTAGCAACACGCACGAAACTAAAATCGGTCTTTGATCTGCTTCAGTCAATAGTAAATGCATCGAAAGGGACTGTCCCTTATTTTTTTCTCGAAATTAAAGTTATGGATGTGAGTATATTGCCGACATGAACCAAATTGAGTTATCAAAACGGCTTGGAGTCTGCAGCTGGTCTCTCCAGCCAGCAAGTGTCGAGGAATTAATACGTGGCGTCCAGGAGGTTAATTTAGGAAAAGTCCAACTTGCCATAGACCCAATAAGAGAAAACCCTACAGAATGGGAATCAACTTTAGAAAAGTGTAAAGCAGCTGGTATCGAAATCGCATCAGGAATGGTTGTTACCAAAGGCGAAGATTATTCAAGCCTTGAATCAATAAAAATTACAGGCGGGGTCGTGCCAGACGAGCACTGGGATGAAAATCTTGAAAATCTTAAAAAAAATGCTGTCATTGCCAAAAATTTAGGGATTCAGCTTGTTACTTTCCACGCGGGCTTCCTTCCTCATGATTCCAATGATCCGAATTTCGGTAAACTTCAGAACCGGATTCGTATCTTAGCTGATGTATACGGAGACTTGGGTCTGGAACTTGGTTTTGAAACAGGTCAAGAGACTGCTATCACTCTCGTGGAATTCCTAGAATTGTTGGAGAGAGAAAACGTGGGTGTTAATTTTGACCCCGCCAATATGATTCTTTACAATAAAGGAAATCCTATTGAAGCATTAAAGGGTCTCTCTAAATACATCATGCAGTGCCACATCAAAGATGGCACATATACCAAGGTTGATGGAGAATGGGGTGAGGAGGTAACCACAGGAACGGGTGAGGTTGATTGGAAAGCATTTTTCCAAGCCATTGAAGAAATAGAGTATAAGAAAGATTTTTTCATTGAGCGCGAAGCCGGAAATCAAAGAATAGTCGATATCATATCCGGCCGAGATTACATAGCGGGAATCGTCGAAGAAGACGAATAGTTTTTAAAGGAACAGTATCACAATACTATCGAAAATATGTTGAAAATTGGTTTAGTTGGTCTCGGGTTCATGGGAGCCATGCACATCAGGTCGCTCGACAAAGTTAATGGCGCCGAACTATTCGCCATTTGCAACCCGTCAGGCCGACGGCTTGATGGAAATTTGTCGGATGTATCCGGAAATATCGGAGGTCAATCGGAACTCCAGCTGGATATGAATAAGATCTCAGCTTTCCAAGATTTCGATGAATTTTTAGATTCCGACATTGACGTTGTCGACATATGCTCACCAACCCATACCCACAAAGATCTGGTTATAAAGGCATTGAAGAAGGGCAAACACGTTATTTGTGAAAAACCCTTGTGCCGAAATAGTGAAACAGCAAGAGAAATAGTAAAAGCTGCTAGCGAATCATCCGGCTTGCTGATGCCTGCCATGTGTTTACGTTTTTGGCCGGAATGGAGATACGCGCACCACTTGGTCAAGAATCATGAATTCGGAGAGGTGAAGGCGGCTCGCTTTAGAAGAGTTGCAGAACCACCAGCCTGGGGCCAGGGCACCTATTTTAATGGATCGTTATCTGGTGGCGGCTTATTCGATCTGCATATTCACGATACAGATTTTGTCCAATTTCTATTTGGCAAACCCACACAGGTATATTCTCAAGGCTACAGCAAACTGAGCGGCGCTATTGACCACGTTTTGACGCAATACACAGTTAAATGCGGGGCCAACGTTTCAGCAGAAGGGTCTTGGACTATGACTCCTGGATTCGGGTTTAACATGGAGTACACAATACAGTTTGAAAAAGCTACTTTAGATTACGATTTCAGCAGAACAGAGAAGCCCCTGATGTTATTCAAAGAAGGGGGCGAACAGCACGTCGTCTCATTTTCAGGACACGATGGCTATGTCAATGAATTACAATACATATCCGACGTCATTACTTCTGGTGGAAGGCTAGAGACAGTGACACCTGAGGATGGACTAAATGCTGTTTTGATATGTGAGGCTGAGGAAAAATCGGTTTTACAAGGCAAAATTATTAACGTAGAGTAGGCACTCAATTAACTACTTCATGAGTTAGTAAAATCTTCATAGAAAAGCCAAGTCATATCAATCCTAATAAAATATCCCCACCATGGTGGGCGTCTTTGCTTGCCTCAAGAATGGAAATTGTTATGCTCGCAATCTGACGATATTATGTTCTAGGAAATTTATTTGATTAAATTTCATGAATGTAGTTGATAGCTAACGTATCCTACGATGTATCAACAGAAGCTGGATTCCCCTCGGTCGCCGCAGCATACCAAAATTGTCTTTACTGCTGGCCCTTCAACACAAGACATTAAAGTATTACAAGAGCTATTGCTAAAAGGTGTTGATATTGCGCGACTTAATATGGCTCATGCAGACCATAAATGGTGTAAAAAGGTGATACACAACATCCGTGAAGCGGCGAGAATTACCGGAAAAGATATTTCTATACTCATGGATGTTAAAGGTCCTGAAATAAGGACGAGAGACCTTCCACAAACGATACATCTTAAGAAATCAGATATTGTAGAATTTTTCTATCAACCATCCGATCCGAATTTAAAGTTAGATTTACCAAAGGTAGCTAGGGGGCGCCGGGTTGGAGTCAACTATAAAGGAATAGCTGATGACCTTTCGGTTGGAGACACCCTCCTTGTTGACAGTGGCCTAATCCACATGCGTGTTGTCGAACTCAGCAACCATGTCGTGTATTGTCAAGTTGAGGTTCCGGGTCCACTCGGATCCAGAAGACATATTAATCTTCCTGGAGTCCATGTAAAAATCCCAGCTTTAACGGAAAAAGATCGTGCAGATGTTGAATTCGGTATTTCTCAAGACATCGACTTCTTTGCTCTTTCCTTCGTTAGAGAATCAGATGATCTGGAATTATTAAGAACATACTTGAGAGAAAACGGTAGTGATGCCGAAATCATTGCTAAAATTGAAGACCAAATGGGAGTCACCAATCTACAAGAAATTATCGAGGCCAGTGATGGACTTATGGTAGCTAGAGGAGATTTAGGTATAGAGGTGCCATTTGAAGAACTTGCTGTATTTCAAAGGGAAGCCGTAAATGAATGCCTGAGCAGAGGCAAGCCAGTCATTATTGCGACGCATATGCTAGAATCCATGATAGAAAACCCGATGCCCACCCGCGCTGAAATTACTGACATATCCAACGCTGTGAGAGAAATGGCTGACTGTGTCATGTTGTCTGGTGAAACAACAATTGGAAAGTACCCAGTAGAATGCGTCACTGTCATGCGTCGCATTGTCGCAAGAATACAAGATGAAATTGGGTCGGGGCATAATTATGATCTGAAGCTCAATACTCCAAAAGAAAAAATGTTACGCTCCGCTGTCGTCTTAGCTGAAGAGCTTGAGAATACTGGCATACTAGTGTTTACCCGGAGCGGAAGTTTAGCCCGTATGATGTCGGCACTAAGGCCCAACGGCGTTCCATTGTTCGGGTTCACCGACGATAAGCAGGTTTATAAAAAAATGAAAATTCTCTGGGGAATAGAGCCTTTTTTTATGGATTTTGATACTGACCCTGAGCTCACCATTCGATCAGCCATAAATACTTTGAAATCCAAAATGTGGGTCAAAAGTGGGCAGCATCTCATTGCGATAACCAACGTTTTGGGAATGGGTGACCAAATTATTGATTCCATCCAACTCAGAGACGTTGATTAATTAAAACATCAAGCTGGATCATAGTTTTCTAAGCAGAGAAAAAAAGATTGGTCCCATTTTGTGTCTGTTAGGGAGAAATAACCTGCCCATTTCCGTTTGCGTACCGAGGGTCGTTTTGATTTGAACGAATTCGCACGGGTGCTTTTTGCGCTTCATAATTTTCTTTATGACCTCATCATTTTCGTGCGGAGAAATGCTGCAGGTGGAATAACAAAGAAGACCGCCTTTTTTAAGAGAACTCAAGGCACTACAAATTAAAGAAAATTGCCGAGCAGAAAGCTGTCGTGTTTTAGATGGTGTCCAGTTTGATAGTGCTTTTGCTGATCGAACAACATGTGATTCGGAGCTGCATGGGGCGTCAAGTAAAACTCGGTCAAACGTATTTGGATATCTAAGGCCAAATTTATTGGCGTCCATACCTGAGATTTGTATGCCATGCTGAAGTTGTTTGGGAATATAAGAATTTATAATATTCTTCAGTTTGAATCTTCTGGATTGGGAAATGTCATTAAGAACAAGCTTGCCCGAAGCATTCATTAACTCCCAGATTATGAGGCTTTTACCTCCAGGGGCGGCGCACATGTCTAAAACATTTTGGCCAGAGGAAATTTCCATGAAATATGGAACTACCGCTGAAGCCCTGTCCATATTATAAAAATCTAGTATTGAATTAGAGGATAATGGAGGAGGTTCAGGATCTTGATGACTAAAAATTTTACAGGAAACTGGCATTGGCTTGGCCCAAAGATTAGGCCTTCCAATTTTACCGCAATCAGAACCCAGAGAATCGAATAGCTTGGACCATTCAACCCCGTAGAACCCATGATAGAAATCAGAGAATAACTTAAGTTTTTCCTCTGGCATCAAATAGTAATTTGGAATGAAGACGAACCTGCCTAATCCTCGTCAAATTTACGGTCAAAAAGGTCTACGATTTGGTCCATGGCATTGGCCGCATCTCTACCAGAAATCTCAATGGTGAGAATGCTTCCTGGCCCAGCGGCGAGCATCATCAGCCCCATAATGCTCTTGCCGTTTACTTTTTCACCATCCTTTTCAACAAAGATCTCACAATTTTTAAATTCTGCAGCCAATTTCACGAAGGTTGCTGCTGGTCTGGCATGCATCCCATTCTGATTTTGGATCGTTAAGTCACGAACCAACAAGGTTTCATCAGGTGAACTACTCATAATTTGGAAGTGAAAAATGTAGAGCAAATGAAATAGGAATTCCAGAAAAGTTTGAATGAAATTGATTCATTCATGTGAATAAAAAAATCCCCAGATAGAGGTCTGAGAAAATTTTGCGTGCACTTAAAGTCAAGCTCACTCCAACGAGGCGAGTAATGACAAGTTGAGAATGACCTTATCGTTTATCATATTATCAGCAGCTCCTTTGAAGTCCACGCCCCAATCATTTCGATTAATATCGAACTCAGCGGCAATGGATACATTCTCCTCTGAAATCTCTATACTGGAATTAAATGTGATTGATTTGGTTATTCCGTGCATAGTCAAATCTCCCGTTACGGAGTATTCCTCCGCAGATTTCGAAACATCTGTAATAAGGAAAGATGACGTGGGGTAGGTTTCAACTTCAAAGAAATCCTTGTTCTTAAGGTGACCTGTTAGTTTTTTATTGTCAGACCAAATTGAATTCATATCAATAGTGATCGCACCATCTGGATAAATTTTTCCATCAACAACCTTAATTTTTCCGGTAATATTTTTAAATCCCCCTTCATGAGACCCGGAAATAATTTTAGAGCCTAAAAACTTAATTTCCGAAGCATCAGTCAGGACGTATGTCACTCCTCCTTCAGGAACGGCTATTGGCATGTCGCCTTTTGGTTCATTAACTAATGCATCCTGCGTTTTATCAGCAGGATCTCCACAGGCCACGACAAAAAGAGTAATGGCTATAACGCATGATGCTGGAATAAACGATTGTGCAATATTTATAAAATTTTGTTTGAACATATGGTTGAGAATTAAACCAAGATGTTGCATCTATATTTCATAAAGTCAAATACCGATGAAAGATTCTGACCTAATAGCAGACAACCTTAAACATCCACCGGTATAAACAAAAACAATTATGATATTTGATTCGATAGGAGAAAATGAGTTACACAGCCGCTATCCTAAATTTGAAAAAGCTTTCGATTATTTAGGGTCACTTTCAGCTGATACAGAAATTGGAGAATACCCGATTGAAGGGGAACGATGTTTTGCCAGAGTCATGGATTGCCACACCATAAAAAGCACATCAGATAATAAAGTGGTGGAGGCACACAAAACATTTGCTGATATTCACGCTGTTTTAGTTGGAGAAGAAATTCTTCAATTATACAAGCAAAATGAAGCTAAACCTATTGCTGAATACGATAAAAATCGCGATGTTACCTTTTATAAAAATGATACCATCCCGCATCAATCGTTCCGGATGCATTCGGGATTTTTTGCTCTGTTTTTTCCGGGAGAGATTCACTCTCCTCAAATTGCTCCATCAGACATTCCAACAAAGATCAAAAAAGTCGTCATAAAGGTAAATTTGAACGACTAAACAATTAATTTGCAGGGTGAATTTTTATGACCACACTTTTTGAAGTCGGGGTATGGCTTGAACGTGCGAATGATTCTAGTGGGACCAATGGGTTACATTCTGGAAAATAAGTAGCGACACACCCCTCTGGAATGGGATATGGGATTAATTTGAAGTTTGTTACCACTCGCTCCCTGTCATTTGAATATGAGGATAAATTGACTACCTGCTCGGATACCCAACCATTTTTTTCCAAATCATTCGCATTAATAAAGACAACTCTTCTCTCGTTGTAGATTCCCCGGTATCGATCATTTAGGCCATAAATAGTGGTGTTGAATTGATCGTGGCTTCTCATTGTCATCATGAGGAAATGTCCATCCGGTATTAAAAATTTTGACTTCTTATTTATCGTAAATTGAGCTTTTTTGGAAGGTGTTGTGAAATGTCTTTTTCTCGGCCCATTGGGTAAATAAAATCCGGCGGGTTGTTTGTCTATTCTATGGTTGTAATTTTCGAAGCCAGGAATCGTCTTTTCGATCCAGTTTCGAATTTGTGGGTAATTGTTTAAAACAGCATGCCATTTCACTGGAGACTTTTCACCGAATAATTGTAGAGCGAGATAAGTAACAATGTTTGGTTCACTGATTAGTGAATTGGAGATAGGTTTTAGATTTCCTTGGCTTTTGTGCACTATCCCCATGGAATTCTCAACTGTAACAAAATTCTTCCTATTACCGGAGAGGTCCTGATCTGATCTTGCAAGGCACGGAAGTATTATTGAAGTCTCTCCATGTATCAAATGCGTACGATTGAGTTTTGTAGAAACGTGGACGGAGAGCTTGCATTTCCTCAACCCCTCTGCTGTGAACTCCGTATCTGGCGATGCGGACAAAAAATTCCCTCCCATCGCCATAAAAAAGTCCACATTATCATTTTTCATAGCCTCGATAGCCTGAACAGTGTTAAAGCCGGCTCTTTTAGGCGGCTTAAAGTCGAATACAGACTCGAGCTTATCAAGAAAAGCCATAGTTGGTTTTTCCCAAATGCCCATTGTGCGATCTCCCTGAACATTGCTATGCCCCCTAACAGGACATGTTCCTGCTCCTGGAATTCCTATAGCGCCCTTGAGCAGGTGTAAATTGACTATTTCACGAATATTATCGACTGCATTTTTGTGCTGAGTTAGCCCCATAGCCCAACAGGTGATAAATTGACTTGTTTCCGACAGCCAATCAACAAGTTGAAGAACCAAGGCTTCATCAACGCCGCACTCTTTGACAAGTGAACTAAATTTTTGTTTTCTTATGTGTCCGGCAAATTCGTCAAACCCCTCTGTTTTTGATTCTACAAAAGATTTATCAATAACTGTATTAGGGTTTTCGTCGTCTTTTTCTATGAGTTTTAGAAGAATTGCTTTCAAGAGGGCCACATCGGTGTTTATTCGCAAAGGAATATGAAGATCAGATAACCGTGTGGCACCTCCGATAAATTGCCGAGGGTCTTGCGGGTTGCTAAAGCCCATCAGGCCAGCCTCAGGAAGTGGGTTGATAGAAACGATTTTAGCACCATTCCTTTTCGCTTTCTGCAGGGCCGTAAGCATCCTTGGATGATTCGTCCCTGGATTTTGGCCTACGATAAAAATAATTTTTGCATTATTAAAATCTTCCAAAGTTACTGACCCTTTGCCAAGTCCAAGTGTTTGCTTTAGCGCGACTCCACTTGATTCATGACACATATTTGAACAATCTGGCAAATTATTTGTTCCGAACTGCCTTACAAATAGTTGATAAAGGAAAGCGGCTTCATTACTTGTTCTTCCCGAAGTGTAAAATACTGATTTTTTAGGAGTTGTTTGATTGCGAAGAAAATCAGCTATATAAATAAAAGCATCTTTCCAAGAGATGGGGTGGTAGTATGGCACTCCCCTTTTAAGAATAAGGGGTTCAGAAATTCTACCTAGTTTACCAATTTCATGATCTGTAAGGCGGGAAAGTGAATGGACATCATTTAAACCAAAAAATTCTCTTCCTATACTTTTTTCAGTGGCCTCCTCAGCAATCGCTTTTGCTCCATTTTCACAATATTCACCGAGCAAGGATCTCTCATCATCAGGATCTGGCCAGGCGCACCCTGGACAGTCGATCCCCCCGATTTTATTGAGAGAATTCAATGCTTTTAGTCCTCGAACGGGGTTCATCTCGGACATAACATGGTTTAATGCCACTCCTACGGCTTTGGCCCCAGCTGCCGTCTTTGAGGGATTACCTAGTTTGAGGTCCAAAAACTCATCAGGTCCTTGAGCACGAGCTTCTGATAATTGTGGATCATTTTTATTCATACTCATTGGTTCATGGGGCTGGTTGCTTAATTCTTTCTGAATGGGTGTAAATATTGTATCGATTTGGTTTTAAAAATCCAGCCAAGGTTATCCCCCCTGCTTCAGCGAGACTAATGGCGAGGCTCGATGGAGCACCAACGGATACGACCAATGAAATACCAGCAATAATGGATTTTTGTATCAGTTCATAGCTCGTACGCCCACTGAAGAAAACACCTGATACTTGGGAGAGTAAGTTGGGTTGATAGACGAGACCCCCAATTAATTTGTCCATAGCATTGTGTCGACCCACATCCTCCCGCACGCTAAGAATATTTCCATGGGGATCAAATAATGCTGCAGCATGGACCGACCCCGTATGCTTGAATAAAATTTGTTTTTCTCTCACGCTTTGGGAGAGTTGGGCCAGGTAATGACTTTCATGTTCGGTATTACAGATAGCTTTCGGATGTCTATTAGGTGTTTTTTGGTCCTTTAGCTTTTGAATTTTGGAAAGATCAATTTTTCCGCATATTCCACAACTACTTGAAATTAATAAATTTCTTTGATGATCCTGTGGGTTGAAGACCTTTCCTGGCGGCAATGCGATTAATACTCGACTTATTCCCCTATCTTCGTCGCAACCGGGGCACATTTCTTTAGCGAAAAAAACATCTTTAGGTCCACTTATAACTCCTTCACTGAATAAAAGACCGATAGCAAGTTCCAAGTCATTTCCAGGCGTTCTCATAGTAGTCGCAAAAATCTCGCGTCTTCTTTCAAACTCTGGACCATATTCAACTTCAATTGTCAAAGGGTCTTCAGTTACCACTAAATCTTGGCACGGAGAAAGTTTTCCAGTCGATGCATCAGCGATTTGAACTGGAATTGCTTGAGTGGGACTCATTATGCTTTCTAAAACCGGTCCTGCATGAATTGCAAGAAGTAAGTGGGATCTACACGAAATTTTTCAATCCAGCGGAATGATTAAATTGGACTGACAAAACTGTAAAACTATATATGGTCCTATGGCATGACCACATTTTCAGGCACTAAAAAAAATATCATGATGTCAATTGGTAAAGTAGCGGCTTTTTTATGTCTTCTTTTCATTTTTTGTTTGCCAACTTTTGCCGATCATCATGAAAAAAATCCATCGCCTCCTAATATCGTTGTCATTTTTACTGATGACCTAGGCTATGGTGACCTCGCCTGCTTCGGACACCCGACCATTAAGACTCCTAACCTAGACAAACTGGCCGCGGAGGGTCAGAAATGGACAAGTTTTTACGCAGCCGCAAATGTGTGTACTCCAAGCAGGGCCGGTTTACTTACTGGCAGATTTCCAGCTAGAACCGGAATGGCATCTACGAAAAGATGGGTTCTATTTCCAGATTCAGCCGGAGGCCTACCACAATCAGAAATCACCATTGCGAAAGCACTCAAAAAGAAAAATTATGCCACAGCTGCTATAGGTAAATGGCATTTAGGGCACCTACCTGAGTTTTTACCTACAAGTCATGGATTTGATACTTACTACGGCATCCCATATTCGAACGACATGGATCGATTAGCAACTGCTCCAAAAAGACGCCAGGCGTTCCTTAAGCCCCGAACTGAATATTGGAATGTCCCCTTGATGAGAGACGAAAAAATTATTGAGCGACCTGCAGATCAAACTACAATCACAAAAAGGTTCACAGAAGAAGCTGTTTTTTTCATAAATAAGAATAAATCAAAACCATTTTTTATTTACTTAGCACACAATCTTCCGCATGTTCCATTGTTTACATCAGAGGCATTCTCGGGCAAATCACGACGAGGTCTATACGGGGATGTCATTGAAGAAATCGACTGGTCTGTAGGAAAAGTCATAGAGGCATTAAAAGCCAATGCACTAGATAAAAATACATTAGTCGTTTTCACCTCCGACAATGGACCTTGGCTTACTTTTAATGAACAGGGAGGATCAGCAGGCTTACTTCGCGACGGAAAAGGAAGTTGCTGGGAAGGCGGGATGAGAGAACCCACAATTTTCTGGGGACCAGGGATAGTAAAACCAGGGATAGTGCAAGGAATCGGTTCGACATTGGATCTATTTCCAACGATTCTTTCATTGGCAAAGATTCAAGTTCCCGGAGACAGAATTTTCGATGGTTATAATTTAGCGCCTACGCTGAGAGGTGAATCCGCAAGCCCAAGAAATGAAATGTTTTTTTACCATGGCGACGAGTTGTATGCTGCTAGGGTTGGCTCATACAAAGCTCATTTTAAAACACACACCGCCTACAGAGGGCAGAAGCACATTTCGCAGGATCCACCTCTGCTTTTCAATCTCGACATCGATCCATCGGAAAAGCATGAATTAAAATCACAAGGCCACCCCGGATTTCAAGCAATCCAAAAGGCGATAACCGAGCATCAAAAAAATATGATTATGCCGCCTTCGTATTTAACAGAGCGGATCCAGTAATCCATAGCTTTAAAATCATTTTCCAATGAGATAGGTGAGTAAATCTTATTGATTGGTTCAACATCAAAAATATAATTATCATTATGTATTATAAATTTATGCGGTCCTTAGGGATGCTTATTATTCTATCTGCCCTGGCATTGGTGTGCCAAGGTAATGATGGTAAACCGTTTGGCCCCGATTTCCCGAACTTGGACAATGCCGCTACAGATGGCTGGTGGAATAGAAAATTCAAGAAAAAATATTTGAATCTCAATATTCCAAGAGATCAAGTTGTTGGATTTACTCTATATACCCACGACAGAGGAACTCTTAAAATATCTGCTCAATTCTTTCCCCTGAAACCAGGAGAGGAGAGAATTTCTCATCTTGAGTTTTTTATTGATGGAGAATGGACGAGAGTTCAATCACAGCCCATTTTAGAACTCGGTTGGAGTTCACATTTTAGAGCAGAGAACTGGGATAATACAAAGGACGTAAAATACCGCGTTCGGCATGGAACGAAAGCTGAATTTGGAGGGTTAATCAGAAAAGACCCCATAAATAAAAAAGTTATCGTCGTCGCAAATTTATCCTGTAACAGCGGTAGAACAGGAGGGCCAAGACCCCGAATAATTGAAAACCTTCTTCATCAAGATCCGGATTTACTTTTTTTTGCTGGAGACCAGACATATCACCACACACAGCATACGGCCGGATGGCTTGAATTTGGTATGCAATTTAGAGATTTAATAAAAGACAGGCCCACTATTTCGATTCCAGATGACCACGACGTAGGCCAAGGCAACATTTGGGGTGAAAATGGAAAAAAAGCAAGCTCTCCAGCTGGATCAGATGGAGGATTTTATTATCCAGTCAAATATGTCAATATGGTTCAGAGGTGCCAGACCTGGCATCTTCCAGACCCATTCGACCCTTCTCCTGTTGAAAGAGATATTTCCGTTTATTATACAAGACTGAGGGTCGGCGGAGTTGATTTTGCGATTTTAGAAGATCGTAAATTTAAATCTGGCCCTAAGGGCAAAATTCCTAAAATGGGGCCAAGGCCAGATCATATTAATGATCCCTCTTATGATAGGTCGGCTATTGACCTGCCAAATCTCAAATTATTGGGAGATAGGCAACTTCATTTCCTAAATACTTGGAACCAAGATTGGACCGGGGCAAAAATGAAAGCAGTCCTCTCACAAACAGCCTTTTGTGGTGCTGTTCACTTACATGGAAATCCAAAAAATAGATTACTGGCCGACCTTGATTCAAACGGATGGCCTCAAACAGGGCGGAATAAAGCATTAGAAGCAATCAGAAGGTCTTGGGCTCCCCACCTCTGCGGGGACCAACATCTATCCGTTGTTGTCAAACACGGAATACAGAATCATCAAGATGGCCCTTACGCATTCACATCTCCTGCAATTGTTAATACTATTTATGGACGCTGGTGGCATCCAGAGGATGAAAAAGCGGGTCCTAATCCAGTCAATAACAGTCCTCTTCCTTGGACTGGGGATTACGAAGATGGATTAGGGAATAAAATACATATGATGGCTTATGCAAATCCTGAAGACAGATCTAATGAACTCAAAAGAGCTGACGGGTATGGCATAGCTAGGTTTAACAAGTATAGCAAAACTATCACTTTCGAAGCATGGCCTCGTTTCAGCAACGCCAAAAAAGGAGATAAGGAGCAATTCAAAGGCTGGCCAATAACTATTGCCATGAAAGACAACGATGGCAGACAACCGACTCATTATTTGCCAGAGTTAAAATTTAAAAATACATCAAACCCAGTGGTCCAAGTTACTGATCAAAAAAGTGGTGAAGTTTTATATACCGTCAGGGTAAGCGGAAAATCTTTTCATCCTCATGTTTTTAAAGAAGGGACATATAATATTTCAGTTGGTCATGACCAACCGAACAAAGCGAGCTGGAAAGAAATTAAAGCATCGAATTCCAAGCGAAAAGCTGGCACTTTGGTCGTTGATTTTTAATTAGTAGCGAATATCAAGAAAAAGAGTGGGCGACATAGTTACCCACTCTTTTTTGTTATGTATATAAAGAAAAAAGGAATTCCTATAGTTTCTGGATATATTCTTTAAGTGCTGTGATAGCTAATTGAGCATTTTGTGGTTTCGATCCAGCTCCACGAGCGCTGTCCGGTCTGCCACCACCTTTGCCACCAACTACAGGAGCTACGGTTTTAATAATATCTCCTGCCTTTACTTTTTGGGTCAGCTCTTTACTGACCGAAGCGTGCAATGAAAGTTTCCCCTCATCTTTAGCAATTAATAAGACAATTCCTTTAAAACTAGATTTAATAGCTTCTGTCATGGCTTGCCCAATATCACCGTCACCATCGACAACAGACGATATTACTTTTAATCCATTAATATCTTCAACACCTTGCAAAAGGTCTTTGGCACGATCAGCAGCTTGAGATTGCCTCATGGACTTGAGCTGTTTTTCCAATTGTTTTTTGGAATCAATCAGGGCCTCAACTTTTCTTGAAATCTCGGCAACAGGGCAACCAAGGGTTGATGCAATGCTATGATATTTAGATTCGATTTCTATTACATTTTCGAATGCAGGCCAACCTGAGATAGCTTCTATTCTTCTGATACCAGCGGAAGATGCACCTTCACTGATGATATTGAAGAGGCCGATTTCACCAGTCCGAGATGTATGAGTACCGCCACAAAGCTCTATGGAAAAGCCATTCAACTTTTTGGCATCTCCTCCTATATGAACAACTCTTACGGTTTCTCCATACTTCTCTCCAAAGGCTTGCATTATTTCAGGATTATCTTTAATCAGGCTATAAGGAGTCTCAAACCATGAGACTTCAGCATTCTCCATGATGCGTTGGTTAACCAGTTTTTCTACATCAGCCACCTGCTGAGCCGTAAGCGGCTTGGAATTAAAGTCGAAGGTTAATTTGTCGGGTCCAACATAAGAACCTTTTTGAGAAACCTCTCTACCTACGATTTCATGCAAAGCCCAATGTAGTAGGTGAGTCACTGTGTGGTGCCTCTCAAGCGACCGCCTTCTTTCAGAATCGACGACCAATGTGGCCAGATCTCCTACATTTGGCTCTTGGTTGCCTTCAATAAAGTGAAGAAAGGTATTCTCGACTTTCGTCGTATTGCGAATACCAAATTGTTGGCTCTCTACTATGAGTCGGCCGGTATCTCCCAACTGACCACCCATCTCGGCGTAGAAAGGTGACTTTTCAAAGATCACTGCTTTTTCACCATTCACATCCACAACATCTTTTACGATGCTTTCACATTTGTGATTAGTGAATCCTACGAACTCGGTCTGAACTGATGTATCAATATCAGTGACACTTATAACCTTATTGGATCGACTGCCCCGCGCCCTTTGCTTTTGCTCCTCCATCAAGGCATCGAAACGATCCATATCAATACCGAAGCCATTTTCCCTGCACATTAATTCAGTGAGATCGAGAGGAAACCCGTAGGTATCGTATAGCTTGAATGCGATTTCTCCGGATAGCCGATCACCGGATAACAGATTTTTGGTATTCTCTTGAAATAGTTGTATTCCTCTATCAAGAGTTTTGTTAAATGATCTCTCCTCTTCAAGCAGGGTTTCTGCAATAGCAGACTGTCGTTTAGCGAGTTCGGGGAAAAATTCTCCCATGTGCTCAACCAAAACGGGAACCAATTTATAAAAGAAGGGTTCCGTGAAACCTAAAGTTCGCCCGTAACGGACAGCTCGACGCAATATTCTCCTCAAAACATAATTTCTATCAGTGTTCCCTGGAAGAATTCCATCCGCGATCGAAAAACTTAATGTCCGGATATGATCTGCAATGACCCTAAAAGCAACATCTTCTTTTTCCTGTGGTGCAAATTCTTTTTGCCCTAGTTCGGGTAATGTTGATGTATATCTTTTACCACTTAATTTTTCCAAGGCTTCGAAAATAGGACGAAACACATCTGTTTCGTAATTAGAGATGAGGCCATCAAATTTTGTAAAGTGTTCCGTATTTTGAATGAGGCTTGCGACCCGCTCAAACCCCATGCCGGTATCAACATGCTTAGCAGGTAAGTCAGTAAATGTTCCATCAGGATTAGCGTTGTATTGGATGAAGACGAGGTTCCAAATTTCAATGCATTCAGGACTGTCCATGTTGACAAGTTTGCCAAGCGAATCTCCACTCTCTGTGAGATCAACGTGAACTTCTGAGCATGGACCACATGGACCCGTTTCGCCCATCATCCAGAAATTGTCTTTTTTATTTCCGTTTACAATGTGGATTGTTGGGTCGAGCCCGACCGAGACAAATTTTTCAGCCCAAATATCATAAGCTTCTTGATCAAATTCGCTGGGGTCACCAGCTTTTTTATCCGGAGAGTAAACCGTGGCATAGAGCCGGTTTACCGGGAATTTCCAAACATTGACGAGAAGCTCCCACGCCCAATCAATAGCCTCTTTTTTAAAATAATTTCCAAAGCTCCAATTACCCAGCATTTCAAAAAATGTGTGATGGTAAGTATCCATACCCACATCTTCCAAATCGTTATGCTTACCCCCAGCTCGAATACATTTTTGAGTATCAGCGGCCCGCGGGGGATCATATGGGCATTTTTGTTCTCCCAAAAAATATGGAACGAATTGATTCATGCCAGCGTTGGTAAAAAGCAGATTCGGAGCATCTGGCATAAGGCTGGAAGACTCTACTATTGAGTGATCCTTTGATTTGAAAAATTCTAGAAACGACTTTCTAATATCCTTACTTGTCATTTTTTATTAGATAATGAACTGGTTATTATTAAAATATGAACGATTCTTGATAACCAGCTCGAGTCCATTTTTTTTATAGATGGATATTTCTATCCGATCAGAACCATTGTGACCAGAATTCTCTTACAATTGTCAAATGATGAAATGGCAAACCGGAATTCGCCTCCCGTTTTTTATTCACTAAATGATAGATAATTCCTCAGATATGACATTCATCACGACCTCGGGGAAAAAGGAATGTATGGACCTGGCTCTGACATTATTTTCTTACGGGATTGATTGCATACCCAATTTTGTCGAGCGTGAAAGGAAATGGGGTGTGATTGTCTGTCAAACAGATGAGAGAAAAAGCTTACACCTTTTGAGTCTCCTGAAATTGGAGCAGAAGACTGAACTGAGCAATATTTCAGATCAATCGGGGCTAGAGGGGTCAATTTCACTGAAAATTTTCATGAACGGGATCGTTTTAGGTTGGCTTGCATTTTTGGCATTTTTATTCGTCGTCTCCCCCGCGGATGATTTTCAATTGAATCGACTTGGCATATTAAACACAGCCACAATTAATGAGGCCCAATATTTTAGGCTCATCACGTCAATATGCCTGCACGGAGATTTACAGCATTTATCATTAAACTTAATCTTTGGCTTCGTATTTATCTCATTAGCTTGTTGGAGGCATGGAACAGGGATTGGCCTCCTTTTTTCTCTTTTGTCTGGGATTGGTGCCAATTGTGTTTACTGCATGTATAAATTTTCCTCTCAGCATAACTGGACGTCTCTCGGTGCTTCAGGAATGATATTTGGCTCGTTGGGTCTTATGGCATCTGCTAAAGCAACAAATTTGGGGCCAAATTCAAAGCAGCTTATATCCTTATTTCGAAAGCATCGATCCGTAATCGGTGTCGTTTCATTGTTTGGCTTGATGGGATTGAACCCCGCCTCCAATTGGGTCGCTCACCTTGCCGGATTGCTATTAGGGATTGTTTTGAGTTTCTTTCTCGAAAAATCGTTAGCCAGAGGAAATGGTTATCAAAATCTAGTCAACATAATGTCACTTATTATTTTTCTAATTATAGTATGGGCTTCGTGGGCGTTGGCTGTAATTTACATTTCTTAAAAAAAAGGCGCCCACCGCAGGACGCCTTTTTTTGTTTTTTGGAATTAATCTAAATGGCCGAATGACTATTGATAAATAGGATCATTTTTATTCCCTCTTGAAAGAAGATAAGCCACAAGGTCTTTAACTTCAGATGGATTAAGCGAATTCATGAGACCAGGCGGCATTTGGGAAACTGGCGACTCTTTGACTGATCTGACGTCTGAGGCTTTCACAACAACAGGCTTTGCTTCAGGATCAGCAGAATAGACTTCGTATCTATCCACTTGGTTGTCATCGCCCATGCGAGAGATGACTCTCCCCTGCAAAGCCTGACCAGATTTTGTATTCACTATGGAAGAACCGTATTGATCTGATATGACTTTACTAGGCTCAACAATACTCTCGACCAAGTCATGGACCGAGAACTTATTTCTGACAGACGAAAGGTCAGGGCCTATGGCGCCACCCTCACCAGCGAACAAGTGACAAGCCGAACAAGCAGTGGCGTGGAAAAGATTTCTACCTGAATCAAAATCTGGCTTGGAGCCTGAGGCATTAACTGCGGAAACGGCAGCGTCTACCGTCCAGTTTCGGCCTGGCCCTTTGGGCGGGGTCGATTTGAAAACGGCTATTTGCGTCGATTGACCACTGTTGAGATCTTTCAAAGCGGCCAGCTCGGAATCTGAGCATTTCGCCAATGCATCTTTGCGAATATTATCGATAAAGCCCCTGTAACTAGCACCGCCACTATGGGTTGATGCCGTGGAAAGAAAATCAAAATACTGTTTCCTTTGTTCGACCGTCCATCCGAACTCAACGTTTCTTAAATGGAACGCTATGTATATCTTACTTGCTGGGGGCATATTCGAAAGCATCTGAGATATGGTCCCGCCATAACGAGCATTTCGAGCAATCAAGCCACCCCAAGAAGGTATCCTTTCCTTTTTATCATCATTAATAAATGCGAGGGCTTTTTCCACGACATCCGGGCCATCAAGATAAACGTTTAATCGCACCCACTCCGATTGTAGGTCTCTATCATTTTCAGTATCAATATGGTGTAAATGATTGATGATGGCATTTTTGAGTTCGGGGGAAGGCTCTCCATGCCTTATGAAACACAATGAATAAGCTCTCAAAAGACCTAAAATTTGGCCTTTGTCGCAATCATTTAAATCTATGGTGAGTAGTGATTTGAGAGCTCTATGATAGTCGCTTGTATCGCCCTGACGTGCCCATGCAATAATTGAAGAGATAACCGCTTGGATATTTTTGGATGAAAACGCCTTTTCTTTCCAGCTGTCAACAGGCTGGTGCTCAAGAGCCACTCTTGCGGCATATCTAATAAAACGATCACTGGAAGATAGTTCTGGCCAGATGTATTTGACAGCGGGAGGCGCGTCTGGTCTGTGCCATTGCTCCAATCGCAATCTTTTACTCCTTGCCAAACGAGTCTTTTCGTCGAGTCCTCCCGTTGCTGGAGCAGTCGACTCGGGACCTGTGTAGGTGACTCTATACAAAGCTGATTGGGTACCTCTACCACCAACAGTGATGTAAAGAGCACCATCGTGCCCGACTATGGCGTCCGTTACAGGAAAAGGGCTTCCCGTGATAAATTCCTCTGTCGTCGCCTTGTAACTCGATCCGTCAGGAATAAGATGCGTTGCGTAAACGGTACCAAAAGTCCAGTCCAGGACATAAAGCGCATCTTGATATTTAGCGGGAAACTTAGCGCCGGTGCCAAATACCACACCAGTTGGACACCCTGGGCCAATGTCAACAGTTGATGGAAGAGAATCTTCAAAATATGAAGGCCATTTTCCGGTGCCACTCCTCCAACCAAATTCACTCCCAGATGTCACATGGCAAATTCTAGTTGGGCGATACCAAGGTGATCCCATATCCCATTCCATATCAGCATCGTAAGTAAACATATCACCATGCCTATTTATGGCGACGTCATACTGATTTCTGTAACCAATGCTGACAATTTCCCAATCGTTGGCTTCCTCATTGATTCGAGCAATCCAACCACCCGGTGCGAGTCGACCACGTGCATGGCCACGTGCATCCCATTGCCGTGGCAGCAAAAGATCTTCTTTCCAGTCCATATCAATCCTCGATTTCTTTATGAATTTGGGAACGCTTGTGTGGTTTCCAGCGACGACGTAAAGGTCTTGTTTGTCTTCAGTGAGTATCACGGCATGGTTTCCATGCTCTCCACCGCCATTGGGACCCTGAAGCATTTCGACTGAATCGAGCTGACCGTCATTATCTTTGTCGAATGCCCGGTATAACCCTTTACCGTTGACATGCGCGTAAAGACTATCAAAGGCCCATGTCATACCTTGAGCTCCCGAAATGTCGATTGGCAATTTTTCAACAGATTTGAGATTTCCATCGCTATCCACATCAATCTCAAAAAGCCCCATTCCTCCTTGGTCACTTGCCAAAAGTTTTCCGTCTGGTCCGATCGTTAATGCGACCCACGATCCCTGATTCGACTTGGGAACATCGTATATTTTATCAATTTTGAACCCTTTGGCAATTTCCAGTCCTGAGGATATTTTTTTGTTATCAGGCGCTGATGGCTTTGAACCTGATCCGATTTTTCCCCAAGGAGAAATACCATACGCCCCACTGACATTGGCATTTGCCCAGTTTTTTGAATTAAATCCTGGTTTATTCCACCCCTTTGAAACTTTTCTAGACCATTTCCATTGTCCATCAGACTTTATGGCAAGTATTTTCCCATTTTTAAGCGACACCCGAAGGTCGACGAGCAGGCCTGCAGTGTTGCCGTTATCATTCCCGCCTTTTATGGACAGTAACTGGGATCCATTGGCCTTCATAAACTTTGACACATTCACGGAGACCGGGTTATTCCAATCCGCTCCTTGGGCCACTTTTTGACCATTGATCCATGCTGTAAAAGTATTATCGCATGAGATGTAAAGCTGAGCCGATTTGACTTTATCTTTGAGATCGAAGGATCTTGTAAAGTAAACGGTCTCGTTTGGGAGTGCCTCATCTTTGTTGGTTGACCAAATCCACTTGGCTCCGGTTTGAGCCCGAACTGAGTCAAAAGGAATGCCCAAGGTGAGTATCGCGATGATCAAAGTCCAAATAGGCCCGTGAAATATGCAATCGTAGCGATTTTTAGTTAAAGAATAATTCATAGGTAATGCGTAATAATAAATAGTATTAAAAAGTTTTGCAGCTTTTTTTAACTATATTTTAAAGTTTAAATTACTGATAAGTGAAAGTTGTCCAGACCACAAATTTTTTGCGGAAACAATATTTCGTTTTTGGATTCCGACTTATTTCGATGTTATGGATAAACCCTGAAGTTAAAACTTCCTAACATTATCAATATTTACTAGGGTTAGCGATAGATAATGCGATTAAGCAAAACTAGATCAAGTTTAGTAGCACAGTTCATTTCTTTCTTTTTGCTGTGTGCTGCGTTGCCCGATTCGATTGGTCAGTTTCTCGATATTGGGGATTCTGCGAGCAACGACGATTCCAAAAACGAACAAAGTTTAAACAAATTAAAAATATCCGAACTCAAAGCAGGGCTTGGATTAGATTATGAAGCGACATACCAAATTGGTGGGACAGTCGGTTTCGTGCATGAAACGTATAAATATTTTTTTCTTATTGACGGTTGGGAAGGCATTTTTGTTGGTGGCTATAATAAAATGGGAGAAATAAAAACTGGTGATGAGTTAATATTAACAACAAAAATCGTTCCAGGGGATTTTTTGCCAGTCCTGAGGCCAGAAAGCGTTAAAATCAAGTCGTCTCAATCGCCCCTCACTCCATTGGATATTAATGTTGGAGACATCGATATAATCGCCCATGATTGTGCATTAATTAAAACTGATATGGTTGTCGAAGGGGTAACAATCAAGCCTGATGGCACTGTTTTACACGGTCGGCAAAAAGGAACCCCAAATACCATCTCGGTTTATTTAAAATCAATAATCCCTCTGCGATTTTCCGAATTATTAATCGGATCGAGCGCCAAAGCCATTGGGAATTTAGGTATTTACTTTTCGGACCACCTATTGCCTCCCTACCCGCTTCAACTTAATGCACTTTCACTTGATCAATTAGAATTGACCAAGAATGGAAAAGAGTTGGACTTGGATCTCATGATTAATGAGGCAAATCGTGAAGGTCCTGCGAGGGGCAGCTTTATGTCACAAGAGGGAACTGGCATCGTGACGTTTGTCGGCAATGAATATGTCGTATTAGAAGAAATAGGTAAGCGAATCAAAGTCTTTACCAATACAGTTTTCCCATACAAAAAGGGGGATGATGTCAGATATTATTACAATGAAATCAATGAGAAAATATTTAGTCAGATCTTCAAGATTAACTTTTCCAATGCAAGGATTCCCTACCCACCAATTGGAATGAACGAAATTATTGGCAAGGAAACATTAGAACCATTAGCCAGATACAACATCTCAGGATCCATGGTCAAGGATTCCCTCCAAATGGACGAGGGTAGAGCTCGTTTCAAAATACAAATCGCGGATCATAATTATTTGGTCGAAGTTGAGGATTACAATGAAAGGATAGATGAATTAAGTCTTACCGATGCCTCGCTGATTAGTTTAATTGGGATTGCATCGGATATATCAAGCCCAATCGACGATAGTGGAGAAAAAAGTTTACCTATTATTCTGGTAGACAATGCTACAGACATCGGTGTCATAAGCAGGTATAAAAGTGCTCTGGGCAGTTTGGGGCCCTCAATCATAATTACCATCGCAGCGCTGATTATACTAGCTACAGTTTGGGTAAACACACTGCAATCCCAAGTGGAAAGGCAAACATCACGCTTAAAAGAAACGCTGCAGAAAGAGGAGCAACTCCGGAATTTGGCGGAATCGGCAAATAAGGCGAAAAGTCAATTTCTGGCGAACATGTCTCATGAACTAAGAACACCAATGAACGGTGTTGTAGGTATGGCAGACCTTTTGCTCAAATCGCAATTGGATAGCGAGAATAGAAAATGTGCTGCAACCATACAGGATTGCTCAAAAAGCCTACTGAGAGTTATCAATGACATTTTAGATTTTTCAAAGATCGAGGCAGGGAAGATGGAACTTCGTTTGAATGAATTCGATATTCAGAATGTCATCGATGAAGTCATCTCAATGACCAGATATGATCTGAAAGAAAAGAATCTCCGTTTATATTCAAAAGTGGGTAAAGATGTGCCGTTAGTCCTATACGGGGACGAAACCCGAATAATTCAAGTTCTTTTAAATATCATCACGAATGCTATTAAATTTACCGAGAAGGGCTCCATTAAAATTATATGTGATGTTGAGAAAGTTTCTGGAAAAGAAGTTATCTTAAAATTTGAGATAGAGGATACAGGAATCGGCATTCATGAGAATGAGTTGCCTCATCTTTTCCAGCCTTTCCAGCAAGCTGATGACTCAATGACTCGCCAAAAAGGTGGGACAGGCCTTGGTTTGATTATCTGTAAAAGACTCGTTGAAATAATGGGTGGTGAAATCTCTCTGAAAAGCACATTAGGTCAAGGAACGAACTGCCAGTTTTCGGTTAAATTGACCAATGTTCTCACACCTAAAGTCCCGCATAAAAAGAAAATCAAACAGGATAATCTCATTATGTTTGAGGCATTTTGTCCAACCGACTGGGATTATGCATCAGGATTGATCCGCCAAAAAATTAAAATCCACAAATTTAAATCTGTGAGTGATTTCATAATGGTCGATAAAAACGAAGTCTTAACAAATGCAGCTGCAATGCTGTGCTTTAATCCATCGGATAAGGAAGAATTTAAATCAACAATAGAAACTATTCGCAAAGGCAAAAATAAAATAGGCGTTGTTTTAGCGACAGACTCCTCCTATTACGATGAAGTAAAAGAACTTGATTCGGATCACGTCCTCTTTACCCCGTTTCAAATGTCTGACCTCTATGCTGGCGAGGATTCTGCTACCAATTCAAACGCCCAGACTGACGACGCGAATCCGAGAGAAGCTAGTAGGCCTCAAATTTCTGAGCCTTTAGAGAGCTCACCAATTCCTCCAAAAACGAAAATTATTACGGCTGAAGACAATTTGGTGAATGCGGCATTAGTCAAACGCTATTTAAAAAAGATGGGACTTCAAACAGTTTTGGTGAAAAACGGAGCCGAATTACTGGATCAATTTAAGAAAGAATGCTTTGATATCGTGTTAACAGATTGCCAAATGCCAGAAATGGATGGCTACCAAGCAACTCAAGAAATCCGCAAAATGGAACTACTTGAGGGTCAACCTTGGATTATAGCTTTAACAGCCCACTCACTAGAGGGAGATAGGGAGAAGTGCCTGCAATCAGGGATGGATGATTATATTTCGAAGCCCATGAAGTTTGACGACCTTTATCAAGCTCTAGAACGAGCAAAATTCCCAACACGCGCCTGAGCCGGATGTTTTGATATACCAGTCTTATGTGTCCATGAGAAACTGACCACCTGACCCGGAAATAAACCATTTAAAGACACAAGCACAAAAGACTTCAAAAATTTTATTATCCCACGGATAATGGTCTAAATTTATGGGAAACAAGTCATCTGCATACGCAAAATCTGGAGTTGATATTGAGCTAGGTAACAGGATCAAAGAATCTTTACCATCTCTTTTGGAATCGACTAAAAGACCTGAAGTCTTAGGAGAAGTCGGTGGGTTTGGTGGGCTATTTGCTCTAAACACTAAAAATTACAAGCAGCCTGTTTTAGTCTCAAGCGCGGATGGTGTTGGCACAAAGCTCAAAGTTGCATTTATGACAAAAAAACATTTCACCATTGGCCAAGACCTGGTCAACCATTGTGTGAATGATATCGCCATACTCGGGGCTGAGGCTTTGTTTTTTCTCGATTACCTTGGAACTGGAAAACTAACACCAAAGGTCTTTCAAGATATCCTGAGAGGCTTTGCGATTGCCTGCGCCGAAAACAACTGTTCACTACTAGGCGGAGAGACGGCGCAGATGCCAGGATTCTATCAGAAGGGTGAATATGATGTCAGCGGAACTATCGTAGGTATCGTCGATAAAAAGAAAATTTTAGACGGATCAAAGGTAAAGGAAGGGGATTTGATTATAGGGATTGAGTCTAATGGCCTTCATACTAATGGATACTCTCTGGCGAGAAATGTCTTGTTTGATAAAATGGGGTTAAAGATTTCAAGTAAAGTAAGCAGTCTAGGCAAAAAAACTATTGGCCAAGAGCTACTTAGAATTCATCGCAGTTATGGGCAGCTCATAGCAAAGCTCTTGAAGACTTACAACAAACCCAAAGCTCCTTCTGGCATCAAGGCGATGGCTCACATTACCGGTGGAGGCTTTTACGACAACATCCCAAGAAATTTACCGGAAAATCTCGATGCGTTGGTAGACTCTCATGCTTGGACTCCCCAGCCTATTTTCCAGCTCATACAAGAGCATGGAAAAATCTCCAATGAGGAAATGTTCCATGTATTCAACATGGGCATAGGACTTACTTGCATAGTGGCACCGAAGCATAGCAAGAAAATTGCAGCAACTATTAAGCGTAATGGCTTTGCCTGCCATATTATTGGACGGATTAATAAAGGCAGCAAAAAGGTGAGCATAAACTACTAATCTTCATTGTTCCGACTATAGCCTAACTCAAGAAGAAATTATTATTTCAAGCAATTTGATACAACTTGTCGTATATTAAGGTATGCCCTTAAGGTCTCTTTTATACTTAGCTCTATCTATTGTTGTAATGTCAGTGGTGCGGAGTTCTGCTCAGGATGTCATTATCTCAGAGATTTTAGCAACTAATGAATCCCTTCCTAAAGACGATCAAGGCAATCGATCTGACTGGATTGAAATATATAATCAATCAACAAAAAATGTAAATCTGAGGAATTGGAAATTAGAGAGTGGAGACTTTCCAAGGGTAACCTGGCAATTTCCAAGCTTCATCATATCTTCGGGTCAGAGAATGCTTATTTATGCATCCGGCCGGGATAGAAAATTTCCAAACCAACCACTACATACGAATTTCCGACTTAGTTCAGAGGGTGAATATCTGGCGCTTGTTCAACCAAACGGAGAGATTGCAACGGAATTCTCGCCAGCTTACCCACCCCAAAAGCCAGATATATCCTTTGCACGAAATGAGTCACCGGGAGATGAAATCATCCTACTCAAAGACAACAGCCCCGCAAAGGCTCTCATACCAACCGACGGAAACTTGTCCCTGGACTGGACGAAGCTCGATTTTGATGACACATCATGGAAATCTGGAAGGACAGGAGTAGGCTATGATTACCCTGGCCGAATCGGTCTGGATGTGAGACAAATGAGAAACCAAAATGAATCCGTCTACATAAGAATTCCTTTCAATGTAGATAATATACCAAGCTTCGAAAGATTGATTCTATCTATCCAATATGAAGATGGCATGGTGGCATATTTAAATGGCCAGCTTTTAGTTTCTCGGAATGCCCCTACCCCGCTGCGATGGAACTCAGGGGCACCCACAAACCGTCCAGATAATATTGCTATCGTTGATGAACAAATAGTGATCACCAGTTCCCAAGACAAACTGCAAGAGGGTAAAAATATTTTAGCGATCCATGGTTTAAACAATTTGGTAACAAGCTCCGATCTTCTCATACGACCAAAAATCATTGGGTACGCAGGAGGAGACACTTCGAGAAACTATGGCTATTCTTATTTTCCTTCTCCTAGAGAAAGTAATGGAAATACCGTTCAAAACCTGGGTCCGGAAGTCACTTTCTCCAAGCTGAGCGGAACGTTTATTTCAAACTTTTCTCTGCAGCTTAAATCTGATGTTGGATTCGCAATGAGATACACGACGGATGGATCAATTCCCAATGAGAGCTCCACCCTATATAATTCACCTATTAGGGTGACTGGCTCAACCACTATACGGGCAAGATCATTTAAAGATGATGCTATAGGGCCTGTCATTACTCATACATTTATAAAATTGAGTAATGATGTAAGATCCTTTTCCTCTGACATCCCCCTCATTTATTTAGATACTTTCGGGAGCCGCCATCCGTTTCCCCAATCAGGATGGCTAAAGACATCGTTTTCAATTTTTGAGCCCGATGCAACAGGCAAAACAAAACTTACAAGCACACCACAATATACATCAAACGCTGGAATCCGAGTAAGAGGATCGAGCACCGCTGGGCGACCTAAACCATCATTTAGTCTGGAACTCTGGGGTGAAAATGAAAAAGATAAGTCAGCCAGCCTTTTGGGTATGCCATCCGAGAGTGATTGGATACTGTGGGGACCATTTAATTTTGATCCTTCGCTCATACGTAATCCACTAATTTATGAATTGAGCAATCAGATTGGTTCTTACGCCGTGAGAACACGCTTTGTCGAAGTATTTATAAATCAAGACCGTGATAATTTGGAGATGTCGGATTATTTCGGAGTCTATGCTCTTATGGAGAAGATAAGCCGAGATGATGATCGGGTAGATATTGAAAAGTTATTTCCAGAGCACAAATCTGAGCCGGAAATCTCTGGGGGCTACATTTTCAAGATAGACCGGACTGATCCAGGAGATTCAGGATTTTCGGCACCTGGCCAAAGAGTTTTGTATGTCGAACCTAAAGAAATTGAAATGGAGAAGCCCGAAAATGCCTCAAAGCGCACATGGGTCAGAAATTTTTTCAATGAGATGGTCCGTTCGACCACTAACCGAAATCGCCCCGTACCCAAATATCATGAATATATCGATGTGGAGGCCTGGATAGACCACCACCTTCTCAACGTATTAGCTTTTAACGTAGATGCCCTCAGATTAAGTACCTATATGTCCCTTCCCAGAGGAGGAAAACTTAAATTCGGTCCTATCTGGGATTTTGATAGGTCGATGGGTTCAACGGATAGTCGTGATGATGACCCATTTAGGTGGAGGTCTAACAGAGGTGACAGGGGCACTGATTTTTTTAATTATCCATGGTGGAGAGACCTCTTTCGAGATCTTGAATTCTGGCAAGCTTATATTGACAGGTGGCAGGTTTTGAATGATGGAGAATTGAGCCTTACTAATATTACAAAAGTCATTGATTCGATGGCAGGTCAATTGCGGGGTGCAGCAATTCGTAACGAATCACGGTGGGGAAGATTCAGGGGAACCTACAATAGCGAAATTCGAACATTAAAGTCCTGGTATGCTAATCGGATTTCATTTATCAACAGTCAATTTCTTGCCCGTCCCCAATCAAACATAGAGTCGGGAACAGTCACTGCCGGCACCCAAATCAAGCTAAGTTCTGAAGAAGGCGGATCAATATATTATACAACTGATGGCAGCGATCCCAGAAAAATTGGAGGAAGTGTCGCAGGAGCAGCTATAAGATACACCGCTCCGATAACAGTGAATGAAACAGTTAAAATTAGGACGAGAGTATTCAAAACCACTCATAAAAATTTAACAGGTTCAAACAACCCACCTGTTTCAAGTAATTGGTCGGGCATAACCGATATTCGACTATCAGTTGATAGGCCTCCAACTTTTGGCGAGATAATTATCACAGAGATTAATTATCACCCCTCACAGCCCTCTGAAAGTGAGATCAGTGAGATGCCGAATATCCAGGATAATGATTTCGAGTTTATCGAGCTTTTTAATTCATCCGGCCAGCGCCTGGATTTAAATGAAATTAAATTCACCGACGGCATTGACTTCGATTTCGCAAACAGCTCACCAGGATATATCGGCCCCGGGAAAAGGTTGCTTTTAGTAAAAAATAAACAGGCGTTTCTCTTGCGTTACGGAAATAATCTTGAGCCCTCGGTCGCCGGGGAATATTTAAAATCACTTTCAAATGGGGGGGAAAAGCTGGAAGCCGTAAATAAATCGGATCAGAGCGTAGTTTTGGTCGCTGAATATGACGATAGATGGTATCCACTCACTGATGGTCTAGGCTTCTCATTGGTCAATACTAATCCAGATAATGCAGAGCCGATTGACATTGATTACTGGTCATCCAGTGGTTCTATTTACGGTAGCCCTGGAATTGATAACGGCCCGCCAGAGGCGAGTCCCAATATCGTGATCAATGAAGTCCTCCTTCATTCAGACCCACCACTCATGGATATGATTGAAATCATTAATGCGGATGAGGTCGCCATTGATATTGGTGGGTGGGTCGTCTCGGATGACTTAAGAAGACCTAATAAATTCCGAATCCCAGAAGATACAATTTTAGGTTCAGGGGAACTATACGTTATAAGTGAAAACCAATTTAACCCAACAAACTCAGACGAAACATTGGAACCATTTTCATTAAACGCAACCGGTGATGAGATATTCATTTTTAGCCAAGATGAGAATTCTATTCTTACTGGGTATGCTAATGGAAAAAATTTTCCTGGATCTAAATCTGGGGAATCATTCGGCCGCTTTGTCAACTCAGAGGGATCGGTAATTTATCATCCATTAAATAAAATGACATTTGGTGAAATAGAAGCGGCGCCACGAATTGGCCCTGTGATTATTTCTGAAATCATGTATACCCCTCCAACAAACGATGACTCTGCAAACACAGAAGATGAATTTGTTGAGCTCACGAATTTTTCCAACGACAGAGTCGCTCTCTACAATGTTAATTTCCCCGAATTAACCTGGAGGGTTCGAGGTGGCATTGATTTCGACTTTCCAAAAGATTTATGGATTGACCCGGGTGAGAGTTTGCTACTTGTGAAATTCGATCCTACCGCAAACCAGTCAAAACTCGATTCATTCAGAACAATTTTCAACATACCAAATTCAATAAGTGTTTTAGGACCATTCAAGGGGCAGTTGAATAATGCAGGAGATAAAATCGTCGTGAAGGCGGCCGAGGATCCCCAGCCGAATCATTCGTCGGAGGCCAATGCTGTGCCATATTATATTGTGGACGAAGTCACATACCGCAGCGAAGAACCATGGCCGATTGGACTTTCTGATAATGGGCTTTCTATGCATCGCCTATCTGGCGGCAAAATCGGGACGGAACCTACAAATTGGAAGGGAAAAATCCCTAGTCCGGGTTATTATAAGAAAGGAGTCCCAAGGGTTGCAGGACGCCTCAACACAAACGGGATATTTGAACTGGAATTCAAAGCTCTCCCCGACACTCAATATCAAATTGAGGCCAGAGAGTCGCTCACATCTGGAGAATGGAAAGTTTTAAGAACTATCGAAGCGAGCAGCACAGAAAATCAAATCCTATTCCAAGATAATACATCTCCACTACCTGAGGGAGATAGTCGATTCTACAGGGTTAGGATTTTTTAATACTTAGCCTTGGAGTTTTGAGACTCAAACTCAACCGGCAAAAATATTAGCTGATGGTCCTTTAGCTCCTGGGTAAGCGACGAAGAGTGAACCTGCGTGGGGTTGCTCTAGTTCCTGGCCCGGTTTAAGATCGCGACTGGAGCTCGTTATCACCAATGCATCTCGCTCTGGGCCTGCAAAGCAACAAGCTGACACACATTCGACCGGGACGGAAACTTTTTCCACTAAATGGCCAGTTTTGGGATTAAATTTCAGCACGCCCCAACCGGCCCACATGGCAACCCATAAATTGCCCTCATCATCTATTGTCATTCCATCCGGATAGCCCACTCCATCAGGTATTTTCACAACTGTTCTCCGGTTAGAAATTTGGCTATTATCTAAATCAAAGTCAAAGGCGTCTATAGACATAGTGGGCGTATCAATGTAGTAAAAGATATTCGCCTCGAGATCCCATGCCAGGCCATTTGAAATGGTCACATTCCCGAATTGTTTTTGGATATCCAAATTTGGCGAATCTAGTTTATAAAATGAACCTGCTTTGGGTGTTTCATGAACGCTCATCGTTCCTGCCCAAATATTTCCGTCGGGGCCAGCTTTACCATCATTGAAGCGATTATCCTTAAAACTTTCTTCAGGATTGCCAATATTGGTTAGACCGCCTGTTTGCGGATCCACTCGGATAAATCCATTTTGAGCACCGGCCACAATAGAGCTGTTTGCGTCATAAACGGCAAAACCTACTTTCCCGCCCAAAAGTATTTGCTTGTTTATTTTAGTGTCGAAATCCAACTCGTTAATAATTCCTGCTTCAATATCCACCCACAGAATTTTATTCTTTTCAGGGTGGTATCCAGGACCTTCAGAAAGGATGGATTTGGAGTCAAAAAATAACTCTGATGTATGTTCTTTCATTTTAAGAATTTTGTTTGTTGATAAAGAATTTTAAAATTCTGTCAAAGACTTCCATTACCGTGATATAGGCGATACCGCTTTCATTATAAACGAGCCTCATCTTTTCCGACCTCGGGGCCCAAACCCGAGGGTTCGTATGAGGCCAGAGGACGATTCCTTCAATCCCAACTGCGGCGGCCAGATGGGATAACCCACTGTCGTGTCCGAGAAATCCGTCAGCCTTACTCAAGCAGCTAGCCAGCTCGCTAAGAGGTAAAGAATAACTTTCATATTTTCTATCACTTGGAATAATTCGAGAAATATTAATGTACCTTTCCCTTTCGGATTCTCCTCCAACAAGCAGAAATTTGATATCAGTTTCTGCAATAAGATTTTTTATTAAAGTCACCCAATTTTCTTCAGGCCAATTCTTTTTTTCGCTACCACTTCCTGGATGAATAGCGAGTAAAAATTGGCGATCCGTTTTCTTGATTTCTATTGGAGCAACAGGAAGTAAATCACCAGAAATTTTAGGGCGTATATCTGGTTCAAAAATAGCCAATGCCTTAAGCGGGTCCAGGAAAACCTCAGTAGCGTGGACATGCCCAGAGTCATCAGGACGGTGAGGTCCAATAATAAATTGAGCATCAGAGATTTTTGCAACGTTTGTTTTGAAAATTTCCTGTGGATCGTAAAGGTAAGAAATGATTAGCCCATAAGTATTGAACAAATCTTTTAATTTCTTATCCAAGTCTCCATTTTTTGCGAAATAACCAGCGAGTCCCCGTGCCTCGATAGAGTGCACTTGGTCGACATGTCCAGATAGAAGCGCCAATTCTGCGATATGGGCATAACCTAAAACATCAATCTGGGATTTTGGAAATTGTTCTTTGAGCGCTGAGAAAACGGGCAGTGTCAGGATGAAATCGCCAATAGCTCCACCCCGGATTACCAAAATCTTATTTTTGTTCGCCATAGGATTTCCTTACACAAAATGCAGCGTGATCCCTGAGGTGCCAACTTCAATAACCTTTAAATTGAGTCAGTCCAAGGATGAAAAGGAGAACTCCTATCGCACCGCGTATAATGAGAAGAATCTTGAGGCGAGACGACGAATTTGTAGCCCAATGAATAAGATCTCTCATCAAATATGGCTTAATCGTACAAATGATTCCGAATAGGACGTAGGCGTAAGAGATGGCAACCATGACCAATCTCCATTGCGTGGGAACCTCGCGCGAAAGCTCTACTATTGTGTGTGCCAAAAGAATGATAAAAACAGAAAACCCGCGCACAGCCAAATAATCTTTGACCCAAAGCATAGCTCCTACTCCGACAGCGAGAAATAATAGAAGCATTAGATTCTTTATTCTTTCAAAGTCTGCAATATTTTCTGAGCTAAAATTGTAAAGGAACCAGCCAGTAGAAACGCCCATAAAAAAATACCCCCAGACATTGGATCTAGGGAAAGATAATGCCCATTGTTTAAATTTTTCTTGATTCAAGAGTCCATAAATGGATGCCGCTAAAGCTATCAAACCAAGAACGATTGTTATTTGTGAAAAGTTCATGAATATTTTTTAAATTCAGTTATGTATGACAGGGTCTCCGTATAAGGTGAATGATCCAACCCTTTGAATCTGAATTGGTATCGTTTGACCGATAAGTCTTTGATTCCCTTCAAAGACAACTATTTTATGGCACCTGGTTCTCCCTTCTAGCCTAGCCGAATTTTTGCGGCTGGGTCCAGTCACTAAAACCTCAACAGACTTCCCGATAAAAGTATTGAATCTCTTCTCTCCAATTTCATTCATGACTTTCAGAAGATGCTGATTTCTCTCCTCTTTGATTGATTCGGAAAGTTGATTTGCCATTTCGGATGCGGGAGTATTCTTTCTTTTGCTGTAACGAAAGATGTAGGCTTGATCAAATTCTACTTCTTTGACGATATCAACTGTTTGAAGAAAATCCTCCTCTGTCTCACCCGGGAATCCAACAATTATGTCGGTCGACAAGCCAATATTTGGAGTCACAGACCTCAATTGGGCCACAAGTTCCATGAATCTTTCTCTTGTGTATTGACGCCTCATGAGCTTTAACAATCGGTTAGAGCCGCTCTGCAGAGGTATGTGAGCACTTTCACATAATTTGGGCAACCGCGCGTAGGCTTCTACCAAATCCATTCCGTATCCTTTTGGGTGCGGGGAGGTAAAACGAATCCTATCCAATCCTTTGATCTCGTTAACAGCCTCGAGCAATTGAACGAATCCAGATTTCCCATCCTTCAAAGGAATATCTCGTTTGCCATAAGAATTGACAATTTGCCCTAAAAGAGTGACCTCTTTGACTCCGCGAGCGACGAGGTTCCGGCACTCATCCACAATTTCATCAATAGGTCGGCACCTTTCATGTCCGCGGGTAAAAGGTACGATGCAAAAGGAACAATGTTGATTACAACCTTGCATGATTGACACAAAGGTAGAAACAGCTTGTTTGGTTCCCGGTGTCGCTGGGAGGTGCTCTCTGATAGTGGATTCGCTACCTTTTTCTTCTTCTATATCAACGATAGATTTGGATGCTCCCGAGAAAATTTGATCGAGATACTCAGGGGCTCGGTGAAACTTTTGAGTCCCGAGGACGAGTTTTACGCCAGGAATATTTTTGACTAACTCTTCACCTCGGCTTTGAGCCATGCATCCCAAGAACCCCATAATCTGCTGAGGTTTATTTCTTTTGGACTCAGCGACAAGGTTTTGCATCTTTCCAATGGCCTTTTGTTCAGCCATGTCTCTTACGCTGCATGTATTCAATAGAATGACATCGGCTGAACGTTCAGAGAGAGCTAATTCATAACCGTTGTCAACAAGCTGCGACGCCACAGCTTCAGAATCCCTCTCATTCATCTGACAACCATATGTCTTTATAAACACACTTGGCATATTTAAGGTAAATGTATTTTCTCCTTTTCTAAAATAAAACAAACGCAGATGAGGAAACGATCCCATCTGCGCCAAAGAATCAAATGAGGAAAGCTACTATTGACCTAATGGCGACAAACCTGTGGGTGCTAAGCTAGCGTTTTTAGATTTGTTAGCCTCCTTGATGGTCTCGTCTGTGATGTCAGTTTTCCCGTTGGAGAAGAGAACAATGGGAGTGTCATTTTTACTCTTAGCCGCAGAATCGATAACCATATCGAACCCTTTTTGCAGCGCTATGGTTTTAATGACCTCGCTAAGCTCTTTGATTATTTTCTGTCTGTAATCGAGCTGCATTTGTGCAAGACGTGATTTGGATGTTTGATCAAATTTTTGAATATTTCCTTCAAGAACTCGAAGGTCGTTAAGTTTTGAGTCAGATTCCTTAGCTAAGCGTTCTCTTTCGACCTGGCTGAGAGCTGGGTTTGTGGCGTTTTGCCTTGAACTTTCAACCTCAGCTAGCTTCGCTTTGTGGTTTTCAAGCATTTCTTTGAGAGTGCGGTCCAGTTCCTGGCCCTGTGCTTTTAACTCTTTGTCTGCTTCTTTAGTTTTGTAATAACCATCAAAAACCTTTTGCAAATCCACAACAGCAATATTTTGCTGAGCAGAAACCGATGTTGCCGAAAAGAGACAAATGACAAATGTGAATACTAGTGCTGATAACTTCATTGTTTTTATAGACTAAATGATTTGTGGCAGATTTCGATCAAAATTCTCTCACAGTGATCCCGAATTGGACGACACCGTCATCCCTGCCATATCCATCATTATCTCCAATGGGAATGGCATAATCAAGTTTCAGTGGTCCTAAAGGTGTCTGCAATCTTAACCCAACGCCCCAGTCATCACTAAATTCGCTAAATTGGTTAAAGGCATAAGCGTCGGGATATACGTTTCCTATATCGTAGAAAACCGCGAATTTGAGTTGCTCAATCAAAGGAATGATATATTCAACGGTTCCCAGCCAATAGGTATTTCCACCGAGCGGCTCCCCATTCAAAAAAGTATCTCTTGGGCCGACTTCCCTGAAATCATAGCCTCTCAAATTGTAGGCACCACCGAGAAAGTAGCGGTCAAATAGTGGGACCTGGTCGGAATCCCCGAACGCATCCATGACCCCAAGATCGCCTTTGACTTGGATGGTATGCCCTCTAAAGGCTCCAGGAAAATACCATCGAGATTTTGCTTCTAAACTATAATAGTCTGTGTCAAAGCCAAGGGGACCTCCTGTGAGAGTCGCATCAAGCTTTGTTAGGGTGCCACTGGAAGGGAAAAGTGGGTCACCTCGGCGAGTATCGTAGGCAATGCCAGCCAAACCTTTAGACACCCATCTTGTACCAGTTTCCTCGGCAACCAAATCGGGAGAAATCAAGGATTGCCGGCCGGTATCAATAGCCGCCTGCTCAGCAGGTGTTAGTGGGATGTTGTTTTCCAACTTGTTCTGAATCGCGACAGATTCTGCGCGGGAGATACCGGCTGTGTCGAAGTTCAATTTAACCCGCTCGATCCCATACCCGAGCGACCCCCTCAACCCGGATACCCAGTTTTCAAGAATTGGCTTGGTGAGGGTGACTTTTCCACCTGTCCTCGATTCGCTGTAGTCATCACTGTTAAAATTCAGATCTCTATGAAAGAGATCAACTCCCAATTGAAGCTTCTTATCCAAAAACCAAGGCTCAATAAATCGGATGGTGTAATCCTGCCTTCGAGCACCCATTTGCGCCCTCATCCTCAGTTTTTGACCAGCACCTTGGAACTTAGGGTAAGACCATTTACCAATGTCAAAGTTGGACTCGCTGAATTCAACAAATCCGATAATGTTGTCGACTGTGGAGAATCCGGCACCAAACTGAAGTTTGGCAGTACTTTTTTCAGTGACGGTCAGAGAAAGATCCCTGCGGTTTGGCACGTCCGTCTCTAATGGCTCGACTTCCACAGCTGCAAATAAATTGAGCCGCTCAATTCTTTTCTTGCTCACCTCGACTCGAAGGTTGTCATAGACTTCACCTGGGTTTACGGCCAACTCGCGTCGGATGACTTTATCCTTAGTTCTAGTGTTCCCTTGAATCAGGATTCTATCAATGTAGGATTGCTGACCCTCATCAATTTCATATTTGAGATCTATCTTACCTGTCTCTATGTTTGGATCTTGATCAATCCGGACTCGTGAATCGATGTAACCGCGAGAGTCGTAGAGATCGTATACAGCCTTGCGGTTATCAGAGAAACCTTTTGGTGAAAAGGTTTCTGAAGGCTTCATTTCCATGGCCTCTTCCAGCTCTTCTTTGGTGTATAATGTATTACCTGAGAACTCAATATCACCCGTAACATACTTTTGGCCTTGCTCTATGTTGAAAACAAGAACAACTTTATTAGCATCGACTTGTTCAATTTGAAAATTGGTAATCTCGATATCTAAAAACCCCTCGTTCCTGAAAAACGCGTTGAGCCTCTCTCTGTCATCTTCCAAAACTTCTCGTTTAAGTTTGCCATCACCGGTTAACCAGGCGAGCCACCACGTGCGCTTTGTATCTAAAACTTTGCGCAATTCTTTTTGAGTGAATCCATCGACACCATTAAAAACGACGTCTTTGATTTTTATTTTCTCGCCTTCGTCAATGACAAATCGCACGCTTCCACGACCGCTAAGCTCACTAACTTGTTTTTCGATAGTGACCTCAATGTCGTAATAGCCTTTTCTCTGGTAAAAATCTTCAATGGCCTGTGCATCAAAAAACAGCTTTCTGTCATCGATGGGCTCGCCGACAACTGTATCAACTTCTTTGAGCAACTTTCCTGCACTGTATTTCTCATTCCCAACGAAAGTCATATCGGTGACAATAGGCTTTCCCTGTAAAACAAAAGTAACCGACATTCCTTCCGCCATTGGGTCTCTCGTCACCCGAACCAGCTGGAAAAACCCTGTTTTATATAAATTGCGGACGTCATCATCCAGCATGTTTGGGTTATACTCTTTCCCTTCAGTGGTCCTGATGTGCGAACGAATCATCGATTCACTCGCAGCCGCGGGTCCAATATGGTGTATCCCAATCTTGGTCACTGTTGAGGTTTGCAATCCACCTGTCTCTTGGGTGTTCGCATTCCCCCAGCATAAGAGCACGACCAATACAGCGTATCTGAAAAACTTTAACTTCATTCGTTTTTTATCTTTAGGCGTGAGGAACTCCAGCTGAAAGATCCTCCGCTGCCCGGCATTCGAACCGAGTAATGTTGCGTCTGAAGACAAGATAAACGTCTCCAGTAGGGCCATTCCGTTGTTTTGCTATCAGCAAATTCACGGGGACAGCCTCATTAAGATCTGATTCTGATTCTGGATCATCCTCATTTCCGGATTCGGCCCGATACAACAAGCCGACGATATCAGCGTCCTGCTCAATCGAACCTGATTCTCGCAGATCCGACAAGCGCGGTTTTCTATTCTTGTCTTTTTCAAATTCCCTATTCAACTGACTCAATACGATAACCGGAAGATTGAGCTCCTTAGCTAACGATTTGACGCCATTTGAAATATCAGCGATTTCTTGCTGCCTGTTGTCGGCCCGAGAAGCCGTTGAGTGCAACAACTGCATATAATCGATGACTATGAATTTTATGCCATGTTGTTGGGCCATCCGTCGAGCTTTTGCTCGCAACTGCAGAATCGAAAGCCCCGGAGTATCATCAATATGGAGTGGAGCACTGCTCATATCGGCAGCCGCCCGTGTTAACCTGGCGAAATCTGGCTTATCCATCAGACCATTAATAATGTCGCGACTGCTGATTTGTGCTCGGGCACAAACCATTCTCATTACAAGGCTTTGAGCTGTCATTTCCAAACTAAAAACTCCAGTTGGTATATTTTGATCGACGGCGATAGATTCAACAATATTCATGGATAAGGACGTTTTCCCCATACTTGGCCGGGCTGCAATCACAAACATTTCTCCCCCTTTCAATCCCATTGTCATCTTATCCAGGTCTTTAATCCCGCTAGACAAGCCTATTAGGCTGCCGTCCCTGGTGTGGAAATCTTCAATTTGAGTAATGACCTCAGAAACAAGCTGCTTCATATTGAGATTTCCCTCTCCTGCTCTTTCTTGATTCACCTTGAGCACGTCCCGCTCGACTTCATCCATTAACCGGTCTATTTCACCCTCATGGTCATATGCATCATTAACAGCCCTGACACAGGTCTGGATCATTCTCCTTAAAAGATATTTTTCTCTGACAATGCCAACATATGTGGGCAAATTGACGGGTGAACCCACAAAATCGATTACTTCTTGCAGATAGGGCAGTCCACCAATAGTGTCCAGGACATTCACATTTCTCAATTCCTGTTGGACTGTTATCAGGTCAATGGGTTTCTTACCATCATACATCTTTATGACCGTTTCATACAAAACCTTGTGCCGAAGATCATAAAACGGCTCTGACTGCCCCTGAAATGCTTGAATGCAATCTGGAATAGATTCGTTTGGAGCTTGTAAAATACAACTCAGAGAACCCATTTCCGCTTCTATAGAATGGGGGGGCAATCTGTCGAGGCGATTGTCAAAATCCTTCTTCTCTTGCTTTTTGCCTTTAACCCGACCATTAAAATCAAACTCTTGATCGCTCATTAATTATTTTTCTATAAGAAAATGTATCATGAACTGATCGATAGCATCCTCAAAGAAAAAGGTCATATTTTTTATCCACAACATCTCAGCGAATTATTGACTGCAATGCCCCATTTATTATGGTCTCTGCATGTCCGAAAACTCAGGTCATCATTGGCTGAATAAAATTGGCATGGCCTTTATCTGGTTTTTAAATGGCTCACGGTCGTTTTTTCGCCAAAAATCTCAAGTCCTGCTCACAGGCCTCGTCTTGGGTTCACTTCCTATTTTGGGAATAATATTTAGCGGGCAAGACAAAAGCATCTTAACACAAATACAGCAACCCACACCATCACACACCCATAAAGCCGCTCAATATCTCAGCGAATTCGGAGAATTTCAATATTCGACACTTTTGGTTTCGGGGATATTTATAGCCGCCGGGATTACAAAAAGCCGTCGAGCATGGAGGCGCGTTGGATACGGGGTATTGGTAGCCGGGATTATTGGAGGAATTTTAGTCAACGTTTTCAGACCCACATTTGGCCGAGCAAGGCCACATATGGAAGACGGGGGAGAGTTTACCTATTTCAGGATGAATTCGAGATACCAGGGATTTCCGTCAGGGCACACAACATCCACAACGGCTTCCCTTTCTGCCCTAGCCTTTTTAGCTCCCCATTTTGCTGCTCCGGCCTGCATTTTATCGGTAGCCGTCGGATGGTCCAGAATGCAGGTCAACCGCCATTACTTATCAGATGTCATGGGAGGCCTTCTGTTGGGTAGCTTCTGCGGATTTTGGGTAGGATGGGTTTATAAGAGAAAAGATTATTGATTAAACTGATTTGTCCTGAGGAGGGGCCGGATTCAGCGATGGACAGTCAAAAGCGTCTAATGAGAAATCTGAATCAGATTTTGAAATTTTTAGCACCCAAGAATCGATCATTGTTTTAAGACTGGAAATTGAAAGTCCCCTGTAAGAAGGTTCGAATTTATCAAAGTATGCCTTTGATTTAATAAATAAGCGTCGACCGGGGCTGATTTTTCCTTTTTGTAGATGGACAAAGGCGCCAGCGAGTTGAATAAGAGCTTTGAAGAAGAGATCATCTTTCGTCTTTCTTCTTTTAAGCCAGAGGTGCTCTAAGACGTCATGTGCCTCGTAAAAATCTCCCCTGTTGAAACAGGCAAAAAAGCCTAGATACTCCTTTTCGTAATGGCCTGAGGGCAAAGAGGCCACAATTTCTTTCATTTTCTGATTTTTATTCATATTCAAAAATCGAGGCCACGATAACGTAATAGATCCGTTATCCAAATCATAAATCAGACTTCACTATGAATAAAAACTGAAATAAACTACGTCAAATATATCGAATCACTATGAAAAACTTAATTAAAAGGATTGCTGCTTGTGCATTGGCAGCCATGGTTGTGACATCTGTATCAGCCGATCATCATAAATCAGGAAAAGCACAGAAACCTTTCAACGGAAAAAGCCTGAAGGGCTGGACGACCAAAAATCCAAAATCAAAAAGCAAATGGGACGTTGGAATTCCAGTCGTATCAAAAGCAGAACCAACGAGGCTCCACGTGGGATTGGGTGAAGGGGCACTGATCAATGACGTATCAGGCCACGGGCAAGGGGTTGATGTTTATTCTCTTGAAAAGTTTGGCTCATGCAAAATCGAACTTGAAGTCATGGTAGCAAAAGGGTCCAACTCCGGCATTTATGTCATGGGAGAATATGAAGTCCAAGTCCTCGACAGCTACGGCAAAGATAAACTTGGAAATGGTGATATGGGGGCCATTTACGGGGCCGCCCCACCGAAAATCAATGCCTGCACTCCTCCCGGAACCTGGCAAAAATACGTCATAGAATTCGTAGCACCGCGTTTTAATGACAAAGGGCAGAAAGTCGCCAATGCGAAATTTCTAAAAGTTCAGCTGAACGGAAAAATTTTGCATAAAAATGTAGAAATGAAGGGGCCAACACCAAGTGGGGTTACTGGCAAAGAAGCCGCAGTCGGACCCATCATGTTCCAGGGCGACCATGGACCGGTTGCCTACAGGAATATAATGATTTCCCCGCTCCACTAAATAGTTAAGAAACAAATAACAACTGCTAAATTTCCACTTTTATTCGAAGAGAATAGTTGAGAGTAAAAGGTATACAATAAATTTACCAACCTGTTTCGGCCATCTGCCGAGACAGGTTATTTTTTAAATAGACAAGAAATATGCCATTGGATCATTACTTCATTTCTGTCAAAGAACTGGTGGAGTGGTGTTTTCGCACTGGTGATCTGGGAGCCAGCAAAAGCTTCTTCAACCCCAGGCGAGCCATGATGGGGATAGAAGGGCATAAGCGCATACAAGATTCTCGCCCTTCCAACTATATTTCAGAGTATCCTGTAAAACATACATTTTCTGAACCTGATTTTGGGTTTGAATGGACTGTTAGAGGAAGGGCTGATGGCTTGTGGATGACTGGAAACTCCACACTGATTGAAGAAATAAAAACTGTCACACCAACCTGGGATGGCCAAGCAAAGCCTCTTCACTGGGCACAGGCCAAGATGTATGGGGCTATTATTGCCAAAAAAGAAAAAATCAATGAAATTGAGGTCCAACTAACGTACTTGGACATTGATACCGATACTATATCCGTTTTTCGAGAGGGGTTTTCTAAAGCTCATTTGGAGGAGCTTTTTGAAATAGCGCGACAAAAATATAGAAGAGCTCTCGATCAAAAACATAATTGGTTTCAAAAATATTCCCCATCCATATCTCGTTGTGGTTTTCCCTACTCGGAAATGAGAACCGGCCAGGATGCCATTGTTTCAAATATTATCGAAGCGATTGATGAAGGGCACGATGTGATGCTCGAAGCTCCTACGGGGCTAGGCAAAACGATGGCGACCTTGTTTCCAACATTAAAATTTGCAGCAAAAGATCGAAGTTTCTTACCTATTTTTCTTACTGCAAGGAACACAAATAAAACGAATGCTGAAAAAGCCATCAGGGACATACAAAAATCGGGGGCTGCAATAAAGTCACTGACCCTGGGAGCGGCATCAGAATGGTGCATAACTGAAGAGGAACAGTGTGACACTCAAGTATGTCCATACGCGATCGGATATTTCGATAGGAATAAAGACGGGATCCTGGACTTAAATAAAGATTACAAACAGTATGACAAAAAAACTGTCCTTGAGTTCGGAAAAGAGAATTTGCTGTGCCCTTCGGCACTTTCCTATGAAATGTCCGATTGGGCAAATATTATCATCGCCGACTACAATCATATTTTTGATCCAAAAGCCGGGCTAAAACACTACTTAATGGAGGAAAACAAAAGAAAGGTTATCCTTATCGTCGATGAGGCTCACAATCTTCCAGAAAGAGCTCGTTCGATGTTCGGCAGCAGTTTAAATTTATTCGATCTTAAAAATTTATGTCTTCGGTTGGGCGGATCATCAAACAAACTTAAAGAGTTAATCACTGATGCTTTAAATTTGGCACCATCGTGTGATCCTGGGGGAGAAATAACAGCAGACAAATTAGACAGTCAATTTGTGACTTCGCTGGAAAATTGCAAGACCTGTTGTGAAAGATTATTATTGCAATTGCAAAAAAATAAGCACCGCGAAGAAATCCAGATTCTATATTTTAGCATCAGTGATTTTCTCCTGAATTATAAAAGTATGAAAGAATCAGACCGGCTAATCATAAAGTCTGATTCCATCAATATCTTTTGTCTCGATCCAAAAAACTACCTAGGGCAGTCCTTTAAAAAATGTCATTGTATTATATTAATGTCAGCGACATTGAGTCCATTTGAGTATTTTAAAAGATGGCTACCGATAGGAAATGGGACAAAAGAACTTACTTACCCGTCGCCCTTTCCAGAGGAAAATCTCAAGGTCTGGATAGAAGATGGAATACAAACAACATGGAGAGCCAGACGAAATACAGCACCAAAACTTTCTCAGCTATTGACGAGGTTTATTTCTAAAAATAAAGGAAGCCAATTACTTTTTTTCCCCTCATATCAATATATGGACTTAGTATCAGACATGTTGATCGAAGCAATGGGCGAAAACTTCCATTTTAAAAAGCAGAAACGAAACTCAACCCAAAAAGACCAGACTGAATTTATAGAATACCTATCGAATAATTTAAAAAGTGAAAGAAGAGTAGGTATTGCCGTTTTGGGTGGTGTTTTCGCAGAAGGAATCGACATACCCAATAATGCCGTAAAAGCCGTTGCAGTCGTAGGAATAGGGACACCACAAGTTTGCCTTGAAAGAAATTTAATTCAGGAACACCTCGAAGAAGAACTCGGAAACGCCGAGGCTTTTAATTATACGTATGTCTACCCCGGCATTATCAAAGTGATACAAGCCGTTGGACGCATTTTGAGATCTGAATCAGACTCAGGTTCAGCATTGCTTATCGATACGAGATATAATTTATCTACCATTCAGGGACTTTTACCGAGTTGGTGGAAACCTAAATTTTTTAGATTCAAATAATTTTTTATTTCTTTTTAGAAAGACTTAAGGACACTCAAATCTAATTTCGATAAATATCAAAAGAGGTGGCTTGATCACATGATAGAAATTTTGAACTCAAGGAGCATTCAATGTCCCCCTTTGTATACGCCGATTCAAACGAATTTATCGTCTTGCCCAGCAAAAACAAACCAATCCATCACATTACTAATGCCTTAATTTCGGCATCGAATCATTAAATCGGGTTAATGATTCGATGACATTTCCCAGAGCACAAGGTGATAATATAAAACACTGTTATACTCCTTTCCCGGAGAGGTAGATCGAGTTGATTAATCGCCAAAAACTTAATCACTTAACAAATCGATCATGGAAAAGCCAAAATCTTTGCCCATCTGAGAATGCATTTTGGCACTACCGAGATAATGATACCCGCGGTCTGATCCATGGTTATAAAAGTCGACCCAATTCTCTTTTTGCCAAACATTGTTTTTTACCATCTCTTCGAGTTTTGGATCCCAGTATTTGCGAGTTTCAACAAAAATTGTTGATCCTTTATGATTTGGAAGTGAGGCGACGTTTTTCTGGGCTTTGTGAAACTCAATACTGCTCGAGGCACCTAACTCGCCAATAACAACTTTCAGATCTGGGACGTTTAAATCTTTTCTCACGTCCTCGATGAGTGAACCAAGTCGTTTTGTATAATTGACATAACCTTCCGAGCGTTGTTGACCGTCCACCATATCATTCCACCCTTGAAACCAAATCAAACCCACAATTTCAAATTTCCTGGGTTTTTCGGGGTTGTAATCGGGATAATAATCTTGAGGGGCCTCCATCATCGCTTTTACGTGAGATATCATATCACGATAAGCCTGACCATATGGAGCTTTGACATCTTGAAGAGTCGCGGACGGATTCCTCTTTTGCATGCGTTCCAGGTCTTTAGTTAAAAGTTCTTCAGATGGCATTGGTTCGCTTGGTGGCAGAAAATCCTTTTTAACACTTCTCCCCCCCCAACAGGTCTTGATGATTGCAACTTGCTCATCGAAATGTTCACCGAGAACCCAGCCAGCCCCTAACTCAGGGCCTAATTTAAATTCATTAGCACCAAACCCTGGCTTGAGTTTCCCCCCTCTTTTGCCATCAGTCGTCCAAACCCATACGTCGCTGCGTTTCGCCCAATCTCCGGTCATCGTTTTCCACTGCTGGTAGTCTGGAGCTGTTTCTTTATTATAGATGAGGTATTCCAAAGTCCTGAGGGATGCGTGACCTTGCATATTCGATTGGCCAGCTAGGATAAAAACCTTGATTGGCCCCTCCTTATTTTCAGGCCAGGGATCTTTATTGAAGGCGGACTTTGGCGTTTGTCCCATGGTTGATAAGGCACTGCAAAAAATTAATGTCAGGACGCAGCTTACTAGGGATCCAAGCAATGATCTCATGGGAAAAGAATATGAGATAACACAGTTAGGTTCAATGGCCAATTCATTCACGAGATATCTCATTTTTCGGAGTGATATTCGTGAGGATTCATTATTTCTGCCAAGGGTTTGAATCGGGATGATTGAACTGGCCCCTAGTCACACCAAGGCGCGATTGGATTTTGAGGACACGCCAAAGCTCCTCACCTGTTATCTCACTGTTTTCAAGCTGAAAATAAGCGCTCAAAATTTTATTAACTTGTTCAGGTGATTCATTAAGGAACTCAATGCGATAATTTGAAATACCCGATTTTATAAGTTCATCAAAATTCTCTGCCCCTGTCTGCAAACGGCTGTTGTAAAGAGTATTTCTACACCCGGCATCAGCTTTGAGATAATGTTTTTCACCCACCCTATCAATCATGGCCACTTGGTGTTTTTCGCATGGCCTGCCGCAATCCCGATAATCTTTTCCACTGGAGAGGAAAGCACAAAAAACACAATGCTCCATGTGAAACATCGGCATCCTTTGATGTATGGTAATTTCCAAATGACTAGTATCAATTGTCTGAGCGAGGTCCATTACTTGATCAAAATTGAGATCATAAGAAACCGTGATGCGGGACAATTGGTGCTTTTCAATGAAAAATGAAGCGCTTAATGGGTTCGATATATTTAATGAAAAATCCCCTACCCGCTCTGATTCCGAGAAATATTCCAAATGGTCGTAATTTCTTAATAAAAAGCCATCAGGCTGCGATGACTTCACAATTTTTAATATCCATTCCTCACCCGGTTTGTGGATTCGGGGTGCCGAGACGAAAATTTTACCATCGGGACAAATCTCTCGAAAACGATTAACGACATCGCGATATTTCTTTGGGTCTTCAAAGTCGCAATAAATACGGCGTATCCCATTAGTAACGGCTGGCTCTAATTGGGATTCGGCTCTAATCAAAACAGACCACTCAACTTTCTTTTTCCGTAGTAAATCTTTATTTGATGCGTTTCTTTCTGGAATGGTTATTGATTCATCCCAATCCCACTGATTCACCCCTTGCCTTTTTTCTACGAGTAATGAAACTATACTTCGCCTAAGATGATTAAGCTCGCTGACTGGAAGCATACATTCTCCGGTAAGTTGGCAGTCTAAGCGCCTAAGTTTAAACGGAGTTTGACCAAGTCGCCCAAGCTGACGCTCAAGTAATTCTTTATTAAGAGGCTTATCATTTGCAGTGATGAGTTCCATGGAGCTAAAAACCTCAACCAACTGACCCGAAAACGGATCAAATGCTTTGAGTCCAAGCTTTTGTCCGGGCTCTCCACAAACAATAAAATCGACAGGGCGCCTGTATCGGATTTTTTCACCAGCAAACGTTGCCCTTACTTTTTTTTCTAACGCCGGGTCGAGTGTTTTCCAAAATTTACCTCCTGTCTTTAAGTAGTTAAAATCAATCACAGAAACACCGCTTTCCTTTTTGGCGAACGTCAATCCAATCAGGTTGTTTTTCTCGATGACCCGATAGACTGCCCCGCCCTGCTCTGTCTCCTGCTCGATTTGATTACTTTCAAAAACTAAACCATCACCAGGCTTTACGGACAAGCCGGAATGGAGTTGCACCCAGATGGTTTGGCCTTTGACAAATTTTATGTTTCCAAGAAAAACCCCTCTTTTTTTTGCATATTGCGCGTGAACCAATTTTTGATTATCGATACCTTTAAGCCATCCCGAATAAAGCCCACGACTAAAAGCCATTTCCACGGCGTAATTTGAATCCCCGAAGCTATCAGATTCTTCCACATCTCTTCCAAGGGCTCTGTCAAGTGCCTGTCGGTATGCTCGAGTGATGTTTGCGACATACTCAGGAGACTTAAGCCTCCCTTCGATCTTTATTGAGTGCACGCCGGCTTTAACTAAATCCGGTATGGCTTCTAATCCCGAAAGGTCTTGTGGACTAAGCAAATATCGCTTTGCACCCAAATCTATTTCTTTTTCGTCCACGATAAGTTTGTATTGCATTCTGCAGGCTTGAGCACATTCACCTCGATTGGCAGACCGCCCTCCCAATGCCTCGCTCGTCAAACACTGACCAGAGTAGGCCACACATAAAGCCCCATGAACGAATGTCTCGATGGGTAAACTTGTTTTATTATCTAAATTGGCCTGTATCTTCTCTATATCATCTAGTGAGTTTTCACGTGCAATAACGACGAGTTGTGCCTCCAGTTCTTTAGCAAACCTTATTCCAGCCTCACTTGTTACCGTCATTTGGGTTGATATATGAATAGGAAAATTTTTTGAAATCTTTCTTATCAGGCGACAAACACCAACGTCCTGCACAATGACGGCATCTACCCGGCTTTGAATAATTTTTGTCAAAAAATTCTTTACCTCCTCAAGTTCATTGGTGAAAACCAAGGTATTGAATGTGACGTATCCGCGAACGCCTCTCTCATGCAATAAATTCATGAGATGCGGTAATTCAGCCAAGCTGAAGTTGTCAGCCCTCATCCTTGCATTGAATTGATCTAACCCAAAATAAATGGCATCAGCACCATTTTCGATTGCGGCCTTAGCACATTCCCAATTCCCTGCCGGGGAAAGCACCTCTGGCACTCTTTCAGCTGAATGTTTATGAAAAGAACTTGATGGACTAGCGATGTCGGCTTTCATAGAATATCAAAGGCAGTAGAACGAACTGCTGTATAATATTCCTCATTAATAGGTTTTCATGCAAAGCAAATCCGATTCAATAACAAACGCTCATCTGACTAATATGAATAATCGGACCGAATGCGAAAGCGCAAAGCCCGGGCATGACAGTAGTTCACCCTGGTATTGCTACGCTATCATATTGGGATCACTTAGTATTATTATCGGAATTTTATGGGATATCAGTTGGCACAGAAGTATCGGGCGAGATACATTCTGGACTCCAGCTCACATAGCTATTCATATCGGAGGTATTGTTGGTGGTGTCGTCTCGGGTTACCTCATTTTGAGATCTTCATTTATTAAGTCGTCAAATGAATATCGAACTTCCATTCCAATCGGCCCACTTAGAGCGCCAACGGGCGCTTGGGTATGCCTTTTTGGAAATATGGCAATGCTAGCATCGGCGCCATTTGATGATTGGTGGCACAACGCGTACGGAATCGACGTTAAAATTCTTAGTCCACCGCACATGGTCTTGGCTTTGGGAATGTTTTGCGTTGTTTTTGGGGGTTTATTACTGCTCGCTAAAGATTGGAACAATTCGAATAGCGAAACCGGAATAGGTTTAAAAAGATCACCTTGGCTAATGGTTATGGGGGGAGGAATCCTCCTCGCCATGGCAGGCACTGTTCTGATAGAGCTTAGCTGGCCAAACCAATACCGATCAAAAACCTTTTTTATCGTTTCATGTGCGACTTACCCTTTTTATTTATTGGGAATCGCCAAAGCTACCAAATGGAGATGGGCGGGAACAGCAATAGGAGGTATCTATATGTTTCTCATTTGTCTATCGGTCTGGATACTTCCTCTCTTCAAGGCGCAGCCCATGTTGGCTCCCATCAACAACCCCGTTGATCATTTTGTTCCACTGCCATTTCCATTACTCTTGATAATACCTGGTTTAGCTTTGGACTTGATTAGATTTTCCCTCGAAAAAGCCAACCCCTTTTTATCCAATGTGATTATTATATTGTTGGCACCACTTTTTTTTACAGTAACTTTTTTTTATACCCAATATCATTTCGGTTCTTTTCTACTCTCTGAATCAGCTCAAAATTGGTTTTTTGCAACACATAAACATTGGGGTTACCAGGAAACATTAGGCCCTTGGAGTTATCGTTTTTGGAACACCGCGGTAGAGGATCTCGGCCAACACCAATACCTTTTTTACTATGCCTTTGGATCTTGCTTACTCGCTATTCTTGCAGGCCTGTGGATGGGGAGAATACGACGCTGAAATTGTATTTATTTATCAAATTGATGAAATTTAACGCACCCATATTAGTTTATATTTTAGCTTTCCTACCAATGATCGCCCACGGCCATCTTGGGCAGAAAAATATTATTCAACAAACCTTAATAGGCCAATATCCCGCGAGGATAACGGTGAAAAAACCAAGTGTCATTCCTGGCATTGCAAGGATTTTCATACGATTCGAAAAAGACTTTGAACTCGACTCTGTATCCGTTCAACCACTTCATTGGTCATTGGGCAAACAAGGATCTCCTCCCCCCGACATTGCCGTTCCAGTCAAAGGCGAGCCAGGTCTCTACGAGTCAGAGCTCTGGATCATGACAGGAAGTGCTTACTCGATTAACATTACAGCAAAAAGTAAAAATGGAGAGGATACCGCTTACGTCCCATATTCATCTATTGCAACAAACACTCCGACAATGAGTCTACCCATTCAAATGCTTCTTTTCGGTTTTCTCATTTTCCTTGTTATCTTTCTCCTGGCAATTATCAGACAAACTGTAGCCTTTTCGACGCTTGGAAAAAACAAGTCACCTGGCAGAAGAGCAATTTATGCCGCGAATTTGGTTACCTTTGTTTTTTCAGGAATTATTGGTTATGCGCTTTTTTTTGGAAAGCAATGGTGGAATCAGGAGGAAGAAAATTACAAAAGCAATAGGCTTTTTAAACCAATACAAGCCAAATCAGATATTTTCAAACTGGAGGATGCACCGCACACACTCGGGCTAAGGATTCAAGCTCCAGGAGACAAATTATATCGGAATGGACCTATTATTTCTGATCATGGAAAGATAATGCATGCCTTCGTGGTCAATAAATACACCGAAAAATCATTGGTCTATGCGGCACACCTCCATCCAAGTAAATTTAACAAAGAAGTGTTTTGGTCTTTTTTTAATAATGATATCCCTCAAGGTGATTACCAATTATTCATCGATATCTCTCAAGAGACAGGCTTTAGTCAAACGTTATTGGGAACCATCAAAATTGAGGAAAATTTAAAAACAATCGATAGATTGGGAGAAGCAGAGGCGGCATGGGTTCGTAAAAATTCCAAATCCATTGATGTGGATGATAGTTTTTTTCAGCTCGAAAAATCCAGTACCGCATCAACAATGACCAAATGGGAAAACCCTGATTTCGACCTTGAATGGGTTGGTAGAAACTTAAATGACCCATCGAATCAACTCACTTTTCAGCTATTGGATCCATCAGGACAGCCAATAGACCCTGAGCTTTATCTCGGGATGTCTGGCCATGCCATTGTGATTAACAAGGAGGGAACGGTCTATACGCACTTGCACCCAACGGGAAACATATCCATGGCTGCAGCTAAGTTAGCTGAGCTAAGAGATACTGGCGAAGCGCCCAGAAAGACCGGAACTGCGGAGCCTATTTGCGAGCTACCGACTGTGGAGGAAAGTCTGATGGCATGGAAAAAGGTAGATGCATCAAAGAACAAAGGGGAGATTGTTTTCCCTTATTTGCCTCCTAAGGACGGCATCTACAGGACGTTTGTCCAATTCAAGTTAGGAGGTATTGTGAAAACAGTTTATTTTGAATTACCCCTTAGAGGATAAACCAACGAATCGGTATGAGCCGGGCTATAGGGATTTTTCCCAAAAAAGAGCCTTGCCGTTATTTGGGTCCAATTCGTATCCACAGAAACCGTATTTGGTGTAAATCTTTCGAGCCAGTGTATTTCCCTCTAATACTTCCAAGGTTAATTTACATGCCTTGCGTTCTTTAGCCTCCTTTTCAGTTGCCTTGAGTAACCCATTTGCTATTCCCAGGCCACGAAATTCTTTTTTTACAACAAAATCATGAATGTTGACTATGGGGCGGGCTTTGAATGAAGAGAGAGATTCGAAACACAGAGACATTCCGGCAGTTTTGCCATCCACGAATGAAAGAATGGTAAAACTATTTGGATACTTTCTCAGAGCGGGAATAAGTTGCTGCCTTGTTCGTTCGTCAAGAGGCTGGCAACCACTTATCTCATCTTCAGCAAGAGAATTTACCATTTCAACAACCGCTGATGCATGAGATTGAACTCTTAAATCTGCTTTGACATATTCAAATACCATGAGGTGCTGACATTATCCAGCTATTCCAAAAATGTCCAGGCATGCAGCAAGTCAAGAGCCTCATAGTTTCATGGACATGTTTCCATTACCTTATTATTGTCAGACACACATAATTTTTCAAAAAGTGATAAAATCCAGCATTACAATATCTTTGGTGGAGGAGGCAAAAGGCGGACCTTTTGTCTTCTGGGACGGATGGGAAGCTAGTTGCAGAACGGCTAAAGAATTAGGTTTTGATTCCGTGGAATTATTTGCGCCCTCCGCTGAAGTCATTAAATCCCTTCCAATCAAGGAAACATTGACCGAATTGGACCTCTCTCTTTCTGCTGTCGGAACCGGGGGGGGATGGGTAAAGAATAAATGGCAACTATGCGACTCAGACCCCCAAAAAAGAGAGCATTCTATTGATTTTATAAAAGGAATTATCGAGGCTGGTTCCGTTTATGGGGCTCCAGCGATTTTGGGATCGATGCAAGGGCGCTGGGATACTGTTGTGCCCAAACCTGTAGCATTGGAATATTTGACGGCAGCCCTCAAAGAACTTGGAAAATTCGCCCAAGAGTGTGGCACTTGTTTTCTTTACGAACCACTTAACAGGTATGAAACAAACTTATTCAATACAACCGGTTCCGCCATCGAATTCTTAAAACAAAACGGTATAGAAAATGTAAAGCTTCTCTGTGACCTCTTTCATATGAACATAGAAGAAACTAACGTGGCGCAAGCACTGGAAGATGCTAAAGAATTTGTAGGGCATGTCCACTTCGTAGATTCAAACCGAAAAGCAACAGGGCTCGGACACACCGATTTCCTCCCTATCGGCGCCGCATTAAAAAAGATTGGATATTCTGGCTATGCATCTGCCGAAGCATTCCCAGTTCCGGATTCAAAAACCGCAGCTAAAAAAACGATCGAAGCATTTAGAACATATCTCAAATAATTCCTAATCGTATAAAATTTTATGAATAAAAGGAAATTAGGCAAAACAGACCTTGAAATCCCAGTAGTCGGATTTGGGGCATCTTCCCTGGGCCAGGAATTCAGGTCTGTCACTTTGAATGAAGCCATGGAATCCGTCAGGGTGGCATTAGATTTAGGGATGAATTTCATAGATACTTCGCCGTTTTATGGCAGAGGGATGTCTGAAGTCCTGTTAGGTGTCGCCCTCCGAGACGTTCCAAGGGAAAGTTATTCTTTGTGCACAAAACTGGGGAGATATGATCTGCAACACTTTGATTTTTCAGCAAAGCGAGTTCAGGAGAGTATTGACGTCAGTCTCCATCGACTCGGGGTTAACCACTTAGATATCATTCTCGCCCATGACATAGAATTTGTGGAGATGCAGCAGATCGTGGACGAAACAATTCCAGCCATGCTGAAAGCAAAAGAACAAGGGAAAGTAAAATATATTGGGTTTTCAGGATATCCTATGAAGATATTCCCTTTCATATTAGACCAAATTGAAGTCGACGTGATCTTGTCCTACAATCAGTATACATTGCAGAATACGAAACTTGGTGATCTTGTTCCTTACTTCAAAGAGAAAGGTGTTGGGATCATGAATGCCGGGCCGTTCGCAGCACGATTGTTGACCAATTCGATTTTACCAGAGTGGCACAAAGAGCCAGCAGAAGTAAAGGCGACGTGTAAAAAGGTAGCGGAGTATTGTCAATCAAAGGGGGTAGACATTGCCAAACTAGCCCTCCAATATTCCATTTTCAGCAATGAAGACATCACAACTACAATTGCCGGTTCTGCGAATCCAAATAATATCCGCAATTGGGCGCAGTGGGCCAGCGAACCAATAGACCAAGAGCTTGTCCAAGAAGTTCTGGAGCTTCTAGCGCCGGTCAAAAACCTAGGTCACACTGAAGGCCTTCCACAAAATAATTAATATAATACCAACAACTTAAATTTAAACATAAGTATCACCAGTAAATGAAAGCAGCATATTTTGAAGAACCAGGAAAAATTTCTATTAAAGAAGCCCCAAAAATAGAGCCATTAAGTGCTGGGATGGCAAAAGTCAGGGTCCATAACATCGGGATTTGTGGGACCGACATTTCAGGATTTTTAGGCAAAATGCCATTCTTTAGTTACCCAAGGATTCCTGGGCATGAACTGGGGGTGGAAGTAGTGGAGGTCGCCTCGGATGTCTCCAATGTAAGCCCTGGCGACAAATGTTCAGTTGAGCCATATATGAACAACATTGAGAGTTTCTCCAGCAGACGTGGTTATACAAACTGCTGCGAAAACTTAGAAGTCATTGGAGTCCATATTGATGGTGGCATGCGACCTTTTTTCAACATACGGGCAGACAAACTTCACCCAAGCTCCTCCCTTTCTTTTGAGCAACTTGCACTTGTCGAGACGCTTGCGATTGGATGTCATGCGATTGACAGGGGCAACCCAACTCCGAAGGAAAAAACCCTGGTGATTGGGGCCGGCCCAATAGGTCTTTCTGTTATTGAATTTGCCCGGCTTACCGGCAGTGAAATCACTGTTCTAGATATGAATGAAAGTCGGCTCAATTTTTGCAAAGAAAAACTGGGAGTTCATCATATTGTTCCTTTCAAAGGCGATGAATCGGAAAAAAAGGCTTTCGATTCTATCACCAATGGTAATGGATTTAACGTGGTCGTCGACGCCACGGGAAACAATAATTCAATGTCCAATGCTATACATTATCTGGCACATACCGGTCGCTTGGTTTACGTGGGCATCACTACCCAGGAAATATCTTTTCTACACCCCATCCTCCACAGAAAAGAAGGTTCTATTTTATGCTCCAGAAATGCCGTTGCCTCGGACTTTACACGAATTATAAAACTGATCGAAGAAGGAAATATTAATACTAATACATGGATTACACATCACACAAAGTTGAGCCAACTGGATGAAACTTTTGAAAATTTTGTAAAGCCAGAAACGGGTGCCATAAAAGCTATCATCGAAGTTGATGATGCTGTTCTGCAATAAAGTATAAATTTTTTCTTTTATGTCTGAAAATTCATTTAAAGGAATTGATTCACACCAACATTTTTGGGTTTATTCTAAAACAGAATATTCTTGGATGGATGCAGCGCCTTTAGCTCCACTCAGACAAGACAGATTGCCTCAAGATCTTAAAACCCTTCAGAAAGGCACCTCATTTGATGGATCTGTAGCGGTGCAAGCGAGGCAAACGATAAAAGAGTCCAAGTGGCTTCTCGAGCTAGCCGATGAGGCACCAGATCTAATAAAGGGGGTAGTTGGCTGGGTCGATCTAAGATCAAAAAATGTTGCAGATCAAATCGCTCAGTTTGTTCCTCACTCTAAGTTTAAAGGAGTGAGACACGTTGTGCAGGACGAACCTGATGTGGATTTTATGTTGGGCAAGGAATTTCAGAATGGCATATCCGAACTTGAAAAATTTGGTCTGACATATGATATTTTGATTTTTCCCAAACAACTACCTGCTGCCATATCTCTCGTTGGAAAATTTCCAAATCAGTCGTTTGTCCTGGATCATATAGCAAAACCTAACATCAAGGATGGTGAAGGTGATCAATGGAAATCATTAATCAAAAAACTGTCTCACTATAAAAACGTCAGTTGTAAGATTTCTGGTATGATAACTGAAGCTGACTGGACTGGATGGAAATTAAACGACTTAACGCCATATATGGACTGGATCGTTGAATGCTTCTCGACCAAAAGAATCATGTTTGGATCGGACTGGCCGGTATGCACACTAGCTGGTTCCTACCAAAAAGTTGCCCATACATTTGATGATTACTTTGCTGACTTCTCTGAAAGTGAGCAAAAAGATATATACCTGAATAATACGACTTCTTTTTACTCGCTCGATAAATAATCAAACAATTTTTCACAACCAGGCCGCTGATCCTATGGGTAAGAAATCAAGACTTAAAAAACTGAAACAAGAATCTAAACCGAATAACGAACAACAAGAAAACGGTAGAGAAGAAGTCAAGACGACTGGCCCACGAAAGAGCCCCATTGATGAAAACAAAGAATCAAAAAAGGGGCGCCACTATTTAGGATTTATTTTTGTAATCGCTGCAATTGGGATAACCATTTATTTGCTGCGAACGACTTTATTGGGTGCACAAGCAGCTGGGTGTGGGCCAGATTCAAACTGTGATGATGTCTTATCCAGCAAGTATGCCTACATTGGACCAATCCCAGTCAGCCTCCTCGCCTTGCCTCTGTATATCATTATAGGTTTGAGTCATGGTTTATCTCTCAAAGGAAAGAGGAATCTCGATTTACTAGGGAATGCAAGCAGTATTCTTGTGGTTTTATCTGCTATTTATTTTGTCGGATTACAGGTTTTTATTATTGGATCATACTGTCCGTATTGCATCGCCACCCATGTCTTCGCCTCTGTTGCGGGAATACTCGTATGGAAAACGAAACTAGCAAAATCAACAACTAGGTCGATCAAGGCGGTTTATGGGACTGCAATTATGGCCTGGTTTTTGACGATCACGGCCCAGGTATTTGTTGGAAATGAACCAGATAATCCGGAGCCTCAACTGGTTGGACAAAAGGAGTTGAGCCAACACAAGCAAACCATAATATCAACCAATTCTCCGAGTTCGAATAAAAAGACTCGAGCAGAGAGAATGGTCAATACATACGGTTTAGATGTGGAGAAAATGCCAATAATTGGAAGCGAGGAAGCAGATCATATCGACATTGTTTTAGTTGACTACACTTGCAAATATTGTCGTAACCTTCACAAAACGCTGACCAGGATCACTCGACAGTATCCTGAGAAGTTTGCTTTTATCATTGCCCCTATGCCTCTTGACGCACAATGCAATACCACGCTTGCCGCTCGTGGCTTTAAAACACAAAAAGCCCATATTGAAGCATGTGAATTTGCCAAACTAGCAATGTCTTTGTATAGGACCGACCCCAAATCCTTTCACTGGTGGGACAAAGAAATACTAGACATGCCAGCATTCCCCAAATATCAAGATGCCCTAAAATTAGCCAAGGAGATAACAAACACAGAAAAGTTAGTTAGTTATTTACTATCACCTTGGACACAAAAACAAATTGATATTTCTACAAGCATCTACGGCTCACATTACAAAAAATATGGCAAAGGGTCCATGCCTCAGCTCATAGTAAAAGGTAGGCCTCAATTTACTCCATTTACAGGTAATAGAGTCCAGCAGATTCTAAAAATGTCTTACAGAGAAGATTTTATCACAAAGCCATAATATGAATCTGTAAAGACACTCAGCCATGCTTTTGAATTTTCTTTTTTCCACTCATCTTGTAATCGAACTTACGTTTGCTTTGCCGGTCGGCTAATCACTTTTGCGTAGACAAAACTCAGGCAGAATTAAAATGAGGTTTGAATTACCAGAGGAACTCACAACAATCTTTCTAAAAGCGCCTGCTTTGAAGCAGGGGTATCTCGTGGGTGGATGTGTGAGGGACTTACTTTCAAACAGACGCGTCATCGACTTCGACGTCGAAGTTTATGGCGTTGGCTTTGACGAACTCGAATCACAACTGAGTAAATTCGGCAGAACAGATTTAGTTGGAAAATCTTTCGGAACCCTTAAGTTAAAAACGAGGTCTGGAATGGCATTGGATTTTTCTCTACCTCGAAGGGATTCAAAAATGGGTCCAGGCCACAAAGGGTTCAATATCAAAGTAGATCCTTTTCTTACAAAAATGGATGCTTGCGCAAGAAGAGATTTCACCATCAATGCCATACTCTACCATCCATTGGAGGATAGAATATACGACCCTTTCGATGGAAAGTCTGACTTGGAGCAAGGTATTCTCAAGCACGTTGGACCAGCTTTTTCTGAAGACCCATTAAGAGTATTGAGGGGGATGCAATTAGCCGGTCGTTTTAATCTAAAAGCAGAGGATAAGACGATAAATCTTTGCCAATCCATAAAACACCAAATATCAGAACTACCAAAAGAAAGAGTGTGGCAGGAATGGGCAAAATGGGCTCAATTGTCTCTATACCCATCCGCTGGTTTAAACTTTTTAAACCAAACTAAATGGATCGATCACTATCCATGGTTAAAGCAATTAATACAAACCCCGCAAGACCCTATATGGCACCCAGAGGGAAATGTTTGGATTCATACTCTTCTTGTTTGCGACGCCATGGCGCGAATAAATGAATTTCAGGATTCCAATGCCAAAGATAGGCTCGAACTTATGTTTGCGGCTTTGACACATGATTTTGGCAAACCGGCGACGACGGAAAAAGTCGATAAAAATGGCCACGAGAGAATCGTCTCACCTAAGCATGATAAAGTTGGCACAAGGCTCGCAGGTGAATTTCTTAATTTTATTGATTGTCCAAAGCATCACGTAAATAAAATTCAGCCTCTAGTTGCAGAGCATATGAATGGAAGGATGGCTAAGAGTAACAAGGCTATTCAAAAACTAGCTCATAGATTAAGGCCTTCATCCATATCATCGCTCTGCATATTAATGAAAGCCGACAATATCGGCCGCTCGTCTCTAAATAAAATAGATTTAGAATGGCTAGAAGAACTACATGCACGTGCTTTGGATTTAGCCATCGACAAAGCTCCACCCCCAGCCTTGCTTACTGGCAAAGACTTAATAGCGAAAGGCCTATCCCCATCGCCACTTTTTGGACAGATTTTGAGGCAGGCTTACGAGGCACAGCTCGAGGAGAAAATAATAGATAGAAAGTCAGCTCAAAATTGGCTTGTAAAACGTTTATCCTGAAATTCAGACCATCCTTCCTGAATCTTTTTCAAAAAATTTGAAATAATATAATCCAAAATACGAATTCATATTTAGAGGTAGCAAATTTTTAACTTCTAGTCCTAGAACCTCAAAAAACAGCGAATTTTTTCCCCTTCAATAAAGTTCGCAACCGGTCACCTGGGAGAGCCATGCAAGATGGCAACATGCAAAAATTTGCAACCTTTTGGTAAAAGAGCTGCTCAAGGTCGGAATCTCGGAAATTATCAGGCTCAAGAGATTCCGACCTTCTTTTGTAGCAAATGAATTTCGCTCTTGCATATTCGTTCATTATCAAGTAATCACATTAGCCCTTGCGTTCAGCGCACAAGCTTTTCGGCTGAGTAGCTCAGTGGTAGAGCAGAGGACTCATAAGCCTTTGGTCGGGAGTTCAAATCTCCCCTCAGCCACCACTTTTTTCAACCTTTTCCAACAAAAATCCCGCAATTTTCGTCAACTTTCTACTTTTATACAAACACGCAGAATATGTTAATTTGTGTTAGAAGATGCAATAAACGACGAAGTTTTAGCATAAGTTTCACCTCGATTTGTGGTATTCTAATAGACTAATTATCGCAGCTCTTCGCATTCCATGAAGGCGTCCACAATAGCTATTATGCCTGAGAAGAGCGTCCCGCCCTGGCCTATTCATTGTGAGTGAATTTGACTCTTGGAAAATTTGCAGAGCGACCAATTCAGTCCAGTTTAGCAATGTCCTCAGAGAATCCGCCTTTAACAAATAAAAATGCCTAATGAACCATTGCGGGAGGAAGATTTCGTGATCCATGTGCGAATGACTTACAATATGGTAGTGGTTGAAAGATGCGGGCAAAGTCAAGAAATCGTCATAACTTTTGATTTTGTATAGGGAAAGCTTTTCAAGGCAAAATCTCAAAAATCGATAGTATCTTGTGGATTTTAGTTCCTGAGATAAATTATAGGTAATGGTTGCCACCCGATCCAGTGATGCCCTTCTGCACAAGGTGTGGAAGGGAGAAAGAATCAGCTTAAGTGAAGCCGAGGTCCTCTATAATTCGCCATTAGAGGAACTCGCTATACTCGCAAATAGACGCCGCCAATTGGCCAAGGAAGGAGCCTTCGACGGGCGTGGAAATGAAATTGTCACTTACATCGTCGATCGTAACATAAATTACACGAACATTTGTAATGTCTATTGCAAGTTTTGTGCGTTCTACAGGACCGAATCGAAACCTGATGCCTACGTTATTTCGCACGATGAGATCGATCAAAAAATCCAGGAAACTATAGACCTAGGAGGCACTCAAATATTGATGCAGGGTGGGCATCACCCTTCACTCAGCTTAAATTGGTATCTGGATTTACTGTCTCATATCAAAGACAAGTTTCCTGCGCTCAACATCCATGCGTTCAGTCCAAGCGAATTTATTCATTTCCGAGACGTCTTTGACATGCCAATAAGAGAACTGTTGATAAAATTCCGCGATGCAGGCCTCGGCTCTATCCCTGGTGGCGGTGGAGAAATTCTAGTTGATAGCATTCGTAATAAGATTGCCCCCCTCAAAGCAATGTCTAACGACTGGCTAGAAGTCATGGACGTAGCCCATGATTTGGGTCTCGCAAGTTCTGTCACGATGATGTTTGGTCACGTCGAAAATCTACGACATCGATTAGAGCATTTGGAGAGAGTTCGACAGCAACAAGATAAATCCAAGGGTTTTACAGCTTTTATATGCTGGACCTTTCAGGCAGATAATACGCGATTAAAAGCCGATCCAGTTGGGGCCCATGAGTATCTTAAGACGCAAGCCTTAAGCCGTATTTATCTGGATAATATTGATAACATTCAAAGTTCCTGGGTTACTCAGGGTCTAGAGGTTGGTCAAGTTGCCTTAAAATATGGAGCTAATGACCTAGGCAGTATAATGATTGAAGAAAATGTCGTATCGAAAGCGGGCACGACGTTTCAAATGACTGTTGAGGATATGAAAAGACTTATTTCAGATTTAGGATACCAACCGCTACAGAGAGATAATTGGTATCGCCCTGTTTGAGGATAATACCCGAATTTCTATAAATATATCTGATTTTGAATCAGCCCACCTACCTCTGGCTTCCTTTTTTTGCGGCTGTATTCTATGCGGTCGGGGCATTGTATTATAAACAAGGATTTAAAAATGGGGCCGGTTTGATGAGAACATTTTTCATCAATAATTGGTTCTTGGCTTTTGGATTCATACCACTGGCGTTCATTGATGGTTTTGATCGCCCTTGGGGGGATGTATGGCAACCCATACTGGTCGGAACTTTATTCTTTTTTGGGCATTTATTTACATTTTTAGGCATACGTGTTTCTGATGTTTCATTAGTAACTCCCATTTTGGGCACAAAAACTATATTTGTCGCTCTAACTTCATCCTTATATCTGCACGACAAAGGTTTACCTGCAGGAATGTGGGCGGCGGCATTTATGACAGCAATTGCCATTTTTATATTGGGGTGGAGCAATTTGAAGCCTGGTGAAATCATTAGTAAAGGTGTTATCTATACCATCATCTCGGCAAGTTTTTTCGGTATTTGCGATACGCTTGTTGCACGGTGGGCTAAGGATTTTGGGGTCTTTGGATTTAATGCGGTAATGTTTTTGGTGGCCGCTTTGTATTCATTTGGGCTCATTCCTTTTTTTAAGGCACCTCTTTCAAAGATGGGCAAAAAGGCTACCAAAAGCATTTGCCTAGGAGCGATTTGGACAACAATTCAAGCCATGCTTATGGGCATTTCGATTGGTTTTTTTAATAATCCAACTGGAGTTAATGTCGTTTATTCATCTCGAGGCTTGTGGGCCCTCATCATTGTATGGTTTCTAGGCCAGTATTTCACAAATTCAGAAAAAAAATCTAGCGGCCGGGGTTGGATACTTCGAGTTACCGGCACGCTTATTATGACCGGCGCTGTGCTATTAGCTATATTTGCCAGTCAAAAATGATGAATTGTGAGAATGTACAAATTATAAGGATTTAACGACTGGCACAATTTTGATCTCGGACCATCGGTCAGAAGTCTGTATTTTGGTTTGTGGATGGGCGAAAATTTTATAGTAAATCATGAGGAGCCGCTGAACAGGCAGTTTGCCAGTGATAATTACTCCGGCATTTGCCCAGAAGCGTGGACTGCATTTGAAAATTGCAATATCGGCCACTCCAGGGGGTATGGAGAGGACACTTGGACTGAATCGGTTGCAAATCAAATCCGAGATATTTTTGAAACCGATTGTCAGGTATATTTTGTTTTCAACGGGACCGCGGCAAATTCTCTTTCGCTGTCGTCTATGTGCCAGAGCTACCACAGCATATTGTGTCACAAGTACGCTCACCTTGAACGTGATGAATGCGGTGCACCTGAGTTTTTTTCCAATGGCGCAAAAGTTATTCTACTCGAGGGAGAGAATGGAAAATTAAACTCATCAGCAATCGAATCTGAAATTTTAAAACGAAATGATCTTCACTATCCAAAACCGAGAGCAATCTCATTGACGCAAGCCACTGAATTCGGAACAGTTTACTCCGTTGAAGAATTGCAATCCATCCATGAAATGACCAGAAAACATGGTTTATTATTGCATATGGACGGGGCTCGATTTGCAAATGCAGTAACCGCATTGGGTATACAGCCCAAGGAAATCACTTGGAAAGCCGGCGTGGATGTTTTGTGCTTCGGTGGAACTAAAAATGGGATCGGGATCGGGGAAGCGGTCGTATTTTTTAATCAGGAGCTAGCCCATGAATTTGATTATAGGTGCAAGCAATCAGGACAGCTTGCCTCGAAAATGCGATTCTTATCAGCACCCTGGATTGGGTTATTAAAAAATGACACTTGGTTGAAAAATGCAAACCACTCAAATGAGATGGCCAAAAAGTTAGATTCCAGAATCCGGGAAATCTCAGAAATAAAGGTTTTATTCCCATGCCAGGCAAACTCCATTTTCGCAGCAATACCCAAAAACATTGTTGAGAAAATGTATAGAAAGGGTTGGATTTTTTATAATTTTATTGGCGAGGATGGCTATCGATTGATGTGCTCATGGGACACGCAGGAAGAAGACGTTGATAGGTTGATTGCAGATTTTAAATCTTGCTTAAAGTGACACGGCGCTGCGCTTTCCAAAGAGGAATTGGCAGCTTATTTTTCAGGGTAAAAAAGCATATAAAAATTGCAGTAGATTCATGGAATTTAAGGGACCAGAACAAAACTACCAATATGCAGGAAATGACCTTAGGTGCTTACGGTGCTCCAGCTTTCCTATGAATTATGACGATGCAAACACCAAATATGTCTGTAAGTCGTGTGAAACGAGTTACCCTATAAATAACGGTATTATCGATGGCCTCTATGATCTGAGCAATGATACTAGAAATGAGTTACTGGGCATGATCGAGGAAACCGGACGCACAAGTTTAAATCCGGAGCAATTCAAAGTTCACACGATTGAAAAGGTAGACTCATTTGAAGAGCGCTGTGAGATGTCAAAAGATATGATTTTTGACTATTACGGGTCCTGCCTTTTGCATTTTAAACAGGCTATAGAGAAGATTAAAATCCAGGGCAACGAGAAGGTCCTCGAAGTTGGAAGTGAACTCAATCACCCATTCCTGAATTACTTTTCCGAACTGGGTTGCGAGTGTTTTGCGACCAATATTTATTTTTCGATTGATAGCAAGGAACAAACCAAAAAACTTCCCATAAGGGTTCTGGGTGATATGAACAATCTTCCATATTCCAATGAAAGATTCGATATCATTATCTTCTCGGCTACTTTACACCACTCCAATGATTTAGACAAAGTAACAAGCGAGGCATCCCGGGTTTTGAAACCAGGAGGAAAAGTCATCGCAGTGAATGAACCCGTTGCTGGGCTTCTTAAAAATTTCTCAAAAAGAGAGGACGGGTCCAAGGAAAACAGAAACTCAGATATCAATGAAAATGAATATTCTGCTTTTAAATATAAAAGCGCCTTTAAAAAGCACGGACTAAAGGGCGAATTATTCTTCCCTCGATATTATGATTATAAATTGCAGTCTGGACGTATGGGTGGACAGCGATTCGAGTCTCTAGCAAAAATAGTTTCGTCAATTTGGAAGATTAAATCAGTCAGATGGTTTTTAATGAAATTTGGTTTATCTCCAGGGCAAGTTATCTTAGGGCTACAATTTAATGGTATCTTTAAGAAGAGCTCCTAGAAAAGGAATTCAGGAAAACATGAAAAGATTGCTGATTCCAATTGTTGCAAGTTAATTGGCTTCGTTAGAAAATCGTCCATCCCTGCTTTCAATGCTTTATTCTTGGATTCAGGATTTGAGTCAGCAGTAACTCCAATTATACATATTTCGGAACCGTTTGAACTTTGGCGTATGAGTCTCGTTGCTTCGAAACCATCCATTCCAGGTAGATTACAATCCATGAGAATGATATGAAAATCCGACATCTTCTGGACTTCTACAGCCTTTTCGCCATTGGAAACTACTTCAAATTCAACTCCCAATAATTCCAGCTGCTTACTAAATAATTCCTGACTCAGAGAGGTGTCTTCGACAGCAAGGACTTTTAAATTTAGATCAGGCACAACACGCTTACCATGTCTTTGGTTGTCCAGCAGGATTGGGCGCTTATGCTTATGTTCCATCTGGTTCAAAAGGAAGGCTAAATTCCTAAGTCTTATTGGACGGTATAAAATTCCAGTATTCTTTGTCTTACTTAAAATATTCTGATCAATTTTTTTAAAGGCTATTGGTGACAGTATGATTTTGCTTAGGGTTACATTATCTGCCATTTTTAACGATTGAATTTTATCATCTACCTTTTTCAAAAAGCCCCATAACTCATCCGTCCCGACAATTGATTCGTCTATAAATACTGCGTCAATTCTTTCATTTTTGGATATATTGGAAACGAGTTGAGACAGAAGTTCATCCAAATTTTCAAAAAACATGGATTGAAACTTAAATATCCTGGAATGACTCAGGATAATGGGTTTTAAAATGGACGACTGTGTAGCGCAAAAAATTTTGATTTCGGGATACTTTGCGAAAGAGCTACTTATTCTTTTCGTGGCGACTAGCTCGAATGGAATCTCTATCTTGAATTGGCTTCCCCCTTTGGGCTGAGATTTGAAAGTAATATTGCCACCGATTTGGTTGAGTTGTTCCTTTAAGGTGACCAATTTTAAATCAGCCTCTATGTTATTTACAAACAGAGAGCCATATTCGCCATCAGGATTTTCAAATAGTGTATTTTTAATACTTTTCTGACCACCGATTCCTATATCAGAAACAGAAATTATGACGTGTGCTACCCCACTAGATTTCTTATTATTATCTTTTGAGACCTTGACTATAATTCCTCCTTGATCAGTGTGGCTTATAGCATGAACGATCAGGTTCACAATTACCTGGTAGAGTCCATTTCGATTTCCATAAACCATTTCAGGCGTGATAGCCGAAACATTGAGTTCGAGCTCAAGACCTTTTTTGTAAGCTTTTTCGGCAAATAAAAAAACCGCTTCGGTAACCACGTCATTTAAATTGAACTCGCTGTCATCGCTTTTAATTTCTTTATCGAATTTCTTATCGGAGTCAAAATCAATCCTGTTATTGACGAGGTGCATCATGTTTCTATTACTGGATTTTAGGATGGAAACAATCTCTTCTTGTTCCTTGTTTAATGGGGTTTCATGTAAGAGCTCGACCATCCCCACTATCCCACTTAAAGGAGTCCTAATTTCATGGGAAAGTTTGGCCAAGAATTCACTTCTTTCCTCGATAACCTGAGAGTCAGATGATTGTTTGTGACTCTTTTCCAATTGGAGATCCTTTATAATTCGGTTTAGTTGGGCACATTCCTTATTCTTCTCATTGAGCTGAACTTGAAGATCATCATAATTATTCCTGGGCATACTGATCTGGCTCTCACTGGCAGTAGTAGTCGCTGAATTATGACTGGTTTCCTCGTAAATTCGACGGCTTGGTCTAATTAAAAATCCCGGCAATTCGTTCTGCCTGTATCGCATGGCTAGCAATGGGTGACTTTGCATCACAAAAATAATTATTATATAAGTCGCAAATATAAAAATCAGCCAAAGTGTGAGATCCGTTTGATACCGAATCAAAGTTGATTTCATTTTTGTTTCAGCAAGACCAAGGACCTGCCTCACGTTTTCGAGCTTATTAGCATGAATCCTCTTTCGGTATTTTAAATTTACAATAAATCTTTCCCTACCAGACGGGCCGGAAATGCCAGTATCAATTCCTTGCATAACCTCGTTGGCAAAAGTATTCCACAGTTGATTTCCATCGTGAAGCCTGCGCCGCAATGATTCAGGCAAGACAGAATCAAGGGTAGCCCGAGAAGTTGAAAACCTTGTTGTTATTTCTGTAGTGTCATTAATTAAGTTAGAAATATAAGTTTCAATCTCAGGGTTATCGGAGTTAAGCAAGATCGAGTCAGATTTTTCGATAAAAACTCGAAGTTTCAAACTCAATGTAGACACGCTATTGGCTGAGAGAACTTTGAGCTCAAATTTTTGGTTATAATAAGAAATAAAAGAAAAAATTAATCCGAGATAAATGAAAGTAAGAGCAACAAATGGCCACAACCGGGTGATTCTCTCCGGCGATTTGTATGAAGTCAGCGACGGACCACTCAGTTCCTCTTTCCAATTTTTCATATCTCAGGGTATGAGTATAGTAGAAGACTGATCCTAAGGCCAAGCATTGGCCAGAAAGATAAGTCACTATCTATAGCCAGTCATGCATAATAATATAGAAAAAATTGGAATAATAGCAGGGAGTCGGTCGTTACCAAAATTATTCACGCAAGAAGCAAGAGCTATGGGAATTTCTTCAATTATATGCGTTGCTTTTGAGGGGGAAACCGACCCAGAAATGGAGAACTTAGCAGATGAAACAATCTGGATAAAAGTGGGGAAATTGGGGAAATTGATCAACGCTTTTAAGAAAAAAGGGGTATCCAAATGTGTTATGCTTGGGCAAGTGGCTCCTAAAAATTTATTCAAAGTCCAGCCCGACATTCGAGGAGCCAGTCTACTATTTAAATTAAAGGAAAAGAATGCCCATACAATTTTTGGAGCTATAGCTGAAGAATTACAGTCCGAAGGAATAACTTTAATCTCAGCAGCCCCATTTTTAAAATCGTTCATGCCAGGTGATGGCTATCATGAAGGCAGAAGACTCTCCCCAGAAGATCGAGATGAAGCTGAGTTTGGATTCCGAATAGCCAAATCTATTTCCGAGCTGGAAATTGGTCAAACGGTTGTGGTTAAGCAAGGCACAGTTCTAGCAGTGGAGGGCTTCGAAGGCACTGACCAGTGTTTGATTAGGGGGGGATTATTAGCTGGAAAAAAAGGTGGAGCAACAGCTGTTAAGGTAGCCAAGAAAAACCACGACATGCGATTTGATATCCCGTGCCTAGGCTACACAACTCTTGAGAAGTGTGCGGAAAATGGGATAAACAATCTTGTATTTGAAGCCGGCATGACCCTTCTCCTTGATAAAGAGATGTGGATGCCCAAATTAAAGAGCTGGAAGATTTCTCTAATGAGCTTTAGCGGTTCATAGAAAACATAATCCCTAATTATATTTACCAGGGCACGGTCTACAAGAGACGTGGAGGTTGCCATCATGACAAAACCCGTGATGTTTAAAAGATTGATTGGTATTTTATTTTGACGGCACTATGGGCGGCTCTGCCTCCGCCTGTGAAGATTCACTCATTTTTGAATTTTCACCTCTAACGCCATTTTTAACTTCAAATTCTTTACACCATCCTTTGATCTCGGTGTCATTGAAAATTTTTCCGATCGTCCTTCTTAGCAAACCTTTAAGATTCGGCACTTCGACTTCTGCAAGAGATCGGATAGCCGTTTCTTTGTATGTTTCGAGAAGAGATTTTGCCCGATCTACTGCACCTGTTTCAGAGTAAAGTTCACGAATTTTTTCAGGCGTTAGACCATCGGGAATTTTTCTTTCCCATAGAGATTTGAAAATGTCTTTGGTTTGGCCCTTTGCTTTTTCATGGGCTATCCCCATTAAAATGTTTGGACGCAGAGCTTCTATATCATTTGGATCACCAGCATCTTCGATATCATTGAGGTCGTCTCGAATCTGATATGCAATCCCAAGCGCCTCGGAATATTTACCAAGTGCGTCGTCTACTTCATTGTGCCGACCAGAGGCAATGGCTCCCAATCGGAGCGCGACTTCAAACGCAGGAGCCGTTTTTTTCTGAAAAATTCCTAATACCTGGCGTGAGGAGAGCGGTTTGGGATTCTTAGTCCAGATCAATTCACTCCCCTGCCCTTTGCACAATTCTCTTTGACCTGTTGAGGCCACATTAAGCATTTCGTGTATCTGAGTATCAGAAAAGCCGGACTCACCGATGAGTCTATAGCCTTCACCAATAAGAAGGTCCCCAATATTGAGTGCCACGGGAATGCCATATTCTTCATGAAGGGTCTTCTCTCCGTACCTTTCGGCATCTTGATCTTCTATGTCATCGTGAATAAGAGAAGCTTTGTGAAAACATTCTACCGCGACAGCAATCTTCTTAACAGACTCGGGAATCTGCTCCTCCGGGTTTTCTCTCAAGGCATTATATGCGGAAACTGTCAAAAAGGGGCGCCATCTCTTTCCTGATCTCCCGAGCCAATCCCTTGCAATATCCTCACTTTGGCCATCGGATGACCCCATTATGGTCTCAAGAGATTCTGCAGAAAACCATGAATCTACATCTTCCCGAATTGCAGTGAGGTCCATTCTCCTTGTCTTGTCATCGCTAGTAAGGTGAATGACATCCCAAACCCAATCTTGATCCACTGTGCAGTCAATGCAGTCATCCTGCAGAAGCGGTATCGCGATTCCGGGGATGGCCGCAGCTTCCATATATGGAAAACTCCGTTCCAAGACGCTCAGGCAACTAACGCCTACAATTGCTTCAATTTTTCCTGTCTGAATAAGAGACATGACAATTGCTGAGCCCTCAGCTACGAGAACCGCATACCCGAGCTTCTCCGCCTCGTTTTGAAAGTCTTGAATTGAGCAAAGGCCGCATTGCTTGCAAAGAAGCCCAAATTCATCAAATGGAGCGGGACATTTTTCCTCGACTCTCAAACATTTGGGAATGAGAAGAAGGCGTCTCTCAAAAGGAATGGAGGCGAGAGATTCCCTCCAAATTTCATTATTGATCAAAACCCCGATATAATCGCGATATATGGGATCGCATCCAATGTCCTCTATAATAGCACTTGCGTGAACCTTTAAGTCCTGTGCTGGCTGTGGAGGAACAGGTTTATGCTTTGCGACATAGTCACGCACCACTTGAAGTATACTATTTCTCTCCTCAATGGTCTGAGGTATGTTTTTCTTTGGCTGCCTGAAGCGGGAAGTCGGAATAGGCTTAGGTAAAGTGATGGGCGATGTGTCCATGTGATATAAAATTTTCGTCCAATGCTGCTTCTTAATGCCTTGGTCCATATTGATAAACTTGGCTCAAATAGCACTAATGCCAGCATTAAGAATGAGCCTCCAATTAAAAACCAGTTTTCCCCTATTGCAAACAAAAGACGATATTTAGTTTAAAAAAATCTGATCATGGGGAAGATAATTTCAGGAGAAAAGCGATTTTATTCAGAAATTTGGTTATTTAAGTGGTTGGATCGCGCTTTTAGCGTCTGAGAGCTTTATTTATGGCAGAATCAAATTTCCTGATAATTTCGCCTTCCTTTTCAGCTCCACAGGATATGCGAATCAGGTTTTGAGCAACTCCATATTGCTCGACCCGCTCTAATTCATCATAATGGGCGAGAATGGTGTATGGGCAAACTAAACTCCAACTCGTGCCTAGGCTCGGGCCTTTGGAAATTTCTAAATGATCATACATTAATTTCGGATCTACCAATTTTTCATCAAAGACAACCGAGATTAGGGCGGGATTTACTGAATTTGGTCTGGCGATTTTTGCGTAATTTGGGTCTTTTTCCTTGGAGCAGTAAAAAACTTTTTCCGTATACGGTGAGGCATTGAGCCATTCAACCAGGTGGTCGGCATTTTTTCCTGCCTCTTTAACCCTGATTGCATAATCATTGGAATGGTTGTTGAGAATTTCAAGATCCTGCCAAAAAACATCCAATGAATAATGAGAATCCAACGCTTTTTTGAGGATATTGTAGTTTTTTCCTTTAGGGTTGAGCATCAAAGAACCTGCCAGCAGATCTCCAAATCCATTGAACCATTTGCTCAGGCTGGTCGTAATAACATCGGCGTATGGACTCGGGTCGATATTGATAGAGGATGCAATAGTATCATCTATAATTAAAAAGCTATTCATTTGCTGCGAAATTTCACTAAGTAACTCGGGGTCAGGCGTTTCAAGTAAAGGATTCGAAGGGCACTCGCAGTATATTGAAGAAATGGGTTTTCGCTGAAATTCCTTTTGCAAAAAATCCTTAACCCTTTGCGAGTCCATGGAAATTTCGATCGATTGAGATGACCCAAATGTCTGGAGTGTTTTCCAGGTATCGACGTACGGAAATCCAATTTGGACTTGCTGATGGTTGGGCTTTAAACGACGGATGGATTCGTGCAAATTAAAAATGGCAGCCATTCCGCTAGGAAAAAGATAAATGTCTTCATTTGGGATATTGTAGGCAACTCCTAGCTTTTCTTTTATTGCATCAATGGTCTTACTGGTATCTATAGAAGAAGTTGGAACATTCTGTAGTTGCAAAGACTTCAAAAAATAATCAGCTAAACGGCTACTTACGCCTTCGCCTGATAGTCTCCAATAAAATCTGGCCTGCTTTTCAAATATTTTTGGGACGGTTACCAAAAAACAGTTTACCGAAGGTCGAGAAAATTTATAAACATTGGATTTTTGATTTGAAATATCATTCAAGTAGCCAAGAGCCCTTTCAGCCGCTTTGCTTGAATGAAATATGAGACCACACTGGTTAACTAGATTCTTTTCTTTTAGTAAAAACTGGATCAAAGTTTCAACAGCAGGGTGAATAAAAAACCTGGGATAACCGCATTGTAATGCCCCAATGACCCTGTTTTCTCCTTCCTCGTATCCAACGACATCTGCCCAGGTGGGCAGACATGCCGAAATGGCATGTTGGGAGCCACCAATGGGCTTACCCAAGTCCTCTGGTCTCCAGAGAGTTTTAGTAATATCCATCGTTTATAACTGAAATGCCAAAGCTATATCTTCAATGAGGTCATTCGCTTTCTCAATACCGACTGAAAATCTGACCAGCGAATCTGTAATTCCGACCTTTAACCTAGTCTCCCGTGGAATTGAAGCATGGGTCATTGAAGCGGGATGACAAATGAGCGACTCGATACCACCCAAGCTTTCGGCCAGAGTAAAATATTTCAAAGACCTGAGCCTTTCCAATGTTTCATCGACCCCCATGTCAAAATCTGCCGTCACAATCCCTGACCCACCCCTCATTTGCTTTTTGGCAATCTGATATTGCGGGTGCGATGGGAGAAATGGATACCTGACCATTTTTATTTTTGGAGAAGATTCTAAAAATTCTGCAACCTCATGTGCATTATGACAATGTTTCTCCATTCTTAACGCTTCAGTTTTTAATCCACGCTGTATCAGCCAGGAATCCATTGGGGACGGTTGGAGACCTAATGCCTTTTGTGCAAAAACCATTTTTGCCTGCCATTCCGGATCATTTGTGCAGACGACGCCACCAAGGGCGTCGGAATGCCCATTGGTGTATTTGGTTGTGCTCAGCAGAGAAATGTCTGCGCCAAGAGAGAGAGGTTTTTGGAGATAGCTAGAAGCAAAAGTATTATCAACAACCAACGGAGCACCGCAAGAATGGGCCAAATTGGAGACCCGCTCAATATCAATCACTTTTAAGTTTGGGTTTGTAGGAGATTCAATCCAAAATAAAGTCGCCGGTTTATTTTGAAATTTTTCAAACGTTTCATCTGAGGCAAAATCAACATATTCGACCGAGATACCGAATTTGTGGAAAACTTGAGCGAAAAGCCTAAAAGTGCAGCCGTATATGTTCTCTTCAGCGCAGACAACGTCGCCCGACTTTAAAGATGATACCAATGCAGTAATAGCTGAAACACCGCTGGCAAATACGGTCGCGTGCTTAGCGCCCTCAAGGTTGGCCAAAGCATGATCTAAATTTCTGAAATTGGGATTCCCACTCCGCGTATAATCAAATCCACCCGGATTCCCGTAGGCAAAGGTCGATGTCATATAAACGGGAGGGATGACACTCCCAGTCTCTGAATTATATGAATTCCCTGAATGAATTGCTAGTGTTTCAAAACCAGGGTTTTTATCAGAACTATTTGAAAATTCTTTGGAATATGATTCTTCCATCTTGTGGGGACAATTCATGGCGTAATTATTCCCATTGGTCAAGTCAGGTAAAATTCTGAAATCATCGCCTTGTTTCCAATCAAGGCACTGCCTAGTATGAAAAATTGTGAAAGATATTGATCCCTTATCTTCTTATTCGAGACTGAGACCGAATAAAGTTACCGCTAACATGCCGGTACCCGACCTTATTGATAATGTCTTTTCAGCATATAATGGTGCCCGCCTAAAAGAAGCGTCCCAACTGATCGCTCAAAAAATGCTGAATAATGATGGTTTGATTGGGTGGAGCCTGACAGGAGCTCTTACTCCAGCAGGCTTAGGCAAATCATGTCTCGTGCCATTGATGGAGGCGGGATTCTGCGATTGGCTGGTATCCACCGGCGCAAATCTTTACCACGACATTCATTTTGGATTAAAAATGAGCCTTCATGAAGGGTCACCTTTTTTGGATGATATAAAACTGAGAGGCGACAATGTTGTCAGAATTTATGATATTCTTTTTGACTATGACGTCTTGCTGAATACGGATGCTTTTGTCAGAGAGGTCATTCAAGCTCCAGCTTTTCAAAAAAGTATGGGATCTGATGAATTTCACTATCTCTTGGGTGAATGCCTCTTTAAACGAAGTGAGATTTTAGGAGTCGAGGATGAATCTGTTTTGTGCGCTGCATACAAACTTGGCATCCCGATATTTACGAGTAGCCCGGGAGATTCATCTATAGGTATGAACCTAGCAGCCATGTCTCTTCAAAATTCGAAGTTAACCATAGATCCAAACCTAGATGTCAACCAAACAGCTTCCATCGTTTATCACGCAAAAAAGAATAGTAAAAAATCTTCTGTCGTCATATTAGGCGGCGGATCACCAAAAAATTTCATCCTTCAAACCGAACCACAAATCCAAGAAGTCATGGGACTTGAGGAAGATGGCCATGACTATTTCGTACAAATCACTGATGCAAGACCAGATAGCGGAGGCCTCAGCGGTGCAACCCCTTCAGAAGCCGTTAGCTGGGGTAAAGTTTCCCCGGACACACTTCCGGATTGTGTTGTTTGCTACTCAGATTCCACGATTGCGCTGCCGTTGATAACTGCCTATCTTCTTTCAAAAGCAGATGCAAGGAACCCGAAAAGACTATTCGACGATCGTCGCGCCCAACTCGATCAATTAAAATCAGACTATTTACAAAAATTAGATAAATGACTCCGCAAAAACCACAGGACTTAATCAGAGATAAAATGGTAAATGAGGGCTGTAACGGCCCCATAATTGAATCCTTTATTAACTCGGTTAAAAAAGTTCAAAATGGTGTCACAGGGTTAATAAGCGATACTGATATATCAGGAAATATTGAAATCCCTAGTCTTGAGTCTATATCTGTCGAGGGGTATTCTTCCAAAGCCCCTTTGGAAAGCCTTGCCGTCATAAAACTAAATGGAGGGCTCGGCACAGGCATGGGATTAGATAAGGCAAAATCTCTCCTTCCAATTAAAGGTCACGATTGTTTCCTTGATTTTATAGCTAGGCAAATCCTTCATCTCAGGCAAGTCTCAAGAACCAAATTCCCCAGATTTTTATTAATGAACAGCTTCTCCACCCAGGAAGATTCATTAAGGTATCTCAATAAATATCCAGAACTTAAAAATGCTGGTCAATTAGACTTTCTGCAGAACAAAGTACCGAAAATAAGTGCTGAAACACTCACACCGGCTGAATACCGTCAAAACAGGGAATTGGAATGGTGTCCCCCCGGCCATGGAGATATTTATCCATCAATGGTAGCATCAGGCATTATCGATGAATTACTCACTCAGGGAATCCGCTACTTATTTGTCTCGAACTCAGATAATCTCGGAGCCACTGTAGATTTAGATATTCTTGGGTACTTCGCTGACTCGGGCCTTTCATTTCTCATGGAGGTAGCCTCCCGAACCTCTTCTGATAAAAAAGGCGGGCACTTAGCAAAAAGAAAGGATGGCAGATTGATTCTGAGAGAAAAGGCACAATGTCCACCGGAAGAATCTGATTCATTCCAAAATATTGAGAAATATAAGTATTTTAATACCAACTCTGTCTGGATCTTCTTGCCCGACCTAAAAGAGGCATTAGAAAAAAATGGAGGATTTCTGGAATTACCCCTAATCAGAAATCATAAAACAATAAACCCCAAAGAGGCGAGCAGCGAGGCAGTGTATCAATTGGAATCAGCAATGGGAGCAGCAATTGAATGCTTTGATAAGTCGAACGCTCTCCTAGTGCCTCGAAGCAGATTTGCGCCAGTTAAAACAACAAATGACCTTTTATCCATTAAGTCAGATGCTTACCAAGTTAGTTCCGATTACACATTAAAATTGGCTCCACAAAGAAATGGTATACCACCTGAAATTAAACTTGATGAGAGATTTTACAAAAAAGTGGATGATTTTGACCGACTGATTCCAGGCTCTCCCCCCTCGCTCATCGACTGCGAAACCTTTCAGGTGACTGGCCCCGTGAAGATGGACGAATCATCCAAAATGTCTGGAGTCGTCACCATTCATTCCAGAGATAATTCCGTGTGCCCAGCTTTATTAAGTCCTGGTGAATACTCAAATGGTGAATTTGAAATCTGAATTGAAAAGATTACCTATTTTGTGAAATGAACATCTGGATTTTCTTAGTTATTTTAATGAGCTATTTCATTATGCTCATTGGTATTTCTCATCTGACCAGCGACAAAAAAGATAGTTCATCATGGTTTAATGCAAACAAATCAGCTCCTTGGCCGGTGGTCGCTTACGGTATGGTTGGAACTAGCTTGAGTGGGGTTACATTTTTATCTATCCCGGGATGGGTTGCTATTTCAAATTTCAGTTACATGCAGACAGTTTTGGGATACCTCATGGGGTATGCCTTAATTTCATTATGGTTATTACCAACCTATTATAAAAAAAATGTAACGAGTATCTACCAATACCTGGGTGATAGATTCGGCCCGATCACTCACAAAACAGGGGCTGTTTTTTTCCTTATCTCAAGGACCGTTGGAGCAGGTTTTCGTTTGTATTTAGTGGCCATTGTCTTCCAAATTCTAACCCAATCATTTGGGCTAAAAGCCATACCATTCTGGTTGATCGTTTCAATTACCATATTGTTAATTTTTTTGTATACGTTCAGAGGTGGGATAAAGACAGTCATATGGACGGACTTGGTTCAAACTACGTTCATGCTTATGGCTGGGTTAGCGGCTTTTCTTTGGCTTGCAAAGACCATGAATCTAACAATTCCATCTCTCATTACCCAAATTCATAATGACCCCATTTCAAATTGGTGGGTCACAGATTGGTCAGCGGGCAACCATTTTCTGAAAAACATCGCTTCAGGTGCGTTTATAGCTCTTTGTATGACAGGGCTTGATCAGGACATGATGCAAAAGAATTTAACTTGTCATAACCTAAAAGCATCACAAAAAAATATTGCTCTTTTCTGCGTTATCCTAGTGATCGTTAACTTTGGGTTTCTGTCACTCGGCGGTGCTCTATATCAATACGGAGAAAAATCAGGAGTGGTGGAAATACACAAAGATAATCTTGAGAATCCGATATCGATAAAAAACCCAGAATCTGGGGAATTCGAACCAACGATAACAGATAAACTATTTGCCAGACTGGCCTTAGATTATTCTCCGGACTACATTGGGGTTGTTTTTATTTTGGGTCTGATCGCCGCAGCTTATTCCAGCGCTGACTCTGCACTGACGGGTCTGACGACCTCGTTTTGTATCGATTTTTTGAGGATGGATAAAAAGAAAACGAATAATTCTTCCACCCGGTTATTAGTTCAGTCAGTCATAGCTATCGTTCTTCTTGGCGTAATCCTCATATTCAAAGAAATCAGTGAACCTGCGGTGATATCCTCAATATTCAAAGCAGCTGGTTATACTTATGGCCCCCTTCTTGGTTTTTTTGCTTTTGGGTTTTTATTTCCAGAAAAAATGAAACCTGATTATGTTTCCCCCCTAGCTGCCATTGTTGCAATTTTGGCGACAGCTTTTATTAGTTCATCTTATCACAAGGAGGTTGGATTTCTCATTCTACCTATTAATGGATTTTTCACCTTAATTTTCTTGTTTTTATTTCACTCAGCCCGCTCTGCCTTGGAGAAAAAAAAGTAATGCAAATTTATTATGGTTTCATTTTAAAGCCCTTCTTGGAAATGCATAATGTAGGTGTAAGCAAACACCAGTAGTGATTCGCTAGCTTCAAAATTTCATTTAAATTTTAAAAAAAACATCTAAAAAGAAGATACAGAAATTGATAGTTAATTTTTGGACGGTTAGACAACGCAATGCAACCAGTTACCACTTTCCTAAACATCTACCCCCTGGTAGCATTTTAATCTAAATCATGCAGAGCAAGAAAGTTTCCATAATAAAATCAGAATTATATTTTCTGCCTGTCCAGACGAGAGTTCCCCTTAAATTTGGTAATGAAACTTTGACCTCGGTCATCTGTGCTCGTGTTAAGCTCACTATTGAAAACGGGGACTTAAATCAAGCGGTTGGCTGGGGAGAAACGCCTCTGAATATTCAATGGATCTGGCCATCATCATTATCATATTCCGAGCGACTCGAGAGTGTCCAAATTTTATGTAAGAACATTTCCGGATCGTTGCCAAAGGTAGGCTATAAAGGCCATGCGTTAGAATTGGGATACTATCTCTCCGAAAACTTCTTAAAGAAACAGCTCGATAGTTTTAACCATAACGCACGAAATCAGGTCGAACCAATCCCATGGTTGGCCGGTTTGGTGTGCCTTTCAGCTTTCGACATAGCTTTGCATGACGCTTATGGTAAATTATTCAATATTAGCACCTTCGATACATTCAATTCAGACTGGATGTCTGAGGATTTGTCCCATTTTATTGAACCATCTCCCCTCGCCCCAAAAAGCAACTTCAAAAAGAAGTATCCTTGCGATTACCTCCTTCAAAACCCAAAAAAATTGCTCAAGGTTTGGCACCTAGTGGGAGGCTTGGACCCATTAGAAGAAAGTGATCTTACAGGTAATGAGCCCGACGATGGGCATCCTGTTTTGTTAAAAGATTGGATAAAATCAGACAAACTTGATTGTCTTAAAATAAAACTACGAGGCGATGATATGGAATGGGACTATGAACGAATAGTCCGAGTGGGAAAGGTAGCTATAGATAACGATGTCTCATGGCTGACCGCTGACTTTAATTGCACAGTGGAGGACCCCGAATACGTGAACAAAATTTTGGATACATTAACCACCGAAGAACCATGCATCTACGGAAAAATATTATATATAGAGCAGCCATTTCCTTACGAATTAGAAAAGAATTTGTTAAACGTTAGAAGTGTCTCAGCCAGAAAACCTCTATTTCTTGATGAAAGTGCTCATGACTGGAGAATGGTTAGATTGGGTTTTGAATTAGGGTGGTCAGGGGTGGCGCTAAAAACGTGCAAAACGCTGACAGGTGCTATACTGAGTGCTTGCTGGGCCATTGAGCACGGAATGACACTCATGGTTCAAGATCTAACTAACCCTATGCTCGCTCAAATAACACATTGCCAGCTAGCTGCACATGTCCAGACGATCATGGGAATCGAATCCAATAGCATGCAATTCTACCCAGAAGCCTCCGCCTATGAAGCACAATTTCATCCTAGAATATATAAGCGCATAGATGGAGTTTTGGACCTATCAACATTAAGTTTACTTGGCATGGGATACGGAGAAATGCTGACAGAGAAAATTCTGCCTCCAATGGAGCCCACCACAATTTAAATCGGTATCAGTATTGAATACACCAACAAACTAAACGGAGGAGTGTGGATTATCATTCATATGAGACTGAGCTTTTTTGATGACGCTCCTTATATCAGAAATAGATACCGGTTTAGTTAGAAAGTGGTCCATGCCAACTTTTTTGCATTTTTCTAAATCTGATGCCATCGCGTTAGCAGTCAATGCCACGATTGTTGTATATTGGTTTGGACCTGAACTTCTTCGAATTTGCTCAACTGCTTGGTAGCCATCCAAAACAGGCATGTTGCAATCCATGAAAATCAAGTCGTAAGATTTTTGCATGCTCATTTCGACCGCTAATTGACCATTTTCAGCCAATTCGGCATTTGTATGAACTTTCCCCAAATAGTTAAGCATGAGCTTTTGGTTAATTTTATTGTCTTCGACGACAAGAACAGATAATTGGTTTGCTTCGGACTGAGTCACATCATCTTTTTTAGTATCAACTCCATCCGCAGGTGATTCCTCATTTTCCTCCACTCTTAAAATTCCATCTGGTAATAATTCATTTAACAGTGATAAAAGCAGAGATGACTTGATTATGGGCTTTGGATAGATAGAGACGTTGCTTAATTCGAGAACTTTTGAATCAATATCTGCGACCTGTGACCCCGGAATAAAAAGTACGCTGGTCGACGAATTGGACTCGGCTTCAGACAACAATGTTTGGGTTAGCTTTTGGTATTCTTCGTCATGCTCTATACAATGAAAAACAATTAATGTTGGTTTCTCAGATTTGCGATTATTATAGCTTTTATCTAAACCAAATTCACATGTATCCACAGCGAAACCGAGGGCTTCCAAGGAATTCTTTAATAGTTCTCTACTTTGTTGATTATTATCATACAGGAGGGCAACGCATTCCTTATTGTCATTCAATCGATAGACATGATTTTCGTTCTGGTCAAAACCAGAAGCAAGTGGCAATTCTACCTTAAAAGTTGACCCTTTTCCTTCGGTACTTTCAACGTCCAAATTCCCACCGAATAATGCAATTAGAGACTGTGTTATCGATAGCCCCAAACCAGTTCCACCATATTTTCTAGTCGTTGAGGTGTCTGCTTGAGTGAACTTTGAAAATATTTTGTTAAGTTGGTCCGGCGGTATCCCAATACCGGTGTCGGAGATGTGTATTTTTAGAGGTTTTGAAACACCTTTGTCATATTCAACTTTTATTTTAATATACCCGTCTGAAGTAAATTTCACAGCGTTGCCCACCAAGTTGTATAGTATCTGCTTAATTCTCAAAGCATCACCGTGGAAATTGGTAGGTAGTCCATGAGGATAATCAATATACAGATCTACTCCCTTTTCACTTGAAGTTTGGTATGACGTGTCGGCGACATGGTCTATTATTTCTTTGAGGTTGAAAATTTTATTCTCCAGCTCCAACTTACCGGCTTCAATTTTCGAAAAGTCTAAAATGTCTTCGATAATCGCAACAAGGGATTCTCCAGATTGCTTTAAGTAAGAAGTGTAACGCGTTTGTTCTGCATTGAGGGTTGTTTCTTGCAGGAGATTGGCAAAACCTATAACGCCATTCATCGGGGTCCTAATCTCATGACTCATGGCAGCCAAAAAATCGCCTTTTGCTTTATTCGCCTGTTCTGCCTTGGAAGCCATGAACTTTGCCTCCGCGGTCGTTTTTTCCAGCCTTTCGTTGGTCAGTTTTATGGAATTAAGGTGATTCGAAATCCTTTCAGCTTGTTCCGCCAACACAGTATTTTTCTCGGTGATTGTTTTTGTTCTCTGAGTGACGACATTTTCAAGTTCGAGATTTCGGCGTTTGAGAGACTTTGTCCTCCATAAGTGAATTAGTGTTGGAACAACGACAACGACTATCATTATTAAGATCCAGAACACTACGGTTTTATACACAGGCTTATGTATATCTACATTCAAGGCCGCCACCTGGCTCCAAGCGTAATTTCCTTCCTGCTTCGCAATGACATGAATAATATTTGAGCCGAGTGGAAGATCCCCGGGTCTTATGTATATTTTATTACCCCTTTTCGTTCGCCAACTCGAATCATTGATTCTGTACTTATAAAGGAGATTATTATTCGGGTATTCAAAAGAAATATATTCAACAGCAAACCCCTGATTATCCAAAGCCTTGAAATAAGGGCCATCACTCCCATCTGATTTATCAATCAAATCTTCCATAACGAATTGGGGCTTTCGAGTTGGTCTAATTATGGATGTGAAATTCTCATAGGCGACGCCTGAATGAGTGCCTGCTGCAATTTTTCCTGTGGAATCGATGGTCAATGATCGGTATGAGAATTGGCCTGTTCGGAATTGTAATGGGATATTAAAATATTCGGTCTTATAAGATTTTACATCATCATTTCTCTTAAGCTTTACAATTTCAAGCTCGTTTGCGACCCAGATAGTGTTATTACTTTGGTCTGCAATCACCCCTCTTGTATTATTCAACTCATTTCCTTGATCCAAATTGATTTTGAATAAATTCAGTTCTTTATCAGTCTGGAAAACACCGTTTCTAGTCGCCATGACGACTTCCTTGTGGCCTTCATTCAGAAAAGAAAAATCATCGATTTCCAGATGAGAGATATTTTCATTGATGCTTAATTTTAATGGATCAAATGTTCGACTCGATTCATTAAAGACATGTAATAAATTTTCTGCTGAATTTTTTTTCTGGTTTTGGTCTTCTAAACTATATCGCCCTCCTACAACAATCCTCCCATCTTGGGATTGCCTGATAACGTGGGGGAAAACTTCAGGTGCCTGACTTAGTTCAAATTCATATGTTTCACGATTGCCGTCTATCATTAATATCTTCGAATACCCGCCACCAATCGTCCAAATTCTATTTTGATTGTCACTAAAGGTGTAGAATAAATCTATAAATGGGGCTTCTGAAAAACTCATATATTCTTTAATCAAATCACCTTTTTCGGAAATATGGAGAATTGACCCCCAGTTCCCAGCAATCCAAAAACCAGAGGAATTGACCGTGCCCGACAAAATGTTACGATTCCTTTTGAAGTCAGAAATTTTGAACAGAAGCTTTGAGCCACCTTTTTTATTTAAATAGTCAAGTTTCCAAACTCCACCTCCATTAAACGAGTATGTCGCATCGTCGTATACTTGGATAATTTTAACGTCCGAAAGGCTGGGATCATCAATCTCATTTCCTTCATTTGTAAAGGTCTCAATACCAATATCAAATAAGTTGATAAATTCCATGCCGCGGTCAGAGCTACATATCAAGAAATTTCCTGAGGTTCTTAATAAGTGGTGGCGATTGAATGAATCGGGAGTGATAAAGGCATCTTGCGAAAGCACTCGGTAGTCAGAATCAAGACTTATGAGACTAATTCCACCATGCCTCGTAGCTACTAAATATTGTCTTTCTCCTTCGTAAACCGGAATCATGGAGACAACAGGCGAGTCAGTTTTTAAAATTTCGTAAATAGCAACCACTCCTTGTTCATTTGACTCATCCATAGTGGCCATGAAAACTCCTTCCTTCCCACCAATAAGCACCTGAGAGTTGCCCAAACTCAAAATCCAATAGACTTCGTCAATCATTCCCGAGGTTTTTATTTCCTCAAAGGTATTTTTTTCTGGGTCATAGAAAAATATAATGCCATCAAAACTGCTTGCCATGAGTCTTCCATCGTCCAATTCCACAAAGCTGAACGACCTGAAATAGTCGACGCCGGAGTCGAGATGATCGAATGAAAATCTATTTAATTTCTCAGATTCGAAGCTAAAATTGTATATCGCATTGTTGTCGGAAAACCAGACTTGACCAGATGAATCTTGGAAAATTGCTTTTGGAAATGCTAAGTCAATTTCCGGTCCAGTCTCGGGGGTATACTTATCTATTTTTTTCCATTCGGCTCTTTCGATATCCTGAACATTATCAAGATTTAAATAACAGAAGCCACTATCAGTGGATATATAAAGTATGTTTTTTCCAGGACGATTATCGAAATGGACGCTCTTAGCATAGTCCATGCTGTTGTCCTGCTCGTCTTTCAACTCAATAATCCGCTGCCCGTCATAGCGAAATACGCCACCGTCAGTTGCCACCCATAAGCGCCCTTGACTCGTTTCTGAAACCCATTTCACCAAAGGATTTTGAAGGCCTTGCTCGTATCCATAGACATCAAACCCAAAATTTTTGCCCTCTTCAAAACTGTTGGCAGTGAAAGCCATGAAGACGCCAAAAACCCCCAGAAAAGTGAATTTCAAACTGAGTATGAGATGCCTTAAATGCATATATCTATTAAAAATTTAAAGTCTGTGAGGTAAATCACATCGATTTTTCAGGAAAAACCTTATCATCCTGCGATCTGAAAGGAAATAATTATTATTAATTTTTCATTCAGAAGAAGAGGAAGGCTGCTGATTGGTAAGATCGATTCTAAATACTTTACCGACGTAACTCGTGGCAAAGTTGCGGGCATCATCAAAGAAAGTATAGAAAACCGGCACAACCAACAAAGTGAGTAAGGTGGCTGATGTCATTCCGCCGATTAAAGTCATTCCGAAGCTTTTGTAACTGATCCCCATACTATTTGGTGGACTGAAAGCCAGTGGAATCATTCCAATAATGGTGGTTAGAGCCGTCATAGAGATGGGACGGAATCGTCGCTTGGTCGCGAGCATGATCGCCTCATACCTAGACAAGCCGGACAATCTGAGTCGATTTACGTAGTCGATCAAAACAATCCCATTATTGACAACAACACCAATTAACAAAATGCCCCCGATACACCCCAATACATCAATGTCATGCCCGCCAAAATAGTGTCCCCAGAGAACACCAAGACTAGCCAGAGGAATCGTCATGATAATGGACAAAGGGAGGATAAAACTTTCAAACAAAAAACTCATCAAAAGGTAGATGAAAACAATGGAAAGCAAGGCAGCCATGCTCATGTTTTTTATGTCATCAATTGGGATGGATTCGTTGGGTGCGTCATAGGTGATACCCTCCGGGAGATCCAAAGAATTTTTAATTGCAGAGAGCACCCTCTTTGTCTCTTCCGCCTTATCTGGCTCTAAATCCAAAGTGATAACTCGTGATATCCTACGATTGTTCCGGAATATTTTTGATGGAGTCTGGAGAAATTCTGTCGTAGTTAGCGCAGATAAAGGAACAACCCCGTCGCTCTGACCTGTGGGGACTTGAAATGAAAGAAGATCGTCAAGCTTTTCTCTATCTTTCTTTTGAAAGATAGCGTAAATGGGAACCTCTTTTCCATTTAGATTGTAACGAGACAATCTTTGGCCTTGTAATGCATAGTTTATGACTCCGGCTACCAGCTGAGGACTAACATTGCTGGCACTTAATTTTTCTCGGTTCATAACTAAAGCCAACTCATTGGGGGATCTGTCGTTACGGTATTTCACTCCGATGACACCAGGAACTTCCTCAAGCTCAATCTCCAAATTGTCAGTCAATTGTTTCAAAGCATCTGCGTCCTCGCCATAAAACCATATTGAGTAAGTCGCTTTTTCATTATTGTCTTGATCGTTGTTTTCCTGGCCGTAGAAAAGCCTCACGCCTGGCTGTTTTTCGAGCGATTGAGCTAGTTTAGCCATACTATCTTTAGCTACCGGGCGATCTTTTTTAGTCTCGTCCAACCACCCTTGGATATTCCCCCCGTTCTTGAAATGCATCAGCATGTAGCCCTTTAGCCCGAGCTCTTCGGACATTGATTCCACAACTGATTCTGCATTTTTAAAATACTGGGAAGTTTGTTCGAAAGTATATTCGTCAGACAAACGGACTCCGATCGCAAAACTCATTTGATCTTCTTCTTGGCTTGGCACGAATTTCACTTTTTTGAATATAACTTGCTGGGTTATCGCAAAGGTTATGAGAGTGATGAAAAACAACCCCATCCTGTTTTTCATGAAAAAACTTAAAAGCACGGAGTAAAATTTGGCAATATTTCCAAAAGTAAAATTGTATACCCCTACCAGCACTGAGTTTCTGTAGCACCTCAAATTTTCCAGAAAACTATTTTGATGCTTTTCTTTGGGTTTCCTGAGGCCATTATTTTTGTCAGTTGATGTTTGGGTGATATAAACAGCGAGTGGGATAAAGATTAAGGCGACGAGCAGAGACCCCAGAAGGGACATTATTATCGGAATACTAAGCTTTTGAAGCCAAAATTGCGCGGGTCCTCCAATTAAAGAAATCGGGAGAAAAACAATAATGGTGGTTAAAGTTGCCATTGAAATGGCTAATGCAATCTCTGAAACACCAGCTATGCATGCCTTTTTCCCATCAACTCCCTCATCTATAAGTCTGTAGATATTCTCAGCGACAACGACGGAATTATCGACAAGCAAACCAACGCAAATGACAAGTGCCAACATTGTGAGAATATTGAGAGATTCTCCGGTGAAATACATAGCAATCAGAGCTATTAACAAAGATGTCGGAATGCTCAGGGCTATGATTAAGGTCATGCGAAATCTTCTTAAAAAGAATAAGAGAATAATGGCTGCGAGCCCTCCTCCAATGACGCCACTGTCAGTTAGATTATCCAATGACATCGTGATCAATTGGCCTTGGTCGAAAAAAGCTTCCATATGAAGTCCGGCAAGTACTGGATCTTGACTTAATTCCGCCAATTTATTCTGAAGTGCTTTACAGGTTTTGACGGTATTAGCGACACCTTCTTTATATACAGCTAATCCAAAAGCGTCATCGCTATTTACCCGCACTGAAAATGGTGTATCCGGTAACTCATATTTTATTTCACCAATATCCTTAACCTTTACCCTTCTGTTGATAGGACGGTTTTCAATATCTTCCATTGAGGTGTAATTAGCGATAGATCGGAGAGCCAGTTTGGAGCTCCCACGACGCACATATCCGCTCGCCATCGTGAAGTTATCCTGACGAAGTTCTTCTGCAACTTCGTATAAATTAACACCTGAGGCCTCAGCTTTAGATCTATCAATATCGATATTAATTTGTTTATCAAACAGACCCTGAGCTTCCACTCGAGCTACACCTTCCACTCTTGATAATGGGATAATAATCTTATCATTTATTAGATTGTAGTAATCCGAAGTGCCTTCAGGAAGAGTGACACCAACCATTGCTATTGGGATGGATGATGGGTCCTCCTTGCTAATTGTAAATCTATCTACTTCATCCGGAAAGGTGGATTGCGCTCTTTGGACTCTATCTCTCACCTCCCTGTACGCTACATCCATATCGGCATTTTGTTTGAACGTCAGCATGACCGTAGACCTGCCGGTTGAGGTATTGGAGTTTAAATTATCTAAGCCTTTTACAGTGGAAAGTTGATCCTCAAGTGGGATGGTCACCTTTTCCAGCATTTCTTTGGTTGGAGTGGTTTGCCACGGAACCGATACTTGAAGCCCTTGTCCCACAAAACCATTAGGCATTAACTCTCTAGGAATTCCTCGAGTGGCGATTATTCCAATGACAAGGAGTGATATGAAAAGAACCAATACACCCACTTTTCTTTTCAGCGTCAGACCGACCACACGGTCAACAAGGCCTTGTTTCATAGTATTGGCACCTTTCATTTTGTTTCTTCATTTATGGGGTTGCTGTTGCGCTAGATACCCACTTACTCATGAGGGCTCTTTAGTTAAAGATGATGGGGGAATCACTTTTGCCAAGAGATAGTAGAGTGTTGGAATAATCAAAAGAGTTAATAATGTCGATGTCACCAAACCGGTGATGACAGCAAACGCCATTGGCGTTCTGATTTCCGCGCCATCACCACTAATAAGAACCATTGGTAACAGTCCCAATATGGTCGTTAAAGTGGTCATGAGAATAGGTCTGAATCTTACACTGGAAGACATGCGAATGGCTTCGCCGACAGGCATGCCCCTCATAATGAGCTGATTGGAGTAATCCACTAATACGATAGCATTGTTGACGACAATGCCAGCCAACATAATCATGCCAAGCATCACCACAACCGAGAGTGGGATTCCAAATAAATACAACCCTAGAAAAGTACCCAAAAAAGCCAGCGGTATTGTGAACATAATCAATAGGGGCTGTGCAAGGGATTCAAATTGAGCGGCCATTATCACGTAAACAAGAAATAGACTTAAACCTAATGCTAAAAACAAACTTTTTTGACTTTCCTGCCATTCCTGATTTTGGCCCGTTATCAAGAACCCCATACCATCTGGCCATTGTAGATTTTGTGAGAGTGATTGATCAATGGCTGCTGCGGCTTGGCTTAATGAGCCGGCACCTAGATTTGCTTGAATGACAGCAGTGCGCGTCCCATCTATTCGTCTTATTTCACTGGGTCCCTCACCTTGCTGGATGCTTGCGAGTGAGGAAATTTTAATAGGTTCGCTTCCCATCATGGAAACAGTTATATTCTCAACGTCCTCAATATTGCTTCGGTCCTCTTCTTTGAGGCGAACTATGATTGGAATCCTTCTATCTTTTAAATTATATTTCGTAGATTCAGAACCTTGAACCATTGCTCTTATCTGACTCGCGACAGCTTGAACATTTAAACCAAACCTAGCAATTTGGTCTCTGTCGTAAATGATCTGAATCTCGGGGGCACCCGATTTTAATAAAGATTCAATATCATTAAGCTCTTCAAGTTTGTTGAGTTCTGTGGTGGCCAGGTCTGCTTGAGATTTTAGCTTTCTGAGATCATTCCCGAAAATTTCGACTTCAATAGGTGTCTGGGATGAAAACAAAACCGGCCTCACAACTCGAAAATCTAAATCAGGAACAGTAAACAATATTTTCCTCATGCGCCCAATGACACTGTCCTCTACATCCTTTGGGTTTGATGAACGGGTCAACAGAAATTTAAATTTTGATGTATGCTCTCCTTCATCAGACCTCTGCATATTAGTGACATCATACCCAACAGAGACAATAAGACTTTTAATTTGCCTTCGATTTTCATTAACAGCGCTTTCAATCTCCTTCATCACCTTATCGGTAATTTCTATGGGAGTGCCAATTGGCAGGCTCATTTCAAATGTAATTTCCCCTTGATGAATCTCAGGTAGCAACTCTGAATTCAATTGGCTGATAAGTGTGGACATTCCAATCATGCATACTACTAAAAAGGGTATGACTAAATACGCAGTCTTCAAACACCGGTCTAGAATTGATTCATAAATTCTAGATCCGATTGAAATCACAAAAGAACTCGCCTGAAGCGGGAAATGCAACAACCATTTCATGCTTATAGCTATGCCTCGAACCAATTTTTTCAGGCCAATAAGTATCAAAAAGAAAACTCCCAGGACTATTTTGCCGACAACTTCTAATGAGATCGCCAAAATTAATCTCAAAACAAAATAAGGCATCAAAAGGTATCGCAGAGGAGGCTTATTATCGTGGCATGATTCTTTAAAAGCATCCAATGCGTAACATCTTAGAAACTCAAATTTAGGAAAGCTCGTTGCACTCAAATTTGTAAGACCCGTCCTACTAGCTAACATGGGTATAAAGAAAACAGCGACCAGCAAAGAGGCCGTTAGGCTAAATACTACAGCTAATCCAAGATCAAAAAATGCCTGCCCTGCTAATCCCTCAACAAAGACCATTGGAAAAAATACTGCGATACTTGTTAAAGTAGAAGCCACCACAGCCCCTCTAACTTCCGATGCTCCACGAATCGAAGCCTTTTTGGTCGAGTCACCTTCCTCGCGACACCTGAATATTGATTCCAAAACAACAATGGATGAATCCACAAGCATCCCAATGCCCATGGCAAGACCTCCCAAAGACATAATATTTAAGGTCACTCCAGATAGGTTCATCGGCGCAAATGTCATGATTATGGAAATGGGAATGGATGCGCCTATGATAGCAGTTGATTTTGCATCTTTGAGAAATAAGATGAGGATCAAAATCGCAAGCGTGCCACCAATCAAGGCAGTATTTCTTACCTCGTTGATGCTGTTTTTGATGAAAACTGATCTATCAGCAGTGATTTTTAATGACGCGGACTCATTCTCCATCAATATTCGACTGAGCTTGGGCTTAGCTCCGAATGGGTTTTTCTTTTGGTCATACTTTTTTCTTTTTTTCTTATTTTTTAGGTTCGAGATTTCACCCACAGCGTTTTTGATACTTTCCGCTACGGCCACAATGTTCGCATCGGCCTCTTTGTAAATATCAATTTGAACACTCTCGTTGCCATCTGTCCTCGTAATAAGCTCCTTCTCCCTGTGCGTCCTCTTGACCTCGCCAATATCTTTTACCCTGACTTCTCTGTTTCCCTCTCTAAAAACCACCGTATCAGAAATACTGTCTATACTCTCAAACTCGTTGAGGGCTCGGATCATATATTCCGATGAGCCATCCTTGATCAAACCACCTGGCATATTAATGTTCTCGGCGCGCAATTTGTCTATTACCTGCTGTATAGAAAGACTTGTTCGCTCAATACTCTCTCTATCAAGGAGCACGTGAAATTCTTCTTCCAAACCACCACGAACTCGAACTGCAGCCACGCCATCAATTCTTTCTAATTCTCTCTTAACTTGAAGTTCTCCGATTCTTCTCAAGCGCCTCAAACCAGCCTCTCCATCAAACCTATTGCCGATCCCTGCTAGGCTTAGCTCCATAATGGGGTCGAGTGATGGATCAAAGTGAAGAACAAGCGGAGACTCAGCTTCTCTTGGGAGAAACACCCTATCCATTTTTTCGATAGCCTCTTGTGTCGCTTTGTCCATATTTGTTCCCCAAAGGAACTCCATAACAACATCACTGACACCTGAACGGCTTATGCTCTTGATTCTTTTTAAGCCCGGAACAACACCAAGAGCTTCTTCAAGCGGACGGCTAATTTCATTTTCAACTTCTTGAGGTGCAGTACCTGGATATTCAGTCCTAACCGTCAGGGTTGGGTATGTTAACTCTGGCATTAATTCAATTGGCAATTGCCGGAGTGAAAAGAAACCGAAAACAACGAGTGCCATGAAAACAACAAGATTAGCAACCGGTCTGTCGGTTAACCAATGGCGGGTTTCAGCTTTTTGGTTCATAATGAAGTGGACAGTCTCAAATTTAAATCAGCGAGATCATCCCTTGGATTTGCTTTTGACGTCTGATTTTTTATTTTTTTTAGATCCAGTGGGATTCCCCGATTTTTTGCCAGAAGACGATGGCAAATCTTTTGGGGCCTCTTCGGGGTCTCCGGGCAAACGAACCAATGTATCAACTCTCAAACCCGACTTGCCAACGATAATAATTCGATCTCCTTTCTCAAGGCCTTGATTTACTGTAACGAAATCACGATCCTCCAAAATGGGCTCTATCAAAACTCTTTCGATAGAACGATTAGGAAATTCTTTTCCGGCAACGAGACGATAAACAAAACTTTGGTCAGCGTCGTAAATCAATGAATCTCTGGGAATGAGTAAGGTATCTTTGATCACATTGGTGATGACCTCGACATTAACATACATCCCTGGGCGAAGATCTGAGCTGTTTGGAAAACTCACCATAACTTCAACAGTTCCACTCCTTGCATCCACCAAAGGAGAAATTCTTTCGATGGCACCAGTGTACACGGTTTTTCCAATAGCCGGTGATGTCACCCTGGATTTTAACCCAACCTTAAGGTTGGGTAACTCGCTTTCCGGTAAATATATTGGAGCTTTGATAGAGTCAAAATTTACGAGGTCAATAAGCTGTGCACCCGTATTGATGATATCGCCTTGGTTGACGAGCCTATCGGTGACAGTGCCATCAATTGGAGCTTTGATGACCGTAAACTCGAGCTCTCGCTCTGCTTCTTCTAGAATTAACCTTTCACGCTTTAAGTCCAATTCTGCATTTTTGAATTCCTGTTCACTTACAATATTATCACTGGCCAGTGATTTTAGCCTTTCGTATTCAATTCTAGACCTTTCTTCATTGAGTTGTGCTTTTTGAAGCTGCGTGAGTTGGATATCGTTTTGAAGGCGAATTAAAACATCGCCCTTTTTAACCACGTCCCCTTCTTCGACAAGGAGCTCCTCTAAAAAATTGGAAGTTCTGGCGTAAACGCTGATGGATTCCTCAGCAATGAGATCAGTGGAAGCTTTTACGACTCTTTGCATGCTCCCCAAATCAAGAGTATGAAAGTCC
>CBFHOE010000004.1:6071-111536 GCA_965657355.1 Limisphaerales bacterium | reverse complement strand
ATCTTGCCCGTTTTTTCCAAAAGGTGGTTTGCAACCAAGTAATGCAAAACAAGCAAGGGATATTATGACTGCAGAGTATGCCGAACTCCGGAAAATGGGAATCTTCCGAATGAACGAATATTTGAGTATTTTAGTAACCAAATACATTAAATTAATAGTAACTTACACCTAGTATACACGAATAAAACCGAGCTGTTTCTTTTAGGCGAAAATTTTTGCTAATTTAGGTGAAATAAGAAAAAAAGGATCAAAATTCGGCATCTAGGGGCAGAAAGACTTGTTAAATTGAGGATTTAGTCTGAAGCAAGTTGTTTGGATCGGTTCGGTAGAAAATTCAACCTCAATACCGGAGCGCTGCAAAATAGATTTCGCTTTTCCTTTGTGCAATGGATTTGGGTCGTGAGTGCCGATAACGACCCTTTTTATCCCGGCTTGGATTATGGCCTCGGTGCACGGGGGAGTCTTTCCCGTTGTGGAACATGGCTCTAGAGTCACGTAGATTGTCGCTCCTTCCGTAGAAAACCCCCTCTCAAGCGCATCTTTTATGGCATTGGGCTCGGCATGCGGAGCCCCGGCTTTTTGGTGATACCCACTGCCCAATAGAGTATTCTCGAAAACTATGACGGCACCAACGATAGGATTGGGGTCCGTTTTGCCAATTCCTTTTCGAGCAAGTTTTATTGCCAGGTTCATCCACTTTTGATCTTCTATCATTTTAATAGTCGGAACAGGGTCCAGTCCAAAGCCACCAGCAGGGTGGCACTTTGACAATCTTTTCAAGGTCAATTTAAAACCTAAAATCACCCCATATTTCTGAAAGGATTCCAGGGCATACTGAGAGCATGAAGGATGGAACCTGCAAACACCGTAACCAAAAGTGAAAAATTTTTTTATCGGAGAGAGGCAAACTCGATAAACCCGGATTAAAAATATGGGGAGCCATCGCATTATTTAAACCAAATCAATCCAGGGACAAGGCCTAATTAATTATAGGTTGACGGTTAAAGCTCTTTCGTCCCTTTCTTCTTTTATCCGTTCAATAAATTGATCTGCATTGATAGCGCCTTCCTCCCCATTTTTTCGAGACCTCACAGTGACGGTATTACTTTCTACTTCTTTACCGCCAACGATCAACAGGTAGGGTATTCTATCGTGTCTTCCTCGTCGTATTTTGCCTCCGATGGAATCTTTATGAACATCTAAGCGACATCTGAAACCGAGATCTCTGATACTTTGATAGATTTTTTTGGAGTAACTCACATGCTCATCAGTAATAGGAAGCACTCTTATTTGCTCTGGAGCCAGCCACAAAGGGAAGTCTCCTGCAAAATGCTCGATCAGAAATCCCAAAAACCTTTCGTGCGTTCCGAGCGGAGCCCTGTGGATACACAATGGCGTCGCTTTCGTATTCTCGCTGGTTGTATATTGAAGGCCAAATTTTGAGGGGACAGCAAAATCAACCTGATTCGTAGCGAGAGTGAATTCCCTTCCAATCGCACTCCACACTTGGACATCAATTTTTGGTCCATAGAAAGCGGCTTCATTCGGGACTTCAACGAAATTGATTCCAGAGTCGACAAGAACTTGGCGAACCATGTCTTCTGTTTTTTTCCAGAGCTCAGGCTCATCAACGAATTTTTTCCCTAATTTTTTCGGATCATGGGTAGATAGTCGCATGAGGTATTTTTCGACACCAAAAATCTTAAAATACTTGAGATACATATCATTCACAGCCCGGAATTCGTCCGCAAATTGATCTTCTGAGCAATATATGTGAGCGTCATTCATTTGCATGGACCGGACACGCATCAGTCCCATTAATTCGCCTGATTTCTCATATCTATAGCAAGCACCATATTCAGCGAGGCGAAGCGGTAAATCCCTATAACTCCTGGGTTCGGCATCAAATATTTTGTGATGATGAGGGCAGTTCATTGCCTTGAGGTAATATTTGACCTTTTCGCCACCTTCATCCTCTTCAAATTCCATTGGCGGATACATCGACTCTTTGTAATAAGGCAAATGACCACTTGTGAGGTAGAGTGATTCTTTTGCGAGATGAGGGGTTCTCACTCTTTCGTATCCAGCATCAAACTCAGTTTCTTTGGCTAGTTTTTCCAATTCTTCGACCATAGCCGTCCCTTTTGGAAGCCATAAAGGTAATCCAGGGCCTACTTGATCGGTGTCGAATGTGAACAATCCAAGTTCTTTACCTATTTTTCTATGATCTCTTTTTTTGGCCTCTTCGATTTGGGTGAGATGTTCTTTTAATTCCGTTTTATTCGGAAAAGCCGTGCCATAAATCCTCTGAAGTTGGGCATTATTTTCATCACCTCTGTGATAGGCCCCGGCAATACTGAGCAATTTGAAAGCCTTTATCTTTTTGGTAAATCTGACATGCGTTCCGGCACAAAGATCGACAAACTCCCCGTTTTGGTAGAATGAAATGGGCTCACCTTCAGGGATATCACCGACCCGACTCACCTTGAAGGGCTGATTCTTCTCCTCAAAAAATTGGATAGCCTCCTCACGAGTGACTTCTTTTCTTTCGAAGGACTGATTTTCTTTGATAATTTTAGCCATTTCAGCCTCAATTATTTCAAAATCCTCCTCTGTAAATCTTTCTTTCTTGTCGAAATCATAATAGAACCCCTGGCTTGTTGGCGGGCCGATATCAAGTTTAGTATCAGGCCAAATTCTGAGTACTGCTGCAGCTAGCACATGAGCAGTGGAGTGTCTGAGCTCCTCCAGTGGAGACATTTCTTTTCTTTCCTTCATCTGTTAACGCGTATTTTTATTACACAAGCCATCAACAATCAACCCAGCGCACAATAATATTCAAATAGCACCGCCTAAAACTAAAAAAATCCGTGTAGCAACCAGTATCAGCTACACGGATTTCCAAAATTGAGCACCTGTATGACAGGTTTAGTTCAACAGACCTTTTGATATAAGAAAAAGGCCCAAGGCCAAAAAGCACATTGAGGCGAACAAGAAAACCCATACACTGGGTGAATCGTCCTTTGCCCCACCCTCGTATCCTATGCCTAACGAAGTTGGCTGTGGCTGAGTTTTTGCTGAGATATCTTTTTTCTCAGCGTCTTTGATCATTTCCTGAACTTGGCTCATGAATTTTTTTTATTCTGAAATTAAACGATACCAGAGATCTCCTTAATTGCTCGATTTACCATGTCACGATTAATTTTAGGATTTTTGTAAACATACCCCGCCAGCAGCGATTTATCGCAGACGGAATTGATTAATCTCGGAATACCTTTTGTATAACGATGAATTTTTGATAAGGCAGGAGAAGTGAACGTAGGTTTTAGCGAGGGAGCAGCTATCTTTACCAAATGTTCAATATACGCTTCAAGCTCTGCTTTATTGAGATTTGTTAAATGATATTTGACTTGGATCCGTTGCTTAAGCTGAACTAATGAAGGGTGATTAATTTTATCACGTAATTCAGGCTGTCCTACCAAAACAATCTGCAAGAGCTTTTCTTGCGCAGTCTCGAGGTTGGAAAGCAATCTCACCTGTTCTAGGCTCTCAAGACTAAGATTTTGAGCTTCATCGATGATCAATAATGGAATCTTATTTTCCAGAAACATATTAACGAGGAAGCGATTGAGCTCATGCATTACCTCAAGCGGATCTTTATTCGTGATTTGCAATCCAAATTCGGACGCGATGCATTTAAAAAGACTGGTTCCTTGTATGCTTGGATTAACTATCCAAGCCGTCTCAAATTCATCATTTAATCTATCAAGGGCTGCCCGACAAACTGTTGACTTTCCTGCCCCTATTTCTCCAGTTAGGAGCATAAATCCTTTTCGATTAACAATGCTGTAAAGCATATGGTTGAGCGCCTCTCGGTGTTGTTTTGTGAGAAACATAGTTTGCGAATTCGGAGTATTTCCGAATGGCAACTTCTCAAATCCATAGTAATCCTGATACACCTACGAGCCCTTTACTGAACTATATGCGTGGAAAATGTCATTTTTCCTTTGCAATGTATACGGATTTTTTAGCCAAACCCTTTAGAGATAACTAGTTGAAAAAATATGTGTGAGCAATTATCGAAGGAATCACCTGTTTTCAAGGCTTTTCCAAAAGGATGTCAGAAACAATTTGAACGGATGATATTAATTGGTCCTCATTAATAATAAACGGAGGAGTCCATGCCAATATATTGCCTTGTGCCCCGCAGGGTAAAAAAATGAATCCTGACTTTAAAGACCTCTGAACGGCATCCCAAACCCGACTACCGCCATCGTATTTTACTTCTAGCCCAATCATTAAACCTTTGCCGCGGACGTGATAGTTTTCGCCAGGAAAAGTATCATGGAGTATTTTCTTAAGAAATTCGCCTTTTTTTGAGACGACCTTTTCGGCTCCAATAATGTGGAGCTGCTGGATCTGCTCAAGAGCCATTGCACATCCGACAGGATGCCCGAGAAAAGTACTGGTGTGAATAGCCTCCCCATTGGATCGAGGCCAAGCAGATTCCATTATGTCGTGACGACCAACACAAGCAGACAATGGAAAGCCACCAGTCAAAGCTTTCCCTAAACAAATGATATCCGGCCGAAAACCTTCGTATTCACAGGCGAACATCTTTCCTGTCCTGCAAAATCCTGTGTATATTTCGTCACAAATCATGAGAACTCCGAATTCATCGGCCAACTCTTTCAAGGATCTAAGAAACCCCTTTGGAAAAATCCTAATGCCGCCTCGCGCTTGCATAGGCTCAAGAATGACTGCCCCAATTTGGTTGTGAGAGAATAATTTCCTGGCCTGATCCAGAATGACTTCAGATTTAGAACATTTATCTGGAAAAGGCAGCCAATGGCTTTTGCCTCCAATTTGGTCGATAAAAGGAGACCTAAAATCGTCCCTATGGGTTGCCATCAATGCCCCATAGCCGAGACCATGATAACCTCCTTCGATCGCTAAAACTTCTCTTTTACCTGTTGCTAAGGTAGCCGTTTTAAGCGCGGCCTCAACCGCTTCGAATCCAGAGTTACAAAGGATTGTCCTCCCGTGGCATGCAGGGTTTCCCGGAAAGTTCTTCCCCCAACGCTCAAATGTACAATGGCTTAATTGCTGACAAAGTTTTGCTTTGAGTTGGTGTGGGTGCACGTCTCCCATGGCGTGAAGCAACTTGCCCATTTGGTTCTGGCCGGCCTTTACGATTTTCGGGTGAGCATGGCCAAGCACGCTCACGCCAAATGCGGAGGTTAAATCGAGGTAACCTTTGCCAGAGCTATCGTAAACGTGGCATCCGCTAGCCTGCTCCCAAACAATTGGCCAATCTCCTGATTTATCTATGAAGGTGACATTCGGAGACTCAAACTTTTCAAGGAGATTTAATGTTTCATCCATTTGAAGGTCCCTCAAACACCGGCTTTATCCGCTGGCCATATAAATTTATGCATTTGCAGCTGAAACCTCACAGGAAGGTTTCGAGACATGATAGTCTCTACCAATTCAAGCCTAGAAATCGGGGTTACACCTTCCGGCAATGACTTTAATCCAGAAAATTTTTGCGTAGACGTCAATGGAGAAACCCAGGAAACCAAAATACCAGTCCTCTTATCCAGCTGATAGTCCCTTATCATTCTTTCAACAAAATCAAGATCTTCCAGCGTCCCGCAAACAAATTTAATTTCATCCTTACTGCCGATGCATTCCAAATTTTGGAGTAGGTTTTTTTCTGATTCCCCGCTAGATGGACATTTTATGTCCATTATGATGTGAACTTGTTGATTTATTTCATTTATTGGTAAAGCACCTGAGGTTTCCAATAAAACTGTATATTCTTTTTCGACCAAAGAATCCATGAGTTTCAAACTCTGAGCTTGAATGAGTGGCTCACCGCCGGTTATTTCGACAAGAGGCAATTTGGCTTTATAACCATTGATTTGAGAGAAGCTAGGGTTGGCAATAGTGAAACTTTCAACATTTCTCACGACCTGGTCGACCGTCATTTTATCCCCGCCGGTGAAGGCATAGACCGAATCACAATAGGAGCAGCGTAAATGACACCCCGATAGCCTTACGAAAACACATGGTAACCCGGCCCATGTGCTTTCACCCTGAATCGACTTATATATCTCTTTTACTCTCAGAAAATCACTCATATCTAGAGGAATCCCAATCTATATTTTGGGGTTGTTAAGGGTATCTCCACCAGACAATTCTGATATAAATTTGGAAATTGCCCAAAATGAGAAAACATTCTAGCCTGAGATTCTTCATGAAAAATCTGATACGCACCTGGTGGTTGTCATGTCTTGCAGTCTACTGCTTTTCCGGCTCTATGCTGAAAAGTGAGGAAACCCCCATCAGTTTTTTACAATTGAATAAATTATCAGATTGGGAAAGTAACCTGGGAGAATGGACAACAACTTCTGAGGTAAAACTGAGCAAAAAGGATATTTCTAAATTTCAGTTCAATCCCCATAAGCATGAAGAGAGAGATTCAAAGGAAATCATTTTGGTAAATGGGGTCCAAGGAAAAACAAAAAATCTTCATACTAAAATCGAGCACGGGGATGTGGCGGTTCATATCGAATTCATGGTTCCAAAAGGGTCAAACTCTGGAGTTTACCTTCAAGGGCGATATGAAATTCAAATCCTGGACAGCCACGGCAAGAAAAAAGTGAACTTTGGCGATTGTGGCGGAATCTATGAGAGATGGGAAAACGGAAAAGGTTTTGAAGGGGCTTCTCCCACAGCAAACGCAAGCCGCCCTCCTGGTCGATGGCAAACATTTGATGCTATTTTCAGGGGCCCTAAATTTGATAAAAATGGCAACAAGATCTCGGATGCCGTATTCGAGAGGGTCATACATAATGGTGTCGTCATCCACAAAAATGTGAGGTGTTCAGGACCAACGAGATCAGCATCATTTGAGAATGAGAAAGCGACCGGGCCCATTATGCTACAAGGCGATCATGGTCCTGTAGCATACAGAAATATTTGGATCCTCCCGTTGGACTAATTTTCATTGATTAAAAATTTCTAAAAATGCCAATTCCAAATACAAAACAACCGCCAACAAGTTTTCGTGAGATATTAAAATCATTAGGACCCGGGCTCATCATATCCGCTGGAATCGTTGGATCAGGCGAATTGATCGTCACAACCAAGCTCGGAGCGGAGCAAGGGTTTACTCTGCTTTGGTTCATAATACTGGGCTGCTTTATCAAAGTATTTGTCCAAGTAGAACTAGGTCGATACGCGATCACGCAAGGGAAGTCCACTGTCGACGCCATGAATTCAATTCCGGGGCCCAAAATACTAGGCGTGCGGTGGCTGGTATGGGCTTGGCTACTGATGTTTATCGCAACCTTTTTTCAATTATCAGGTATTGTTGGCTCAATTGCAGACGTGTTCAATCTTAGCGGCAAAAATATTGCGGATATGATTGGGGTTGGGGATAAGGTCACTGGCAATACTATCTGGGCACTTGTCATAACCATTTCTTGCTCAGTTCTATTGACAATAGGCCGTTACAAATTTATCGAGACCTTTTCCACCTCAATGGTTGCCTTATTCACAGTTTTTACAATTGCTGCTGTGATTTCTCTTTTTTGGACAGACTATGCTATAACCGCAGCAAATATAGCAGAGGGACTGAGCTTTAAAGTTCCCGACAAAATTGTGACGGCATTTGCCGCGTTTGGAGTTATCGGAGTCGGGGCCTCGGAACTCATTTATTACCCATACTGGTGCTTGGAAAAAGGCTATGCATCCAATGTTGGAAAAAAGCAGCCAGATGAGAATGAAGAATCTTGGAACCAGCGCGCAGAAGGTTGGATAAAAGTTTTGAAAATTGATGCCTGGGTTTCTCTCATCATTTACACGGGAGCAACAATAGCTTTTTACCTCCTAGGAGCAGCTGTTCTTCATGGAAGCGGGAGCGAGGTAACAGATAAAACGCTGGCTCCGATGCTCTCAAAAATGTATGAAGAGTCGTTTGGGTCTTCTGGATTATGGATCTTTATCATCGGAGCTTTCATAGTTCTTTACTCCACAGTCTTTATATCGACAGCCACAAACGCCCGACTATTCGCTGACATTTTCAGGATCTTTAGGTTTATTGACCCTAACAACGAAGATGCCAGAAAAAAAGTTGTGTGGTGGACATGCCTGATACTTCCATTTTTCTACCTAATCGTCTCCTTAATATTTCCCAATAAGCCAATTGGGTTGGTTTTTGCTGGTGCTATAGCACAGGCACTGATGTTACCATTTCTTGCGGGTGCGGCGTTGTATTTTCATTATGCAGTGACGCCTAAGCGACTTAAACCAGGTTTACCATGGGTTTCCACTTTATGGATTTCAGCCATCCTCATGGCTATAGTTGGTTCCTACCAGTTTTATGATAAGGCTAAAGGTTTTGCTGGTAGTGAAAAAAATCTGAAATCTGAAGAAATGGAATTAGAGATAGAATCTAAAACTGATAAGCAAGAGTAGTTATTTTAATTTTGATTTCATTGAGTGGTATGAATAAACCAGCAAATAAAATTATCGCATTTACTGTATCAGCTCTCATGACGAGCTCCTTGGCCTTAAAAGCTGAAAACCCGGCATGGACCCCCCTATTTAATGGAACTAATCTTAATGGTTGGGTAAATATCAATGGAGCCCAAGATACTTGGAGTGTCAAAAACCGCTCTATACACTGCACTGGAAAGCCGATATGTGCTCTTAGAACAGTTGAACAGTACGAAAACTTTATCCTTGAGCTAGAGTGGAGGCATTTAAAACCGGGAGGTAATGCTGGTGTTTTTATTTGGTCAGGGGCAGAACCAGCAATAGGTCAGCCATTCTTAAGAGCAATCGAGGTGCAGGTATTGGACCACGCATATGGCAAGTCCAATTGGTTTACGACTCATGGTGATGTTTTTCCTATTCATGGATCAAGTATGAAACCTTTTCCTCCGTCTAGTGGGTCGAGAAGTTTTCCTTCAGAGGAACATTCAAAAGGAACACCAGAATGGAACCATTACCGTATCCACTGCAATGATGGGATCTTAAAACTGTCTGTTAATGGTCATGAAGTTTCAGGAGGAGAAGAGTGCAACTGGAGAAAAGGGTTCATTGCTCTTGAGTCTGAGGGGTCCCCGGTCGAGTTTCGAAATATCAAGATCAAAAAACTAAAGTCCAACCCGGATACTTCCTCGTCGCAAGCTGCCCCATTAGCGGGAGATTTTTTTAATCTCTATAACGGCAAAAATTTCTCAGGCTGGCCGAAGGCAGCATCAAAATTCCTAGTTTCCCGAGACTGGACAATAGTCTCGACAGGATTAAAAAATGAGAACGATAAATTGCCAATTCTTTGGTCTGATGCTCGAGTGACTGATAATTTCGAGGCCTTTTTTGATATAAAAATACCCAAAAATTCAAATCTTGATTCTCAAAAGATTGTCTCTATTTGTATAAACAACAATGCGGAACCAATCTTATCTATTGGAAAAGGGCGCGGGCTGGTCAACTTATCCACAAATGATATTCCAATGGATAAATGGATAAGAATCTTCCTTAAAGTGGAGAATAATGAAATAACAATAACCAACAATCTCAATTTTAAAAAAACCTTCAAATCCCCGCATACCGAGGGCGTTTCGGAAAACCCAAATAGCCCATGCTTTGGATTTATTCCGCCATCTCTGAAGGGAGTCGAATTTGCCAATTTTTTTATCAAGCCTCTGGTTAAATAAACATTTAAAAATTTGTAAATTCTCTGAAAGACATTTGTGATTATCAGGTATCCCTTTACGAACCTTACAAATACTGATGCCCTAACGGGCACGCCAAACCGGTAAATTCCCTGGCTCCGGTTTGGCGTTTTTTATTTTCAAATCGAGCGAAATTTTTACTAAAACAATAGGCATGCGCTGCCCAAAGGTTATTTTGTCCATCCTTTTGTTGGGGGGAATCATGCTTAACATGGTTTCTCTTCCTGGTTCCGAGGTGTTGACCATAGATTTTTCAAAAAAGGGGCATCAACCAATACTCTGGCACTTGTCGAATAACCTAAAAAAGGTCGATTTGACACCGTCTGGAATCGAATTTTATTCCATTGGTCCAGATCCCTATTCCATTAGCCCTGAATACGAAATTCCCTCAGATAAACCTCTTTTCCTCGAGATCACATTAAAATGTGATAACCCGGGCTCGGCACAATTGTTTTACTATCAGGACAGGGCCACTGAAGAAAACTCTATCCGTTTTCCTTGCTATGACAAAGATTGGTCAACTTTGAAAGTCCCGCTCCCGAAATTATGGAAGAAAACAAGATTTAGGTTTGATCCACCACCGGGTGTAGGCAAAACAACTCTAAAGAAATTGACCTTCAGTGAAAGATCATTGCTTGAAGATCCCGATTTCACTCTCCGTCCTCCGCCCCCAATTCAACAAGATAGCATAGAACTTAAAAATGGAGATCTTTCTTTCATACAATCCAAAACATCATGGAATAACTGCAGGATAAAATTTCGGTCCAAAATTATGGCCATGACACACCCTGGTTTCAGAATCATCATTCAAAGAAAAAACGGTGAACCAACTGCTTTTGAACCAAGCCGACTGCTAAAAAAGAGAAACAGAATAGTTCTCAACCAAAATAAAATTGAATCTTATATAGAATTTATAGATCCAGATCGCGATACCTGGCGAATCCTGAGAGTTGTCAGTCCGATAGAAAATGCGCCCGGCTTTAAAGTATCTACATCAATACAGATTGGTATGGATAAAAAATTACTCTATTTTCCGGCTTTCAAAATATTTTTACCTAAAGACCCTTCATACTTGGATCCTTATTTGAGCCAGGCAACGGTTCCGGGGGTTGAGTATCTCTCATTAGAATCATCAAGCTCTGAAAAAGACCTTATTGGGCCCCAATCCTGGCGCAAGCTACCAAAAGAGAACCAAATGACATGGCCAATGATGTCTATTGCTCGCGATGGGATTTATACATCACTTGTCTGGGACGATAAACAAGCCAAAAATTCAAATCTAGGCCCATTATTTGATAGTCCCGATAGAATATTTAATACTGGAGGACATGTCATGGGAATGATAATGCCGAGAAACCAAGAGTTTACACGCCCACCAAAAAACATTCTTCCTTACAAGCCCATTTTAATTCCTGCTAACACAAAAAAGAGCATCGATATTAAAGTATTCGTAGAAGAAGCAGCTTCCATCATTCCGGCTATCGAAAGGTATTCAGAAGTCCAAGGCCTGCCAAAGCTCCAGAAGCGGCCAACTTTTAAAGACTATGTTGAAAACGCCGCTTACGGATGGTTAAGATCTCAGGGAAGGACTGATAATGGATTTCGGCACGCACTCTGGCTTGATGCTTTTAAACCAGCATGGAGACTAGATACGGCTTGTTTCCAACTATGGCTGGCACTAAATGGTGAGTTTCCATCGAAGAAGCCAGCAATTAGAGAAGAACTTATAAAGTTATCCGAGAAAACGATTTCTCAAGCCGGCATTTCAAATTCGTATGACTCCACCCTCGGACATATCAGGGGAATTTGGCCAGCTCTTGTTCTTGGGGAATACGATAAAATTCACGCACCGGCAAAGACCGCCTTAAAAACCAAACTGGGAGCATTTAAAGATAATTACAGGATCCAACTACCAGTAAGCAAAAAGAAAGAAAATCAAATGGGATTGGGTGAAACTCATGACTTGGATTCAACCAATGGACATTCTGCAAACCACATAGCCGATGTAATAGAACTATCAATACTCACAGGGGATAGTGATGCTCTAAAAGTCGGTCTAGAAAAATTGGAACAACTTAATCGAGAAGGTATACGAGTCCCGAGAGGGGCTCAGCCATGGGAAGTCCCATTCCACACGCCAGACATTCTCGCATCAGCGTATTTGATGCGCGCTAACAATACCGCCTATGTAGCTACGGGAGATAAAAATTACTTGGAAATATCTAAAAACTGGGCCTGGTCTGGACTACCGTTCACCTACCTAAACCGTGATCCCAATTTGATTGGGAATTATTCTACGATTCCCGTTTTTGGGGCCACCCATTACATTGCCCCAAATTGGATTGGTCTACCGGTTCAGTGGTGCGGCCTTGTTTACGCGCACCAACTCTATCTTCTCAATGAATTTGACCGCACAATGAAATGGAAAACACTTGCCGATGGAATTACCACAGCGGGAATTCAGCACACATGGCCTGTTACAGATAAAAACAAAGGGGGCCTACTCCCCGATTATTTTAATTTGGACCACCAATTCAGAGACGGCCCAGCTATCAACCCTGGCACGCTACAAATCAATATCCCCTACTTATATAATTTACCAAAACTTTATAACATTAGCGTATTCCCGGATTTGGATTTATCCGTCTTAACAGGGGCATCACTTGAAGAAGTTCGAGGTAGTATAACCAATAATGGGATCAGTTTAAAATGTACACCCCAATTAGGCATGAATAATTTATGTCTCATTCACAATTCGAATATTGAAAATAAATCTCACCAAACTACATTTTGGACAGCCCATAAAAGCAGTCAAAATCCTACCATAAAAAAAATCTCAAAATCCTTATCTGTGATTGAAATAAATTCGCCAGTAACGATCCAAATCCAAACATTTAAAATTCAAGATAAGGATCAACCGTGAGGTATAGGATAAGGAAAAATGGAAACAATAAGAGAAATTTAATTACTCTTCTCGTGTTAACGGTGTGTTTCCCGATAATTGTAAAGAGTCAGAATATTAATGACATAGATAAAGTCATCAATGTTCCTCAAATGGTTGCAGAAAAACCAGGGGCCGGGAAAAGAGTTAAGCAGACAATAAAAAAGTTCGGGGCAGACGATGTTTATCATTCCCTCTATTTACCCAAGAATTGGAACCCAAAAAGAAAAAAAAAGTATCCTATAATATTCGAATATCCCGGAAACGGTCCATACCGCAGCAAATACGAAGACATTTGTACGGGAAAGGTGGAGGACTGCAACTTAGGTTATGGTATTACAAGTGGAGTTGACTTTATTTGGGTTTGCCTACCCTTTGTCTCCGCAGCCCCTCATTGTAATCAAATCAAATGGTGGGGGGATGTTGAGACTACAATTCAGTATTGTGAAGAAACTATTGAAGTGATCTGCAATAAATTTAATGGGGATAAAGACAAGCTCATTCTTTCAGGTTTTTCGAGAGGGGCCATTGGGTGCAACTATATAGGACTTCATAATGATAAAATTGCTTCTTATTGGAAGGCCTTTATATGCCACAGTCATTACGATGGAGTAAATGATTGGGGTTATCCCTTGGCGGATAAAGCAAACGCAAGAATAAGAATGCAAAGACTAAAAGGAAGACCTCAATTTATTTCACATGAATTAGATATAAGTAAAACAAAGGAGTGGCTAGAAAAAGAGCTTCCGGATGGAAATTTCACATTCTGTGTCATTCCATTTAGAAACCATACCGACACATGGGTCCTTAGAGATATTCCTGAACGAAAAAAAATCCGTTCTTGGATCCATCAGATAATCAAACCTTGATGCTTTTTAATTTGAATTTCATTAAACACAAAACGTAGATTTTTCCTGCGCGTCAGTCGTTTGTATTTGGAAAACTCAATCAGGCCTGTCTGTTAATCTTTCGCCATAGATTTGACTGAAATGGCCATAAGAGCATACAATTTTTCCTAACGACTTTTCTCTGTAACGAAAGGAACTCGACCAAAATTACCACGGGAGCATCCCCATGCAATACCCAGTAGCTCCAAGGTGCCCATCTTTGAAATCTTAACTCACCTGGGTCATCCAACACTTCGACAGAAATGAATTTCCGTACAGCTTTTTAAAACCTTTAGTGGCTGAACCATTTGTATGAGAGTTATTGAAGGAATACATAAAATTTTGTGTTTCCTCTGCAATCCAAATAGAGCGGTTAGTTTAAGATCGTCGCTCGATTAACAGATGTTCTCATAAGCTGTAGTTTTCATCATAGGGTATGGCTGTAGATGCCTAAATTATAGATCATTTAAAAAACATGATCACCGTTGTGTAGCTAAAGGCATCAGAAAACTACAAAAACATCTAATGGCTTGGTTCTCAGAAAGATGAAATGTATGACAAGCCTGCACTGGTGGTAACCCATATTTAGGTCAGAACCCAATCATGGTATGAAGTTTATTGAAGACTATGAGAACAATTCTCAAATTTAGAAAACCGCTAGTAAACAACAAACCAAGGCTGGCAGTATTAAATGACTATCAGGGAAGGTTTTTACTGGTTTTATGGAAATTATACCTTTTTGCAACTGGTATTCAATGAATCTTAAATAATCACAATTTTCTAAGTCCATCCTCTGTCATTGGATTAGGTATGTCTACTTCGATTTGGTCAATGGCTAATAATAGTTCATCACCAAGATTTAAATCAGCAGCGTTTAAACAGTCGTCAAGTTGATTTATATGCGAGACACCGATTATTGTAGAGGCCACAAAATCGTGCTGTTTGGACCAAGCTACAGCAAGCGTTACTGGATTTAAGCCCGACTGTTGTGCCAATGCAGAAATTCTTTTCGACACCTCGATTGTTCTGTGATTCACAAATCGTCGAGCCATCATTTTTTGTCTTTCTCCGCCGTTTTCTAAATAATCGGTGAACCTGCCATTGGGTGGGAAATTATTTTCATTGTATTTTCCTGATAACACACCTCCACCAAGAGGCGAATAGGGTAGCAGACTTATTCCTTCACGCCGACAGACTTGGGCGAGCTCACTTTCACACCTCCTATTGATTAAACTGAAATTATTTTGAACAGACTGGAATCGAGGCAGATTATTCTTTTCAGCAGCCCAGAGGCTTTTCATCACCCCCCAACAAGTTTCATTACTACATCCTATAACCCTAATTTTTCCTTTTTTCTTTTCCTCGTTCAATGCCTGAAGAACCTCCTCATAAGGCAACCCATGATCCGGCCAATGAATTTGGTAAAGATCTAAGTAATCAGTTTTGAGTCGCTTTAAACTTTCGTCCAAAGCTCTTGAGATTTGATGAGCATCGAGGGTCGTTTTTCCGTGTCGGACCGGCGGTTGAAACCATCCATGACCTGGCCCGGTAATTTTTGTCGCGATGATTAATGAATCTCTTTTTTTATGTTGAAGCCATCTTCCAAAATACTTTTCTGTAATACCAAATGTTTCAGCTTTAGGAGGCACTGGATACATTTCGGCAAGATCATAAAAATCGACTCCACGCTCATAGGCTCGATCGAGGATTGTGTGTGCCATGGATTCATCGGTTTGAGACCCGAATGTCATGGTGCCCATACATATTTCACTAACAACGATTCCGCTTTTACCTAACCTTCTCTTATTCATAAATTTTGGCTCGTATAAAAAAGGAAAGAGCAACCGAAGAGTCGCTCTGCATTATAAATAATTTGAATAATTTAAATTTTTATAACTATTTTAGAGTCATGAGGTAAGCCATTATATCGGCCAACTCTTGAGGTTTCAAAATTAATCCCATCGGAGGCATAGGAGAAGCTTGGAGCTTATACCCTTCGGCTATGACGGCATTTGGATTCACCAAGCTTTCCATGATATAGTCTTCTGCTTTTCTCGATGCAATGCCATCCAAGGCTGGGCCTACCTCACCACCTACACCTGCAACTTTATGACACCGGTTACATGCAGCAATAGCGTGTTCGGAAAAAATCTTTCTACCATTATCTGCGTTAGCCAAAATGTTCTCCTCTTCAGAGCCCTCCACAATAATAGCTTCCTGTAAGCTAAAATCATCGAACCATGCTGTTCCTTTTGACCTTCCCCACCCCCCAAATAAAGCATTAATATCTAGAGAATTTCTTCCGCCTGAATTTAACATCATTGAAACTTCAGTCCAATTTTCACTCCCTTTTACAGGTGAAGTTAGTTCACGATTAGGAGAAATATGCACATTGACAAGAGCTCCCATTGCTCCCGAAACGTTCTCAGTCTTCACCCAGGCGGAAAGTCTATAATCCGTATTTGGCTTGACGGGTATGGCCTGATGCCAGCTTGTATCTGAACCTGATTTAGAGGCAATACGTATGGAATTTTTTCCTGAACGAGCTACACTGGAATCGACGTCATGGGTTGCCTCGCCGCTATATGTTCTTGGACTCCACCCGACTGGTGACTTTTCGTCAATTTCTTCAAAAGAGCCATTAGAAAGAAGATTCGAACTTAATTTGCGTTTAACAGAGGCATTGTGAACTCTTGCACATACTTTAAGAATGCCATCAAGCCATTCATCCTGCCGGTTAGATTTTTCTTTGAGCAACTGAATTACTATATTCTTTGTCACCTCAGTTGGTTTAACACTAGACAACTTTTCAAATGCGGCAAGCCGGACTCTGGGATCAGCGTCCGTTAGAACTGGGGTATCATATAGTAAGCCAATCCTATCGCTTTTAACTTCCAGAGCCTTTATTGCAAAGACTTTTACAGCTGATGACCCGGCAAGCAAGGCCGACTGATGGAGTTCCACATCTATCTGCCCCAGCTTATTTAATGTGGAGAATGCATGCACTGCTGAAGGCTTATTTTGCATCACCATATTTTTAAGTTTCTTTATTTGGGCCGCATTTAATTTTCTTTTAGAGGTGAGAATTTCTTGTGCCTTTAATCTCCAAAATTGGTTTGAATGCCCGAGAAAGCGTACGAGTTTTCGAACTCCTGCATTTTTCAATGTGGGCATTTCATCTTGTTTTGCCCCTTTCCAAACCACTTTGTATATTCTTCCGTGCTGACGGTCGCGGTTTGGGTTGATGTGGGCGTTGCCTTTGCCATTTTTGGCATCATATCCGCCGCGCTGAGAACTTGGAGTCGGGTTATGTTGGATTATAAAATTATACCAATCCGCTATCCAAATATGCCCATCGGGTCCAACCTCGGCTTGAATAGGCGAAAACCACTCGTCCGCGCTTGCTACAAACGCAAAATTATTTTTTGCAAGGTAACCGGCTCCATCTTTTACAATTCTATACATCCCAGTTAGGTTTCCAGTCGGCCCATTTACCAAGGCAATATCCTCCTGCAAAAAATCAGGGAGTTTATCGGTAGTGGTAAATGAGTGTCCGCATCCGGCTGTATATGCGCCGAAGGCATCGACTTGCCGAATATTAGGTGTAATTGGGTGAAATTTCGGAGAGGAGGCAATCATTTTGGCACTTCCGGATGGCGTTCCGAGCGAGACGGCTGAGAGTCCACCGAAGAATGATGGGTTATTATTGGCAGTTGAACCAAAAACTTCACCGTCGCTATTAAAGCCAAGTCCCCAGGTGTTGTTATTGAATTGATGAAGAAATTCCATTTTAGAGCCATTTTTCTTGAACCTGAAAACGCCCATACCAAAGTCATGTTGTTCCCCACCGACTTCACCACGGAACCTTGAATACCCGACAGTACCGTATATCCAATTATCTAGACCTAGACGAAGGTTAGATGGGCCGGCATGTGTATCCCCCATACCAAATCCCGAAAAAAGTATTTTCTTCTCATCGACGCGGTCATCACCGTCTGTATCTCTCATAAAGATCGCATCCGGAGCTTGGAAAACGATCACACCTCCATCGATACACAATAGACTTGTAGGTATGTTGAGCCCATCTGCAAAAACTGTAACCTTGTCAGCTTTGCCATCATTATTTGTATCTTCGAGTATTTTTATACTGTCTCGACCTTTGGTGCGATCGCTCGGTATCTCGTTCGGGTAATCAATCGACTCAATAACCCATAACCTACCGGATGAATCCCAGGACATGGCCATCGGGTTAACAATCATTGGCTCAGTGGCAAAGGTTTGAATTTCGAAGCCAATTGGAGCTCGGGTATAATCCAAACTATCCTCAGCGCTCAGTGGATGCTGCAGAGCTAATGGCTCAGGCCGCCGCTCATAATTGGGAATATTATCTCTTTTTTCATATTTCAATGGGCGCCTGGACTTCAAAAATTCTTGATATTCGAGGTGAGTGTTATCCCCTATTGCCCACAAAATCCCACTCTTAAGGAGCTGGTGGAATCCAGAATCATTCCAGGTTCTTTCATCATGACCGGAAGCCGTGTAAAAAACCCGTCCTTCGCCTTGGCTCCGCACCCAGGTCCATGGCTCTTCATGACCTGATTGATCATCTGTACGAGTCATGAGAATAGTACGGTTGTCCGAATTATGTTGATCATGCACATAGGTCTCGTCCCATGTTGTAAATTCTTTTACTCCATTTACTGCAGGATGATTGGGATTAGTAATCTTGGCCGTGAATACTTCACCTCCGTGACTTTTAAATCTACCACCTACAAGTTCTATGAATCTTTTCTGGTTCGTAAAGCAGGCACTTGCGCAATGCACGGGTATAAATCCCCCACCGGATTCGACAAAATCAACAAGGTTTTCCAACTCTCTGGGAGTAATGGCCATATGATTGGCATAAAGCAATACTCCATCAAATTGCTTTAAATAATCCGCCTTCAAAGCTTCACTAACCTTCGTCTGGTAATCAAAATAAATTCCATCTCTTCCAAGCTCTCTCGCGAGAACAGGAAAGTATTCATTGGAATTGTGATGAGTAGAGTCATGACCCAAAAAAAGAATTCTAACTGGACGGCCCTTACCCTCAGCTCTTAAGTCAATGAGCAATCCAATGTGGACCTCAAAAAGCAGCGTCATTAGACAAAGCCACATAAGAGATCTACATTCCCTACCAAAACCGAAAGTCCAATTTTTGCGAATAATCATAATAGATGAATTGTGATTAATATTACAATAAACCAACAAGCACTTACAACTCCATCTTACTGCGAATCGTTCATGAGATTTTGGCTTACCTAATGAGAAGGTTCAAAATTTCGAGATACGTCGAAACGACTCTCCAAGCATGCGAAAGGTCCTCAGCTTTGAAAGAATGAGTAATTGCGATTGTCTTCATCCCAGCCGCATTAGCTCCGGTAACTCCATGGATCGAATCTTCAACAACAAGGCATGAGCAAGGATCAACTCCTAATTTATCAGCTGTCATTATGAATATTTCAGGGTCTGGCTTGCCATTTTCTACATCTTCAGAACTTACCTTTACCGGAAAAAGGTGATCTACCTTGGCCAATTTAAGCATCGTCTCTATTACTTCGTGTCTGGAACCAGAAGCTATGCTGAGTTTATAATCCTGGGATAATTCTTGAATCATTTCAGTGGCTCCGGAAAAAACGGGGTTTTTCTGCCTCGCTATTTTTAAGTATTCCTCCTGTTTCCAATGTAAAAGTTCGTTTAGAGATTTATCTTGGGGGTGTTTTTTCAAAAAATCTATCCAGACAGCTTCGTCTGATGTTCCGAGATATTTGGCAAAATTAATTCCATGATCATGCTTATGCCCAAGCTTTTCGAATAGTTCGAAGAATGTTTGTTCGTGCAAGAGGCTCACTATTCACAATAGTTCCATCCAAATCAAAAATAATGGCCTGTATGTTTTGGCAATCGTTGGGTTTCATCCGAAAACTCAATTTGTTACTGAGATTGTCTACTAATGTAAATGTCCTTCTTGACAAAGATAATTCTATTATTTAGATAACGCAGCCTCTCATCATAGAAACCAGAAATCGACCAAACAGAAAGAATAACCCGATCAAAAGCGAATTTTTGTCGGCAATTTGAAAAACATATAGGCTAGTCAGAATGACAAATTAAACTTTAGCTACGACAAAATTCTGACAAACACATTTTCTCCTCTCAATTTGGAATCATACAATAATCGATTACCCACCACTTCCGAAAAGGTTATTTGCGAAGAATATTACATCTTTTTATCAAAATCTCCCATGAGACCGACAGACTATATTGGGATGGAAGAACCGAAATCAGGTTGGTGAAGAAAGTTTCACTGCTTCATTTTGGGACATAATTGCTTTATTCCCGAACATATGTGGCGATAAAGAGGTATAACTCGTGTTAGTAACAAGAAAAACACCCAACTAATTTACGACTAAGTAATTGGATTTGAATCGATTAGCATAAATTTTTGATATAAATTTCACTGAATTGGCCACCCTATGGAAAAGGAACACCCTAAAAATGCGAAGGACGTAATACTGTCTGACCTTACGGATATTGTATCCCGTTTAGAAAAAGAATTTTTAGAAATGGAAGGGGACACTCTCTTGTGTGTGGGAGGAGCAGGATTTTTGGGTTATTACCTTGTTCAATCAATATTATTTTACAATGAAACCAAGGCAAAAAAACCAATCCAACTATTTGTATTTGATAATTATATACGAGGAATACCCGAGTGGTTAAAAAACTGTGCTGAGAAACCTCACATTGTTCTTAAAAATCACGATATAACCCATCCACTACCTGATGATTCTCCTGATTATGATTGGATAATCCATGCCGCATCTATTGCTTCTCCCATTTTTTACAGAAGACACCCTATTGAAACGATGGATGCAAATGTTGAGGGGCTAAGAAACCTCTTAAACTATTCAAAAAATCAGGCAGCCAGGGAAAAATCTGTCTCTGGATTTTTATTTTTTTCAACAAGTGAAATTTACGGCGACCCCACCCCCGATGCCATACCGACACCAGAAACATATCGGGGACTTGTTTCATGCACCGGTCCCCGAGCATGCTATGATGAGTCGAAAAGGTATGGCGAAACTTTATGCGTAAATTTTGCGCAGCAGCATCAGATTCCAGTTACCATAGCGCGGCCTTTCAACAACTTTGGACCAGGTTTAAAAATATCAGACCGAAGGGTTATACCCGACTTTGCTCGAAATATATTTGAGGGTGAAGATATTGTTCTTTTATCTGATGGATCTCCTACAAGGACGTTTTGCTACATTGCTGACGCCATAACAGGGTATTATAAAACACTTGTTAACGGCACCCCTGGAGAGCCATATAATATCGGAGTGGAAAAACCAGAAATCTCCATGTATGAGCTGGCCGAAAAAATGGCGCAACTTGGAAGAGAACATTTTGGTTATACCGGAAATGTTATAAAACAAAAGAGCACTGATTATAACTATCTTGTAGATAACCCGAATCGCAGATGCCCAATCATTAAAAAAGCGATTGAAAATATCGGTTACAGACCCAAATGGACCATTGATGACGCCCTATTGAAAACCATGATTTGGTATAGTGAAAACTTAAAAGCGGCAGACCTCTAATTTTATGAAAATCTCAATTATCGGGACCGGCTATGTGGGTTTGGTCAGCGCTGCTTTGCTGAAAAAGGGCATGAGGTTATTTGCGTTGATGTAGACGAAACAAAAGTAAAATCAATTAACACAGGAATACCACCAATTCACGAAAAGGGGCTCGAAGAACTATTAAAAAAACATTCTGGAAAAAACTTAATAGCCACTCAAGATCTATCACAGGCAGTGCGTAATACAAATATTTCGATAATTGCCGTAGGAACTCCTTTTGATGGTGAATTCATAGATCTCTCTTTCATCAAAGCGGCTGCGAAACAAATTGGGAAAGCAATCTCCAGCTTAAATCGATGGCACTCGGTGATTGTCAAAAGCACAGTAGTTCCAGGAACGACATCTAATATCGTGCTCCCGGAAATTGAAAATGCTTCACAAAAAAAAGCAGGGCAAGACTTTGGTGTGGGCATGAATCCAGAGTTTTTAAAAGAAGGTGAGGCCATAAATGATTTTATGCATCCTGACAGAATCGTCCTTGGAGGCATAAATAAAAAAACACAGAAGGACTTGGAAGAACTGTATGCATGCTTTCCTATGGTGGATAAGATTTTCACAGATTGTAACACAGCAGAGATGATTAAATATGCCGCAAATTCTCTTTTGGCGACTTTAATATCTTTCTCAAATGAGATTGGAAACCTATGTGCGCAAACACCCGGAGTGGATGTTAAAAAAGTAATGCGCGGGGTTCATTTGGACAAAAGATTTATGCCCCAAAATGACGATGGAACAAAAGTTAAGCCCGGCATGATAAACTATCTTGATGCTGGGTGTGGATTCGGAGGCAGTTGTTTCCCCAAAGATGTAAAAGCATTGGTAGCACACGGGGCTCGCGATGGGTTGGATATGTCGGTGTTGAGAGCTGTCCTAGATGTCAATTCTAAGCAGCCTTTCAAGATGATAGATCTTCTGGAGAAACATGTGGAAGATATGAGCACAAGTACTATTGCTGTTCTTGGCCTCGCGTTTAAGCCGGGAACCGACGACATACGAGAATCTCCATCTCTTCCGGTTTTAAGAGAGCTATTAAATAAAGGAACAACAATCAAAGCATTCGATCCGGTAGCCTCAACCGAAGTTCAGAAAATTTTCCCTCAAGAAAACATCACTTATACAGCAAACTTATCTGATGCAATATCAGAAGTTGATGGTGTCTTATTGATGACTCGCTGGGAACAATTTAAAGAACTGCCACAAATAATTAACGACATAAACCCAAATGCAGTACTTATAGATGGAAGGCGTATGTTGGATGTAAGCTCTGTAAATAATTACGATGGAATCGGCATTGGAGAATTGTATAGTGATTCCAAAAAGTTAGGATAATGCTTTGCGAAATTAAATCTATGAAAGTTAAAAAAATATTCTCCATTGTCCTACTGTTTTTTTATTTTTCCTCAACGGGGTTACCCCAACCCGAAGGGAAAACAACATTTTCACCAGGACTGGTGGTAAATTCTAAAGCACCCGAATTTAAGCTCCCTGACTCAGAGAACCAACTAAAGGAACTGAATGAATTTGTTGAGCAAGCTGATGCTGATTGGACTGCGATATTATTTTACAGGTCGGCTGATTGGTGCCCTTTCTGCAAAAAACAGTTGATAGAATTGCAAAAATCTTCAAAAAAACTGAAAAGCAAAAAGATTCGCGTGATTGGAATCAGCAGCGATGATACCGCTGTCCTGCAAAAATTCTCTAGATCCAGGAAAATTTTATTTCCACTACTCTCCGATAAAAAGGGAGAGGTGATGGACAAATATGGAATCCGAAATTATGAAGCAAAGAGCATTCTACCGTATCCTGGATTTTTTATAATTGATAAAAATGGAATAATTAAAGGTAAGCTTTTTTACGAAAGTTATAAAAAGCGATACACCTCAAGTGAGATCATCAAATTCATCGAGTCAGCCAAACCTTGAACAAAAAACCTAGTTTTTGGGCTGAGCAATTAGGGCAATTAAAAATCATTTCTAATTTAATTTTATTAACTCATTATTGGACCTCGAGCATTCCTTTCATAATAACCCAATGCCCCGGGAAAGTACAGATATATGGATAACCCCCTGGTTTAAGAGGGGCATTAAACCTAACCACTGCAACTTTTGATTTTCTATTTGGGCCAATCATGGGAGAAGCGGTAATTATTTTTTGCTTCATTGAGACAGGAACAAAATTCGAGGTCATATTTTTTGGGTCTTTTGCCATTTCATTCGCAGCACTTCCTACCTGCTCGACTGATCCGGGTTGGACGAGCACAAAGTTATGATCCGTAGCATCCGGGTTTGTGAAAACTAATTTTATGGGCTGACCTGACTTAACATTTATTTTTTGCTTGGTGAATCTCATCCTCTCCGGAACGCATGAAATTTCGACAACCTTCAAATCTTTTTGTGAATCAAATTGAGCTTGAGAAGCAGATGGAGTTGGTTCAGCAAACTCATCTTTAGACTTAGATTCTCTGAAGAAAGCATTAACATCTTCATATCCAGAATTGTTCATCCAATGAGCCCTTAGAGCTTCTGACCCTAATGCACATGCCACTGCATATTTTAGGTGAGCGCCCATTTTTGAAGAGAGTATTGGAAGTATGGAGTCAAGGGCCTCTCTGTCACCAATGTAACTTGCAGCTATGGCAGATTCCATCCGAACGAAAGCACTCTTATCTTTGGCGAACCGCTTAAGAATAGAATTACGTTTCTCTTTCGAGATTTTTTTATGCCATGAGCGTAAAAACCTTACAGCACTGGCACGCGCATGCTCATTCTTTGAATCCAATAAACGATACCAAAGAGATTGATTATAACTGTCGACACCTTTGTACATCCAAAGAGCTTCAAGAATATGGTGATCGATATTTGGGTCCTTGATATCGAGGTGATTAACCCATTTATCCAACTCTTGAATCACAGTCTGTTCCGACCGCTCTCTGAGTTCCATTTTTGCCATGTATCGAATGCGATACTCAGGCCTTTTTAAAAGATCTAATAGCTCTGGAACAGGTTGATTGTATATTTTGGGGGCCGGCGGTAGTTTGGCTCCCTTTGGAATTATCCTCCAAATACGGCCAGATTTCCTATCTCTTCTTTCGTCTCTCAGGGAATACTGCGCATGCCCTTTGATTGGATTATACCAGTCGACCACATACATTGCACCACGAGGGCCGTATTTTAGATCCGTTGGAATAAAACTCAAATTAGTAGAAAAGATAAGATCCTTTTGGTAACTCTCAGAGAACGCGTCCTCATTTTGGTTCCAGGTGTGAAATTCTACCCTATTAGTTGGCTTGTAACGAACTTTCACATATCCACCTTGCATTTCCTCTGGCCAGAAATCGAAATCTACAAATTCATGTCCGCAGACCCCCGAGTAGGCTTTTATTCCGGCAGCGCGTGGATGCTGTGTTGGAAACGGAGGGTTAGTCGCATGAAAAGCAGCAGCAAAAATGGGGTGACTGGCAACATGATAACCCCACCTATCGAATGTCACACCCCAAGGATTAGTGTTGGGGTAGCTACCAAAAGAGGTCAATCGATGCGATTTTGGATGCAATTGGAACCAGGCACTGTTTCTTGCTCTGACCGGTCCATAAGGTGTTTCTACCTGACTATTATGAAAAATGGATTCCCTAAATAATAGGTCCCCCTCAGGGGTCCATACAAAATCGTGCAGGGCGTGATGACTATCCTCACATCCGAACCCGGTAAAAAGAATTCTTTTAAAGTCAGCTTTATCGTCTCCGTCAGTATCTTTGATAAAGATCAAATGTGGTTCCTCGGAGATGTAAACCCCGCCGTCTCCAAGTTCAAATGATAAAGGAATTTGGAGATCATCAGCAAAGACCGTTGACTTATCAGCTTTTCCATCTTGATCTGTATCCTCCAAAATAACGATCTTATCGTTTGGTTCGTTACCGGGGTAAACGTGCGGGTATGTCGTCGAACAACTCACCCACATGCGCCCCCGTGTATCCCATCTCATTTGAATAGGGCATGCCACATCAGGAAATTCCACCTCAGATGCGAACAGATTGACCTCAAAACCAGGATCAACTTGGAAAGCTTCCAGTTCTTCCTCTGGACTAAGCCACTTATTCGCTCCCCTACTCTGCGATGTGACAGGCATCTGCTTTACATTCAAATCTTTTGGTATGCCGTCAACATCATTCCCTTGAGCTAACGACCAGATTCTTTGATCCCGATTTTCAGTCATTATCTGGAAATTTTTCATAGCCGGTAAAAAATCCAGATAGCCATATGATTTATTTCGAGCGCCGGTATAGTAATAAGTATTCAAAGGCCTATACCTTCTAAAATATTGCTTATTTTTATCAACGACTTCTTCTCTCAATGGTTTATCAAAAGTATTTATAATTTTTCCTGTGAGGGCTCGAGAAACGAGTCTTCCGAGTAATTCATATCCAGCCTCGACCATATGAATCCCATTAAAGGTTAGATCAACTTTAGTATTCTCCATTGCCTTTTTAGTTGGCCCAAAAACATCTATAAATCCGATTCCCCTTTTCATAGCTACTTCGGAGATAGCCTGGGCGTATAACGCAATATTATGATTGTTCCTATCCGCAGCGGAGACGTTATCAATATTTTCATTGGCAATCGGAGATAACAGGATAATTTGAGGGCCTATTTGACCATTGAAAGCACTGGATTGCAGTTTTTGAATATAGGAATTCAGTGACTGCTTGAAAGCAGGCAACCCTGAAGGCCCGGCAAAAGATTCATTAAATCCGAATGATGCAAGAATGATATCAATTTTTTCGTAAGTCAAATGCTGCTCCAAGTCAGCAAAATTGTTTGGCCGAGGCTGGATGTCTGGAGTATCCGCTGACCAGGAAAAATTTCTTACAACGAGGTTCAATCCGGGATTATGCTGATGAAGTGCCGCTTCAATATAACCAAAATATTGAGACCTCTCCAAAAGGGTATTGCCTATGAATGCTATCCTTTGATTCTTTTTAAATTTAATAGGAAGCTGAGTCTTGGTTTCTTTTACCCTTTGTGGCCTTGACGCTGTTTTACTATAAATTCCAAATTGGGCAAAATCGGGATCTTTTTGTGGCTCTGGATTTCCTGTCCTAGTATTTTTAGCATCTACTAATTTTTTCTGTGCACTTACAGATTCTGCCGTAAAAAACAACAGCAATACCAAGAAAATTTTTGGTAATAATTTATGATTCAATTTCATCAATTTAGACTTTCAAAATGTTTTAGTTTCCATTCTCACTATTTATTTATTGGTTCCTCTAACAAAGGATCCAATAGAGAATGAATTTTTTTTGTCATATCCTGGATCTCAAATACTAAGGGTAGAGGGGTTTTGTTTATGGGTTTTGTGAGCGATGCATCAGAAATTAAAAGCTCGCGTTTAATGTGACCTACTTTGCAAATGGTGTCATTTTTTCCGCAATAGTATGCAACGCATTCAAAATTAATTGAAGTTGCCCCCTCTTTTAAATCCAACTTCAATGGGTCTATTATTAATGAAATAGATGGATTTATCGGATCGATAACTCCCTTTCTCGTCTCAAGGGCTTGAAAGAAATTTGCATTTTGGTTTTTCGATGATTCATTACTTGTAACCTGCCAACGAGATTCGGCTAGTTCATTAATTTTCTGATCACTTGGGAGCTTTAAAGAAATTGGAATCGATATGGGCTCTTTGGAGCTGAGATCGACAACAAGTTTTACTTTTTCGGCTTTTGCATCAGAAAAACCCGAAAGATCCCATTGCCCATGCTCGTATGGCGACAGTGCATTAGGTATGTTTTTTAGTTCTAGAGTGGACACCTCTCGTTTATTTAAATCTATAATTCTGATCTTGTGGTTATTTGTATCAGCCACCAAGAAGACCTGATTATCATCCGTTTCACAAAAGCCAGAGGGCTCAGCAAAAAGAGCCTTTTCAAATGGACCATCTTTATATCCAGCGGTGCCTACCCCAGCAAGTGTCGAAATTGTCCTCTCCGTTGGATTAAGTGTTTTGATTTTGTGATTGTAAGTATCGGCGACTAAAACCGATGCATCGTTGTTATACATGAAAACTCCTAATGGATGTTGTAGCCCTGCATCATCTCCAATTCCGTCAACATCTCCAAAATCAAAAAGATTTCTTGGCTGAGTGACATCGCCACCGACAATAGGAAATGCCCTTTCGGTTGCAATTTCCAACCCACGAATAGTGCTACTTTCACTATCTGCTATATAAATATCTTTTCCATTGGTGGCTAAACCAGAAGGCTGAGACCAGGCTACTTTGAGGGCTCCTTCGCCATTGAGATTTTGCTCAGATCCGTCACCACTGAAATTTGATGCTATTTTAGATTTGAGGTCCCATGCCCAAATTTGATGCGTCCCAGCCATGGCAATAAATATTTTATCTCCGACGCCTAAAACATCCCAGGGAGTGCTTAAAAGTTGCTTGGCTCCGGATTTGCCACCAGAATAATCCCTTCCTTGAACTCCATTGCCAGCAAGAGTAGTTACCTTTTCATTCTCCATATCTATTTCTCGCAAAGCATGGTTTTCTGCATCAGCCACGTAAAGTTTATCGCGATACCAAGTTATTCCCTGCGGACGATTAAAACGTGCTTCTGAAAATGACCCATCGACTAAACCAACTCTGCCATTTCCGATACTGGATAAGAACTCGCCGCTATGATCAGTAACGATGATTCTGTTATTATTGGAATCGCTAATAAAAATTCGCTTTTTGTTTTTGTCGTATGCCAATTTTGCTGGAAAACGAAGAGGTGATGTTGATTTTTCATTAACGCTTTTATCTCTCTCCAGAGCAGTAGGCACTGGATCGTATTTGAACAGATCAGGTGAATAAAAATTCAAAGCCTCCGAGATTGCAGTATCTATGATATTTTTTTTATTTTCACCAGATACCATGAGTAAGATATTGTTTTTAGGTCCAACAACAACCATGGATGGCCAGGCCCGAACACCAATACTCCTCCAAATAAACATCTCATCATCATTGATAACGGGGTGTTCAATTTCGTATCTTAAAACCGCCTGACGAATATTTTCTGAGACCTTTTCATTGTCAAACTTAGCGGAATGAACACCAACAAAAGCAACTGGGTATGCAGCATATTTTCTCTCCAACTCGGCTAGATCCGGTAAGACGTGAATGCAATTGATACAGCAATACGTCCAAAAATCCAGAACGACTATTTTACCATCGAGCTCTTTTCCAAATTTCAAAGCAGGCGAATTAAACCAATCTTTTCCTTCAGGAAATTCAGGGATTTTTAATTTTTCCGAGTTCTTATCTATCTTTTCTATATGCTCTCTCATCAGCCTTTTGAGTTGAGCGTCTTGAGCCCTGGCTGGTTCCAAAAGAAGGAAAATAAATCCTAAAACTACCAATGAGTATATTTGACTTGTAAATTTCATCGTTGCATCGACTTCTCCCAGGCAACATCCCAGGGATAATTCATCTATATGGTTGGAAATGACATCCTATCCTAGACTCAGATAATGTCAGGAAAATAAATAGGGAATAAATCCCAATAAAATGGCCATCAACCAAAGAAAAACTACAGCTCCGACTTTTCCGAGCTTTGTCTTTGAAAGGATATGTGTGAGATGTCTTGTGTCCCCGATCCAAATTGGCTTCCCTCGAATAGCACGCATAATCGTCACCTGAAAAATATCAATCAATGGCACCGCCACGAAAAACAAAGGAGTTATGACTGCCATTCGAGATTCATGAACCTCAGAGGAATAGTACGTAGCTTTTATGGTAATAAACGCGACGAGGTAACCTATCAAATGGCTTCCGGAATCACCTAAAAATATTTTTGCGTGTGGAAAATTCCATAAAAGCACACCAGCTATTATTCCTATAAAAAGAATACCTAATCCAGGCACTAGGTATTGATTGGCGTGATGCCCTGACAGGGAACAAAAAGCCAAGGCAATAATTCCGAGCCCAGACGAGGCCCCATTCATATTATCAATAAAATTGAAAGCATTGACTAAGATTAATACCCAGAAGATGGTCAGCAGGTATTGAATCCAGATTGTCTCAATAAAGATAGTCATTCGTGCTCCTGACGATGCCAAGAGCATTGCCCCAATGATTTGCCAGAATAATTTCGTTTTTGCGGAGTATGCGGATTTATCGTCAAGTATTCCCATGACCCCAAGAACTATCCCTCCTAACAAAATCATTGAGATCTGAAATATTTTTGCCCTTACACCATATGCAAGTTTTGAAATACCTTCAGAATCATACAGCGTATCCAGCAGGACAAAACCACCAGCCCCAGATACCAATAGTATACTAAAAGCAAGCATGATCACTGGCCCTCCAGCAAGTGGAATAGGTGAATGATGAATTTTCCGATAACCTGGATTATCTACTAAGCCCAGTTGCTCACATTTTAATCGAATAACTGGAACTAATAGAAAGCTTAATAGGAATCCGCAAAAAAAACTCAGACAATAAAATGTATATGGAAATGCAAGCAAGCGATCAGATATCGTAATTAGGTGAAAGATTGGCAACTAAATTATTGTAAAGTCGGTATTGTTCATCAACCAACTTTTCCACTGAAAAGTTCTCCATCACGTAATCTCTTCCCTGGGACCCGAATTTGAAAGCCAGATCAGGATTGTTATAGATTTGAGAAATTAATTCACATAATGAAAGCCTATCCCCCGGTGGAATTAGATAACCAGACCGGCCATCTCGACACACTTCACCAGCCCCATCACAATCGTAAGCAATCACGGGTTTCCCAGCCGCCTGAGCTTGAGGGATAGCGCGTGGAAGCCCCTCCCGTAAGGAAAGATGGATCAGAAGGTCCATCGTTGATATTAAACCAGGAATATCTTGAGGAGGAACAAGACCAGTAAAAACAAAGTAATCAGATAAGCCATGCCTATCTGCCATGTTTTTAAACTTTGCCTCCCATGGGCCTCCTCCCACGAGGAGGAATTTAATTTCGGGAATCATTTTCACTAACCGAGGGGCAACTTTGAAAAGGTCACCATGGCCTTTTAGCTTGAAGAGCCTACCTATTTTTCCTACGACAAAATCACTTGTCGAGATACCCAGCTCCCTGCGAATGGCATCCCTCTTCTCTTGATTATCATAGGCATTGATTGGGAATCCGCTAAAAATGCGAGTGTATTTTGACTGGCACCCGATCCCGGCAGCAAGATATTGTTGCGTCATGGCACGGGCGACACTGACAAAATGATCTGTTCTTTTTCCGGCCCAACGTTCCGCTTGAAGATACAAGAAATTTTTAAGCCCATTTTGGAATGGGCCGAATGAGGGACCATGGATACCATGAATTACAAGGGGAACTTTAGCATCAAAAGCTGCCATTCTTCCCAGAAATCCAGCTTTCGCGGAGTGGGTGTGAACGATGTCTGGCTTATGTTGTTTAAAGTGAGATTTAAGTAATTTGTATGCCCGATAATCTTTCAATGGATGAATTGAGCGAATGAGTTCGGGAATCTCATGATAGTCCTCGCCTATTTCATTTTTTATCTCATCTGTTAACGAGCCCTCTGGCCCAGAAGTTGGTCCCGCGATCAAAGAAACATCAAGGCCATATTTTTGGCGCAAGCCCAGTACACTGGCTAGAGTATTTTCCTGGGCCCCACCGACAATCAATCTCGTTATGACGTGGGCAATCTTCATAGGGAAGATTAAAAATTATTCAGCCTCTGCTTCCAATTGGTCAATTTGATTTTGGACAGCAATGGCCCTTGCAGACCCTGACGGAATGGTAATTAAATACTCCTTAAGGTGTTTTACTGCATTGGCATTGTCCCCAAGAGTTTGGTAAGCATGAGCGATTTCCACATGGCCCTCGTAATAGGCAGGCCTTATTGCCATCACTTTTTCAAGCGAATCGATAACATCTTCCCATTGGTCAAGTTTTGAGTAAACAAAGGCATTATTTTTATGGGCTTGCCAAAAGTTTTCTTTAAGCTTGATAGCTTTATTGTTGGCATCGAGCGCGCGTTGAAAATCCTCATTCAATGCATATGCGAGTCCAAGTTTAAGAATCGTTCCGTGGTCTTCAGGAAAGCTGCTCAGTTGCTTATTACAAATTTCTATAACCTTACTTGGTTGCCCTGCTTTTTCATAAATGCCAGCAAGAAACCTGAGAGTGGATTCACGTAAAGGCTCCTTGGCTGCATCATCTTCTATTAATTTGACGGCTTCGTCTAACCTGCCCTCTTTGAGAAGGATTTGGGCCTCAATTTTCAAAGATAAATTTTGATCTTCAAAAGGTACATCCTCAAAATTGATGTTCTTGTTTAGTTGATCAAGAATGTTTCTTACAATATCGGGACGATTTTGATTAAGAATGAACATCGAACCATCCGCATAATATAGATAATTCGTTGGATCTAATTCGAGGGTTCGCATGAGCAATTGATACCCTTGTCTTGGATAACCGTTGGTCATAAAAATCTGGGATAACCCAAAGGTTAATGACGGATTATCGAAGAACCCATACATCCCTAATAAGGATTGTACGTCATTAAAGCTCTTTAACTTTTCATCAATAAACTCTTTCATTTCTTCCGGGTATTCCCAGTCTGAAGCGACCATTTTCCCTGAGGTTTTTTGAATGAGGTCGATGGCAAAAAGGTTCATTTGAGCTGAGACATTGTCCGGATTGATAGATTTACACATCTCAAGATATTTCCGAGCCAGTTCCACGTGACCGCTCCTCATGAGTTTGTAACCGACGTCATTGCAATACCGTGAAATGAGGAAGCTTAAGCGCCCCTGATTAGTTTGAACTTTTTGGCCGTTTCTAACTGACCTGGGAGGATCCAATTTATTCAGCCGAACAAGCGGTTTGATAAGATCTTCATCAACAGTTTCAACCATATCATCGAGCTTGCTGACAGTGGCATCAGAAAGTTTTACAAAATCAATACCCTCGGCAGGGTATGAAGTAAGGGAGTATGACATGCCCGATGGCTGGGAATACATTACCTCAAAAAACATCCCGAAACTTGGGTTCAGGTAAAAGGCTTTTCCGTTGGATGTCAAAGCCTTGAAGATGGTGATGACATCCTGCGCGGAATACTCATCTTGACCTTCAACGATGTCCGGCAGTTCTGGATATACTTCTGGAAATTTATTTTTTAAATATTTGTGGTATATCGGGTTAAAGAGATAGCCGGCTGAGGCATCAAACAGCAGCATCGAGCCCATTTGTTTGTTCGATAGATTACTGCGAAGGAGTTTCAAGGTGATGGCCCCTCTCCCACCGCCCAAGCTGTTGGCTCCGACAAAATGTGGTCCCTCTCCATCTAGGACGATACCCTCGGACATGAGGTCAGCATATTGTTTCCAAGGGGTTGCTTTTTGTCCAAGAATGAAACCTGCATTCTTGGCAAATAAAATTCCAGGTGAAATGAGAGCAATGGCAGAAAGGCCATAGGCTAATGTCTTGGAAAACTCTGGAGGTAAAACAGTTTTTTTACGTCGCCGAGACTCCGGTGCTTTCGAAAGTAGAATAATGAAATAACCAAGGTAATACCCAAATGCCAATGCTGTAAGGAATTGGAATCTTAAATATAATAGAGTCGATCCCATCTCTGATTGTCGAGGGCTATGGGCTTGGTCAAAAAATATGTAAAGACAGGCGCATAAGAATACGAGATGAAAAATTCGGAACATTATCTGAGAGAAAAAAGCTCCGATTGCTGACATATCTCCAAACTGACCTGGCCACCTGATTGTTGCAAATATTACCGGGACTATTGAGGTCATTCCAAAAATAATGGCCGGGAGTCGAAACTGTCTCAGTAAAATATAACTTTTTTGGTTTCCAAGGTAATTAAACAGTCTCTCGAAGTATCCAACCCCATCAACTCCATTGTATGGGTGGATAATGGGTACCAGGAAATACAGACTTATACCCACAAGAAAAGCGACGATACCTGGTAAGAGAAATTGGAACTGGAGAAAATCTTTCTTCTTCGACCAAATAAATCCGGCAAAAATAAAGGGCAGAAAACCAATAAATCCACCGTCATTGGATAGGCCAGCCCCAACAAGGAAAGCGGCGATAATCATCCTCAAGTTTGATTGATCGACCCGAGATTTTAGGATTGCGCGAATGATGAATGAAAAAACCAGCAGGTTGATCATTTCCTCTGTATACGAGGTAGCACTCTCCCAAATAGTTAAATTGAGGCAAAACAAAAGTGCCCCCGAAACGATGGGCACCCAAAAAAGAGGTCCGCTAAGAAGTCCTTTGGATGATTTTTCGCGAATACGTTGCTCCCTTGTTCTGTCTTGCGGAAACCATCTGATAGCGCTGGCAAGCGCAAAAACGGAAAGCGCGCCGCACGTTGCTGAAACAGCATTTAATAGCAAAGGCGAAGGGGTTCCCCCTCCAATCAACCTTAACGGAAGTGTAATGAGGTAGGTTAATGGGGCCACAAAATAGTTTTCGGCTATTTCCCAATTCCAACCTCCTGCGGTTGCTGCTTGCTCTACATTTTTGAAAGAAAGCCAGGGAGCTAAAGTAAGCAAATAGACAACGAATGCTAACACCCCGAGAATTACGGGCAAAAAGATCTTGGGGCTTAAAGAGCCCTTGCGTGGTTGTTTGTCATCCATAGAATTGGAAACAATTGAACGAATACTTTGCAAATTGGCAAGAACACATTTTGCTTCTCATCAGAATATCAGAAACCAATAAAACAAAATTCCAGCCACAAATCAGGCACTAGAGCACCAAATCCTTGGCTTTTCCTAACCATTCTCGCACTTTAAAATGTTTCCAAGATATGTTATTGGGGCCGTCAATCCTTCTTAGCAGCTCTCAGTGTATTATGCATTAGCATGGCAATTGTCATTGGACCGACGCCTCCAGGATTAGGGGTAATAGCCCCTGCAATTGGTTGAATCCCTTCGAAGTCCACATCTCCGACCAATTTATACCCTTTGGGGGAGGAGCTATCTTCAACCCTATTAACGCCCACGTCTATCACAGTCGCGCCAGGCTTTATCATGTCCTTTTTGACAAAGAGAGGAGATCCCATAGCTGCGATAAGAATATCAGCTCGCAGACAATGGTCCTTAACATTCTGAGATCGTGAGTGAATCAAAGTCACTGTTGCATTTGAAAACTCACCTTTTTGGATGAGGATAGCTGCCATTGGCTTACCCACTATGTTTCCTCTGCCAAGAATAACAACCTCTGCACCTTGCGTCGTAATATTGGATCGCTTTAAAAGTTCATGAACACCTGCTGGTGTGCAGGGCATGAAACCATCGGTCTCCCCAAGCATCAACTTGCCGACATTCACTGGATGAAAACCGTCGACATCCTTACTAGGAGAAACCGCAGAAAAGATTATTGTTTCATCAATGTGGGAAGGCAATGGAGCTTGAACCAAAATCCCATGCACGTCGCCGGAGGAATTCAGCTTTTCTACAAGCAATAAGAGGTCTTTTTGAGAAGTGCTTTTTTCCAGGACGATAGTTTTTGAAGAAATACCCAATTCACTGGCTTTTTTTTCCTTCATTCGCACATAGGCTTTTGAAGCGGGGTCCTCACCAACTCTCACAAAAACAAGCCCGGGGACAATTCCCTTTGATGCTCTTAGTTTTTCGACGCCCGTTTTTGTTTCTGAATGTATTTCGGAAGATATTTTCCGACCATCGATAAGATTATTCATAGCAATGGAAATCAATAATTCGTATTCCGAATATTAGTTGGGATATAGGCGGATCTTTTCTATGTATAAAACAGGCGTCTTTGGCCAACGACGATCAAGAATCTCTCGACCTTGAATGATAACTCTACGACCGATCAGCTTTCTAAGGCCTTTTTGATATTTTGGCGCCCAAAGAAAATTCATAACTCTTTTATTTCTTGAGCTTACAAGGGCTTGCGCTGTGGGGGCTCTCGCACTCAAGGTTCCTTTGACTAGCCCCTCTCGTATTACAGAACGGGCATTATTCAAATTGTATGCTTCAAAATAGTTTGGAGATGCTGGTTTGATAGCTTCAGTGGCTGTTGTGTTAAGCTTTTTCGCAGAAGCTTTTTCTGGCAAAGACGAGCCCGCTTCACTTTTATTGTCTGAATATTCGGTTTTTGTAATGGAGCTTATTTGAGCGCTTCGGTCCTTGCTAATATCGTCGTCTAGGAGAAGGCTAGGACTTGCTGGTTCCACCGAAATAATATCCAATTCGTTTTCAGATACCTCGACTTCGGCAGGAGTCTGTGGAATCGAAACTACATCTGTGATATTAATGTCCTCGGATTCACCTTCAGCTATATTTAATACTTCGGTATCAGAGGCACCTCCTTCACCTGATTGGTCTGATTGGTCTGCAGAGGGCTCTTTCGAAGCGACAACTTTTATGGTGTTTTCGATAATAACAGCAGAGGGCTCATTGATCGAACTAGACCCTTCATGTAAAGTCTTCGCATCAGTCGCGGCGCCTGTAACGGATTGACTGAGCTCAGAGATATTATCGGTGGCGCTGTCTCCTTTCAAAGTGAACTCAACGTAGTCAGCAGCAACAAAAGCCCTTCCATTTTCAGGGCCTCTCAATTTAACCCAATCGCCGCTGATCTCTAATGGGCTAACCTTATCTCCTTTGGATAGTGTCCCCAAAATACCGTATTCAAATCCCGGACCGCTTCTGAAATTTAACTCATCAGCTGTAATTTGATTCGTTTCAGACTCAAAATAATTTTTGCTAATCCAGACTGGAATTTGACTTGGTAACTTTATCTTAAGCCATTTGCTGGGCTCGCCCTCTTTGGCCATAATCCGATTGTAGACTTCATAAATCTCAACCTTTTCACCCTTTTTAAGTTTCCCCATAGGTATCCCAGCGAAAGATGGACGGCCTCTCACATTTAAATTATCGCCCTTTACGATTCCTTGAGCGAGCGGGTAGTCGATGCCCGTCTCAGTATCTTGGCCGCTTGCATCATCTGCGGAAAAACATAAAATAGCCGCAATTAAACTCAGCGATATTGATTTAAAAATTTTCGAATATTTCATAGCTCTGTTTCATTAAAAATGGCGATGCCAGCTAAAAGTGTCAGAATGACTGCTGATCCTCATGACGTCTTCCAATCATACATCGTTGACGTGGTATTGAAAGTATTAGATTTCGGGAGCTAAAGTTTAATTATCTCGTATAATGATCTAAATCACCTCCAAAGCATATCAAATGACAGCTTATCGAGAAAAATCCAAAAAGACACACATACACACACGCGCACAGGCAGCCTTGGTTCTGATGAGTTTTCTTCTCACAGAGAATTTAGGTGCTGGCTCAACAAGCTGGTTAATAAAAGGAGAACCATCATTTACTATGACAGTGGACGGACGTCATCATACGAACCGAGAAGTTGCATCGGCGGAAAACAACATTGCCGTACGAGGGGTCGTATTTCCGATGAGTAATGGCGTCAATGCCTGTTTTGACCTGGATTTACTTCGTTGGAGTCATAGCTGGGCATCAATCAAAGATGATGCTCCGGGTTTAGAAATGACAGCAATGGCTCCCCTATCCTATGAGAATAAAGGACGTAAAACACCGGGCGGACAAAAAGGCTTAACAAAATCCAAGGGTAAACTGATCACGGCATTGGGAATTTATCCTGGATTCAACCAATCAGAGAAGTTCATTGAAGATCCAAGACAAAAGACAAATGACATCAATGAACCTGGAGTCGGTCCGATTCCTTCAGAGATGGGAAGGTGGGAAAAATTATCAAGAGCAGGCAAAAGAGTCTCAATCAGCTATAAGGCGTATGGCGCTAATGTTGTAGAATCACCAATACCGATAGGAAAAGGCTGGGGACGTTTCATTCAAATAGACCGCACTCAAACACCGTTATTTTTATCTGTCACCCAATTAAGTAAAAAAATCCAGGTTGAAAAACTCCCGTTTGAATTTGAATCCAACATATCTGATGTCCAGTGGATAATTAATGGACAAAATATCCTTCAGATTTTCATCCCAAGCGGGGCAAAAGAAGTGGAGATACTTATTAAGCATAACCACAATAAAGGAAAAAAATCTGGCTCAGATGATTTAGATAAAGCCAAAGCTTTTTTAGAAAATCTCTCCAAAAAGGAGCCTGAAATAAATAGAGATACTCTCTACCAATCTAACGAAATAGATATAAAAAACCCCAAAGATCTTCATGTTACTGAAATACAAATCCCGGAAACAAATAAGTATGTTAGAGACATCCGGCCTAGTGGATTTACCTTCGTCGATTTTGACACAATCATTCTATGCACTTTTGACGGGGACATTTGGAGAATTACAGGATGTCATACCAGAGAAGAATTAACTTGGGAAAAAATAGGTGACGGTTTACACGAACCGCAATCCATTTTGTTTTATGATGGGAAGTTATTTTCTTTTACCAGGAACGGATTGATAGAGATGGTGATAGATAAAACTCAGAACAAAATCATAGATTATAAAAATTTCAACAACCAGTTTGCACAATCAACAGAAACCCGGGAATTTGCAATGGACGCGGTGGTCGATAAGAATGGAAATTTCTATTTGGCAAAAGGCGGACAGAGAGGAGGCACGAGCGGGTTTTTAAATGGCACAATTCTCAAGGCATCTTCCCGCAATAAACCTCCAGTGATATTCGCTCGTGGACTTAGGCAAGCCTACCTGGGATATAATATTGATGCAGATTGGGTCACAGCAACTGATCAGCAGGGCAATTGGATACCGAGTACTCCATTCCATATAATAAAAGAGGGCGGATTTTATGGTTTTAGGACAGAGCTCGATCGGGTCCACGAAATGTCACCGACTCAGGAGCCCATACTCTGGATGCCACACAGGTATATACAGAGCGGTGCTGGCCAGATATATATCCCCAAAAACTCTATGAACCCTTTGGCCGGATTGACTCTATGTTTAGATTATTATTCATCGAAGCTGGCCGTGATTTATCTGAACGATCAAACCCAGCCAACTCAGGCTGCTTTTTGTGAATTACAGGTTGGAATTCGAGGCCCGATCCTCAAAGGAGCCGTGCACCCGAGCGATGGATCAATTTGGCTAGCTGGATTTAAAATTTGGGGATCTCGATCTGAAACTTGGGGTAGTTTGAATAGAATCTCATTCAATACGTTTCCAAATTCTATTCCCATAAACGCTCGATCACATAGGGATGGCTTTTTACTTTCTTTCAGCCATAGCGTAGAGTCCATTTCCCTCACTGAAATATCTATAAAAAAATGGAATTACAAGAGAACGAGTGAGTATGGCTCCGGTTACTTCAGAAATTCAGGAGAGGCCGGAGTGGATAAGATTATTCCCAAAAGAATTTTGTTGTCAGGTGACAAAAAATCCATTTTTGTGGAAACGAGTCCTATACACAAAAGCGATCAAGTTCAGCTCAACTATAAACTTACCACTGCAAACAAAGAAAAAGTAGAGCGGTCCGTGGTTTTTACTATCCATTCCCCTGATTATTTCCCTTTAGATTCTTTTGATTTTTCAACCTTTTCTAAGGATAAGGGTCTAGGAAAACCAAGCCATTCTAATTCTACCGTTGTCAGAAAGGAGACAGGAAGGTCACTCTATGAAAAAATGGGATGCCAAGCCTGCCATTCAGTTGATGGAACGACAGTTGGGAGGTCTGGACCAACTTTAAAGGCTTTGGTAAACGCCAATAGAATATTAAAAAACGGGACAGTAATAGCGGCAGACGAGGATTACTTGAAAGAATCCATCGTTAATCCGAGTGCGAAAGTATTGAGAGAATATTCCAGTTCTGACATAGGAATGCCATCCTACAAAGGTGTTTTGAATAACACACAAATACAGGCTCTCGTGGATTTCATTAAGTCCCTGAATTAATTATCGAAAGTACTTTGACAAAAAAGCAACAAGAGGCACATTGAGGTCTATGAAAATACTCCTTTTCGTGGCAGCAATAGCTGGAATGATGATGTCAAACACTACGGCGAATGAATCTCTCTACAATATCCCATTTAACGATATTAAAGGGAAAAAAACTTCTTTAAAAAAATATGAAGGCAAGGTCATCTTGATGGTCAATGTGGCATCCAAATGCGGATATACTTCGCAATACGAGGGGCTCCAGGCCTTGTATTCCAAATACAAAGACAAAGGTTTAGTTGTAATTGGATTTCCGAGTAACGACTTCGGACGCCAAGAGCCGGGAACTGATTTGGAAATCTTGACATTTTGTAAGTCAAAATATGATGTAACCTTTCCAATGATGTCCAAAATCAAAGTAAAAGGTAAAGAAAAGCACCCACTCTACAAAGCTATCACAGAAAAACCATCACCAATGCCTGGCGAAATATCATGGAATTTCAACAAAGTCTTAGTGGATAAAACAGGTAAGCTCGCCAAAAGATACAAATCAGGTGTAAGACCAAATTCCAATAACCTCATCTCTGATATAGAAAAGCTATTGTAGAAATTAAAAAAACTATACAACTTACTGAAGTAGATTTAAAACGCTTGGTCATGCCAGGCGTTTATTTTTTGTTTTTGGAAAGCGGCCCTTGGCTGACAACAACTTTATATATATTTTTGAAATTTTTTCCCGTTATGAGCAATTCCTGGGTTTGAGAATTCCACGCTATTCCATTCAACACGCCATGCCCTGGATTGATGGATTCTTCCTGTTTGATCAATTTTTTAAAGTCAAAGTAACCCACAACTTTTCCTGTTTTGGGATCAATGCCAACCACTACATCAGTGGTCCAGATATTCGCGAATATAAAACCATTAATAAATTCAAGTTCATTGAGGTTGCCAACAGGAATTGCTCCGTGTTTGACATCAAAAGACGATGTGACCTTTTTAGTTTTAGTATCGAGAACGAGAATTTTATTCAAACCGCCACTGATAAAGTGGTCAGAGCCATGAGTTGTAATACCCCACCCCTCTCCTGGCAGACTAAAATAATCAATTATTTTTAGCGTCTCTTTATTATAAACCAAAGCCAAGCCTGATTTCCACGTTAGCTGAATGACCTCGTCACCGGTTTGTGTAACCCCTTCACCGAAAAAATTAGAATTTAATTTTTTAGAGCGGATGATTTTCCCGGATTTCAGATCTAGTTGGTATATTTTAGATTTCCCATACTTTCCCGTACTAAGCCACAAATTGTCTCCATCCACTGTAAGCCCCTGCGTAAAAGCGTCTTTTGGCATGGGAAGCTTTCCTGTGATTTTATATTCATAATTCTGCACTTCGGCAGCACTGGCAAGAATCGCTAAAAATAGTGAAACCGAAACAATAAATATATTTATAAAAAGTCTCAAATTTAAGATTTGATTCATACTGGATTCTTTAATTCCAATTTTATTGGGCAATGGTCGGAGCCCATAACATCAGGTTGGATTGTGGATTTTACCAGGCTTTGTTTAATTGTGTCAGAGACACAAAAGTAATCTAACCTCCACCCAACATTTTTTGTCCGAGCCTGCCCCCGATAAGACCACCACGTATAATGTCCTCCCTCTTTATTAAAAAACCGGAAGCTATCGGTAAATCCGGAATCCATAAGCTTCGTAAAACTCTGCCTTTCTTCATCCGTAAATCCTGCGTTTCTTTTGTTTGATTTTGGGTTGGCTAGATCAATTTCCTCATGAGCAACGTTTAGGTCACCGCAAAACACAACGGGCTTATGTGACGACAGGCTCGATAAAAAGTCTTTGAAGGCAACATCCCAGCTATTGACTCGATAATCTAGACGGGCAAGCTCGTTTTGAGAATTAGGAGTGTAGACATTCACAAGGTAATAGCCATCTAGCTCAAGGGTAATCACCCGCCCTTCCTGATCATGCTCCTCAATGCCAATGCCTTTTATGACATTAATTGGTTTCTGTTGAGAAAAGGTCGCCACTCCCGAGTAACCTTTTCTTTTTGCTGGGTTCCAAAACCATTGATAGCCGTTAGGCCAAACAGAATGGTCCACTTGTTCCTCGAGAGCTTTTACTTCCTGCAGGCATAGAAAATCAGGTTTTTGCTTCAAAAAGTAGGAATCAAGACCTTTGCCCAAAGCTGCTCGGATTCCATTTACGTTCCAGGAAATAATTTTACTGGTTTTTTTAGTCATCTGTTTAATTTCTTGTTCAAGCCGTTCTTTGTTTCCGTTATTTGTGAACCCGTTTTCAATGATCTGTTAATGAGTGTATAAATCCAAGTGGCCAGGAATAATGCACCAGACGCGACAGCCATCATCCCAGACGTTATTGTCGACTCAAAACCGATTAATTTAGGAATACTTATAGCTCCTATGTGTCCAAAAACAGACGACAAAGCGGCAAAGAGACAAGAAAATAATATCATTGGCAGCAACCTATTAGTCAGGAGAAAAGCAGAGGCTGCTGGCACTACCAGCATCGCAATCACGATAATACTCCCTACGATTTCAAAGCATGCAACGGTCGTTAAAGCAACGACTGTCATCAAACCAAAATGTATTGTATTGGCAGGAATTCCCATTGAAGTTGCTAAACCCGGATCAAAGGAACAAAGTTTCAGCTCCTTGTAAAATAAAACTAAACCTGAGACGTTCACGATTAACACCAATGACAAGACGATGACGGCCCGTGGAATTTCCGTTTGACCGAGAAATGGTATTGTGTCCAAAGGCGTTAATTCAATAGCACCATACAAAACGCAACCAGGATCTAGATCAACGTGATCAGCAGCTTTGACTATCATCAAGAGCCCCAGGGCAAACAACGTGGTGAAAACAATACCCATTGCCGCCCCTCTATCGACATTTCCAAACCGACTGATCCATTGGGTAAATAGGGCCGTAAGAACCCCGACTACTGCCGCACCTATAAACATGGTTAAGCTTGCTCTTTCCCCGGATAATAAAAAGGCAACTGCAAGGCCTGGAAGCACAGCGTGACTTATCGCATCTCCCATCATACTCATTCCTCGCAGTAATAAAAAGCAACCTGGAATGGCGCAGCAAATAGCACTCAATATACCTGCCACAACAATCCAATTGTCTAAATTGCCCCAAGCATTGAAGATTTCGTTTATCATTTCTTATCCCCTCTTTCACTCTCAAGTCTGGAGATACTTATGGTATGCGGACTTGGCGGAACGACAGGTTCGATTTCTGGTTGACGCAACTCATCCTCTAATTTTCTGACTATTTCAGGCCCTAATACGTGTTCTACAAAGTCGGCACCCCGGTCGACATGTGATGGGGCGACATCAGCATATCTGATGAGAAACAGCTCCCAAAGCCGGTGATTTCTTGTAACCCTTGCGGCTTCGCCAAAACCATCTTCGGAAAGACAAACTATCCCATCTTCAGGAAATTCGACATAACCATTTCCATGGGCGGATTTAAGTTGTCTTAGGAGTTCTTTTTGGCTCCATGACCGATGTTTTTGTAAATCCGAAATCCTAATGGGCAGATTTCTTAGGATACTTTTTTCGCTCTCCAGGTTTTTTTCGAGAATTTCAAAGACGGCTCTGAGGATATGTTGCCTGGAGACTTTGATGCTAAGACGCCTATGCCTTTGCCAACGGTAAACAATACCGCCAGTCTTTCCAAAAAGCATGCTCAATACAAATACAAAGGCAGCCACCAGAACAATCACCGCTCCTGCGGGCAACCTTGGAAGCAGAGCTGAAATAGACGAGCCCACCCACCCACTCACCCCTCCCAAAAAGGCAGAAATTGTAAGCATCTGCCTCAAGTCATTAGTCCAGAAGCGGGCGGCTGCAGGCGGTGTAATAAGGAAGGCTATGATGAGTATAAGTCCAACGGCTTGGAGCCCCACAATTGTAATAGCTCCGACCAATAAGAGAAGCAACAGGTCAAGCCAAACAACATTGAAACCTGAAGCCGAGGCAAAATTTTCATCAAAACAAAGAAGTGTAAGTTCTTTAATACAGGTTACCGATAGAAGCGTAGAAATAAGACAAATGGAGGCGATCATCCAAAAATCACTTTCAATCATTGAGGCTGTTTTACCAAAAATGAAACTTTCCAATCCAGCAGCGCTTGCCTGAGGTAGTGATTGCACCATTCCAATAAGAGAAACCCCTAAACCAAAAAAGACGCTAAGGATTATCCCCATGGCAGCATCGTCCTTGAGCTTGGTTGTCTTGCGAATTAACAAAACCAAAGAAACCCCCAACATCCCGCTCATACCCGCACCTAATAAAAGCGGTAATAATGATTTACCGTCTTTACCAAGAGTCACTAAAACCCAAAATGAAAGAACGATTCCGGGTAACGTAGCATGAGATAAGGCATCGCCCATCAGAGATTGTTTTCGCAACAATAGAAAAGAACCAACAAGTCCAGAAGCAACGCCTAATAATGTAGTACTCAGCACAACCAATCGCGTATTATAATTCGCCAAAAACAAGGTCTCTAAAAGGAGGTCTAAGAGCACGTCACCTTGCTCCTTTGCCTCTGTCCTATTTGATAGTTCTACTCCATCCGGAATACCAAACAATTCTGTGACGAATACACGGGCGCAAAATAGAAATAGAGTAAGCAGCGTAACCTTGTTCCAGAATCTGAAGCTCTGCGTTGACTTAATGCTCATCGTCGGAAATTTACTTTGCTACTTTGCTAAGAGCCTCAGCCGCATCGACTAAGACATTTAACTTACCACCGTATGTCTTATGTAAATTCTCGTGAGTAAATGTGGCATTTACAGCACCAGAGGCCACAACTCTCATATTCAGTAAAATCAGCCAGTCAAAGTATCGTGAGACAGTAGCCAGGTCGTGATGCACGACGACGCATGTTTTCCCCGTACGTTTTAACTCGCGTAACAACTCAACTATTGCCATCTCAGTAGCCGCATCAACAGCGCTGAAAGGTTCGTCCATCAAATAAAGATCCGCTTCTTGTGCCAAAGCCCTCGCCAAAAACACTCTTTGCTGCTGCCCACCTGAAAGCTGGCTTATTTGCCTATTAGCCAGTTGCTTGATACCGACTTTTTCCAAACAATCAAGCGCATGCTTTTTGTGCTCACTAGTAACCCTATTAAACCAGCCAATTTTTTTGTACCGCCCCATACAAACAACCTCCAAGGCACTGATCGGGAAATCCCAATCCACTGATTCTCTTTGCGGGACATATCCAACACGATCCCTGCTGTTGGCATATGGACTTCCAAAAACGAGAACCTCGCCCGTAGTTTTAGGGACTAAGTCTATCGCTGCTTTCAGTAGAGTACTTTTTCCTGCCCCATTAGGCCCAACTATAGCCACCAGTTTACCGGGTGGAATATTAAGATCTACATCCCATAGGACAGGTTTATTATTGTAAGATACAGTAAGATCATGAACCGCTAGCGGAGCTTCGACCGGATGCTCGTCACCAGTAATTTCTAACTTCTTTGGATCAAGGAATTTTTTCAAATTTAAACAATCAGTGAAGCTTAATTTTATTCGGTAGAAGTCTTTAATTTTCCATTTAAACCAGACTCAGGAGCTTCGCCGCCCAATGATCGAGTTATGGTCGTGATATTATGGTCAATCATTCCAATATATGTTCCGCGATAAGTTCCTTCTATGCCCATGGCGTCAGAAAACAACTCTCCACCAATCTCAACTTGCCATTTCTTTGCTTCGGCTCCTTCGATTAATGCCTTTACGTTTTTGTCAGAAACTGAAGATTCAACAAATACAGCTGGAATCTTGGACTCTACTAAAAAATCTACGAGATCCTCGATCTCTCTAACACCCGCTTCTGATTCCGTACTTATTCCTTGAATTCCCCTCACCGAAAGCCCATAAGCACGGGCCATGTAGTTAAAAGCATCATGAGCGGTCACCAGTATTCTTTGAGACTCAGGAATGGAGCTTAGAGAGACTCGGCAATAAGCATTCAAGGCCTCTAATTCAGTTTTATATATTTTGGACGAAGCAACAAAATCATTTTTTAAATCTGGATAATGATCAGCTAGTGCCCTGGCGACAACATCAGCTGCAGCCATCCATCCGTTGACATCCATCCAAACATGCGGATCCACATGCCCCTCGCCTTCATCAATCAAATATTTTTCAAGCTCAGTTAAATTTTCGCACACAGCGTATGTCCGTCGCCCGTCGGATTTAATCTTTTCGAGAATATCACCCATTTTTCCCTCAAGCTTTAGACCATTATAAAATATGAACTCTGCCTGTTGCAGTTTCTTAACATCCGATATCGTCGGTTTGTAAAGATGTGGGTCTACGCCGGATCCAATCAGCCCCACTACAGAAACATGGTCCCCTCCAATATTTTCAACTAAATCTTTAATCATTCCCGTTGTTGCAACGACTTTAATAGCCTTTTTGGCTTCAGGGTCGCCCTCCACTGGCTTGTGTGAGCCCACGGGTTTACACCCGTAGCCCAATAAAAAAACCGCTAAACAAAAAATAAAAGACCTCGCAAAAATCACACTTGATTTACTATCTATGAAAAACTTCATCCACACTTACAATTTTATGTAAGAGTTTATGGTGTCAATAAGTATTAGTAAAAAAATATTTTTTATTGCATACTGAATTTTGTTAGCCATACTTAACATTTCTTATGACTCGAAAAAAAGCATCCATTTCGGAACAGGATTATTTGGAGAGAATATATGAGTTAATTCAAGAGAAAGGCTATGCAAGAGCCGTAGATATTGCCGAAGAGCTAGGAATTAGCCAGCCATCGGTGACATCTATGGTACAGAAAATGGCATCGTCTGGCCTGGTCAATTATGAAAAATACCGTGGCTTGACTCTGACGCAAGAAGGGAAAACCATTGCCGAAAACATTCAGATACGGCATAGAATACTTATACGGTTTTTGTCAGGTATAGGAGTTTCTCAAAAAACGCAAGAACGGGACATCGAGGGACTAGAGCATCATTTGAGTGAAGAAACCATATCTGCATTGAAAAGCCTATCGGACTATTTGGAGTCAAGGCCTGATATAGTTAAAGAATTTCGAAAGACTGAGACCAAGTAACGAATTTTCATGTCAATCAAACAAAAGACACCGCCATCCATTAGATGATCATTTTCATAAAATGTTTTGGATGGAGTCTCTCGAAACTTCCTGATCCCATATTAAGGGTATTGTGCGGCGTCGCCGGATTTGCTTGGCGAAGCATCATGCCTAAAAGGTTTCAAATAGCCTTCAGAAATATTTCCAAAACTTTTCCTAACGAAAGTTATGCATGGCGCAAAAAGACAATTAGAACCTCGTTCATAAGGACTACGGAAATGGCACTCTTTGCTCTTACGAGTCCATTTTGGAATAATATCAAATTCAAAAAGAGATTGTCCCTGTCTAAAAAGACTTTGTCGTTGATTAAAGAATGGAATGACGGGCCACCGAGACCAAAGATTTTCCTCACCCCTCATTACTGTTATGTTGAGATGATTCCTCATGTAAAATCGGTATTAGAAAGAGATTTTATAGGTGAGATTGGAGCCATTTTCAGACCCCTAAATCAAAAGGCACTAGATGACTGGATCAAGCAATCCAGAGAAAGAAATGGATTCAGGCTACTTTCGAGAAAAAAGGGATTTCAGGAGGCGAGAAACATATTAAAAAATAATGGCTCAGTTGGAGTTTTGTTTGATCAAAGAGCGGGAGGGACAGGAACACTCATGATGTCCCAGGGCAGACTGACTTCAGCCACTGAGCTACCAGCAATTTTAGCAAAGGAAAGTCACGCAGATGTTTATCTTGTTGTCGCAAGAAGGGTAAGTTTCATGAAATGCCAGATTGATACTATTCCCGTCCATCAATACACCGATTCAGCTGATATCACTCTTTTAGGAAATAAAGCCTTTGATGACTACCTTATAGAAAACAAAGAGCTTGCTCAAGATTGGCTATGGGTTCATGACAGATGGAGGATACACAATAAGATAAACCAAAGACTGAATCTGAATCACAAACGCTCCCTCATAAGGCGTCAGATGGCATTATTCGGATGGGAGAAGCTACCCCAAAAAACGAAAATTTGGATTCGCATGCCTTTTGAATTTGATGAATTTGTTCAAGGTTTATTTTTTGTTCATGCAGTCATAAAAGGTAGGCCAGACGCAGAGGTCACGCTCATAGGTCCAGAATACGGTGGATGGATCCTTTCTCATTTGGATTTGGACGTGAAATATCTTCGATTAAAAATCCCATTTATAAGCAAATGGCGACAGCACATGAAATGGAGAGAACAGAATCCTGACACTGTTATTATTTTACAAAAAAACAACAAAACTGCTATCGAATCAATCTCCTTAGGGTCCCCACAAACAGTAGGCATGGATTGCAATAAAGGAAGCCGATTATTTCACCACAGGGCGCCAATAGGAAACGCTGAAATCCCAAAGACGAACTTTGATAAATATTTTACAAAATATATAAAACTGGGAAAATATATGGGACTGGAAGATAACAAGCTAAGCCTTGACAGAATGGTCATTCCAGCCAGTGAAAAAAATATTAACAACGAAGCAGCATACGTAATCATAAACAATACAAGAATTGAAAAATCTGTTATTTCTATTCTAAGGCAGCGATCCCCAAATTTAAAAATTCACACATTGAGGTTTTTAAAACCAGAACCTGTCCCTACTGCCCTTCTTTGGCCTGAGATCTTTACGAACTTCAAAATCAAAAAAACGACTGTCATATCTGACAAGCTCAGCTGGATTTTGCTCACTCGAGCTTATGGTTTAAACGGCTTATTTATTAAAAATCAAAAAACAGAAAACATTGAATTTTTCCCTGAAATCACCACCTCTTTAAATTTTAATAGTAAGATGAACATACACAGTCTCACATGGGATGAGTCACAAAGAGATGCTTGCAAAAGTAAATTTGAAACCTTTCTTAATCATTACATGTGCCCCCAGGAAAGAGACACATTGCAAGAACCTGTTGAAACAACTTCATAAACATTTCTAGAGATTTTAATTAGACCAGGATGATTCATCCAAGACTGAGACCATATTTCAAACTGATCAAGCATGTAAAAGGGCCCTTTGTCGGGGCGGTGTGCTTTGGAATTCTTTACGGTATTTCGAGTGGATTCGGCCTCCCATTCATGACCAAAACCATCTTCCCATTGATTTTTTCAGGAGATCTACATACCTCTGAAAAACATTATTTTATCAGGCTAAAAGATGGTTCTATGGGTGCATTGGAATGGAAAAATGGCTGGTATACAAAAGAAGTGGGCATCGTGACCAACGCGCTCCCATCAAACTTTATACCGCACAAAACTGCCACTCCCGTAAAAGTTGCCGACTCAAAAGAATCGCCAAGAATTTCTTTGAGCAAAGAGGAAATGAATTCGATTTGGGTCGCCAAAGAATCGGGAGAGATGGCACAAATCTCTGGGCCAATATTTGTTAAAAAGAAAAACAAGGAACAGCTAGAAAAATTAGGAAGGCCCTCCTTCTCCCCCTCTGAGCTTATCCAATCACTGAATTTGAGCCAATGGCAAATGATAATGCTGGCTGTGGGACTTGTTCCAATTACTTTTGCAGTAAGGGGTTTTAGTGGATTCATGAACGTTTACCTTATTAACTTTTCCGGCCTAAAGGTCTTGGAAGAAATAAGAAAAAAAATCTTTAGTAAATTGCAAGAGGTGGAAATCTCATTTTTCACAGATAAGCCTCAAGGCGACCTGATGAGCAGATTATTCAATGATACGACACAACTCCAACACTCTGTTGTCAATGTCGCCAACGATCTTATAAAACAACCCATTACTTTTATCGGGGCGATGGCCTTTTTGATCTACACGTCAATTGAGCAATCGGAAATAGCATTCATCCTTTTCAGCCTAGCCATCATTCCAATTTGTGTCATCCCCATCCGGTTTGCAGGAAAAAAACTTCTCAAAAAAGCCCTTCAGATGCAGATCCAAACAGGTAAAGCGACCGCAATGGTGCAAGAGAATCTATCAGGACACAGAGAGGTTAGAGCTTTTAATTTACAAAATAGAGAAACCAATAGATTCACCCAAGTGATTCAGTCTCTGTTCAAAGAACAGATGAAAATCGTCAAGTATAGTAGCTTTCTTTCTCCGACCATAGAGTTCATAAGTGCCATAGGTATATCTATGGCTATTTACTATGCAGCAGGCAAAGGTATCACCTTGGAAGATTTCACGCCACTCGTCATGGCCCTTTATTTGTCCTATGAGCCTATCAAAAAACTTGGTGCTATTCATAACCAAATTAAAAAAGGCCTAGCTTCGCTGGATCGAATCGAAGAAATTCTCCACCAGCCAATAGGGATAAAACAACCAGAGCACCCAGAAGCTTTCCCAAATAAGATTGACAAAGTCGGTTATCAAAATGTCTATTTTGAATATACACCACACAGTCCAGGCGTATTAACAGATGTTAATTTGGATTCATCCATGGGAGAGAGCATTGCCATAGTCGGGCCAAGTGGAGCTGGAAAAACGACACTAATCCAACTGCTTTGTCGTTTCTATGATCCCAAAAAAGGGAGAATTTTAATCAATGGCCAAGACATCAAAAACTTTAATTTGGCAGAACTCAGGGAAAATATTTCTTTAGTTTCTCAGGATACCGTCTTGTTTAATGATACAATTGAGAACAACATAAGACTTGGAAACCTAAACGCCACTGAAGTGGAAATTTCTGAAGCAGCAAAAAATGCCCAAGCACTTGAATTCATAAATAGTCTTCCTGAAAAATTCCACACAGTAATCGGCGAAAAAGGAAACACACTGTCTGGTGGCCAAAAACAAAGAATATCGATAGCTCGTGCTTTTCTCAAAAAAGCTCCGATCATTATCTTTGATGAGGCGACCTCAGCACTGGATACGGAAAACGAGGTAAAAGTCCAGAAAGCGATGTCAGAACTAATTGCTGGTAAATTGGCGTTTATTATAGCCCATAGGTTAAGCACCGTTAAACATGCGGATAAAATTGTGGTCATGGATCATGGATCCATTGACTCCATCGGTAATCACGATGCATTAATGAGTTGCTCGGCACTCTACAGTGAACTTGTGAAAAAGCAGTCTTTGAGTTGAATCACTCGATTACCCAGCTCAACTGCTGATTTATTTCAATTTTATTCTCTCATTTATAAGGGCAATTTTGATAATTTTTAATATATAAGATGTTGAATCAAAACATTGCAGTTATAGGATCCGGGTATTGGGGAAAAAACCTGGTCAGAAATTTCAAAGAACTTGGCGTTTTGAGGAAAGTCTGTGACGCCAATCCCGAAAACCTCGAAGTGGCTCAATCCGTAGCACCCGATGTAAAAACCACCTCGAATTTTGATGAAATTTTGGATGACCCAGATATTCACGGCGTGGCTATTGCAACCCCTGCTCCACTTCACAAATCAATGGCCATAGATGCCATGAGAAATGGAAAAGATGTATTGGTTGAAAAACCCATGGCACTTTCAGTAGACGAGGGGCTCGAGATGGTCAGGTGCGCGCAAGAAGAAAACCGTATTCTGATGGTAGGCCACTTGTTGGAATACCATCCAGCAATTCTCTCATTGAAAAGCCTCATAGCCAATGGAGTGCTCGGCAAGATCCGCTATCTTTATTCCAACCGACTAAATTTTGGCAAGATTCGCCGCGAAGAAAATGCCTTATGGAGCTTTGCTCCTCATGATGTTGCGGTCTTATTGCGACTGGCCGATACTATCCCCGAAAAGGTAGCTTGCAAGGCATCAACCTATCTCAACCCTGAAGTTGCCGATGTCACCATGACGAATTTAGAGTTTCCCAATAACGTAAATGGGCACATCTTCGTGAGTTGGTTAAACCCATTCAAGGAGCAGAGAATGGTGATTATAGGGGATGAAAAAATGGCTGTTTTTAATGATGTATTATCTACCAAAAAACTGATCTTATACGACCAGCATGTTAGAGTCACCGAGGCAGCTGACATTCCTTTTAAAAAAGCAGAAATACCCGTAGAAATACCAGCACTCGAACCATTAAAAGAAGAATGCAAAGAATTTCTTGAATGCATCAAATCGACGGAGAAATCCTCTCACGGATGGCATCTCAGGCGTTCAAGTCCTTAGAGTGCTTCAGGCCTGCCAGGAATCAATCGGCACTAATGGACTTCCTGTAGAACTAAAAAACAAATGACATAAACTCACTTCATGAATGCAGACCCATACGAAGTCCATCCCACAGCAATCATAGACCAGCCGGCCTCGATAGGAAACGGCACCAAAATTTGGCATTTTTCTCATATCTGTAAAGACACCAAAATTGGAACCAATTGCTCCTTTGGCCAAAATACGATGGTCGCTTCTGGTGTAATCATCGGAAATGGCGTCAAAGTTCAAAACAATGTCAGCATATACGCTGGCACTATTATAGAAGATGAAGTTTTTCTCGGTCCATCATGTGTCCTCACAAACGTTTCGAATCCGAGATCTCAAATTGTCAGGAAATCTCTCTACGAAAAGACTCTAATCGGGCGAGGAGCTTCAATTGGCGCAAATGCCACCATCGTTTGTGGCGTCACGATTGGAAAATATGCATTCATTGCCGCAGGTGCCGTAGTGACAAATGATGTTCCTAATTATGGTCTTATTATGGGCGTACCAGGGAAACAATTTGGTTGGATGTCAAGACACGGACATAAACTTACACCAAATGCAGATGGAAAATATATCTGCCCTGAATCCAAATTCGAATATCAGATCGGCACCGCAGGTATGAAGTGCCTGTCAATTGATGAGGATACCCCACTTCCTACAAACCTTACGACCGGCACAAAATCCTACGACGACTTCAAAGGTTAAAAATAAATTACCGTTCCTATAAATAATGAAAGTTCCTCTACTTGATTTAAAAGCCCAATATCAATCCATTAAAAGAGCTGTTGATGACAACATTGCCGAAGTAATGGAATCCCAATATTTTATCATGGGGCCTAAAGTGAGTTCCTGTGAAGATGCACTTAATGATTACACAGGAAGCGCATATTCCGTTGGAGTTTCATCCGGCACAGATGCCTTGTTATTATCTTTAATGGCAGAGGGTATTGGCCCGGGAGATGAAGTTATTACTTCTCCATACACATTTTTTTCCACCGGCGGATCGGTTGCGCGTTTGGGGGCTAAGCCTGTGTTTGTCGATATTGATAAAGACTCATTTAATATTTGTCCTCGCAATATAGAGGAAAAGATCACCGAGAGGACAAAAGCCATTATACCTGTTCATTTGTATGGCCAACTGGCGGACATCGAACCAATTTTACATTTAGCTAAAAAATACGGCCTATTAGTCATTGAAGACGCCGCGCAAGCATTGGGGGCAAGAAATGGGGATCGGCATGCAGGCACTTTTGGCGATTACGGCTGCTTTTCTTTCTTCCCAAGTAAAAATCTAGGAGGAGCTGGTGATGGCGGTCTAATTACTACTCAGTCAGAGGAAAAATATCAGAAACTCAAAAAACTAAGAGTTCACGGCTCGTCACCAAAATATTATCATTCAATGATAGGAGGCAACTTTAGACTTGATGCCATTCAAGCAGCTGTCATAGGCGCAAAACTTCCCCATTTAGAAAATTGGATAGATAAAAGACGCGCTAATGCGAAAACCTATAAATCCTTATTTGAGGCAAAAAATTTAGTTAATAATGGAAGCGTCCGACTTCCCATGGAAATTCATGGGAGGCATTCGTACAATCAATTTGTCATAATCACGGGAGAATCACACAGAGATGCACTTCGAGAGTATTTAAAATCTGCTGATGTGGGGACAGAAATTTATTACCCGGTACCCTTGCATCTTCAGGAGTGCTTCAGGGACCTGGGTTATGAGGAAAATTCAATGCCCGTATCTGAAATAAACGCAAAATCAAGTCTGGCCATACCCATTTATCCGGAACTGACATTGGAGCAACAGGAATACGTTGTAGATACCATTGACGAATATTTTCAATCTAAATAACTTTTGAAATCTCTTAATGATTAAAGGCAAACATATATTTATCACAGGCGGTGCTGGATTCATTTCAAACACCTTAATCTCAAGGCTCATCTCCAAAAACAAAATTACAATCTACGACAATTTCGCGAGGGATACATTCTCCAAAAGCCAACATTCTGGGAATGAACAAATTAAGGTAATCAAAGGAGATGTGCTGGATTATGAGCTCCTGGAATCCAGCTTTAATGATGTTGATCTCGTAGTTCATGCAGCCGCCATTGCCGGTATTGATACCGTGATCAAAGATCCAGTCAAAACAATGGAGGTAAACATGATTGGCACTGCTAATGTTTTAAAGGTGTCTCAAAAAAAAGGTATTACCGACAGATTTCTAGATTTTTCAACATCAGAAGTTTTCGGTTCACTGGCTCTAAACTCAAAAGAAGAAGACCTTACGGTAACAGGTTCTGCGGGTGAAGCGAGATGGGTTTACGCCGTAAGCAAACTATCAGGAGAACATTTAGTGAAGGCTTATCACACCCAGCACAATTTACCCACGGTGACTGTCCGGCCATTTAATGTTTATGGACCAGGGCAAACGGGCGAAGGAGCCATACAAATCTTCATCAAAAAAGCGCTTAGAGGTGAGGATATTTATATTCATGGTGAGGGCAACCAAATCAGAGCCTGGTGCTATGTCGATGACTTTGTTAATTGCATGATCCATTGCCTCGACTCTCCAAAAGCTATTGGCCAAACTTATAATATTGGAAACGCCAGGGCTGTAATCACTATTTTGGGTCTTGCTCAAACCGTTTGCCGTGTACTCGACTCTTCCTCTAAGATTATATTCAAGCCAGCTCTATCTGCTGACATTGCACTCCGAGTGCCAAGCGTGGAAAAAATTATGGAAGATTTTAATTTCAGAGCTCAAGTTGATTTAGAGGAAGGAATACAAAAAACGGCTGAATATTTTAAGAATGACCTCAAAGCCTGAATCAGATCAACCTGCTATTCCCATGGCAAAGCCTTGGTTCAATCCAGGCACCTTGGAGGCAGTCGAGAATGTTCTTAAGAGTGGCTGGGTCATTATGGGGAAGGAAGCCCAAACTCTTGAGACAACAATTGCACGTAGGCATGGAGCTCACCATGGGTGCTCTGTTTCGTCTGCGACTGCCGGCCTTCACTTGGCGATGCTTTCACTGAGCGCTGCTGAGGGCCATGGGGCACCATGCTATATTCCCTCTTTTGCTTGGCCATCTGCGGCAAATATGGCAGTCAGATCCGGTTACAAGCCGGTCTTCACCGATGTCGACTTAAAAAGTGCGAATATAAGTCCAGGGCACTTACTAGAAGCCATAAAAAAGGAGGAAAAGAATGGCTCATGCGGAAAAGGTGATGGATTACTGGTCATTATTCATGAATTCGGAAAACCAGCCCCATTGGACGAATTGATTGAAATTGCCAAGCGACATAGACTCAGAGTTATTGAGGACGCCGCTTGTGCATTGGGAACGACATATAAAGGAAAACCGGTAGGGACATACGGAGAATGTGGGATTTTTAGCTTTCATCCAAGAAAATCAATAACCACGGGAGAAGGTGGGTGTGTTATAACTAATAGCTCGGACATAAAATTCTCCATAGAGCATCTGAGAAACCATGGACAAGCTATCGAGTCAAATGGAAGCAAGACATTTGTTAGCGCGGGATTTAATTACAGGATCACAGATATCCAGGCAGCAATAGGCAACAGCCAACTAAAAGAATTTCCAACTATACTCCAAAGACGGAAAGAACTTGTCGAGCGATATATCACAAACCTGGCCGGAACGGCAGGCATTGATTTACCTCCAGCTGATGCTGGTCACTCCTGGCAGACTTTTATGGTGGTTTTAGATAACTCAATAAACAGGGACAAAGTCATCCTTCTGATGGGCAATCATAAAATCGGATGCGGTCCTGCGTCTGTGGCAGGACATTGTTTGGATTTCTTTAAGCAAAATTTTGGATTTAAAGATGATGACCTTCCCAATTCTTTTAAATTACACCATCAAGGTCTTGCACTACCACTCTTTCATGACCTGAAATTAGACCAGATTGATTATATATGCGATTGTTTGAAAAAATTCATTGCCTTATGATAGTTCTTCTATTTTAGAGTGTTTTTGGTTTATTAATAGATGTCATGCAAACAATTAGAAAATTCTCCTTTGTGATTGTCCTTGCACTGGTCTCCCAATTTTTCGTTGGGGATTTGTCAGCGCAGAGCCGATCTGATCGTCCCAATATTGTCGTCATAATGGTCGATGACCTCGGATATGGTGATTTATCTTCATATGGGGCCACCGATCTAAAGTCTCCGCATATCGACAAGCTCATGAGCGACGGTATAAGGCTCAACAATTTCTATGCGAACTGCCCGGTTTGTTCACCAACTAGAGCTTCACTTCTCTCAGGTAGATTTCCCGAAATGGTGGGTGTTCCAGGTGTTATAAGAACTTTTGCCAAAGACAATTGGGGTTACCTTAATCCGAAAACAAAACTACTTCCGGAAATGCTAAATAAAACCGGGTATAACACGGGCATGGTCGGCAAGTGGCACTTGGGACTTGAAAAAGAAAACCACCCTTTGAATAAAGGGTTTGATTATTTCAAGGGCTTTCTTGGTGACATGATGGATAATTATTACACCCATCGCCGACATGGAAAAAATTATATGCGAGACCAAATGGAATCTTTCCGACCCAAAGGGCATGCTACAGATTTATTTTCCAATTGGGCTGTTGATTATATTAACGAGTGCCGAAAAGAAGAGGCTCCTTTCTTTCTTTACCTTGCATACAACGCCCCACATACACCAATTCAGCCCCCAAGAGCATGGTATATTAGAGTCAGAGAAAGAGAAAAAGAGATCTCTGATGATAGAATAAAACTGGTGGCATTAATAGAGCACATGGATTATGGCATTGGTAAGGTTATTAAAGCTTTAAAAGACAATGGCCAATACGATAATACACTCATCATCTTTACCAGCGATAATGGTGGCCAAATCAATGTCGGAGCCAATTGCGGCGATCTCAGGGGTGGCAAACAGGATATGTTTGAAGGAGGAATCAAAGTCCCGATGTGCGCCGTCTGGCCCAAAAAAATAAAACCAAACTCTACGTCTTCGCTTGTTTCAATGACCATGGATCTCTACCCCACCATTTGCGAAATCGCAGGATACCCTATCCAGCATAAAATAGATGGCATGAGTATTCTAGATACACTCACCAATAATGCAGATCAAACTCAGATCGAAAGAACTCTTTTTTGGGTGAGAAGAGAGGGTAATAGTCGGTATCAAGGGCAAGACCATTATGCAGTGAGAAAAGGTCCATGGAAACTTGTCCACAATAATCCATACACAGAGCTGGAGCTATACAACCTTGATGAAGACCCACAAGAAAAAAACAATCTAGCAGGTGAAAACAAAAAAATCTTCAATGAATTGGCTGGAGAATTGAGACAGCAAATTCAAAAAGCTGGAGCTGTTCCATGGCAGAAATCTCTTGAGTAAGCACATGAAGTGATTCCTCTACGGGGCCTCACAAGATCTATAAAATAAAGGCTTATGAACCAGCCAGGTCGGATTCTGACGATCTGGCTGAATTTTTTAGTTTATTGGCATTGACCATGAGACAAACCCAACCTGAAAGAAAAAGTATTCCGCCTATAGGGGTAATCGCTCCAAAGATACCGATATTTGTTAGCGATAATATATAAAGACTACCACTAAAAATCAGTATACCACTTCCCCAAAAAATGGTTAGCCATTTGGCTACTTTGCGATTTTCCGTCCATGCCGTCACAATCAATGCCAGCGAATGAAAACAATGATAGAAAACACCCGTTTCCCATGTAGATATCCTTTTATTCTCCATTAATATCGCCTCGAGTCCATGTGCCCCGAAAGCGCCTATACTGACACATAAAAACCCAGCGAATGCCCCAATTCGCATCATATTTATTTGATAATTCATTTTAATACCGATCTATAAATCTAATAAAATTTTTCAATCCGGTCGTTTCGGGGGATTCCAGTATTTTATCAGACGGACCTGATTCCATTACTTTTCCGTCTTTTAAATAGTAAACGTCTCCGCCAATAGACCTGGCGAACCTCAATTCATGAGTCACAAAAACCATGGGAACACCCTGGGCATGAAGTTTTTGTATGGCATCAAGAACTTCTACTGATCGCTCCTGATCGAGAGCAGATGTTGGCTCGTCAAGGAAAACGATTTTCGGGTTTGTCGAAAGGGCCCTAGCAATAGCGACCCTTTGCTGTTGCCCACCAGACAGCTGAGATGGGTATTTTTTCTCGTGCCCATCCAGGGCAAAGTCTTTCAATAAACTGTGTGCATGTTCAATGGCTGCTTTTCTCTCCCAACCATGAACCACCTCAAGCGGCAATGCGATATTTTCAATGGCATTCAAATGTTTAAATAGATTGGATTGTTGAAAAACTATTGAGATGGATTTTCGAAAAGAGATTCTAGCACGTTCATCATTCGGCAGCACCACCCCATCAACAACTAGCTCTCCACTCGAAGGCAACTCAAGGCCTGCAAGAATTCTCATGAGCGTTGATTTACCACTTCCAGAAGCTCCTATGATCCACGAAATCCTGTCCTCTTTTATGATCAAAGACACCTCATTGAGAACCTTTTGAACATGGTATTGGATGCTAATATTTTTGACCTCAATTCTCATATTGTAATTTTTTTTCTATCCATTTACTTAATAAGGAGACAGCTAAAGTAAGAATAAAGTATCCAAAGAGTAGTGGGAGATAACTTTCCAAAGTACTGTATGTAATTGAATTCACAGAGCGAGCGACATAGGTATATTCTTCCACTGCTATTACGCTCAATAAAGATGAGTTTTTTATCAGAGCAACAAATTGGCCTGCTAATGATGGAAGAACAGCTCTAATAGTTTGAGGAATAATGATGTAGCGATAACTCTCAAACTGGGTCATCCCAATAGCCGTGGATGCTAGCATTTGAGCTTTACCAGCTGACTGGATACCACCTCGCAGTATTTCAGCGATGTAGGTACCAGCATACAATGAAAGTGTGAGAACCCCAACAACATACCTGTTGCCGATTCCAAGTCCATCAGCAACAACATAGAAAAAGAACATGATTTGAACGAGTAATGGAGTGCCACGAAAAAATTCAACAACCACCTTTCCCAATGCTCTAAAGATTCTCCATCGGCTCATTTGAAAATAAGCAAGCAAGGCCCCAAGCATGAAACTTATCAAAAGGCTAAAAAAAGATACTCCAAGAGTGATGAACCACCCTTTGATGAAAAGGTTTTTGTAATCCAATACACTTTCCCACTCCCACTCCCTGTTGCTTAAAAATAAAAACCCAAAGAGAATGGCACCACCTAAAATTATGCATAGCACCGTATAAATGGATTGTATGAATGCAGATTTTTTTGCACTCATAGCGTCTGAGGTCCCTCCAGCACTTCTAGGAAGAAGAAACCATTCTTTCAACTTGCCATTCATTGAGCTGCGCCAGATATCTGGAAAATAAATGGATACCCTAACTCTTCAAAGGCTGCTTTTTCATCTGGCAAAAATCGATCTGCGAGATCATCGAATCCCCCAGAAGAATTGTATTTGCCAAGAAACGTGTTGATCCTGTCTTTCAAATCGCTTCGATTTTTGGCAATGCCAATGGACCAAAATTCTTGCTGAAATGGTTTCAAATTGGCTTTTGTCGTTTTCCTATTTTTGTTCCAATGCCGAAAAACCGACATTTGGTCGTATATAAATGCGTCAGCTTTTCCTTGAATAACCTCCAAAACACAGGCGTCTTCATTTTCTAAAACCCTTACCTTGGCTAAACCTAAAGAGCTGTCGGCAAATACATGTCCTGTGGTCCCTCGTTTAACGGCAACAGTGTATTTTGCATCATTCAAATTTTCGATGGATAATTGCGAAGCGTTTTCATTTGAAAGAAGTAAACAAAGACCGGTTGAGACATAACCATTCGAAAAATCAATAACCCGCCTTCTTCGGTCTGTAGCAGTTAGCGATGAAATAATGATATCAATTTTTCCAGATCTCAAGGATTCTATGAGACCGGAAAACTCGATATTTTGTATTTCTAATGGCCTTCCAAGATCCTTGGCTAAACTTTTAGCGATTTCAACGCTGACCCCGCTGGGAGAGCCTTTATCGTCAACCATTTCAAATGGGGGATATGCCAGTTCCATCCCAACTTTGAGTGGCTTAATTTTGGGATTACTGTTTTCTTCTGGATCGGTTTGAATACCGCACGATATGATAGTCAGAGCAACGACAGAAAGTAGAATAACCCCTACTAACTCGAAACCCTCTGATTTTCTTGGAGGCAGGAACAACATCGATGCATATTCTTGCAATAAGTTGGGTTATTGCAACCCTTGTATATACAGAGTGAAATTTAAAAATAGCATTTTCATACTTAAAAGAACCTGTCGCACCACATCTTAATTTATTCAGCTTGAGTCATATCCCAAGCCACAAGCCACTGAGTTCTTTGTTTTTTGAAACCCATTTTCAACAACCTTTTTTCCATATCAGGCATGTGTGCGGCACCATAAAAAATGCCAATTCTTTTAAAATTATTTCGCCTGATAGTTCGACGAAGCGTTTTAATCGCCACTTTATTGCGACCTTCGAGAAGTACTGTTCCAGAATCCTCACCAGTTTTGTCGCCATTACCAAAGCCCAAGACAGCTTTTTCCATTTCACCCAGTTGTCGACCCAGAAACATTTTTAATGCGTGGTTCCTGTTTCGATTTGTCAGAGCTGCTAAAAATCGAAGATTTTCCCTGACAGCATCGCCAGGCGTCATGGCAGCCTGCTGACCCATTGCAGACTCAAACAAGAGCCCCAAAAGGGATTCCCCCTGCTTTTCTTGGGCCTTTGAAAACGAGGTGGGCGTCATGTCAGCATGAATAAAATTTTTCTTATTGTAATCGATGACGTCCAATTGAAATTCCAATCGTAAAGTATTCTTCAAAAATCTCTGTAAACTACTCACCCTGCTTTTCGATTTACGAAGCTCTTCTGGGTTTGAGTTTTTAGGTTTGACCATTTCATATAGCAGGGCGTCCATTTTTTCAAAATGATCTTCCAGGGCCTGGTAATAATCCTTTTCTCCAATATGAACGACGCCTATGAGATCCACCGACGTTCCTTTTGTGTTAGTGTATGTGATTATGCTGGTTTCAACTTTTCCTCTTTTATTCTCCAATTCGACAAATCTGAGGAAATCATCGAAAGTCGACGTCGAATCCGTATAACCAAATGAACTGGAAGGAAATACCAATAAGCTGAATGTGACGACCAAGAATAAAAGACGCACACACACATACACACTGTTAACTGTTTGTGATAATTGCTTGACCACTCTGCTTCAAACTTGGATCATGAAGTTTAACGGGTCAAGTGTGAATGCTTGAGAAAATAAAGAGACTTTTTTCAAATGATGTCGGCATCGACTTAGGAACAGCCAATTCCTTGGTCTATGTTAAAGACAACGGTATTGTACTAAGAGAGCCGAGTGTGGTGGCGGTCCAGAAGAACACAAATAATGTTCTTGCAGTTGGAGAGGAAGCCAAACGGATGTTGGGTAGGACACCTGGTAACATCGTGGCAATCAGGCCGATGAAAGACGGAGTTATAGCAGATTTTGAGATTACCGAATCTATGCTCCGATATTTTATCCAGAAAGTTCAAAACCGGAAATTGATTCCACCGAGAGTTGTTGTTGCTGTTCCCTCTGGCATAACTGAAGTTGAAAAGCGTGCCGTGCAAGACAGCGCAACGCGTGCGGGAGCTCGCGATGTCATTCTTGTGGAGCAACCTATGGCATCGGCGATAGGTGTTGGATTGCCGGTTCAGGAACCAGCAGGAAATATGATCGTCGATATCGGAGGCGGAACCTGTGAAATTGCAGTCATATCGCTTGCGGGAATAGTATTCAGCAGAAGTCTCAGGGTCGGTGGTGATGAATTCGACCAAACCATTATTGCGTATCTTAAGCGAGCCTACAATTTGATGATTGGAGAGAGGACCGCGGAAGACATTAAAAAGTCCATTGGCTCAGCATTCCCGCTTGAAGAAGAACTCAGCATTGAAGTCAAAGGCCGGGATTTAGGTGCCGGCCTGCCTAAAACCATTGTGGTTAGGTCTGAAGAAATTCGTGATGCCCTGAGAGAACCTTTATCGAGTATTTTAGAATCCATCCGCATCACATTGGAGCGGTGCCCACCAGAACTTTCGGCTGATCTTGTTGATCGAGGAATCGTTGTGGCTGGTGGTGGTGCCCTACTTCGTGGAATAGACCGGCTAATTAGTCAAGAAACGGGATTACCAGTACACATTGCTGATGACCCTTTGACTGGCGTGGCCGAAGGAACTGGAAGAATCTTGAGCCAATTAGACTTGATTAACGGGGCAACTCAGGGAAGTTGATTATCACTAAATAAAATCTTCAGGCCAGCTGGTGACTTCAATTCAGATTGGATTGGATATTTATCGCAGGCATGAAAAAGTCAAAAGCTATTTTATTAGTAGCATCAGTGCTCATTGGTGCGGGGCTTCTTCTTGTCCCTTCAGGGCCCTCTAAGAAGATAAAAAATCTAAGTTCGGGATTTTTCCTTCCGTTTTTTAACGCCAAGAGAAGTGTGGAGAAGTCGGTTAATGAGACCACAATTCGAACTCAATCTCCAAAGGAACTCCGGCAAAAAATAAAGAGACTTGAGGGCCAACTCGCCATAGAGAGGATTAAAGTCCAGGAATTCGATGAGCTGAAGAGAAGCCTGAATGAGATTTCGAGTTTGATTAATATCCCGGAATACTCCGATTGGGATTTAATAGCTGGGAGAGTTATTTTTCGTGACCCTGTTAGCTGGTGGCGCACTGTAAATATTGATTTGGGCAGTAAGGATGAAATCTCTCCAGGAATGCCAGTAATTACCGGCAGCGGATTGATAGGTAAGATATTGGAGGTCCAAAATGGGTTCTCGAAAGTTCAGCTCATAGGCGACGAAAAATGTCGAATTGGGGCAATGCTCATTTCTGGGGATGCTGGCATCATTCAGATAAACCATTCCAGCAGAGCGAACCCTTTAATCGTGGATATGGATTATCTACCAAGCTACTCCTCCCCCAAGCAAGGAGACTGGGTTATTTCGAGCGGTCTTGGCGAAAGAATTCCCAAAGGAATCAAAATTGGACAGGTCATTGATAGTGAATCTGTAGGCAACGGGCAATATAAGCAGGCAAAAATTAAACTAGCAGTCCGACTGGGCTCAGTTGAAAATGTGTGGGTAATCAGGGCTCAGTAATATGAAAAAATTCGAATTGTTGACCATCCTTCTTGCCGCTTATTTCCTAGTTTGCCTCCAAATTAGTTTTCATTCCATTGGATTTTGGATTCACGGATATATTCAATTCCCGGCACTCGCTATTATCTATTCATCGACAAGAAAGCTTTCAGAGATCAGTTGGATATATTGTGTTATTGTCGGTCTCTGGGTGGATAGCCTCTCAATGAATCCGCTTGGACTTTCCATCCTCACCCTAATCGCATGCAACGCGCTATCAATGAAGACTAGGAAAGCTCTTATTGGGAAGCCGTGGCTGTCCAATTTTTCTTCGGGGTTTATAACCGGAAGCCTCTACCCCTGCCTGACAGTTATTCTGTTGCTTTTATTCGGCGAATCTCCAGTTACTGGTTGGAGATTCATACTCTCCGTTGCTCTATCAGGTTTGGTCATAGGCCTGCTATCACAACCTTTTAAAAATCTGATGGATTTTATAATTGCTCAATTAGAATTCAAACCTGCAGCCCATTATCGTGAATCGGAAATGAGAGAAATCGAAAGGCGCTAAACCAAAACAGGATGAGAAGTTTAGAGGACAACCCGACACTGGATAAGAAACTATTGCTTCTTGCAATGGGCATGGCCACTTGTCTTCTGATTTTAGTTGTAGGGATCTGGAATGTCCAAGTTGTCGATAGGGATGAGTATGAAAAACAAATGCAGAAACAATATAGTGTTTCTGTGAGACTGCCTTCAGTCCGTGGGAAAATCTTGGATAAAGAAGGAAATTCTCTGGCAGAAAACAGACCAAGCTTCACTATTAATTTGTACCTGGAAGAGCTCAGAGGGCTTTACCAAAAAGAATACTATCCCGTAAAAAAAGAGTTCCTTAATAAAATTGCCTCTGCTGAAGGGATAGAAAGAAGGCTCACCTTAGGAGAAATAAACCAAATAAATAAGAGGGCACGATACAATGTGATACAGCGGCTTCTCAGTCAACTGGGCCAAATCATGGGAGAGGACATCTCTATTTCGGAAAAAGAATTTGAAAACCATTACCATCGCCAGTTATCAATGCCGCTCGCCGTAATGTCAGACATTTCGCTCGCTCAGGCGACCAAGTTTTTGGAATCAGTCAATATTCCCCCTGGGTTTGAGATAGATATCCAACCTATGCGGACATATCCCCAAGGGAGTTTAGCCAGCCAAACACTTGGTTATATGATTCGCAGGCGGAATACGAAAGAAGATGGTGATAAAATAGAAACAAAATACCAACTCCAAGATTATAAAGGAGTTGCTGGTTTAGAAGGATTCTTTGAAGAGGAATTAAAAGGAAAGCCCGGAGTCAAAAACATCACGGTCAATTATCTTGGCTACAGAACCAGCGAGAACATCACCATTGAGCCGACACCGGGAAATGACCTTCACCTCTCGATAGATTCCGATATTCAAAGAGCTGCTCAAGAAGCCTTGTCAAAATCAGATAAAAACAGAAGAGGAGCCGTTGTTGTTATGAATAGCAAAAACGGTGACTTATTAGCTTTGGCCTCTGTTCCCGGTTATGATCCTAATCAATTTATTCCTAGGATATCGCATCAGGAATGGGAAAAAATTAATCCGCCTCATGATCGTGGTTTGAAAAAATTAAGAAATCGAAGTCACGCAGAAAGGTATCAGCCCGGGTCAATATTTAAAATAGCCGTCGCTTTGGCTTTACTCGAATCTGAAGAATTCGACCCTGATACTGCCATTTCAACACAATGGGTCTTCGTGCAAGGGCAACGACCGAATCAAATAAGGATCCGAGATACGGCAGCAGCGGGCGAATATGATTTTATAAAGGCATTCAAAAGATCTAGTAATTATTATTTTGTTGATCACGGGTTGGACATAGGTAGAAAAGCGATAATTGAATTGAGCAAATCATTCGGATTTCACAAGCCCATCGACCTTCCCCTCCTCCAATCCGCCTCAGGAATTATCCCGACAGACGAGTATATCGCGCGAAGAGGAATGAGATGGACAGCTGGCAGGACAGCTAATCTAGCTATCGGCCAAGGCGAAATAGCATTAACTCCGGTGCATATCGCTCAAATGATGAGTTGCATTGCAAATAATGGTTATATCCCTATGCCAAGGCTGGTAACTTCAATTCAGAAATCTGAAAAGGATAAAAATAAATCCGAACATATATATTTTGAAAACAAAACTCTGGGATCAATTAAACTAAAAGAAAGGTCGGTCAATTATCTCAAAAAAGCTATGCTTGCCGATGTGGAGGACAATGACGGCACGGGTCGAAAAGCATTTGTAAAAGGCATGAGCATCGGTGGAAAAACAGGAACAGCTGAATCGAGCAATAACAAGACTACTTGGTTTGCCTCAATGGCACCCATTGAAGACCCAAAATTTATTGTGGTCGTGATGGCAGAAAATGATTTCTCAGGCTCCGGAGGTAAAACATGCGCCCCAATTGCAAGAGAAGTTTATCTCAGCATTTTGAAAAAATATCCTTCTGCTTTTCATAAGAATTTAGGGCATGAGCAAACACAGGACTCCTCATTAACACTCAATGGGTCAACACAGGAAGGAGAACATTCCTTTCCATGATAAGCAACACGCTAAAAATTCAAGCGACTTCCAATGTAAATGCTAAAGTCGGAAGAGTACTTTGGTTTATGTGGGCCACTATTCTGCTTCTAGCAACAGTAGGATTAACTTCTATTTTTAGCGCAACCTCCGGAGATGAATCAATTACAAGCAGCCAAATGATTTATTTAACACTTGGCTGCATCTTGGCTGGATGGTTGTGCGTCATTGACTATGGAGATATCTCGAGGTGGGCCTACCCATTATATGCCTTTTCTCTGTTCCTATTAATACTAGTTTTACTCCCTGGGGTCGGAGTCAAAATAAATGGGGCAAGGCGGTGGCTTGATCTTGGGATCGTACAGGTTCAGCCGTCTGAATTTGCCAAGCTTACAATGATCATTGCTTTAGGTTTTTTTCTGAGCAGGCCAAAGCTCGACCTCAAAAGCAGAAAAACCTTCTTCACCTGCTTAGGCATTATCGGGGTGACTTTCCTTTTGATACTAAAGGAGCCGGACCTGGGCTCGTCTATTGTTTTATTTCCCGTGGGAATCGCCATGATGTACGTTGGTGGTATACCTTTAAAATACCTTTTAAATTTTTTCGGGGCAGTGGCGTTGATCTTTGTTTTTCTGATAGTTGAAGTGCTCTACATGCCCCCACAATTCCAAGTAATCAAACTTGAGGATTACCAAAAGAAGAGATTGATGGTTTATTTTGGGGTAGACTACGCGCCTAAAAATGCCGGACCAGAAGAACGCAGGCGCCTAAAAATTGAACAATTTAATGATTCGTATAATGTTAACCAGGCCAAGATTTCAGTGGGGTCTGGTGGTTTAACGGGCAAAGGATGGAGACAAGGCACACAAATCAAACTCGGGTATCTCCCCAATAGCGTTGCACATAATGATTTTATTTTCTCAGTCATAGCGGAAGAACACGGATTCATGGGGAGTATTTTCGTCCTCTCCCTATATGCAATATTGTTAATTTCCGGTCTTCGTGTGGCTGGCTTGGCACGCGATCGCCAAGGTAAGTTCCTGGCTGTAGGAATCACAACTTTGTGGTTCAGTCAGATTTTTATAAACATTGGGATGAATGTGGGATTAACACCTGTTACCGGGCTCCCACTCCCAATACTCAGTCATGGAGGATCTGCGGGCATCTCAGCCCTTATCGCGGCAGGCTTACTCCAAAACGTCTATGCGTATCGCAGAAAGTATTAGTAAATTATGAATTCAAAAAGTTATTCGAGCCGCAAAAAAAACTCATATCGCTTCAAGCCCAATAAGGGCGCGAAGAGAAGAGGTCTAGGCTCTAAAGCAACAAAGGCCGCAGAGAAAGCACGCCAAGAAGTCCTGGAACAAAGCTCTGGAGACGAACCTGTATTTTCTCCTTCTCGTCATGAAGATGAAATAAATAGATCAGAAAACATAGCTCATGATCTCCCTCCAGATATTGGGGACAAACAGATCGAGGAACTAGCAGAGGAGGAAAAATCCGAAGAAAGAGTTCCTGAAAAAGAAGAGCACTTTGACGACATCGAGGCAAAATTAGCCAAGAAGCAGGCCAAAGCGTCAGCCGGAATAATGGATAAAGTCAAGGCTTCCGCAAGCAAAGCCATTAAAAAAGTTAAAAAGATTATTCGGAATGTTGAAACCGAAACAGACGTCATTATTAATGTCGAATCACTTGAGACACGGGTCGCAATTCTTGAAGAAGGAAAAGTAGAGGAATTCAACATCGAAAGAACAGACTCTCTAAGAATGGCCCATTCCATTTACAAGGGAGTAGTGAGAAACTTGGAAGACGGCTTGAAGGCAGCCTTCGTTGACATTAATTGGGAGAAAAATTCTTTCTTACATTATTGGGATATAGTTCCAAGCAATCTCGATAAAAACTTCGAAATCGTGGAGCGTGAAAAAGACCGACACAAAAAGAAGAAGAAAAAGAAAATTACCCAGAAAGATATACCTGACCTTTACCCTGCGGGAACTGAAATTATCGTACAGGTCACCAAAGGGCCTATTGGTAATAAAGGACCAAGAGTAACTACGAATCTTTCCATACCCGGACGCTATTTGGTTCTTCTTCCAAACTCAGATCAAAGTGGTATTTCACGAAAAATCGAATCCCAAGAAGAACGGCAAAGGCTCAAGAAAATCCTCAATAAACTCAATATTCCTGATGGAATGGGGGTCGTCATGAGAACAGCTGGAGAAGGGAAAAAATTAAGATATTTTGTCCGAGACCTAGCCTGGCTCATCGAACAATGGAATTCGATCCAAAAGTCTATCCAAAAGTCTAAGGCTCCTTGCTGCGTATACCAAGAACCGGACTTAGTTGGAAGAACCGTGCGTGATTTCCTCACAGATGACGTCAACAAAATTGTCGTAGACGATGCTGAACAATATACGAGAATCAAGGAACTTATAGAAAAAATCTCTAAGCGTTCGGCTTCCAAAATTATTCATTACGAAGAAAATCAAAGTGTTTTTGATAGATATAATGTCACTAAGCAACTTGAAAACACCTTTTCCCGGCAAGTACATTTGAAGAGCGGTGGATACATTGTTTTTGATGAGACGGAAGCCCTCGTCGCGGTCGATGTTAACACAGGCCGACACAAAAATGGTAAAGATCAAAGCAGCACTATGCTTAATGTGAACCTCGAAGCCGCAGAAGAAATTTGTAGGCAGCTGAGGCTTCGAAACATTGGAGGACTTATAGTTTTAGACTTCATAGATATGAAAATGCGCAGAGATCAAAATGAAGTTTACAAAAAGGTAAAAGAACACCTCAGAAAAGATAGAGCGAAAACCCACGTGCTGCCTATTTCTGCGTTAGGCCTTATGCAAATGACTCGTCAGAGGCATTCTGAGAGCGTCCACTCAAAAGTCTATGAAACATGCAGCAACTGCCAAGGCAAAGGCATTGTAAAAAGCCCAGTAACGATGTCAGCTGAGATCCAAAGGAAACTCAATGAGATACTGAAGAAAAGAAGCAGGGATGAAACCGATTTCCAACTTCGAATCTCAGTGCATCCAAAGGTATTGGATAGACTTCGGAGAGAAGATCAACAACTCCTCATCGATATGGAGAAAAAGTATTTTGGAAAACTCAGCTTCAAAGGGGACTCAAACCTGCTCCAAGAGCAATTTAAAATAACCAATACCGAAAATAATAAGGATATAGTGAAGGTCTTATAAGTTTTTACACAGAGAATTTCGCTCATTAGAAAAAAAGCCCGCAACCTATATTGGTAGCGGGCTTTTTCCATTAAATTCCGTTTTTTCTTGGAATGGTTTTTATGCCAAATCGGACTGCGATTTCACATATTGAATAATGAGATCATTATTGCCACCAGACATCCAGACTACTCTCAGGAAATCAGCCAAATGAAGATTATGTTTTTTACAAAATGGTCTATCCCCACCGCAGCCATACATGAGCTCGTCAGGCATCTCTCCTCGAAGTTTGGCTTTTGCCTTTTCTATAATCCGTGGAAGCCATTCAATCCCGTCAACGCTTTCGGTTTTTGCGGGTAAATCATCGATACTGACTGTTTGGTTTGAATGTTGGCCTCTTTGTTGGCTGAGAAAATAGTCTCTTCTTGCCGAAGTTATAAGAATCACCGTTTCAAATGAGGGGTCTCCACCAGATAAAATGTTATCTTCGATAAAATCAAAAATCTCCTGCCCCGTTGCTCCAATGGAATGAAGAAATTTCACCTGATCCTCATTGAACATTGCATCAGGAAATTTTTCCCCAGCCATGTATTTTTCATGTCCAGAGTCGTAAACAGATTTGAAGGTGTCAACCCAATCGTAATTGGTCATGAAGCACAATTAATTCAGGAAATATGAGATGAAAAGCCTATTTTTTGGATTTTATGGATTCAATTCATTGTTTTGGTCCAAAAATAAACCTCAAATCCAATGAATAGGAACTCATTCACAACATAAACCTTGATAAATTTTTGAGCAGATAAGAATTAGTGGAGTCTTTTTGAGAAATAAAACTTGTCATCAGAGCATCCATTTGAAAGCTTTATGGGTCCAGGGGCTGTGGACTACGGACTTAGGAATCCCGCCAGGGCTTGACGGCAGCAACGGTACTTTGCTTTGTATTGCCGCAGATTCCCTGGACCTTTAATTTTTTCATCTTCCTCAACATTGTGCGATTGTCCAAACCGAAAGCCTTCTGGTATAATTCGGTCATATGGGTTATCAGGTCATCGCACGTAAATACAGACCACAAAAATTTAGTGATGTGGTCGGACAAGAGCATGTGATTCAAACCCTGCGGAATGCAATCCAAAGCGGGCGAATAGCTCATGCGTATTTATTTGCTGGCCCCAGAGGGACCGGGAAAACAACGCTAGCCAGAATCTTTGCCAAAGCCCTTAATTGCCAAGATGGCCCCAGGGCTGATTTTGCAGACGACGACCCCATAGCCTGTGACATCGCAGAAGGCACAAGCCTGGATGTCATCGAGATCGATGGAGCCAGCAACAACGGAGTTGAGCAAATCCGTGACTTACGAGACACCGTCCAATACACCCCAAACGTCGCTCGATTCAAAATATATATTATTGATGAAGTCCACATGCTCTCAACGCAGGCATTTAATGCGCTACTCAAGACACTTGAGGAGCCGCCTGAACATGTCAAATTCATGTTTGCTACAACGGAGCCTGAAAAAATCTTGTCAACCATCCTATCTCGCTGCCAAAGATTCGATTTATCTTCCATTCCGACGGAAAAGATTGCCGCTCAGTTAAAAAAAATCGCCACAAATGAGGGTATTGAAATTGAAAACAAGGCTTTGGATGCCATCTCGCGAAGCGCTGATGGTGGCATGAGAGACGCAGAATCAACCCTTGATCAGCTTATCAGCTTCTGTGGAGACAAGGTAACAGAGGAGGATGTTTTAGGTATGTTTGGCCTAACAAGCCGGCAGCAAATCATAGATCTAGCACATTCCCTGCTGATGAAAGATATTAAGTCTGCTTTGATACTGCTAGATACTCTGGTCAGCAGCGGTAAGGATTTATCAAGGCTAATAGGCGATTTGCTGAATCACTTCAGAAACCTTCTTGTATACTCCGTGAGTGGTGGTGATATTTCGCTGCTAAAAGTTTCTGAAGCAGAATCGGACGCTATCAAGCAACAAGAGCAACTCGCCACACCTTTTCAGCTGGGAAGAATCTTAGAATCCTTCTCTGAATTTGAATCCAGGCTCAAGACGTTTAGTTCAAAAAAGATCGCCATGGAGCTTTGTTTAATGCAAGTAGTCGAGTCGGCTTATTCGACTGATATCAATGAAGTCATTCAGAAACTAGAGTCATTGCAATCTGGGGAACCTGTTGAGGTTAAGGTTAAGTCGCAGGAAGCCGAAGTTGTTGGAGCCAACAATTTGCAAGAAAAAAAAACTCCTCCGCTAAACAAGAGGCCATCTAAAGATCCCATTGGAGCCCCCAAAAAAGAGGACAAAACAAACCATACCAGTCGGTCGGACAATTCAGATCTGGATTGGAAAGTGTTACTCTCAAAAGTGAGTGAGGCCAGTGGCATATTGGAAGTATCTCTAAGTCAGGCGCACCTGAGCCGGTTCGACAATCAAAAATTAGTCATAGGATTTGACCCAAGCATTTCCGGGCAAATTGTGGTCATAAATTCACCCAAATATATAAAAATTCTGAAAGACGCTGTGCGGGGTTTAGGATTTGGAGACGTGGATATTGAGTTAAAAGAAGAACAGCACCCTGAAGGTATAGAGCCTGAAAAGGTCACGCAAACAGAGCCAACTCGAGAAACCGTCATTAAAAAAGTTTCAAAAGGAGAAAAAACCGATTCAGGCAATACCTCATTTGAGGAAGAGGAAAGTCAGGAGGCGCAACCGGTGCAGCCGGTTAAAATGGATCCGGAAAAATTTAAATCGGACCCAATGATCCAAAAAGCTCTTGAAATTTTCAAAGGGCAAATCGTTGATGTTCAGATCCCAAAAGAGTAATATACTAAAGAAACGTTATGGCAGGAGTAGGTAAATTAATGAAACAGGCCGCCAAAATCCAGCGGCAGATGGAGCAAAAGCAGGCTGAATTAGCAGAGAAGACAATTGAAGTATCCTCTGGGGGAGGTGCTGTAACAATTTCCATGACTTGCGATTCAAGTAAAGTTACAGCCATAAAAATTGACCCAGATTCTGTGGATCCCGATGATGTTGAAATGCTGCAAGATCTCGTTGTGTCAGCAATTAATTCAGCCATAGAAAAAACAAAAGAAATCTCGAATGAAGAAATGGGCAAACTCACATCGGGCATGTCACTGCCCGGGTTGATGTAAAAACCTATTGTCATTCAAGATTCTCCCATTGTGTCGTCGTAGTTTATTTTTGTTACGGGCCGGAATTACTCATGGGAAATCGATTTCCACAACCACTATCAAATCTGATACAAGCATTCGGCCAGTTACCTGGAATCGGCCCTAGATCTGCCGAGCGTATCGCCTTGGAGTTTCTCCATTGGCCTTTGTCAACAGTTCAGGATTTTTCAAATGCGCTCGTCAAAAATGCGGAACAAATTGATGTCTGCGGCACCTGTGGATGCTTTTCTATCGACCAGGAATGTGGAAATTGTGCCGATTCTACGGAATCAAAAGATGCCAGCATCATCTGCATAGTAGAAAAACCGACTGACATCTTTTCTCTCGAAAAATTCAAAGCATTTGATGGATCATTCCACGCACTTGGAGGAAAAATTTCCCCAACATCAGGAGTGGACCCCGAGGATCTCCTCATTGAGCCATTGATAACAAGGATCGAGAAACAGAAGCCCACGGAAATAATTTTCGGACTAGCTAGTGATTTGGAAAGTGAGGCAACTATTTATTACCTCACTCAACAAATCAAAGCATGCGAAAATTTCCATAAAGGTCTTCGCCTAACGCGGTTAGCTTCAGGGATGCCTGCGGGTTCGGCTTTAGAATTCACCGACGGCCTGACTCTTCAAAGTGCCTTAGATAATAGAACAGTTATTGAGTAACTAAATCGTTGATTTCTTCGACTATTCCTCGGCAAGGAAAGTTACTTTTTCACAGCTTATTCTTATAAATTCTGGTAGAGTCTCCGATTCGGAAACTGGCAGACTCACGATAAGAGTGTGCTCCCCCACCCCCGGCTTAATGTTGATTTTTGGAGATTTTGAATTCCATTTGACTGGTTTCTTATCTAACCAAACTTCGCCCCCATCGCTTTGAAAACCATCCAGGTTAAAGGTAACAGTATCAGAAGTTGCTGATTCGAATCTGACAGCAGCAAAGAGTTTGTTAGGGAATCGGGATTCAACGTCTCTCAGCCGAGACTCAAGAGATGATTGCATTAATCGCCCATCCACATTGGAGTAGAATGAACGCCACCCACCTCTACGAGAATCCGAATTCAAATCAGTCTTCAAAACACGTTCAGCCCCGAATTGAGCTGCATCTATTGTCGCTGGATAAAGAAACCATTTCCTAGCTCTATCAGATTTGGCTCCATCAAATTTTTTCTCTTTACCAAGTTTTGAAAGAAAGGCCACCAGGTCAATCTGTTCTTGGATGCCTAAACGATCTATAAGCCCAATAGGCATTAATGAGTAATCGGCTAATTCCCTTGATACTATTTCGTCCTTTGAGATGCTGACTACTTTTGAGCTGGCATCTCTTATCCAAAGATTGTTTTCGTCCTCTCTTACAAGCGTCCCTGAATAGGTTACCTCGGCTATAGTATCAACATTAACAGCGTGGTAACCCTCTTTAATTTTGGCATTAGGCAAAAACAGAGATTCAACCAAGTAGTCGATAGGAGCACTGGCACCTATTGAAGTTAGATCTGGTCCGAGGACTCCTCCAGCTCCACCAATTGCATGACAGGTCACACAAGCCAACTGGGCCCTTCGATAAATCTCCTCGCCATTGTCCGGATTTCCATTTTTGGCAGCACTTGTAGCCAAATACTTTAAATCGTCAGGAGTGAGCTTTTTGGCACTTTTCAGTTCTCCGGCTTTTGTCATCGCAATAACAAGAGCTGGCAGGCTTCTCCCCCCCTCCTTAGAAACCCTTACTCCAAGTTCTGCACTTTTGGGATTAATCGAGGACAATCGAACGAGTGGCTCAAGCTTTTCAGCAGCGCCCTTTACCCTCAAAAAAGATCTCCAAATTGAAAGTTTTTCATTTTCACTTATTTCTTCGTTCAACAATCGCAAAGCTGGCGCCCATGCCTTCTCCACATTCATTTGTGCTAAAAACCTAACGGCTTCAATGCGCACTTGAGCAGCTTGATCTGATGATGCAACTGTGGACAATACATCAAATGCTCCTGAGCCTCCGATTTGGGCAAGCGCCTGGATAGCCAATATAGCCTCTTCCCTGGGGCTTGTCTTAGCGTTGGGTATGGATGCAAGTATGGGGAAAGCATCCTGAATATTTTTCCATTGCCCTGCAAGTTGGATAGCCTCTTTTCGAACGTTGGCATTTTCGCTTTGGAGATACTGCTTTAGTGGACTGAGGTTTGCACCTGAAGGTTTGACTTTGTTTTGTGATGCGGCAGCTCGTAGTGCTTTCAAACTCTGAGCTTGCCCTTTTAAATTGAAATAATTCTCGAGGAGCTTTGCATAAACCATATCGATTTCATTTTGAGTTCCCGCCTGTCCGATAATCTCAAGCCACGGACCACTGCCATCTTTGGGAAATTCAGTTTTTTCAAGAACCTTGCTCAAGACTTTACCAGCTTTGTTGTCGGGCAAGGCTTTTAAAGCATAAGCAATTTGTGAGGATTCCAACTCTGTGCCGCTTTCATTAATCGAATTGGCCCAAGAATCAGCTAACTCATTGACCGTCAGCCATAATGCATAGTCCAAATATCGATCCATAGGTTTGTTGAGCACAGCCAAGGCCGCTTCCATGTCAGTAGGCTCAGGATTTTTTCCTAAAATACGCAGGCACTCCATCCTGACTCTGGGGTGTGGATCATTCAATCCGACTTTCCAATTTAAATAATTAGGCAACCTATCAGCCCAATGATAGGCCACTCGGTATGCTCCCGCTCGAATTCTATGGTCATTGGATTTTATTAGCTGAGCAAGCAACTTGGCTTCCACAATATCTATTGACTGGAACATCCATAGTGCTTCTAATCTCGATCTGTCATCGCTATCTGCAATTTCAATGACCCACTCTCGCAAATCCGGTAAAATGGAAGTCCCTCTCTCAGTGAGAACACGCCTTGACTTTTCTCTTTCAAATCCTAAGTCGGATTTAAGATTGGTTAACAACTTAGAAGTCGGTTGTTCATTGAGATTAGCGACATGCGGAATCTTTTTATTTTTAAAAGAAACACGCCAAATTCTACCATTGATATGATCTCGCCTAGGGTCCCTGAAATCGACTTCACCATGCTGGATTATAGGATTAGACCAATCAGCTACATATAGCGCTCCATCCGGACCGAATTTGACGTCAATCGGCCTAAAACTAACATCAGTCGTGCTCAGTATATTCGGCTGTTGAGTCGTTGTGTATGCCGAATTGCTCTCAGATATTTTAAATCTCACTATTTTATGGGCACGAAAATCACAAGTAATAGCATCTCCCTGCCAGGATTCTGGAAATAATGGACTTTGAATCAGTTCCAGACCGCAGAATTTTGGATATCTACCCGGGCTAACACTCGGCATCTGCCTTTGACCACCGGCATAGGTAAAATACATCGCCCCCGGAACGGCGAGACTGAGACCTTGAGATCCTGCTCCATCAGTAACAAAGCTTTGACCATACCTGTCAAAGTGGTGTCCCCATGGATTACAAAACCCTTTGACATAAACTCCCGCTTTCATCGTAGATGGCCTTAAATAGAGTATTCCACCACTATTAAGCCTTACTACTCCATGCGGTGTTTCTAAATGAGTATGGATATAAATGGACTGGTTCATGTAGAGAAGTCCGTCTGGCCCCCATCTTAATGAGTGTAAAATATGATGCGTATCTTCCGTGCCAAATCCTGACAAAATGACTTTTTTCTTGTCTGCCACCCCGTCTCCGTCCGTATCTTTAAAGTGAAGCAGCTCTGTGGATTGACCGACATAAACCCCACCATCTCCAGCGACAACCCCAGTGGGAATTAGCAATCCATCAGCAAATATTCTGGATTCATCGGCGATGCCGTCTTTGTTTGTGTCCTCGATTACAATTATCTTATCATTAGCTTTTTGTCCCGGTTCTATTTGTGGATAAACCTCTGAACTAGCAATCCATAGACGACCATCAGAATCAAAGTTCATGTGAATTGGTTTGGCGAGGTAAGGGTTCGTAGCAAATAACTTCACCTCAATCTCATCCGAGTGAGTAAATCGAGGAAGCTCCTGAGTAGGTTTTTCAAATCCAGGAACTTTAGAATCGGCGCGCACTCCTGAAAAAGATTCCGCTTTTGACTTTACCATTAATGAGTCACGGCTTGTAGGCTCGAATTCTACAAGAATGTCCTGCGGCATTTTTGATTGGAGGATTAGTGATTCTTTTTCCTCGATGAGTGGGTCGAACATTGGAATTTCTCTAGCATTTTGGCCTTGCTCGTGTTTCCTGAAGAGAAAAAGGTAAGTATTGTTTTGAGGACGCCAGCGATAGAAGAACAATTTATTTTTTGCCTTAATTTGATTTGTTAGCTTCTCATAGGAATCACTTAGCTTTCCCATCTTGACGTCGACGCCAGATTTCCATCTTTCACCAGATGCCAATGCTACAGCTTCGCCATTCATTCTTAGTATGTATTTTATTTGATCCTCTAAACCAGCATGTCCTCGCACTTTTACCTTGTGCGCTGGCAGCGCAGACCTTGATACAGCTTCGCCTGTTCTTGGAACCCTAAGCACTTGAGTGGATGATTTGAACCGTAGCTGGCGACCGATGTAATCGCTAACGTAACTGTAGCCATAGCCATTAAGATGAATGCCATTATCAGTTAGTTGTCTGGCCCCTTTGTATCTTCGGGTAAAGTTAAAAAGATTAATGAAGCGGGAATTATTTTCACTGGCAATATCGGCGATAATTTCCGTGTAGACTTTGAGGTCTTGATTGTGCTTCTGAGGATTAGGGAGCGGCCCGGGAATTTTCTCATGCGCTATGGGCGAAAGAAAAATAAAATGAACAGGTTTTTCCGGTGAGATGCCCTTGATCTCTTTTATAAGTTCCTTATATCCCTGAGTGAAGGAATCGGTATTTTCCGGTCCTTGGAAGGATTCTGCCATACCATAACCCATTACAACCCAATCAGGATCGGAATCCTTAAGGGCATTCAGCAAATGATCCCAGCCTGGCCTCGCTTTTAAATGATCAAATCCAGCACGCGAGAGCCCCCTCACTGTGTCTGCACTCCATCCAAGGTTTCTAAATTTGATATTCTTTGAAGGAAATGCGGAAGAAAATGTGGCTTCTAAATGCCCGAACTCCTGGGCACGTTCCACGAAAGTGTCTCCTAGAAATACTATCGACTGACCTTCCTCAAATCTTATTTGGTCACCTACAACATTGGAAAAGTTAGAAATAAGTAAGACAAGAAATATGTAACATCTGATCATCATGGATAGAAACGTTTTAATTTTAATAAGAACAATAATAATCATCTTCATGGATTAGTAAAAGACTTCTTAATCGGAAAAAAGATATGGGTTTACGTATTAGTTTTTCTTTAATTTTGATGCATATTGGGTTAACTAAATAAGCAACATCTTATATGGAAAGCAGCCAATCAATATTCCTTGGATTAGTGACTTCTCCTTTGGAATTGAGCATCGATAAAAATATCCTAAATGGTGATCAAGACGCCATGGCTATTTTGTTGCTGGTCCTGCTCCTAAAGATTTTGGCAATTGGCGGGATCTTTTTGGTTATGGCGTTTCAGGTAATCCGAAAAAAAAGAAAATCCGATCATATCAAATCCCAAGAGAAAGATCTTTATGACTCTTGGCATGAAAATATGCCAAGCGGACAGCCTCAAAACTCACAGGATATAGAAAAAGACTTAGCACTAAAACCCCCAAAGACATGGATAGCAATCCATAGTTCTCAACTCATAAATGTCGAAAAAACTTTTGGTATCAAAGATTGTGAAAGAATTGATTGGGACCCTATCGATTGCCTCGATCAGAGTGAGAAGATATTTATAGCTCCTCCAACGAATGGTTGGACTATGGTTTTTGGGGAGCCATTAAAAACTCATTATTGTGATATTGACGACCTCTTTCATTTTCTAAGACAAATCAGCATTTCATACGGTACGGTTCAATTTTTTTCAGTCGATCCAATAACAGGATCCCACTGTTGGATAAATTCTCACAATGGGAAATTTTTAAGAGCATATGCATGGGATGGAAATACATTGTGGAACCACGGCAAGGTTACTGAAGCAGAAAGAAAATTAAGAATGATGATTTTAGATTATTGTAGCCCTATGCCTGAAAATCAGGATGGCTCTTTTGGACATGTGAACCCAAATATCTATAAAAATATTGATCAAATTTACGCGCTTGCAGGGTATTGGGGTGTCAATCCGCTCTCTGTAGATACCTCAAAATGGGGATTCCAAAAAGGAATTCTTGGATCGATTTGATCTCTCACCCAAAAAATAACAATAAACATGACTTTTGCCGACGAGACGTGCCCTAATTGTGGCGCCGAAATTCCGGAGAGATCCATCGCCTGCCCCGATTGCGGCTCTTGTGATGAAACAGGATGGAAAGATGAGTCTTACGATCAATCGCTCGGCCTAGTTGAAGAAGAGTTTGACTATGAAGAATTCATTAGAAATGAATTCTCAAAATCTCCAAACCAAACCTTCACAAAGAATAAGTCACTCACTTATTCCATCGTGACTATATTAATAACCATTTCCCTAATTTTAATTTTATTACTTTTCTAATGAATATTTGTTTTCCTGCCAAGAAACCCAAAAGCACATTGTGCTATGATAGGGAGAAAGTGCTAAGACATGGCATCATTTGGATTTTGTTCTGCATACAAATTGTCGGTGCGGCCAATGAATGGAACCAGCACCTTGGACCAAATCGAAATGGACAAACTTCAATAGAGATTACATCTGATTGGCCGCAAAAAAGACCTCAGTTTCTCTGGAAGAAGAAAGCTGGAGAAGGATGGAGTGGTCCTGTTTCGGATGGAAAAGTAGCGATCCTTTACCACAGACCATCAAAAGACGAATCAGTGGAGTGTTTCGATTTATTTAGTGGTAATCTTATCTGGGAAAAGAAGCTTCCCACCACATACAGAGACTCCTTTGGATTTGATAACGGGCCTCGAGCCACGCCACTGATAAGTAATAGCACTCTATTCCTTGTTTCACCAAACGGTGTCGTAAGAGCACTAGACATTAAAAACGGTGATCTCAAATGGGTTGTAAATACAGACAAAAAATTTGGAGCGGATACCGGGTTTTTCGGCCTTGTATGCTCTCCATTGATTCATGGTGAAAAACTTATATTGAACATTGGAGGAAAAAGAAACCACGGGGTCATTGCACTACATCATGAAACAGGTGAGCTGATCTGGAATACCAACTCGGATGAAGCGGGTTATTCTTCACCGATCATTGCCGATTTCGGGACAAAATCAGTATTAGCTGTTTTTAACAGATACGGATTATTAGGCATTGATCCAGAAGTCGGGAAAGAAATTTTCCGGGAAAAATGGAGATCCAGTATCAATGCGTCAGTGAATGCAGCTTCTCCGGTTATAGACGGAAACCATATTTTTATTACATCTAGCTACAATACCGGAGCTGTATTTTTTAATTACAATCAGGGCACTTTAAAAAAAATTTGGGATAATGATGATTCCCTTTCATCGCATTACACAACCCCCGTTCTCATTAATGGATATCTGTATGGAATTCATGGAAGAGTCGATTTTCCAGGTGACCTTTCCTTTAGGTGTGTGAATCTCAAAAGCGGGAAAGTGGAATGGTCCAAGAAATGGCGATCTGGGGCTGCAATCATTAATGCAAAAAACCTTACCATAGCCCAAATGGACGACGGAGAACTTTGGTTATTTGAAGTTTCACCTAAAAAAATGGCCATAAAAAGACGTATTCCTGTCATTTCCGGAGAAACAAGAGCTCATCCAGCTTTAGTACGCGGAATTTATCTAGTAAAATCAGATTCTTCATTTGTCGCCGTTGATCTTAGAAAAAAAACTAAAAAGCGCCCCTGATGGAGACTCAAAATCATTGAGTTTTCTGCTGCATTCGAATAATTTATTCATCAGCTACATCATTGTCATGAATGATTAGCCATACATTGGTGATCTTTAAACGGAATTTTCTAAAGATCCTCAGTGGTCGACACACCTAATTTAACCAATCCAATAAAAGACGAATCGGATGAACGATCAGCCCAATCAGCCCGACTCAAAGGATGAGTCAAAAAGCCCATCTCATAAAACTTATCGACTAAGTGTTACTCCCCCATCAGAGGACCCAGGTTCTCAGCCGCCAGAAAGCAAAGAATCTGACCAAGATGGCCTGGATACTCCATTCATGCCTGAAACCATAATAGAATCTGATAAATTTTTGGATGCAGATAGCGGTAATGGTGATGTGGCTAGCAGCCTAACAGATCAAGAATCTGGTCCTGAATCTCCAGCCGAATTAAGCCAAAATACACCGGGTTCAGATTCAGAAAAGAGCCCATCAAGTACATCGGATCATAGCTCGGCTGAGGAAACAGCGACTGATGATGACGTTGAGGATAATTCAGCTACCTCCCCAGCCGTAACAAAAAATGGGCTACAGGAAAAACCATCGATTCCAGCATTAAATGAAAGGCTGGTGTCTTTGGATGCTCTCCGAGGGTTTTCAATGTTCTGGATTGTAGGAGCTCATGAACTTTTCACTGCTCTCACAAACCTTTTACGGTCTGATCAGTTCGAAAATGTCCCAGCAGGCGTGAAAACAGTTTTGTCTTTTATCACAATACAATTGGAACACGTTTCATGGGAAGGATTCCATTTCATCGATCTAATTTTTCCCATGTTTGTTTTCATCATTGGAGCTTCAATGGTTTTTAGTATTAATAAAAGAAGACAAACGGATACGAAGCTTAAAATATTTTCTAAAATTCTTTGGAGGACCTTATTTTTATACTGCCTTGGATTATTCTATTACGCAGGGGATTCAAGAATTGTTGAAGCCGGAGATTTAAGATATATGGGAGTCCTGCAAAGGCTGGCCTTAACCTATGGTATCACGGCAACTTTGTATCTATTTTTTCCGTTGAGGGCTTTAATCATTGGTTTCGCAATTATTCTCATGGGGTATTATGGAGCTGTAGCTTTTGTGCCATTTGAAGGATCATCTGATTTGACCTCCCAAGAACGATTTGAAGAAGGAGCGGACAAGAACCTGGTAAACAACTTTGATAAAAATTACTTAGGAGGATACAAGTGGGGAGGAAAAGATTATGACCCCGAAGGATTACTTAGCAACATTCCAGCAGTTGGATCATGCCTCCTAGGTGTGTTTGCTGGACTCATTTTGATAAATCCAGATAAAAAGAAAATCTGGAAAATTAATATGCTGCTACTATCTGGAGTCGTTTCCCTTCTATTGGCATTTGTCTGGGGCCTTTTCTTTCCTATAATCAAAAATTTATGGACATCCTCGTTCGTTTTGATGGCTGGTGGCTGGAGCTTATTACTCCTGGCATTTTTCTACCTCGTCATAGATACATGGAAATTTAGCTTTTGGGCTATTCCTTTCGTATGGATCGGATCTAATGCCATCACGATATATTTGGGGTGGCAAATTATTGACTTCCAATCATTGGCAGAAAGAATTGTACAATTCAATATTGCCTCGAGCTTAGGAATATATTCTGAGCTGGTGACATGGCTCGTAGCTGTCTGCTTTGCTTTAGCTCTTCTTAGGTTCCTTCATAGCAAAAAAATCTTTCTAAGAGTCTAAACAAATATAAAAAGTCACATCTTATTTCAAATTGAGTGGAAGAGATTCCACTCAATTTTTTTGTCGTTTATTCCTCCCGTCGAAGTTCATGGGAAATGAAATTTACTTTGGGGCAAAAACAAAAACCTGTTAGCAGTTTGCCCATCTGTCGCGTGAGAGGTTAGCTTCGCGTTCCAGAAGATCCCACAGACCCTCCCCCTCTAGTCGATGACCTGAAAGGTTTCTAAATTATGCATTATTATCGCCTAATCCCGGATTTATTTCTCAAGCTGAGTTCGGGGTTCGCTATGTAACTTTACTCATCAACTTATCGATAATTGCAATGAAGGTATTTTATTGGTTACCGGATGAAGTTAAACATCGAGTTAATCTATAATTGAAACCAATAAGCCTTCAGGTGTGGAGTCGCGTTTTTATCAATCATAAAATCAACCCCTTGCCCCGTGAATTTATACCTCCTGACGGAATGACCTGATGACTCCAGACCATGTAAACACTGTTTTAGAAAATGACTTGGTTTGATTTTTTGAGAATTTGTTGAAGCCAGTAAAAGCCCACCCTTTTTGAGAATCAATCCAGCAAGAGCAACTAACCTTTCATAATCTCTTTCCGCTCGAAAAGTATGAGATTTCTTTTTACCAAACTTTGAAAATGTAGGAGGGTCCAAAATGATTGCATCGAAGAATCGACCTCTCTTTTTCCACCTATTCATCCAGTCGAAAGTGTCCCCAAAAATGAAGTCATGCCTATCCAATGAAATATCGTTTTCGTGATAATTCTTTTTCCCCCATTCCAAGTATTTAGGTGATAGATCCAAACTTGTTGTTTTCCAACCTATGGAGGCTGCAGCCAATGAAAAGCCACAAGTATAGGCAAACGTATTTAAAACCTCACCGCTGGCGGGAATATTCCAGCCTGGCTCTATTTCCTTATCAATCCATCTTCGTCTATTTTCTCTATGGTCAAGAAAAAGCCCAACTGAAAGACCTTGATCAAATCGAATTAAATATTTGAGCCCATTTTCAAGCACAGTAGTCGGAAATGAAGCCTCCGTTCCAATTAATCGATTCGGGGCAAGCTTTTGTAGATCAACTCCGCGAACCGATTTTTCCCATTTCTGAAAATAAATACTCTCAAGATGATTCTCCCGAAAAAAAATTTCAATGGCGAATCGGCGCTCCGATGATATTCGTTTGTACTCAAGCGCGGAATTTACCAATAAGAGGTTACCCCATCTATCAACACAAACGGGCTCCCGCGATGTGACTTCTGCATGTGCAATTCTATAGGCGTTGGTGTAGTTAGGATTAAAAAGGGATTCAATCATATTCCCAGAAGCCCCCAAAACATTACGTGAGCGGGGAAATACTTTTTTACCAATATTTTTTCCTGTTAGACCAATCCAATGATTTGGTTTTTCAAACCAGTTTTTCTGAATATCCACCGCATACAACTCAGGGCATTCATTAAGCCATTCAATAAAACCTGGTGGATGATACGGACCTTGTTGGACCAAATTCCAATCATTTGGTCTATAGGCACAGAGGCCAAGTTCCTTGTCTTTTAATATACAAGGGAACCTGGAGTCTTCCCTTACTTGGAATATGGCATCGCTCATTACCAATAGTAATAGCGTTCAAAAATCACAACGTATAAACCGAGTAGGAAATTGGTAATAGCATGAGCCGTGATAGCGTCTCCAAGTCTCTTTTTTCGAATTACCAATCCCATATACAGAAATCCACATAAAATTCCTGGTAGCCATTCAAAATGGATGAGTCCGAATACAATACATGTCATGAAAAATGACCTTTTCTCAAATTTACCGAGAGGAATTTGTTCGAATTTCTCACTGATCAGCCACCTGTAAACAAAGCTCCTAAAGAATGTCTCTTCAATTAGGGGAACGACCAATGAACTACCAGCAATTCTTATCACAATGTAAAACCAACCCAATAGGCTACCTGCCCCATACATCTCGAAAGGGTTCCAAGTAGCCTCCCTCTCTTCTGGAATATCCCATGATAATATTTTATCAATGGGGGGGTATAAACCATCAAGGCCGACCCAAAGGCCAAAGACAACAAAGCCAACGGCAACCGCTTCCCAGCTTATGGTCCATCTCATTTCCTTTACCACACCCCACGTAGCCCAGATCATCCATGCACCTATGGCGGTTTTTAAGGCATACATCCAATATGAGCTGTCATCTCCCAGCATGCCTTGCATGGCAGTAATGATGACAAATAGAAAATAAGGTGCCCATCGAGCCCTATCCGGCTTATCGGTGATCCACTTTTTTAATTCTTCCATAAAAGAGATTCAAATGGATACCAGATTTGGCCAAATTTGCGAATATTTACTTCAAGCCAAGAAAAGAGGCCTATTGCAAGTTTTACTTAAACTCAAAGCGACATGAAACTTCCATAGCGCTTCGAAGGCGGCTGAGGTATTCAGTTCTTGAAATCTCTACCCCCCCCATAGCCTCGGTCACAGGGGTCAGCATTTGGATATCAAAAAGTTTAAATCCGGATTGAACTAGCTTATCCATTAGAGCGAAAAGAGCCAGTTTGGAGGCATTGGATTTTCTACTAAACATTGATTCTCCCGCAAAAAGCCCATTTATGGCGACTCCGTATAAGCCTCCAACAAGCTCGCCTTTGTCCCAGATTTCCACACTATGAGCAACACCTTCCCTGTGTAACTCGATATATGCATCTCTAATTGATGGCTCTATCCACGTTCCTTCCGGTCTATCAATACTGCACTGCCGGATAACTGAATCAAAATCTCTATTAAAAGATATTTCAAAGATATGACGTTTAATAAAACGCCTTAAACTGCGACCTACATGAAGTTGGCCGACTTCAATAATAGCCCTAGGATCGGGACTCCACCAGGAAACGGGATCAGCAGTCCATGGGTAAATCCCCATCGAATAGGCTTTTATTAAATTTTCTACATGTAGACTCCCACCAACACCCACAAGACCGTCCTCGTCGGCAGATTCAGGATCTGGAAAATCGAGCAGATACATCCATGCCATGGTGAATAATTTCAAATAAGAATCAATTAAGAAAAATATACTCGAATGAGAATTATCGTTTCAGCATACTTATATTCATGAACGCACAAGAACCAGATTTTTTAAATTCAGGAAAAATATACACCACCACGGTGGGGTCCTATCCACTGCCAGATTGGCTTGTCTCTTCACCATCGGAACAAGCTGTGATTGATGCCACACGCGTTGTCTTTGATTCGCAACGACAATCAGGAATAGATTTACCCACAGATGGGGAACTCTATCGCTTTGACCCTAACCACCCAGAGACAAATGGTATGATAGAATATTTTGTATCCAAATTCTCAGGGTGCCGATCAAATGTCGGTCGTGCTGATTCTACGGCATTCAGGGAAAAAAAGGAAATGCGATTCCGAACTAAGCCTGCTGCTGTGGTAGATGAAGCCATCGGGGAAGGAATATTAAATTTACCAGAGGATTGTCAAAGGGCAGCTCAAGCTGCAGGCGGAGCTTTTAAGTTTACCTTGACGAGTCCGTATATGTTATCGCGGACGTTACTCGATAACTATTATGGTGACTTTGAGTCATTAACATTGGCTATTGCTGACACACTAGCTTCGCAAGTAGAGGAACTTAACTGCGATTGTGTTCAGGTCGACGAAGCTAACATTCCAGGAAACCCAGAAGATGCCCCACTTGCAATGACAGCCATAAATAAGATTTTGGATAAGGTAAAATCAAAATCAGCAGTTCACTTTTGTTTTGGCAACTACGGAGGACAAACAATTCAGTCAGGAAAGTGGGAATCTTTGCTAGCTTTTCTCAACGGATTGAAGGCAGATCATCTAGTTTTGGAATTAGCCCATAGACCAGAGAGTGACTTGCATGCCTTAAAAGAGCTAAGAGCCGACTTAGGAATTGGGATTGGGGTAGTGGATATTAAAATCAATCATATCGAGACACCAGATGAAATTGCAAAGCGAATAGAAAAAGCCGCTAATTACCTTGGCCCGGAGAGAATCCGGTGTATTCATCCTGATTGCGGTTTCTGGATGTTGAAAAGATCCATAGCCGACCGAAAAATCCAGAGTTTAGCAAAGGGCAGAGACCTTTATCTCGGCCAATGATTGTTCTAAAATTCAAATGTATTTATGAGTCAATTTCAGATAAAAGATATTTCTATACATATTTTACCAATGGAAACCCGTTTTCCATTCAAATACGGTATAGCGAGCATGACCCATCTTCCTCATTTGTTTGTGTCGGCAACTATTGAGGTTGGAGCGAACAAAACTACCGGCCTGGCTTCCGAAGGGTTCCCGCCAAAGTGGTTCACAAAAAATCCCGACACTACATTCGAAGAGGATCTGAAAAGTGAAATTAATGTTATAAAATCCGCCGTAAATGTTGCGCTGCAACTTGGGAACAACCAATCATTTTTTCGATTTTGGATCGAATTCTACCAACAATTTAAAAAATCGTGGTCCAAACATAATGTGCCATCACTCTTGGCAAATTTTGCTTTGAGTCTGGTAGAAAGAGCAGCTTTAGATGCTTATCTCAAAGCCAAAAAAACAACTCTTCACAGGGCGATTTACACAAATTTACTAGGTATTCAATTTGAGGAAATACATCCGGAATTATCAAAAGTTTCTATTGAAGATTTTATCAAGCCTTCCCCAATAAGCCGCTGTCACATCCGGCATACTGTCGGACTTGGTGATCCGCTTGAAGACAAAGACGTAAAAGACAGTTCCAGACCTGATGATGAACTCCCATTCACATTGATTGAAAACATTCGAAAATATCAGCTCACATATTTTAAGTTAAAACTGTCTGGTAATTCAAACGTTGACGTTCCGCGACTGGAGCGAATTGCCTTACTATTCAATAAAGAAATAGGAGAGGGATTTCGAATCACCCTGGACGGTAATGAGCAATTTCAAGATTTCAATGCATTTAGATCATGTTGGGACTTACTGCTACAAAATAGTCGTATAGAAAAAATGTTACTGCAAAATCTTATTTTAGTGGAACAACCCATCCACCGCTCGAATGCGCTTTCACCAGATACAAAGAATCAGCTTGCAGACTGGGAAAAATCACCGGGTGTTATTATTGATGAGGCGGATGGTGACCTTAGCGATTTGCCAACCGCCCTGGATTTGGGATACAGCGGGACAAGCCATAAAAACTGTAAAGGTATTATTAAAGGGCTTATCAATGCAGCCTACCTACAGTATTGGAATTCACACAATAGCAAGGCAGTCATACTGAGCGGCGAGGACTTGGCAAATGTTGGGCCAATTGCCTTACTGCAAGATCTTGCAATGATGAATACACTGGGCATCAACCATGTTGAAAGAAACGGCCACCATTATTTTAACGGTCTCAATATGATTCCCAATGATCTTCAAAAATCTGTCCAATCTTGTCACTCAGACATGTATGAAAATCAAAAATCAGGCATTCCCAGCTTAAGGATTTCGAATGGAATGATAGAAACCCAGTCGCTTAATTTAGCACCCTTTGGTTCCTCTGTAGATATAGACCCCACTCAATTTCAGCCTTTGGATGAGTGGATAAATTCCACACTTACTAATTTGAAAAATTGATGGAAAAGGAATTCCAATCTCTTGTGCATGAATGCTGCCTGGTAGGGCAAGTTGACTGGATTGGTATTCGGCCCAAACACAGACATGAAGTTGTTGAAATGAATAGTATCCAAGTGTCTATGGAAGAAGGAATAGCTGGTGATCATTATCACAATAAAAGTAGAAAACGACAAATTACACTCATCCAAGCCGAGCATTTTATCATTATTGAGTCCCTTCTTAAGAAAAGCATTAAGCCAGCAATATTGCGTAGAAATATCGTCGTAAGCGGAATTAATATATGGGCATTGAAATTGGAAAAATTCCAAATAGGTTCATGTATATTAGAAGGAACTGGCCACTGCCACCCTTGCTCACGAATGGAGGAAACCCTTGGGCCAGGAGGTTACCATGCAATGAGGGGGCATGGCGGTATAACGGCAAAAGTAATTAAAAATGGGAATATCGAAGTCGGAGATACAGTCAGGCTTTAGTCACCTATATTCCCACCTCCACGTTTCTCTAATCTGGGAACTCGGAAGACTGAATTTCTATATGTCGATCCAAATACCTAACCTGATTTTCTAAGGATGCGATTTTCATACCGATTAAGGCACCATCGGATTTCTTCTCACTATTTTTTTCTTCGTTCAAAGTTTTAATTTTTTCTAAAATTTCCACACGTCTATCTTTAAGGGATTCTATATATTCTGCCTGGTGCGCCTTATCGAACATGATATCTTCGGGAAACGCCTCGTTGACGGTGTTTTCCCCGATTTTTTTGTTTACCCCGGGTCCATTCTCAGCCAAAGGTATAATTGGCTGATTCAGGGGGAGCCGCCTCTGGTTCATAAAAGCAGGCGAAACAATCTCGACACCGGATTGATGAAGTATTTTCAGAATGGATTTGTGCAGGTCTGATCGTACGGTAAGAAGTTGTTTTACTTCTTGATAGAAACCTGATGCTTGGTAAGTCACCGAAAAATCACCCAATGACTTCACCAAAACAAAAGGATCCGATAGACCTGCTTCAACCACCGACTGTTTTAATAAGTCTTCAATTTTTTCACATGGTTCATCATATCCCAATGAAACCACAGCACTAACAATCGTGCCCGCGCGGTGCACCACCGTCACTGGTTGGGTAACAAGTTGCATATTAGGTAAAGTAGATAGGTCTCTGTCTTCGGTTTGAATCTCCGTATGAAAGAGACCCAACTCACTCACCTTGCCAAACTTCTCCCCTACTTTTAAAAAATCACCCGGCCTGAATGATCTGACCATCCGCAACATTATTCCCGCCATTGCATTGGAAACAAAAGTCGTTGACGAGACAGCTATGACAGCAGTCAGCACAATCCCAAGCAAACTCATGATTTGTAATCTCAGCTCATCGCTAACAGGCAATAAAACAAGAACTTCAAATAAAATGGCCAAGAAAACAAAAAAGATGATGAGTTTCCCCGGCAAGATGGAACTATTGATAGATTTTCTATGACGCCTCAACAAAATAAAATCCAGAAGCCAAATGAACCCCAAGGTAACAGTCAAGCCAATGAACAAAGGAATAAATCCACTACCAATGTTGTATAAGTCTTTTAGCATATCCAATGTCTGAAAGGTATACGATTTAATGAAATAAAGGCAAGGGACACAAATTTAATGAGATCAAAAAATAGGCCACTTTTGTATTCTGAAACACTAAGAACATGAGAAGATTTTATCTGAAATTGTTTTAGCAAAGTAAGATTATCTAATAAGTTATTTGAATAATTTGCAAGTGACCAGGTAGCTGCCCAGTTTGTGGTTTTTCTAAAATCCAGTAATAGAGCAAAGCTAAATTCCTGTGTCAGATTTTTTATTATACAGCCCCAATTTTAAAGGAACAAAAAAGTAAAGACTATGTTTTAGTGTATCAACTCCAACGCATTAAACTATTTAATTTTTTAAATGAGCGGGTTACTAGCCAGCATAAGGTTAGTGTTAATACAAGAACCTGAATGGTGCGGTAGGCGTTCTAAATACAATAGAAACAAGAAAACTCCCAAAACCGTTAGTAACAAATGAAGAACGAACCGACTGGAAGGGGACCGCAGATAACTCTGAGTTTTTAATTTTTCTACTTTCCGACAACCTCAATAAAGTCCACGGCCTTCTCGCATATATTTTTCCATGATAATTCAGCATGAACCTTATCACTAGCGCTTTCAATTAACTCACAACTTGGATAATCATCACACATTTCTAAAATCATTGAGCCAAATGATTGCCCGGAAAAATTCGAGAACTTGAAAGTTGGTATTTCTTGAAAATATTTTTGTAAACCTTCTAATTTTGTCGCAACAACTGGTAAACCTACAGCTGCATATTCAACAGCTTTTGCGACAAATGCGCAATGTGAACCGTCATTTTCTTCATAAGGCACAAGTCCGATATGAGCTTTATTAATTGTTTTGGCGATAAGATTGTATTCGATAAACCCATGGGTAACTACCTTAACAGGTATACCCTGATCATGTAATTCTTCCATAAAACCATCTAAATGACTGGTAACCATTCCAACAAAATGAAGCTCGAATACTCTATGACTTTCTTTAGATGTAATCTCTTTTAATGCTTGAAGCAAAATAGGACCAAGATGGTGATTATCCATCGAACCGTGCATCACAAGTTTGACGGGATTTGTGTGCGTATTAAAATCTTCGCTTGAATTTTTTATGTAAGGGAATGCACTTTGGTCGAAACCGAAATACATATTCATCATCTTACTATCCGCATATTCCAGTGATTGGAACCGATGACGCAAAGCATCAGAAATGCACAAAACTCCCGAAGCTCGAAATCTCATCGGTAGAGATAGCTCAAAACGTTTGAGAAAATACAAAAATGGCTTTGGCATTAAATGTTCTGGCCACGTATCCATAAACCCTGTCAAAAAATCTAAAAAATTCATCACGACAGGGATCTCTTTTCGCAAGCCCACCCACCCTGCAGCAACTGAGCTTATGGAATGCTGACCTATGATGAGGTCACAATTTTTAGACCTCAATGCACATTCGATGTGCTGTGATAAAAAAAATGGATAGAGTAAGTATTTCAAAGTCCTCAGCTTGGCGTATCTGCCCATTTTAAAGCTTTTAAAAGAAACGATATCAACGCCCATTAGCGATTCTAAATTTTCGGATGTTATGGAATCATGAAGTGGGCCGATAAAAGTGACTTGGTGGCCCCGAGAAATTAATTCTTTAACTAGAAAAACAGCCTCAGAGGACCCACCGCCCGTGGGTGGATATAAAGGCTCGTGGCTGAGTAAAAATATACGCATTGAAGTTACTATCGGACAATTTCATTCTCTTGGTCAACACAGACTTGGAATCAATCGTAAAGTTGATATTTCGGAAATTTGCTGCAATCTAATATAGTGAAGTCGAGTCTTTACATCTGGGAATTCCTTCCGTTTATTATAACCGTTATTGCAGGTATTTTAACTGCATGGCTGAGCCAAAGGTTCTTCAAGGCAAAGAAAATTTGGGTGGGATATTTCCTCATTTTAAGTTCCACTGCCGTATTTTTAGGGTTAGCAGGAAGGGTTCATACTTTGGCTATTTCTTCTGGGACATGGCCTATTGTTTGGCATAACAATCTTTTTTTAGTTAACGCGTTTTTGTTTGCATCGATTTTTTGGATTTTATCTGTTCAATGGCCTCATAAATCTTCGAGATCGCTTATTTTTCTCCTTAGTTTAGTAACGATTCTTAGACTTTCCATATTACCTGGCTACGGATGGGTATTAACATACCCTGACTGGACGCAATCGGATACGCTCATAGATGAGGATGGCGTATGTCGACAGACCACTACCTTTTCATGTGGGCCAGCTGCTACTGTGACAGCATTGCTCCAACTCCAGATTTTCTCATCTGAAGCTGAATTGGCGGTTGCGGCAAAAACAAGCCAGTTTTCAGGAACACAGCCATTAAACCTAAAACAAGCCATAGATAAGTTACTCGGAGATAAATATCTTATTAAAACCAAGATTCTAACGCCTGACAAAGCATCGCAGATTCCTTCGGGATCTCCATCAGTCGCCCTGGTAAAACACTCTGCCTTTGAAAACCATTATGTTTGCGTTCTTGATGTGGGCGAATCACAAATTCTAGTTGCAGACCCAGAAATGGGTTTCCGAGTCTACACGCATAAGGAATTTGATAAAATTTTTCGTGGGCTCATCATACAAATAGGAAGACTTGAAGAATCTAGTTTCGTTTAGATGAGAGGTTTGAGTGAGTGTTAAGCAAATGAATAATTACCAGATCAATTCATCAGAGCGCATGGTGATGCAACAGAGGTGGAAAAACATTCTGTTTATTCATTGGAAGGTATCCCCAGAAGTTATTCAATGTTTGCTCCCCCCGGGATTGAAAGTAGACACATATAACAACGATGCGTATGTTGGATTGGTCCCATTTGAAATGGAGGCTGTCAGGTTTGTTAACACACCTCCTATTCCCGGAACATCTCGATTTCTTGAACTCAACTTAAGGACTTATGTTATATCAGAAAAAGGCGATCCGGGAGTTTGGTTCTTCTCTCTTGACGCCGCAAATCTCGTGGCTGTCACGACTGCTAGATCACTATTTCAGCTTCCATATCATTGGTGTAAAATGAGCTCAAAGTGTAATGATGAAGAAGCGAAAACTGTTCATTACCTATCCGCAAGAAAAAGTAACTTGTTAAATACCAAATCCAATTCCTCGTCTAGTGAAATCGTATACAAAAGGCCCTCTGCTGAATCAAATTTTGTTCGTGCAAAAAGAGAGACGTTGGAATATTTTTTGGTAGAGCGTTACCTCCTATTCAGCTGGGATAAAATAAAGTCACAGCTGTATCAAGGTAGGGTATCGCACGTTCCTTATAGATTCGCACAAGCAAAATTATTGAGACTAAATACTACGACATTTAGGGATTCGGATATATTGGAGCCCACCGAAAAACCGTGCAGCATCCTCTACTCGCCCGGCGTAGAAACAAAAATATTCCAATTAAATTCTGTGGATTGATTTATTCATTCTGCTTATTACCGATTAATTTCAGACCACTCACTTATTCCGATTATCGGCAAGGCGAACTCCATGGATTTCCTCTCATCGGGTGTCCCCAAAGATTTAAATAGATACCAAATAGGCTTTTTCCCCAAAGGTTCAGTAGCATCGTCAACAAACTTTCTCAATCCTATTTTGAGTCCACCCTCATGCCTGTTATCGACCCAATTATGATAATGAAAAATTTCAACAGGGCTCAAGTCACGTATTTTTTCCCAAGCATAGGCCAGGCCCGCGGCTTGATTGAGTAGATCCTCTTCGGAATAACTCGGCGAGTTAAATCCCTGCTCTGAGAGATGAACTGATCTGACGTCACCTTTGTATAGAAACCTCTTTTGTTTGAGGTAGCTCACTAAAACTTCGATATTTTTGAAAGTTATTTTCGGGGTTTCAAAAGAATAATCAATCTGGGTGTCTTGCCAAACCTTAGGATCATTTAGCCTCTCCGGGTAGGGATGATGCGCTAGAGCCCACTCGAAATCCCCCTCTTTCGATGTGTATTGAACCAAATAATCTAAAAGCAGCTTACCCGGGAAGCTCTTATCACCGTGCTTGCTAGCCCAATGATGGTCAAGCGAGATAAACACCTTCGAATGAGGATTATATCGACGGGAAATTATATCAACTAACCTCATGGATTTGACATATAAATCCATATATCGGAGTGCTGTTTTTTTACCCGCGTTAGTCCAAACCCATGCAGAATTCACCTCGTTATGTATGATCCAATAATGGATTAAACCTTGGTTCTTTTCCCCTCCATTATATCTCTTGGATAACAAGTCGATAATAAAAGCATAATCTTCTATACCTTTTTCAGAATCCGTATAAGGCATTGCAAATACCCCTACCGGATCAGCATCCCTGTGAACTAAACGATGTCCAATAGTTTTATTTCTAAAACTTTTTATCTGAGGCAAAAGAAGAATCGCAGAGACAACCAAACGATGTTTACGCGCATGTCTCAAAATCTTATCGTATTTTTGTAAGGCCGCCAGAGATACAAAATATTCCCTCCCATCGAATTGATAAACTTGAGAACCATCCGCATTTTTTTTATTGAAAAAATCACTCAGAAGAATATTTACAGTTACTGCAGAAACACCCAATTGTTTAATATCAGTTAATGGCCGCTCCATACCCAAAGCACCAAGACCCTTTTTATTACGCGGCAGGTATGCTGGGTTTTTATCACCAGATCCAATAATCTCTACAAAGCGAAAAGGCGACTAATAATTCGGGATCTCTTTCACCATACTGACTATATCTGACAACCGCATACTTTGATAAGACATCATCATAAAAGGTTACTTTATTTTTCAAGTAAATGAATCGACCATCATCGTCAGGGTCAAAACGACAAACCTTTTTGCCTAGATGTATTTCTGTTAGGCTCGCATGGAAGGGAAATTTTGCAAGATATGTGCTATCTGTGTTTTTAAGTTGTGGTTTGGAACGCATTTCCAACCTTAAACTGTGTCTAAAATATTCGGACTTTGCTATCTGAACCGGGTGGTTTTTCTCAAAAAGATAATCATAAAGTTTATTGTGAGCTCGAGACTCCTGTTTTTGTTTAAAAGATTCCTCTTCTAGGATTCTGACTTCATTCTGGCTTGGTTCTCTCCACTGGAAATTTTTAAAATAAAAAATTCCTCCAGCTTTTCGACCTGGATCTATTCTAAAACCGGAAATACTTTTTGGTGACCTACTTTTGGTTAGTTTTGAGAGATCTACCCAATAATGTGCCCAACCTTGTGAGGGCTCAATTCCAGGAGCCATTATACTGCCAGATTCAGAAACATTGGGTGCAATGAAAACCTGCAGAAAAGAGGACCCCGCGGTTGAAAAATAATCAAATGACAAGATCCCACCCGAGCCTAAATTTTTTCCTGCGGTAATCGGCTTGATGTAAAAGTAAGGGTCATCGCCATTTGTTTCGACTTTGAATACACCATTTACTTCTGGGGTCACTTCACAATGGTGATTATTTGCCATCTCAACCGTAAGCACTTCCGCCTTTAAGAGAGAACAATCTGCTAAAATGAAGAAAACGGAAGCGAGCGACAGATAAAAAAAAGCAAAAAGGCCTAGCCCATTAGGGCGCCGGGAGCTCGATATAATTAAATGTTTCACTTTGCAAATTCAACACACCTAGTCTCTCGAATGACAGTCACTCGGATTTGCCCCGGATATTGCAGCTTGTCCTCGATAGACCGAGCCAAGGATCGAGCTAATTTGTATGCCTCCATGTCATCTACCTCATCAGCGTTTACCAGTACTCTCACCTCTCGACCTGCATGGACCGCAAAGCTTTTTTTGATTCCAGGAAAAGAATCTGCCAATTTTTCAAGTTCTTCGATTCTATTCAAGTATGTATTTAGGGATTCCGAGCGAGCCCCTGGCCGGGCGGCACTGATAGCGTCTGCTGCCCCAACTAATATTCCATATGGGCCTTCAGACTCTACTTCCAAATGATGCGAAGCTACCCCATTTACAACCTCGTCTGGCAATCCATTTTTCTTCAAAAAATCAGCACCGACTGAAGCATGCCCGCCCTCGTTTTCATGATTAATCGCTTTCCCGATGTCATGCAGTAAACCACACTGTTTAGCGACCTTTTCATCACAGCCTAATTCTGATGCCAGCAAGCCACATATTCGAGCCACTTCAATACTGTGATCTAATATATTCTGCGAGTAGCTCAATCTAAATTTTAATTTTCCAAGAACATGGGTGACATCTTGATTGAGCATTGGAATTTGAATTTTTTGTTGGGCTTCGAATCCAGCGGTTGTAATAGCTTGCTCAATATCCTCACGGCTTTTTTCAACCACCTCTTCAATCCTTGTCGGATGAATTCTTCCATCCTCAATTAGCCTTTCCATGGCATTTTTGGCTATCTCACGTCGCACCGGATCAAATCCCGAAATAACTACAGCATTTGGTGTATCATCAATGAGGACAGTAACCCCAGTAGCCATTTCAAAAGCACGAATATTTCTACCCTCTCTTCCAATTATTCTTCCTTTGATTTCACCACTAGGCAAAGTAACGGTAGAAGTTGTGGAATCATACGTAAACTCACCAGCATATCTGTATATGGCTGATGCTATAATCTTTTTAGCCTCAGACTCCGCATCCAGTTTAGCTTTCTCGACAATTCGTTTTGAAATTTGCTGTGATTCTAATTCAGCGCTTTCCTCAGCATCTGAGAGTAGTTTGGAACGAGCTTCTTTAAAATCGAGCCCAGAAATATCTTCGAGCTGTTTTCGCAAGTTTGATTCAGTTTCAGAATTTTTCTCTACCAGCGTCGTTAGGTATTTTTCTAGTTCCAAAAGGGAATCCTTTTTATCCTCTAGAGATTTAATTTCTTTTTTATTGCTTATTTTTTCGGCTTCAAGAATAGCAGATTCCTTGGATAACCTCTTTTCATAATCTAAAAGAGAAAGCTCTATTTCTCGAGCTTTTTGCCGAGCTTGATCAATTATTTCGTTTGAAGAATTTTTCGCGTCAACTTCGGCATTTGCAAGGATGGCTGAAGCCTCATTTGTTGCTTTATCGATTTCGGTTTGACACTGGTTTTTAATTCTGTTTTTGAAGAAAAGATAGACGAGCAATGCGAATATTAATCCACTTCCAAAGCCAGCCATGGTATATGTGGCTGAGGCAGAATTTGACCCTACTATTTCGTCCATTCTAGATGAAAATACCGAATAATTACGTGCAGTTTAGAAAGTCTAACCTGATTTTCTAAAAACATTTAATTCGGTGCATATAATGTCGACTGGAACGTCAAACTGATTCACTGGCACGGTCGACATTATCTGCCCCTGATGACAAACACCTATTTTGAAACCAGAGAAAGCATCGAGAATTCGGTCATAATGCCCTTTCCCTCTTCCCAAACGAGTTCCGTCACATCCAAACATTAGGCCCGGTACTACGCAAAAGTCGAGACTCTTTAATAAAATCCGACTATTTTCAGGGCATGGTTCTAGAATTCCATACTGGCCTTTCCTCATTTTTATTTCCCTACCGAACAGAATATCAGCAAATTCATAGGTTGCTGAGAGGGAATTGTATCGGGGAAGGCAGACTCTTTTTTTCAATTTGATAGATTCCGTAAACAAAGGCAAAACATCAGGCTCATATTTTATGGGACTATATAACAAAATTGTTTTGGACTGATGGTATTCTTCTGTCTCACGAATTTTATCACATATTTTAGAAGAATTTTTAGCCAAAACTTCTGGCTTTTGAGATATAAGCCATTTTTGTGCCCTTTGTCTCAGAAGTGATTTACTGTCCGGAATACTCATCATTAAATTTTTTAGAAGTAATGTTTAAAGTCTGAAAGGCTCAGTCTGATGCCTTTTTCCCTCTGAGTGGTTCGATTTGTTCTCTCCAATAATTTATTCTGTCGGCAATTTTTGATTCGCGGCCTTGGTTTCCGGGCTCATAGAATTTTCTGTGAGCCCCAAGGTAATCTTGGGGCACGAAATTGCCTTCAAATTTGTGAGCATACTGATATCCGACACCATGCCCTAATTTTTTTGCTCCCGGATAATGTCCATCTCTCAAGTGAATTGGAACAGGTATCGATGCATTATTTTTTACATCATGGATGGCATTATCAATGGCTCTGATAGCGCTGTTACTTTTTGGGGCCCCTGCAACATAAATGGTCGCCTCCGCAATGGGAATCCTCGCTTCTGGCCATCCAATAATCTCTGCAGATTGATGGGCTGATTGAGCGAGAACTAAAGCCATGGGGTCAGCTAAGCCCACATCTTCACATGCACAAATAATCAGCCTTCGAGTGATAAACCTTGGATCCTCTCCAGCCACAATCATTTTTGCTAACCAGTATAAAGCAGCATCCACGTCACCTCCTCTCATTGATTTGATATACGCCGAAATCGTATCATAGTGATTATCCCCATCTGCATCGTAAACAATGGCTTTTTTCTGAATGCTCTCTTCTGCCACTTTCAAGGTGACATGCCGAACTTGATCGCCTCCCGGATTCGTAGACAATACAGCCACTTCTAGGGCATTAATTGCCTTCCTGGCATCTCCGCCGGATATCTTGGCTAAATGCACAGCGGCAGCATCGTCCAACCGAATCTTGATGTGGCCCAAGCCCCGGCTTTTGTCCTTGATCGCATTTTCAAAGAGACAAAAAACATCGGACTCCTCCAGTGGGTTTAGCTCGAATATTTGAGACCTACTGACTAAGGGAGCGTTTACAAAAAAGTAGGGGTTGTGTGTTGTCGCCCCGATAAAACGAATATTACCGGCCTCAATGTCAGGCAACAGAACATCTTGTTGGGATTTATTGAAGCGGTGAATTTCGTCGATAAATAAAATAGTTTGTTGACCAGATTCTCTGATTCGATTCCGTCCAGCTGTCAAAGCTTTTCGCATTTCTGACACGTTGGATTCGACTCCACTAAGTCTTATAAAGTGACTTTTGGTCGAGTGAGCAACTACCCTTGCTAAGGAAGTTTTCCCTACCCCTGGCGGACCATAAAGTATGATTGACTGAATCCTATCAGCTTCAACCAATCGCCTGAGAAGTTTCCCCTGGCCTAAGATATGTCTTTGCCCGATATACTCATCTAAATTTCGAGGCCGCATCCTTGCCGAGAGTGGCACGTGTCCATTGTCACTGGACTCATCTTCCATCCAACCCAAGCTACCTTCTCTATCTTTTGGATGCCCGAATAAATCTGACTCATCATCCATTAATATATTAATTTGCTTTTTTCGTTGTCAGATGAATTCTCAATATTACTACTGGTCGCTAATCCCATTGAGATACTTTAAGGCGCGAATACCGCCAAACCTACTGGCTCCTGGCAGGAAATTTGGATCACGTATTGAATCAATATTCGTAAATTTGAATACTCCGGAGGGTGCCATTAGTTTTGAAACATTTTTTTCTCCAGCCATGGCAGCCGCCGCTAAGGCAATATGAGAAACCTCCTGCGATGAAACAAGATTCACTTCACTGGGGCCTTTATCATAAGTCCGCAAAAATTGAATACAGGACATGACGTCGTGAATTCGGCTGGCACATAAAGAATGATTGTATCCCTGTGTATAGCAAGCTGCCTCCCGGGAATTACTCACTTTTCTAGATTGAAGAACAATATCATCGCTGTCATTGTATTCTCCTTGGAAAAGAAGATCGACACCGAGAACTGTGGATCCACTTTTTAATGCTTTTATAATGTCTGGCTTTAGGCGTGATTGAGTATCATAGAGCCCCGATTTTCCCATAGCCGATAGGACTAGATCTGTCTGTCCATTCCAATTCTTCGTCGGATAAAGAAATACTACAGGGAGTGATTCTTTATATGTTTTATTATTTAATGTTCCCAGCATCTCAAGATAGTCCTCATGGACTTGTTTACTGGTCATCTTCCATTCCACATTACCAACATCATCCCAAGGCCTTCCTATGACAACTTCCCATCCTTTATGAAGAATAAATCTCAATTTTTCTGGATCCTCCTCCAAAAGTGGCATCATTGACTGCCAGTGAGATCGCGCCATTTTTTTTAATAAATTAGATTCAAATACCTCATCTACGATCGGCTTAGGATGGTCCTCATTCCACACGGTCAATTCAGCCTGTGACAAAAGTTTAAATTCGCTTTCCAAAATTGGAGATTCATGGCCCAAATTAAAATGCTTATTCACCCATTCGTACATCGCTGAGCGGCTGACATAATTATAGTTGTGTCCAAAATGTGTGAGTGATTTTAATTCTACTTTTTCAGGTGCACCAACCAACCCATAAAGCTTCTTTAAATCAGGGAACCCCTTTACCTCCATCTCAACAGTCCAATCATTGGCAGACAATAAACCCTGTGGTTTTGGAGCAAATAAAGCTGCCATCTCAACATTTCCTGTGTCGATTCTGAGACCTGCCGCATTTTCACAGGTGCAGCCACCTTGCATAGCTGTCGAGACCATGACGGCTGGTATAGATAAATCCACCCGATCATCCAGAGCGGCTAGGAGAAATGTCTGAGTACCTCCACCACTGGCGCCAGTGACACCGATGCGGTCCTGGTCGATTTGCGGCATCTCACAGACAAAATCCAGAGCCCTGATGGAATTCCATGTTTGGAGTCCCATAATGCTCTGATAAAGAGACTCAGCTTTCGGGCTAAAAAAACCCCAAGCTTCCCCATTCACCAAATTCATTCTTTGTTTGGCAAATCGATGGGCTACGTCATAAGTAATTTGAATGGAATCAGCGTAGCCTACCATATCGTAGTGAAAGACGACGCAGCCCATTCTAGCCAACTGCACACACCGGCTTTGCATAGGGCTCTTGCCACCGCTTAAAAATCTCTCAGCACCGTTAGCAATCTCCATAGCGACGTTGGGGTTTTGATAAAATCTACCATCAGACCAGTGCCCATGTGGGCAAAGAATAGCCGGCATTTTAGCCTCGATTTTGGCAGGCATATAAAGATTTCCTGTGACGTAGTAACCAGGGAGGCTCTCAAAATACACATTGGATACCGAGTAACCGTCGAAATCTTTCTTGCTATGAATTACAGAATTTAATGATGTTTTTTTAGGCTCCGGCCATATACCTAGGACAGTGGCAAGGCGATGCTTTAATTGAGCGGACCTTTGATTCCATTCCGATTTGGTCTGAGGGACAGAAAAAGGAAAGTATCCATTTAAATCCTTCAAAGGCTTTATTCGTATGTCGTTGGGTTTTTGTCCATCAGTAAACACCTGTGGTGTATTACCGGCATAAATATTAAAGCCAATAAAGAGAAGGAAAAGGAGAAGAGGCTGAGGGTTATAATTTGTTCGCATGATGGAAATTGTTGATATTTTTTATTCTGGCAAGAAAAGAGAAAAATGAAAATTACTTTTATTCTTGGGAAGACCAAATACAGAAGTAAAATATCGTCATGAAATTGAAAACATCCAAGATCTTAATATCATCATGGGTTCTTTTTATAGCTTCGACGCTTTTGGCTCAGTCAGATTTAAAAATTAGTTTGTCCGCTCTTGACGATTCTACATTTTCACTCAATTGGAATGTTGATAAATCCATTGAAATCCCATCCGGGTCAGACCTTTTTCTTCTTTCCAAACCATCAATAGTCGATGAATGGATAGTTATCGACGGGCCTTTGGAGAATGGAGCATTTCCGAAAGAATATTCCACTCAGTTTAGGATGGAATCACAAAATAAATTTTATACCCTCGGCATAAAATCCATACCATCAAATCGATCGCCAGGAGAGATCATTAGGACGAAATTAATTAAAAAGTATTCCCTAGCGGAAATTTTAACTTCGATAACAGAATACACAGGTGGATTTCCTACGATCATATCGAACGAAGTCAATGCTTTTGAAATAGTTTATTGGACCCCGGGTTTAGATGGAAAACTAAGAGAGGCTTCCGGAGTCGCATTTCTACCAGTTGGAAAAACGTCTCCAAAATCAATAATCAGTTACCAACACGGCACACTCTATGATAAAGAAGATGCCCCATCGCTTGGTCAAACTGAGGAATTCTCTATTGGCCTTTTTTTAGCTGGAACGGAACACATATGCTTCATGGCGGATTATTTAGGCTTCGGAGCATCCGCAGATATGTTTCACCCATATCTGCATTCCGAGACTGAAGCCTCAAGTGCACTGGACATGCTGAGGGCCGGAACTCAATTAGTATCTGAATCGAATCATACCCAGCCAGAAAAACTTTTCCTACTCGGCTATTCTCAGGGCGGACATGCTACTATGGCATTGCACAGAACCATAGAACTCGAAGCTGGGGATGAATTTATAATAACCGGCTCCATACCGATGGCTGGACCACAGAGCATGTCCAATGTGATGCTGAGTCGAATTCTGTCTGATGCACCATATCCAAATCCATTTTATATAGCTTATTTAGTCTGGTCATATGACCAGGCTTACGGCTTGTTTAATGATCCAAATGAATATTTTGTAGATGAAGTAGCAACAGCCCTCAAACAAATGATTCAGGATGGGGCTAGTGATGGTGCCATTAATGATGTCCTACCTACTGTTCCGCGGCAGATGTTTAAATCCAATGTTTTGGAACTAATTCAGAGTAATGACAACCACCCGTTTAGAGTAGCACTTGAACTCAATGATACGATGAGATCTGGATGGCAGCCACAGGCTCCAATCCAAATGTATCACTGCACAGATGATGAGATTGTTCCTTATCAAAACTCAATCCTCGCCAAAGAATCGCTTCAGAGGGCTGAAGGACCTGCTATTTCGGTCACAGACCCAAGATTAATACCCTTTTTCCAGAATGGTTCTCATACGGGTTGCATTCCTTGGGCCCTGCTTGCAGTCAACGATTGGATAAATGACCGCATCTAATTAAAGCAAAAAATTACATCCTTCCATTTAATACATCGCTCTCTATTATGTTCTAATTCCAACCATTTGTGATATGAGTAAAGAATTAAATTTCAAGCAAGAATTAACGGCGGCATTTGGACAACCAATTTCCGAAAACCCCACGCAAGCCATGGTGGAAGCTGCTTACAAACACCACAAGCTCGATTGGAGGTACCTTACTATCGAAGTGACCCAAGAAGGTTTAGCAGCAGCAGTAGAAGGGGCAAAAGCAATGGGATTCCGAGGGTTTAACTGCACAATCCCTCACAAGGTTGAAGTAATCAAATACCTGGACACCTTAGGAGACTCAGCTCGAGTCATGGGAGCAGTTAACTGTGTTGTTATAAAGGATGGAAAACTCATTGGAGAAAACACCGATGGAAAAGGTTTTGTCGAATCCCTAAAAACACTCACCAACCCTGAGGGAAAATCAGTTGTGATCTTTGGTGCGGGTGGAGCCGCTCGGGCCATTAGTGTTGAAGTAGGATTAGCAGGAGCTTCTAAAATAACCATAGTCAATCGAAGCACAGAAAGAGGGCAAGAGCTGGTATCTCTTCTTAAAGATAAACTCAATCTGGAAAGTCACTTTGTTAAATGGGATGGCGATTATCAGATTGATCCTTCAACTGATGTCGTAATTAATGCAACCTCAATTGGTCTATATCCCGACGTTGATGCTCGCCTTGCCCTGGACACAACCACCTTAAAACCTAATATGGTTGTCGCTGATGTGATTCCAAACCCTCCGGAGACAAGGTTAGTGCGCGAAGCCAGGGAGACCGGTTGCATGGTCATTGATGGCCTTGGAATGTTGGTAAACCAAGGTGTCATAGGGATTAAATATTGGACCGGTGTCGATCCGGACCCCCAAGTTATGAGAAAAGCTCTAGAAGATATTTTTTCAGCTTAACAAAAGGCCAAATGAAATGAAAAAAGTAAAATTTTCACTCTCTTTATTAATTCTCTCTTTCCTAATGTCACCTGTTTCAGCTCAAAACTTAACCGTAGAATCACGCAAAGGATTGAAATGCTGGGTTATTAAGTCAAATAACATTGAATTATCGGTGACACAGAAAGGCGGACATATGGCTCCTGTAACCTTCTTCAGGAACAGCCGAAATCCTGTGAGCCCTTATTACATTAGCCCTTGGCAAATGGAGGGCCATAAAGAGTTTCCGGCACAGGTCCTGGTTCCTCTTAGAGGAGATTTCTTCTGTCTGCCATTTGGTGGCAATGGTGATCGCCATGAAGGGGAAAAACATGAACCACACGGAGAAACGGCTACTTCCCTATGGGAACTCAAAGAAGTAAGCACGGACCAATTTGGATCAAGCCTAGCTGTGCAGCTAAAAACTCATGTGAGAAAAGGCACTGTCACAAAAAGGCTTCATATCAATAATGACGAAAACGTTATTTACTCAACCCATACTATAGAAAATTTTGCAGGAAAAGTACCACTTGGACATCACGCTACTCTCGCGATGCCTGAGGAACTTGAAACATTCCATATTTTTCATAGCCCAATTGAATTCGGAATGACCAATGCAGGACTTTTTAGTAACCCTGAAAATAGAGAATATCAGCAACTTGCCGTTGGAGCAGAGTTTTCAAGCCTATCCGCTGTTCCTTCCATTTATCAAAAAGCTGATAATTTAGACGTTGGTAAATTGCCCAGAGAGAAAGGATTTGCAGACCTATTTCAAATCATTCAGAAGCAAGGGAAGAAACCGGCCTGGGTCGTTGCCCTCAACACAAAAGATAAATGGATGTGGTTCAGCATAAAAAACCAAAGTCTATTGACTAGTACGGTTTTCTGGCTGGAGAATGGAGGTCGTCATGGATTCCCATGGAATGGTCGAAACAATTGCGTTGGAATTGAAGACGTCACCGCATTTTTTGCAGAAGGGCTTGTTCCCTCAATAAATGAAAATGTTCTCAGCAAAAGGGGTATCAGGACTAGTATTAACCTATCCTCCGCAAAGCCAACAGATATTCATTATATCCAAGGCGTCTCCCGCATCCCAAATGGTTTCGATGACGTTGCATCAGTTTCGTTCCCGGATAATGGTAAAGTAGTCTTCACCTCATCTGAGGGTGTTGATGTCTATGCAAAAGCCAGATGGCAATTCGTGTTTGATGGCCGTCATAATTGAACCCGTTGAATCGCCATAGCATCATTGGCCTCATATTGAGCCAACAATTTGAGGTCTTTTTTTCAAACCCAAAAACATCGCAATCAACATTTAATTGGCGTTGCCCGTTTGCCTGCGTGGTATCAATCGACATGTTTGGCATAAAATGGGTCTTACACAGATGATAGCTAGACATTACAGTTGAGATGTCTTTCATATGGTGAGCTCGGCGATCATGGCCTCAAATTTATAAACAACTAGTTTATTGATCTGTTACCCTGATCTGTATTTTTTTATGGCCTTAATGCTATCTCGGTTAATTTTAACCAAACGTTATGCCACATACTTTTAGCTGAGACGATGAACGTGATTTTGCTGTCAGGCTGAGTGCCGATTTCCCTCGCTTTTGTCTATACCGGTTCGCATTGCGGTTTTATTAAAATTCTCAACCTTTTCATTTTGCATCTATTATTGCCTGGGCACTACGAGCTCATTGGCAAGGAATGAAAAAATGTTCCCTGTGGCAAAGGAGCGAAAAGTTGTGACTCCCCGAAACTGATTAAAAATTTTAAGTCAAAAATTAAAATAGGGAACCTTTACCGATAGATTAATCCCAAATGAAAAAAAAACAGGTCTCGGAGAAATTTCCAAGGCCTGCATTACGATTAAAAATTTTGAAAGAAAGTGAGACGCGACTAGGCACCGTCTTCACCGATGGCTTCCACTGGGCAACCTTCCATCGCTTCTTTGCACTGTTCAATTTCCTCTTCGCCCTCTGGTTGCTTAAATACGAAGCTATATCCACCATCATCTTCTCTTGTAAAATTTGATGGAGCTGTTTCGCGACACAAGTCGCAATCTATACACTGATCATCAACATAAAATTGACCAGCCACGTTTTCCGGTTGCTTATTCTCGACTTCAGCCATTGCTCTTTTGTAAAAAATTAATGAAATTTTTGTCAGATCTATGCGGCAAAAGAAAGCTACTCCCCATCCTCGCCGATTGCTTCCACTGGACAGCCTTCCATGGCTTCTTTGCACTGCTCGACTTCTTCTTCACCCTCGGGTTGTTTGAATACGAAGCTGTAACCACCATCATCTTCTCTTGTAAAATTTGATGGAGCAGTTTCACGGCACAGATCACAGTCAATGCACTCATCATCGACATAAAATTTGCCTGCGACATTTTCAGGATGCTTATTTTCAACTTCCGCCATAACCAAATATTTCTAATTTAAAGTTGGTCGAACAAGATACTTTTTTTTTGTTTGGTGGCAAGTGTTTTTTACCATTTCGCAAAAAAGGACATTTTTCATGGCCATTGACTACAGATCGTCAAGATAGCGTTAATATTTGGGCACAAAACAAATAACGGGCTCGTATAACAAATGTCCAACAAAGGTAATTAAAATTCGAATTTAACCTCTCCTAGCCGGCGGCCAATTTCCTGTATGACTTTACGCTCACCTTCCTCGCCATCTTCAGATTGAAAGGTTACAGAAAATCGAACAAATGATCCTGAATCATCCCATGGAACGGTGGATATTAAACGATTCGTGATAAGCCACTGAGAGGCTGCCTCACCGGAGTCGAATTCCGTGCGTGAACCGTCAGCGGAAATAGCCGCTTTTGGCGCTTGAACGTATAAGAAAAACGATCCATTCGGTTTTTTAGCTGAAAAACCCGATTTGTTGAGAACCTCAACCAGAAGATTCATTCTGCGAGAATATTTTTCTGCGATTTTTTCGGTAATTGCGGGGTGATCAAAACAGTAGGCTGAGGCATGCTGAACTGCCAAAAATTGACCTGAATCGGTATTATCTTTTACACTGCCATAGGCTTTAATCAACAGTTCATTTCCCACAACAAATCCACACCGCCACCCTGTCATATTGAATGATTTGCTTGTAGAATGAAGTTCAACTCCTACATCCATTGCCCCAGGTGTACTAAGGAAGCTCAGAGGCTTTCCATTAAAAATTAAGGACGCATATGC
>CBFHOE010000004.1:0-5899 GCA_965657355.1 Limisphaerales bacterium | reverse complement strand
GAGGCATTTATCGGAAGATTGTGCACATCTCCACCGTAATATTTCGCATGGGTTCCAAAAACCGGATACCCGGGAGTCGTCATCAAAACAACGTCGCCAGGATTGATGAATGCTGCGGGTAAAATCGAGAGAGCCGCCTTACTTCCTATGGAATGGAGCACATGCTTTTCAGGATCTATACCTGATACTCCAAAAACTTTTTCCATGTAACGGCTTGCAGCCTCTTTGAGTTTGGAATCACCATTGTCAGCATAACCGCGATTCTCGGGGTTTTGAGCCGCTAAATGGAGTTGCTCAATCACTTCAGGGAAAGCCATTTCATCAGGCTCACCAACTCCCATATCGATGATTTCGGACCCTGGATTGGCTTCTAATGCTGCCCTTTTGGCTCTTTTTATCTTTTCAAATTTATAAATCGCGGTGGATTTTCCGAATTGGTTTCCACCGATTCGCTGTGCAAATAATTCCTGAATGTATGAATCTGACATGGTTGATCGATTTTATTTCTCCTTGATCGAAGGGGGCAAAACCTATCCTAGAATAGCCCCGATGTAAAGTTGTTGATAATGACGAAATGAACCATGAGTAAAATCACAACACTGACAAGCTATCAGAGCTCATCTTGATGAGTTTTTTCCAAGTTGATTCGCCGGCATCAGCCTCGAGAATGTTTAGGGCTTTTTCTGCAGATAATACATTGTCAAAAAGCCCAAAAACAGCACTACCACTACCGGAAAGAAGTGCCAGTTTCGCGCCATTCTCCAAAAAAGTCTTCTTTAGCCATGCAAGAAATGGAAATTTTTGAAAAACGGGGCGCTCGAAGGAGTTAAAAAAGGATTCGGGTTTTGGCCATGATCTCGGGCTGTCGACGAGTTCTTTTGCTATTTTTTCAGCTGCACCTGGTTTCATTCTTGCTAGTTCACCCTGCTCTTTCAGGCTGCTAAATGCCCAACCGGTGGGCACACCAAAATCAGGTTTTGCAATAACCATCCACGCTTCGTTGATTTGGCAAAATTGCGGCAGATCAGTAAGAATTTCGCCACGACCAGTTCCAAGGGCTTGAGGGCCCATAAGAAAAAATGGGACATCACTACCCAGATTAGCAGCAAGCTCATGGAGCTTTTCTTTTTGCAGTGGGCAACCAAAATGTTTATTTAGAGCAAAGAGAGTGATAGCGGCATTTCCACTTCCCCCACCCATTCCAGCTTCGGATGGAAGCTCCTTTTCCAAGCGCAATTGACCTTTTTTTTCCAGACCCGTTTCTTCAAAAAACAACTGAGCTGCTTTCACAACCAAATTTGATTCATCAGATGGAATTTTTGGGTCATTACATGAAAAGGAAAAAGGACTATGCGAGGTATCAACATGCAAAAAGTCGTAAACTGGAACTTTGAGGAATATGGACTCCAAATTGTGAAAGCCATCGTCGCGCTTTCCCAAGACATTGAGAAAAAGATTTACTTTTGCTGGGCTCGGATAAATCGTCGCTTTAGACATAGAACTCAACTGCAAAGGTCTAAAATAAAAAACCCCGCGTCAAAGCGGGGTTTCAAAAAATTCAGTTAATCTGGATTACTGGAAGACGTGAAATCTACTACCAGGTATGAACGGGGCAGCATCCCCACCATCGAATCCTATAGTTGTATCTGTTTCTAGGATTGAAGAAGCTTTCTTTCCAGGTTTGTGAACGTCTGGGTATACAGGGTCTTCAGGAATTACAAGACCACCGTATCCATTATTTTCTAACGTAGCGATTGATGGATCTGGATAGACAGGATGCTTAGAATCAAAAACAGCCCCGTAGTCTCCCTCTGGGGATGTGGGCAATGGAAATGTGACGACTTCCCAGACTCCCAACGCAGTGCGGGCGAGGGTCCGGTTAAATCCGCGAACCACACCTGTGGTGTATGCTCTGTCGCTCCCATCCCAAAGCGATGTTTGCTCAATGGAACGTCTCATCTCTCCCATACGAGTAATCTCGAGGGTGTTTCTTAGTCCACGACCTAACTTTTGTTCTGGGCCGGCACATCCTACTGCTAGGAGAGCTGCTACCGCAGTCGTCATCAAAATGATACTTGTCTTACGCATAAATGGTATGAGTCTATTAAAAATATCTTTGACGGGCATAGCTTTGTAAAGGGTAAATTGAGAATATTCTGGATTTTCACACTCCTAATGCATTGGCATCAAACATCAAAGCCCATTTCCTTGAGCTTTTTCTTTTCTTGTTTGTCCCAATAGCGCGCAATGATTATGCAGATTTCAAATAGAATTTGTAGTGGAGCTGCCAGCATAACAGTGCTCACGAGGTCTTGAGGTGTGATAAAGGCACTCAAAACCAAATTACCAATCAACATATATTTTCTGCCAGTTACCAAAAACTCAGCAGTGACAATATTAAGCCTAACGAGAGTGAGAACGACAATGGGAACCTCGAAAGCAAATCCCATTCCCAGGATCAATTTGGGTATGAATCCAAAATAACTCTTTGCCGTCCAGGCTACTGGCGGAATACCAAGCCAATCCCCCAAAGAATAGAAAGCCTTTAGTGAAATTGGAGCAACTAAAAAGTAGGCCATTAATCCTCCCATTGCGAATAAGATTACCCCGGCGGTGAACGCTACCCCCAAATACTTTTTCTCATTCTTGTGAAGTGCAGGGACTATATAATCCCCAATGAAATAGAGCAAAAAAGGAAAGGCCAGGCAGAGCCCGCCCCAAATACCAATTTGCAAAACGACTGTGAAAGGTGCCGTGACTTCAAATTGAGCTATGGTCACGGATGCGCCCTCAGGCAAACCTTTCTGCATGGGCAAGACAAGGATGTCGATGATTGCAGGGGTAAAGGTAACACAAATAATGAGCGCAACCCCAAAGGCACCCAAGCACTTAAAAATCACCCACCTGAGATCCTCGAGGTGCTCAAGGAATGGTTTTACAGGTCCGCCTTCTTCCTCTTCGGAAAATTCGAGGGAAGGAGCGTATTCTTGCTCGGCATTGTTTTGGTTTTCCTCAGATGACTTCTCTTCTTCCATGGGAAAGATCGAAGATTATGAATCTCAGATCAGGACTGAGAGGAATCTGGATCCTTAGTCGAAGAATCGGAGGAGTAATCTTTTGGCGTTGGGGGAGTTGGTCTCGTCGATGGCGGCTCTTCTTCAATGGCCCTTTGAAGGTCATTACTCACATCCGAGGTGGCTTTTTTGAATTCTTTCAGACCAGAGCCCAATCCTCTCGCTAATTCTGGGAGCTTCTTTGATCCAAAAAGCAACAACGCGATCACCAATATTCCGCCAATTTCCCAAGGGCCTAAAACAGCTATAGTCACTAAATCTGTCATAAATTCTTATATGAAATAATAAAATAATCGCCGGTCAATTGCAACCGGCGAAGGTAAATAGTCAAAAGTTTTAATTTGGTAAAAGATATTTTCCAGGACTTAGTAGACAATCACAAATTGAGATCGCCTATTTTGAGCATGATCGCTTTCAGTGGTGCCAAGGCTGGAAAGCCTTTCTTCTCCCCAGGAAAGGGTTGTGAGTCGATCTGGATTAATTCCAGAGTCGATAAGGTAGTCTCGCGCTGAATTGGCTCTACTTTGACCCAGGGCAACATTGTAGGCTGCAGTTCCTCTTTCGTCACAATGTCCCTCGACCCTGACATTGATTGAAGGATTGTCATTCATGTATTGAGCAACGGAATTCAGATTTTCGAATTCAGCTGGAAGAACAGCGGCATCATCAAAACCGTAATAAATGGTGTAATCAAAAAGTGTTTCCTCGTCTACGCTGCCTGGGACTTTCAAGATTTCACTGGCACCAGGTCCGATTTCGTCGGTGTTTACAGTAGTATCATTATCATTAAATGGATCGTATCCCCCGCCTCCTGGTGGATCGATGAGAACACCACCATCCTTATTGTTGCCCACACCGGGAGTGATTCCAGGGATATTGGTGACTCGGGAGGGTTTCTTTTGACAACCAGTTGTGATGAGCAGAGCCAGCGACAAAATTGGTATTATAAACCTGATAAGCATGACGATAATAAAATTTAATTAAGCAAATTTTCGAGTGTGTGTCTCTTCCTACTTTCCCCAGGATGGCTGGGAGCAACTTCCAAGAGATCTTATGTTGAGATCCTTAACTTGTTTGGTTGGAACGTCAAGCATAGAGATCACTCGACTGCCATTTCTGAGCCTTCTGGAAAATGTTAAAGTACGGCTATTCGGAGACCAACTTGGATCTTCTCCTTCGACAATAGGTCGATGAGATCCACCCTTGGCGGGAACCACACAAACGTAAAAACTTCCTCGAGTTTGTCTCGTAAAAGCTATCCACTTTCCATCGGGAGACCAATCGGGTTCGGTGGCCAGCAGGGCACCGCCAGTGCGTAGTTCGGTGGATCTACCACCGGAAACATTGACAGTATACAAGCGCGGATTTCCCGAACGTTTCGAGGAATAACAAATGGTGCGCCCATCAGGAGACCAACAAGGTGAAAACTCGGGCGCTTTCGTTTTCGTTAATCTTTTCCAATTTCGACCATCCGAATTGGCGACATAAAGCTCAGGATTGCCATCTCGACTCAGAATTGCGGCAACTTTGCTGCCATCGGGAGAGATGGATGGGGCAAAGCTCGTCCCACCGAAAAAAGCAAAATTTTGTCTATTACCTGAGGACAAGCTGTGACTGAGTATTCGGGCCGTGGATTGCATGTAAGAAAGATAATAGGCCTTACCTGATTTAGGATTGTACGCAGGGTCTTTATTAATAGTTTTGTCATTGGTTAAGCGCCTGACATTACCGCCATCAATGTCGCAAATGTAGATGTCAGAAGTACTCGAGCCGCGGCCCGTTGTCCTGGCTCTGAAAACTAGCTTTGTCTTCGCTATTGGTTTCACCTTGCGAATCGTTTCCACAACTCGATCAGCCAATGTCTGTATCTTTGCTCGGTCATTTGAGCCGCTGTATGTTTCTCCAAAAACTTTAACACGCCCACCTGAAAGGCGGTATAAAATGCCACCTATGCCGGTCTTGGCTGAGACCAATTCGAATTTGGGCGATTTATCAGTCACCTCGAAACCCACGATTTCAAGGTAAAAATCTAAAAGCTTTTCTGTCACGGAATCAAATCCAGTGAGCTTGAGAGGCACAGCCTCGTTTATTGCAACTGGGTCGACAACAGCTTTAAGGCCTTGCGCTTGAGCTTCCCCAATCTGCGAAAGGATAAAAATAAAAACCACAAAAAACGCGGCGACCAAATTCTTCAGAATTTTAATATTTTTCATTTGAATCAAGTGACGTTAATAAAACTATTTTCCGGACACTTTCTAGAAATTCACGGCCAACTCTACTTTAAAAGACCTTTGATTTCTTGTATCACCCCTTGGAAAAGGAGCAATGAAGCGAACACTATCGAGGGTTCGCTGGGCAGCGGCATCAACCACGCGATCACCGGATTTCTTGATGATTCGTTTTGATGAGACTCGGCCGTCTCTTTTTACGATCAATTCGACCATAACAGTCGCTCCTGAATGAGCTTGCGAAAGCACTGGGTTCCATTTTTTTTGAACCTCCCTAAGAACGCGAGCATCGTAATTGTCACCTGAGGCATTGCCATTGGAAGTCCAATTGACGGAGGACCTCTTGGTAAAGCCACTAGGTTGGCCGCCAATTTTCCTTAATTTTTCCTCTAATTTTTTACTTTCGTTGACTTTTGCCCTGGGCTTCGGTTGATCGACAGGGTTCATCTTCTTAACCCCTCCAGAAATTGGCAATGGTGCGGGCTCTTTCGGTTTTGGTTTCGGTTTCGGTTTCGGTTTCGGTTTTGGTTTTGGCTCTGGCTTTGGCTTTGGCTTTGGCTTTGGCTTTGGCTTTGGCTTTGGCTTTGGCTCTGGCTT
>CBFHOE010000003.1:245519-501221 GCA_965657355.1 Limisphaerales bacterium | reverse complement strand
TTATGGAGCTTTATCTGATTTCAAATCTTCCAATGCTTCTTCCCACATTTTATGAGCTTTTCCCGGTGAAAAAGCTGAACCATATACTTTTTCTGATTCATAGTCCGGCATACCGTCTACATAAGGGAGCTCCCAAGCTTTGCTGCCGTCTTGGTTAAAAGAAACCTCAAAAACTCTGAGACCGTCTTTGAAGATTGTTTCTTTTCTAATCTGTCCGTTCTGATATTTATCCACCACGGTGTTATTAACTTTACCCTCTTTGGTGTAGAATATTTCTAGTGCCCCTCCCGGTTCATACCTGTTGTATTGTGTTTTGGACCACATCAACCAATCTCTGAAATACCTTGTTTCCTCCACTTTGTCCTCGCCGTTGTCCTCAAAGAACTGAGTTTCTCCTGTTTTAATCCCGTTTTCATAATCAACCCATCCTTCAATATCCCCGTCTTTGAACGAGCGAATACATGATATGGATCCATCAAAAAGGTCATATTCGGTTACTTCAATCTTCGTGCCGTTCTCATATGTCTTTTTACAATTTTTAGTCCCATTACTATAGTAAGAAATAATCGATCCACTTCCATCATCAATGGCAGTTTCAGCGCACTTTTCACCGTCTGGTTTGATGACCGTCGCCCCAATCATTATCCCATTTTCAAAATTGATAATTGTCTTCCGCTTACCAGCATTAAATATAGGAATATCCTCTACTGTTCCTGAATACGGCTCATTCGAGTCACCCAAATAATAAGTCCCGGACCTATTATTTAATTCAATAAAACTTACAGACCTGTCGCAGCCAACAAGGAACAAAAGGAAAAAAGAGACAATATTTAGTGTAAAAATTTTCATTTTATTTTTAGTTTTTTTCAACAATTGTATCAGGATAGCATTCACATCCGTAGCTTCTATTATAAAAGAAGAGTAATTTTATAATTACTTATCAGAATCGTTGTTTTTACATATTAGCAATTAATCATTCACATAAAATTTATTTATTTGAGTTTTAGAAAAAGATTAAAAAAGAGGTTTTAGATTTTTCTTCTTTAACATCAAAATCTTTTTAATTCATCTATATAATACAGCTCATGAAAATTAGCGGTTTTATAAAATCTTAATTTTTTGAAATCGATTTTTCACTTGTGCAGGAGTTTTGAAAAAATTCTTTTGCATTTTGTATTGCCAGATCAAAATCACAAAAGTAATGGATTTTCTCTAATAGGTTTTCCGTTTCATTTTCTTTTTATTTAAATAGCACGAAACCCGAACAGTAGGACCATTTATTTTGGTTCAGACCGCCCACTTGTGTATAGAGATGTTGTCTACCGAGCTTTTTTATTGTTGGCATACGATATTTCATTTTTGGCCTCCTTCATCAGGCACTACCCAGAGCGCTTTGGGTATATTATTATTTTCTTTATAATTAATTTTTTGATGCTTGTCTGTTTTTTGCATATAACTCCCGAGGTGGCACTTCGAACTATCCTAAACCAATCACGAGAATCTTTTACTTTTTCATTGAAATGTGGATAACCCTGGGAGGGTCGTATGTTACCTAAATGTTTGGCGGCAAGAATTCTGGATGGTGTTATGAGTTTCACGCAGATTTGTCAGAGGATGATAATGATGGCTGTTACAGAATTAAAATTTGGGATTATGCAATCACATACGGCAGTATAAAGCTTGGGAAGTTTATTTATTTTAGAATGATTTAGAAGTACTAGATGGATATGGAGGAGATCCTGAAACAAGATGGGGGGAAGACTCCGACTCGTGTGGTAAGCCCGAATATGCTGCTAAAATAAACACATTTAAATCTCGGTTCGTTGGTCCTGATCATCTTGGATTTTAAATTTACAATCCTGCATTCTGTTGCTAGGCCATGATCGGTTCGGGATGTTTTCCACCATTGGTCTATATTCATCACACGAATTCAACGTTGAAACCACTTCTTAATAACAGACTTTGGTAACTGTATCGCCTGGCACTTTAGTTTCAGCTAGTTGATCGAGCAGGATTCTAAGCCTCAAGAAATGCTGCTTCGGAAGTGAATCTCCATTTTGAAGCCTGCTTCCACCTTACTCAGAATTTGCTTGAGCAGATTTGTTAAATCAACGCGCGAGTCCTTTTCTTACCTCATGTAGGGAAATATTGAATAGGACTTCCGGACAGCTTTTATTATATGAATTAAATTGAAAATTGGTTGCGGGGGCAGGATTTGAACCTGCGGCCTTCAGGTTATGAGCCTGACGAGCTACCGGGCTGCTCCACCCCGCGTCCAGAAGGAACGTAACAATAGAGGAGACCCACATTAGATATCAAGAGGAAAGTTCAATTTTTTAAGACAAGAAATATGTTTGATTAAGTAGATGCGTTTGTTTGAGTAGTTGCCGTGGAGATTCAGGAATTATTTGCATGGTTTCTCATTGGTTTTGGGGTGATGTTTATTGGCATTTCCAAAGCTGGATTTGGTGGTGGAATGGGCATGTTGACCGTTCCCATATGTGCCGTTGGTCTGACCGAGTTGGGAAAAGACACTATGTTTGCTATAGGTTTTCTTCTCCCCCTACTCTGTTTAGGTGACGGAATATCTTTATGGCACTACAGGAAAAAATGGAATTGGGACTCGGTGAAAAACCTCATTCCAGGAGCAGTAGTTGGTATCGTCATAGGTGCGATATTAATGAATCGAGTTTCACCGAAATTTTTTCAATTACTATTAGGGCTCATTGCTATTACTTTTGTCATATTTCATATATTGAGAAGTAAAATCATCAGGGTTGGTGAATCTTCTAAGAAAAAAGAATCTGGTTTGTTGACCTGGCTAATAGGGACAGTAGCCGGTTTGACTTCAACTTTTGCACATGGTGCAGGCCCAGTGGTCGCGATTTATCTTATCCCAAAGAATTTACCAAAAGGTGAGTTTGTCGGCACTAATGCTCTTATTTTTTCGATTATCAATTGGTTGAAAGTTCCCTTTTTTTTCTTCATTGGTGCTATCAATGTAAAAAGTCTAATGTGGAATGCGGGATTTTTTCTTTTCGTACCGCTGGGAGTTTTTATAGGGATTTTTCTTCATGGAAGAGTCTCTGAATCACTTTTCAAGAACATCGTATTAGTGACAACTTTCCTGGCAGGGGGAAAGCTTTTGTATTCAGGTCTTTTACAATGAAAGCGGATTAAATTTTCGGAAGAGGTGGGATGTAACATCCAATAACTTTTGTTCTGGATATTTCCACGGGCGTCTTGTTGAAAATTGATTCTAGGGCCAATCTTAAATCATGCCGACTTGGCTGACGCCTTCGTTTTCCATAAGCCGTGTTACGATCATTAATTCTTCCCTTATAAAGGATTTTTTTCTCTGGGGATAAGACAATGACCTCAGGAACATTTTCCGCTTTACAAACACTTACCAATTTGTGGTGAGGATCTAATAAGACTTCAATATCTAAGGAATACTCTTTTTGGTGCTTTTTGGCATCCTCTATTTTTAAATTGGGGTTCGTTTGAATTAAGTATAAATCAAATCCTTTTTCCCTATATTCTTTGCTGATTCTAGAAATTTCAGGCGAGTATGAATTCGCAATAGGGCAGTCTGTTAGGGTGAAGATAAAGACAAATCCGTTAAAATTCTCCTTAGTCTTTTTGGGTTTTAATGGGTCAATGATTTCCCCGCTGGTCGAACGCAATTTGAAATCAAAACTCAAGAGGCCTTCACCCGCATTTCCGATGCAGGTGAATAAGCCAAATACAGTTAAGATTATGAAACATCTAATACTGAGAGGCCCTGTAATTCCAAGCATGCCCTATACTACAACGGGAAAGTAGAAATAACAATCTTGCCGCCCTAACAAACAACCTTAAATTGTAGGTTGTTATCCGGATGTGGCATATTAATCTATATTCATGAGATGGATCCAGATATTGATTTTTCAGCTTTTCTTTGGATATTTTGTCATAGTGACCTTACCACCAGTGGACGCAGCTGACAGAAATGTTGGTAGATCTTTTGCATCACGATCAGAAGTGATCGCTGAGAATGGTATGGTTGCGACCAGCCAACCGTTGGCCGTAAATGTCGGCCTTGATATATTAAAAAAAGGCGGATCCGCAGTTGATGCAGCTATTGCGGCAAATGCTGTGATGGGGCTCGTCGAACCTACTGGCAACGGAATAGGAGGAGACTTATTCGCAATAGTTTGGGATGCCAATACCAAAAAATTACATGGTTTAAACGCGAGTGGTCGCTCTCCCAAAAATCTCTTGTTAAAAAACTTTAGAGATAAGGGTCTCGAATTTGTTCCAGACTTTGGACCACTTCCTGTGACTGTGCCTGGCTGCGTGGATGGCTGGTTTGAACTACATGATAAGTTTGGGAAACTTCCGATCAAAGATCTTCTTCAACCTGCTATCGATTACGCGAACAATGGTTTTCCTTTAACGGAGGTCATCGCTGCTGGTTGGGCATCGTCGGTGAATCGATTTAAAAAATACCCCGGCTTTAACGAAACTTATCTCATCAATGGAAAAGCTCCTCAAAAAGGTCAAATCTTTAAAAATCCCGATTTAGCACACACACTTAATCGCATAGCACAAGGGGGACGTGATGTGTTCTACAAAGGGGAAATTGCCCGAACAATAGACCACTTTATCAAATCACAAGGAGGGTTTCTCAATTACGAAGATATGTCCCAACACAGATCTGAATGGGTTGAACCGGTTTCTGCCAATTACCGAGGTTATGATGTGTGGGAACTCCCACCAAACACACAGGGCATAGCCGCTCTGCAGATACTCAAAATATTGGAGGGATATGATATTAAAGGAATGGGTTTTGGTAGTCCGCAATATATTCACCATTTTATTGAGGCAAAGAAGTTAGCGTTTGAGGATAGAGCTCATTTTTATGCTGATTTACAATTCTCAAAAGTTCCAGTTCAACAACTTATTTCGAAAAATTATGCAGATAAACGACGAGAATTAATTCATCCATACCAAGCATCCGCGAATGTGAAGTTCGGTGATCCAATCTTGCAGAATGGAGATACAATATTTCTGACAACTGCAGATAAATCCGGCAATATGGTCTCCCTTATCCAGAGTAACTATATGGGGTTTGGATCCGGTATGATACCAACAAAACTGGGATTCATGCTTCAGAATCGAGGTCAATTATTTAAGTTGGTGGAGGGGCAAGCCAATTCATATGAGCCAGGAAAGCGACCATTTCATACAATAATACCAGCATTTATAACTAAAGATGGGAAGCCTTGGGTCAGTTTCGGTGTCATGGGAGGTGACATGCAGCCGCAAGGACATACTCAAATTGTGGTCAACTTGATTGACTTTGGTATGAACCTGCAAGAAGCTGGGGACGCTCCGAGGATTAGACACTCTGGTTCTTCCACTCCAACTGGCAAAAATGCAAACGGAAGTGGAACCGTTTATCTTGAAAACACTTATCCGGACCACGTCATAGAGCAACTAAAGCTCTGGGGGCATAACATCAGCTCAGGTAAAACATCTTATGGCGGGTATCAAGGTATTATGAAAGACCCCACATCCGGAGTCTATTACGGCGCCTCTGAATCACGTAAAGATGGTATGGCCAGCGGCTACTAAACCAAATGAGAAAAACCTGGCACACAACATTCGAAACGTTGCATGCCAGGCCAGTCAGGATTTATGTATGAATAACTATCGTTCTCTTCGAGTAAATTTGGTTTTACCGGACGTTGCGGTATGAAAATATATTAGTCCCTTTGATTTCAGTTATAGGGCTCTTTCTATTTTCTGGGACAATGTCTTTGTATGAGTTCATAAATTCATCTAGAAATTCTTTACTACCAATGGCAAGGCCGTCGGTATAAAATCGTACTTTGGATTTTGAGATATCCACTTCATCGTATTTTTTAATGGCTTCGGAATGCCGAACTATTGATTCGTTATTTTTTTCAATCTCACAATAATATGGGCTATATAACTTCTGTTTATATAAAGTGATCGCTGATTCGGCAGATAATCCATTCTTTAAACCATTTACCATTTTTGCAATGCCTTCGCGAGCTTTCCCACCCCCGGCCACCGCTTCCGAGAATGAGCACCAACGGTATTTCTCAATCCTATCAACAATTCCAGCCCTGATTGGATTCAGCTCAATGTAAGCACCAACCCCCATCAAAGTATCTGGTCTTCCCTCAACTAAGGAACTCGAATATCGACTCTCCCACAAAGTGCCACTTCGTTGTTCTTTTTTGTTATACCATTTGGAAAATTGCTCTTTTATTTCTTTCAGAAAATTTGAAAGATCAAACATACGGACCCATTGTTTCTCATAGAATTCGACCTCAAAATTCTCTGATCCTTTTTCCTTCATCTGACTTATAAACGCCTCAAATTCTGCAATTTTTCTTCGACTGTATTTGTGAACCATTCTCTTTCTGACATCCCGAATTGATATTTCCTCGGGCTTAGGTGGCACATGAAGAAGAAGATGGAAATGGTTTCCCATCAGACAATATGATAGCACTTCCAAACCTGAGTAAGATTCCATCTTGCGCAGACACGAGTGAAAAAAACTCTTTTCCTGGTCTCCAAAAATTAGCTGCCGCCCCACCACACGACTCACGACATGAAAGACTCGGGACTTGTTACCCGAAGTTAAACTCGATCTCTTTACTCTCATATCTGATCTCAGTTAATCACAAAAAGAATAAACAACAAGTATAAAGTGCCTGGCACGTTGTGTTTCTATCTGTTCTAATGAATGGACTGGAATCCGAAAGGATTATTCTTTTGATGAGCTGGCGGTTGATTGATCCGTTTCTTAGGAGATCTGGCAATACGGTGTATTATTATGGAAACATCAGCGACTGGTTGATTGACGAATACCTCACTTGGCAAAGTGCAGTCTTGTAATGGCTTTAGCTGATTGTCAGTAAAGGGAGTTCACAATGACACATTAGGTCATTGTGAATTGTAGGGAAAGCGTGAATGGGAATCTTTAGTGGATATCCGGTTCTGGAATTTGGGTACCACTGTGGAGAAAGTTGAAATCGCATCCATGGTTTGCTTGAGTGACATGCTGGGCAAAGAGAAATCCAAAGCCTCTTTGGTAGTGCGGTTCTGGTTTAGTCCATTGAGCTTTTCTGGTGGCCAGCTCGTCATCTGATACGCAAAGGTTGATGGATCTTTGTTCTACGTTTATTTCGATTTCGTCGCCGTTTTTTACGAGAGCAAGTGGTCCACCAACCGCGCTCTCGGGGGCTATGTGTAGAATACAAGATCCATAGCTTGTTCCACTCATCCGTGCATCACTTATCCGAACCATATCTCGGACGCCCTGTTTGAGAAGCTTATTTGGAATCGGTAACATCCCCCACTCTGGCATTCCAGGCCCACCAATAGGGCCAGCATTCCTCAAAATAAGAATGGAATCCGGGGTCACGTCGAGATCGGGATCATTAATGGCCTTCTTTAAGTCGGGATAACTATCAAAAACAAGAGCTTTTCCCTTATGCTTAAGAAGTCTTGATTCGGCGGCTGTTGGTTTCATGACACAACCATCAGGTGCCAGATTACCCTTCAACACACAGATGCCACCAGATTCTGAAATTGGATTGTCGAGAGTCCTTATGACTTCAGGTCGAATAATTTTTTTTCCACAAATATTGTGGCCGAGGGTCTGACCATTCACAGTGAGAGCCTCGAGTTTTAGATGAGGCCTTAAAACCTCTAATAAGGCAGGGAGACCACCCGCCTCATAAAAATCTTCCATTAGAAATTCTCCGGAGGGTCGGATATTCGCCAGGGTTGGGGTGGATCTGGAGAACTGATCAAAAGAATCGAGTGATAGGGAGACCCCAGCACGCCCAGCCATGGCAAGAATATGGATTAAAGAATTCGTGGAAGCCCCAATGGACATGATCGTGACACAAGCATTATGAAAAGCGTCCTCTGTGAGGATTTTATCAGGTGTAAGATTCTCTGCCACCATTTCAATAATCCTTCTACCACATTTTGAAGCAACTCTCACATGCTCAGCATGCACAGCTGGGACAGAAGAAGCGCCTGGCAACATTAGACCAAGAGATTCAGCCACAGCAGTCATTGTGGAAGCTGTCCCCATTGTCATACAGTGTCCAGGGGAGCGGGCTATTCCATCTTCCATAGAGTGCCAATCTTCATCGCACAAATTACCGGCACACCTTTCGGCCCAATATTTCCACATATCACTACCGCTTCCGAGAGTTTCCCCATTATAATAACCCGGTATCATGGGGCCAGCGGAGAAGAACATAAACGGAATCTGCGCACTTGTCGCTCCCATGATGAGAGCTGGAGTCGTTTTATCACACCCCCCCATGAGGACAACCCCATCAACTGGGTGGCACCTGATTGTTTCCTCAGCTTCCATAGCTAAGAGGTTTCGATAAAGCATCGAGGTGGGCTTAATGTATGACTCATCAAGCGACATAACAGGTAGCTCAACAGGATACCCGCCAGCCTGCCAGACACCCTTTTTGATAGATTCAGCCCTCTCTCTTAGATGGATATGGCAGGGATTGAGCTCGCTCCAAGTATTTAGAATACCGATAACAGGTTTCCCCAAATAATCTTCATTAGTAAGCCCCATTTGTTTGATGCGTGACCTGTGACCAAAGGATCGCTGATCATCAGGGCCGAACCATCTGTAACTTCTGAGTTTTTTGGGATCTATTTTGGGCATGTGCTCCTTTATTCAAAGATTGAAAAAAGATAGTGAATCACATTGCTAATAACAACCCATAATAAGTGTTTCAAACACCAGGGAATAACCAGGCCAAGATAAAAACGACTAATCCCCCGACAACCCCCATAGTCGTCATCATTATGGAGGCTGTCTTAAGTGTTTCCTTCTCGGTAAACCCACCCATTTTCGAAATGATCCAGAACCCAGAATCATTCATCCAAGGAATGGGTTTTGACCCACAACCGATAGCCAAAGCGAGATAGACAGGATGGAAGCCAAGAATTCCCGTGGCGACAAGCGGTTGAACAACACCGACAGCGGTAACCATGGCCACTGTAGCCGAACCTTGGGCAATCCGAATAGTAGTGGTCACAAGAAAAGCAACGAGGACTGTCCATGGTGTTTCACCAGGCGTAAGACCGCCCGCCCAGATGGTTATTCCAGTTTCTTTGAGAACCTGCCCAAAGGCCCCGCCACCAGCTGTGATAAGAAGTATAACACCACCACTCATGAGGGCTTTATGGATGTAATCTTTATTCGAGCTATCATTTTTACGACCGTATTTAGCCGCCAGAAAAAGAGAAAAAGCGGCAGATAGAGCCAGAGCGATATTCTTGTTTGCGAAAAATGATATAGTTTCATAAATTGTATTTGAAAGTTGCGGAGATGATGCTTTTTGATCCATAGAGGCAAGAGTCCCAATTGATATAAGAATAACGGGGAGTATGATTGGTATAAGAGAAGCGACAAGCGATGGTGTGCGACCGCTTTTTACGTCCTCATCGGCATTGGCAGGTTCAGCTTCAATTGCGCGACAAGGTATAGGGTTTCTTTTATCGAGAAAAACAGCCAAAAAGTAACCCGCTGAGACGGTTATAATTCCCATACCTAAGCCACAAATCATCATGAGCCCCACAGAGACGCCGAGTTCAGAGGCAACTTGCAAAGGACCAGGAGTCGGAGGCACGAGTGAATGGGCCATAGTAGCTCCAGCGACTATGGATAAAACGCATAGCAAATAGCCCTTTCGATGTTCCCGATAATAGGCTCTCGCCAATGGAATCATGAGGTAAAACACAGTGTCAAAGAACACGGGAATCCCTACAACAAAGCTACCGATAAGAAAACCAACCGAAGCACGCTTTGCTCCGAAAAACCCAACCAGTGAATCAATAATTCGACTGGCTGCACCACTGACCATGAGGCAGCTACCGATCACAGAGGCCAGAGCTATGATGACACCTATTTTTGCCGCGGTATTTCCAAATCCACTGGCAATTCTGGATCCTACAGATCGATCGCAGGATGATTGGATAGAAACCCACTGAGAACTTGCTATAACTTGGTCGCCTTCAAGCACATTAATCTCTTCATCTAACACGAGTTTCAATTTTTCCGAAGTATTGCCTGGAGAAGCTACGGTTCCAGATGCAACTTTGTAATAAGGGCTTGATTTCGAATCTTTTCTTAATATCGCCATAGGTTTGCCTGGCATGACTCCAGTAATCTTATTTTGAGCCACGGTCATGTCCTGAACGTCGATACTTTGAGTCCCTCCACTGGATGAGATATAAAATCCTTGAGTCAGCCAGGTAGGAGTTAAAAACGCAATGAACAATGACGCAAAAATTAACGCGAGGAAGGCATGTAATCTAAAAATTAAAATACCCCCTAAAACTAGGGCCATCGCCCCAAGCAAGAGTGAAATCGAAATGATCATAGAACAAAATGAGAGATTAAATAATGCCTGCTATTGAATAGAGCGTCATTAAAAAATTTGAGGAGTTTTGATATTGAGACTTTACTTCTGGGTGAAGTGTTTGAAGTGTTGTAACATATGGCAAGAACACCTTCGACTATGCTTGAGCTGAAAACATCAGCTCCTTATTTCTCACTGGAAACCCCAAAAGGTGAAGTTGTTAAATTAGACGATTTCTCGGGAAAAAAGGGTTTAATTATTGTTTTCATGTGCAACCACTGTCCTTACGTGCAACTCCTTAGAGAGTCTATTTCAGAATTTGCTAAAGATTGCCAGAAAAACGACGTCGGGTTTGTGGCTATCAATTCTAATGATTTCAAGAATTACCCAGATGACTCACCTGAAAAAATGTTGATTGAAATAGACAATTTTTCATACACCTTTCCGTATTTGATAGACAAAAACCAAGAGACTGCGAAAGCCTATAAAGCGGCCTGCACGCCTGATTTTTATCTATTTGATGAAGAGCTGAAGCTTGTCTATAGGGGTCAATACGATGATGCAAGGCCAGGAAACGGGAAAGATGTTTCTGGGAAAAATCTTAAAAATGCGGTGACTGCTTTACTTGCCTCTGATCCAATACCAACCGAACAAATCCCTAGCTTGGGATGCAATATTAAGTGGATACAAGGTAACGAGCCCGATTATTTTGCTTAAAGTTGAAAAAGCATTTTTGGGCTTTTTTTAAAAAAAACTGGTTGAGCTGGTATTGTAGCAACCCTAAAGAAAATGTATCTGTTGCTGTATTGACTTGAATGCTCAACCGATTCTCTTGAATCTAGTGATGGAATGAAAAAAGGCAAAATTACCGGAACGAGTCATCCTGCGCTTTCTAAATGGGTCAATAAAATGACCTCGCTATGCGAACCAGATTCAGTCGTATGGTGCGATGGGTCGCAAGAGGAATGGGATGAATTAACCGAACAATTGGTATCGAGCGGAACTTTTATCAAGCTCAACCCCTCTAAGAGACCAAACTCATTCCTTGCTCGATCGAGTCCTTCAGACGTAGCCAGAGTCGAAGGCCGAACTTTTATCTGCACAAAGAGAAAAGACCAAGCGGGACCGACAAACAATTGGGCGGAAAGCACCCAGATGTTGGAGAAAATGCATTCCCTATTTAAAAGATGCATGAAAGGTCGCCCCATGTATGTCATTCCGTTCTGCATGGGCCCCATGGATTCTCCGTTAGCGAAGATAGGCATTCAAATCACTGATTCCCCATATGCCGTTGTCAACATGCGAATAATGACCACGATGGGTAAGGACGTTCTTAAAAGACTCGAGGACGAAAAACAGGGAATTGTATCCAAGAAAAGAGATGGTCATGGTTTATTTATACCGTGCGCACATTCAGTAGGAGCACCCCTATCGCCAGGACAAAAAGACGTCCACTGGCCGTGCAATGAGGACAAATACATATGCCACTTTCCTGAGTCGCGTGAGATATGGAGCTATGGATCAGGATACGGCGGAAACGCATTATTAGGGAAAAAATGCCTTGCTTTGAGGATAGCCTCCAACATCGCACTGGAACACAATTGGATGGCAGAGCACATGCTCATTTTGGGAATAGAGTCTCCAGAGGGCGATAAGTCGTATATTACTGCCGCCTTCCCATCAGCGTGCGGAAAAACAAACCTAGCAATGATTGTTCCTCCTTCTACTTACTCTGAAGAAGGGTGGAAAACGACAATCGTTGGAGACGACATCGCTTGGCTTTGGCCTCACAAAAATGGAAAACTTCATGCCATTAATCCAGAGCGAGGTTATTTTGGGGTTGCCCCGGGAACTTCTTATCAAACAAATCCGATAGCCATGGAATCCATCAAGGAAAACACCATTTTCACTAACGTGGCGCTAACTGATGATGGCGATGTTTGGTGGGAAGGGCTGACTGATGAACCTCCAGCTCATTTGATCGATTGGCAAGGAAAAGATTGGACTCCTCAAAGTGAAACACCAGCCGCTCACCCGAACGCACGTTTTACAGCTAATGCCAAGCAATGTCCTACTATAGATCCAGAATGGCAGAACCCGGATGGGGTGCCTATCTCGGCTATTGTTTTCGGGGGACGCAGACCCTCGACTATGCCGCTAGTATTTCAAGCGTTTAATTGGTCACATGGGGTCTATTTGGGAGCAACCATGGGATCTGAAACCACGGCTGCGGCGATTGGTCTTAAAAAACAGGTTCGCCGTGATCCAATGGCGATGCTGCCATTTACCGGGTATAATATGGGTGATTATTTTAGTCACTGGCTTTCAATGAGAAGGGAGATCAAAGATCTACCAAGGTTTTTCCATGTCAACTGGTTTAGAAAAGATGAGGATGGATCGTACCTCTGGCCAGGATTTGGAGATAATATGAGGGTTCTCGAGTGGATTATCAATAGGTGCTACGGGAAAATCGCAGGGCATGAAACACAGATTGGCTGGACCCCAAATTTTGAAGATTTTAACACCAGCGAACTAGATAATTTCTCCAAAGAAAGATTCGAAAAGTGTATGGCATTCAACGCGGACGAGTGGGTCGATGAAATCGTCTCTCAAGGCGAACAATTTATTAAAATGTACGACCACCTCCCAAAAGAATTAGTGTACCAGAGGGAGTTATTGGCGGCTCGGCTGTCTTAAAGGGATGTTTAATCCAGAAATAGATTCGAGACTCCCACATGTTGAGAAAAAATTTTTAGTGATAAATCATAGAGATTGATTTGAGATCCAGCCTAAATAAGGTAAGGTCTTCGCAATGCGAGTTCTATGTTATGTATGTTCGGCACTGCTCATTTTAACAGGTGGCGTGGGATATTTCGGCTGGGAAGCTATCGGCGCGAGTAAGCAATCCTTGACTGCTGCCATTCCGGCATTTGTAGGTATTGCGATGTTGATTGGCGGGATTCTTGCCATCAAAAATACCATGTTAGGGATGCACATTTCGGTTCTATTTTCATTGCTTGGGACATTGGCTGGATTTGGCCGTCTTGTTCCCGGAGTTATCAAAGGTTCACTAGATTGGAGTGCCCCTGCTCCAAAACTCATTACAGCAATGACAATCATCTGCTTAATTTTCACAGTGGCAGCAGTGAGATCATTTGTGGCCGCCCGAAAAGCACGAGAATCGCAAGCAAGTGATACGTCTGACTCGACAACCAATTAATCCGTTGGACGGCGAAAGATTCCAATGGATGATCTCACTTGACAGTAGAGAAAAGTAATTTCGAAATCACCCAATCGCCGGGTGACTCCACTCCCCAATGAGATTCGGACGATATCTTTAAAACCGTCCCAGCACTAAGGTATCCAATATCGCTCAACACGCCTGATTGATCCCTTGAATCGTTATCACTATCCAAGCAATAAACGGCCAAAGGTGAATGGCCGCCCACCTTGTAATACCCGCCGCACGATCCATTTCCAGCTGTCAGGCTTATGCTATGAACGACTGTATCTTTGTTAAATTGGACTTGAATAAACTCGCCATCGCGTATCGATTGATCCCTCTCAAGGGATCCAAAATAGAGCCCTGATTTCCCGCTCCTCATTTTTTTCGTTACTTGAGACGGAGATTGAGGGGACCAGCCAGAGATTCTCACTTCAACTCCGTCTATCACCAATCGTATTTTATCAGAGTTTTGTCTTTCAATTTGCGCGGCGGTCGAAAGGGATCTAAAATCAATTTCAGCAACAGGACTGTAATCCAAAGACATCAACCGTTCACTTCCATATTGCCGAGCTTTTTGTGCAAATTCAGAGAGATATTTTATTAAGGGCGAGTAATCCAAAATATTGATTAAATTTCTCTCCTCCATCTGATCGTCACTGAGATTATATAGTTCAATGGCGTTTGCATCTCCGTTTCTTATCAGCGATGCATCAAACAAAATCTTCCATTGCCCGGTATGAACCTTTCCATTGATAATTGGATTATCATATCTGAGAACGAGAGCGGCTGGATCCTTCTTGGACTCTTTGTGATCATTCACAAATAAGAAAGAGCGCGCCGCTTTGTTCTTTGTAAGTGAATCGAGAAAGCTTTGACTATCTTCAGCTCCCTTTGAGTGAATCTTTAGATTTGGGATTTGATGCTCTACGATAGATGAGAGGGTAGCAAAGAGATCTTGGTGGCCAATCAATGCACCGGAGGAGACACCTGGAGAAGAAGGGTCACCATTCCCAACCCCACCATCAGGCCATGAGAATATGAAAGGAACTCTATGCCCCCCCTCGTAGCATGATCCTTTATTACTTCTAAATGGGCCGGTCGCGTATTTAAAATTCTTTTCGGCGCCGTTGTCGCTTGTAAAAACTATGACAGTATTCTGAATGAGTTCTTTTCCCGGATTTCTAGGATCTTCAGTCTCCTGCAAATACGAGATCAATTTACCCAAAGCGACGTCGTTTTCGTAGATGTAATCAGACCTGATCCCCATTGGTTCGCCAAGTTTATTGGTAGACGCTCCTTTAACACGGGTTCCCATAATCTCAGTATCAGGTGTGTAGGGTGTGTGGTTAGAATTAAAAGCATAGTAGAGAAAAAAGGGACTGTCAGATATTTTTGAATCAGAAATATGATTAGAAATATATCCAAGCGCATGAGACACATGTCGACTGCCTAGCTTGGATAGCTCATAGGACTTAAATCCTCTATCAATGAGTTTTTTCCCATTGCCAGAGGCGGCAATAGCATATCGCCCGTGAATATGACCCGGCCCAACATTTTGCTTGCGCCCGTTGTTGTAATTTTTTTTTGATTTATTTTCGGCATTTGGACCACTTGTCCCATGCGATCTCGAAGTAATAAATGAATAATCAAATCCATGATCGAGAGGGCAATCAATGAGGGGTTGACCGAGATCTGCATCTCCCCAGCCTGCAGCAGGCAAGCCACTAGACGTCCTGTAGCGCAATCCCACATGCCATTTTCCGACAACAGCCGTAGCGTAACCTTTAGACTGCAACATTGTGGCTAAAGTAGGTCTATCTCGCTCAATCAATGGATCACCTTGGGCGCCGAATAACACCCAATGCTTCATTCTGCTTCTCCACGGATATCTTCCAGTTAATAGTGAATACCGTGTTGGAGTGCATCTTGTTGAAGGAGTATGAGCATCGGTGAAAAGAACTCCCATTCGAGCGAGCTTCTCCATAGCAGGAGTATGGATTTGATCCTGATTTTTATTTCCGGTGAAAAATTGATAGGCACTCGAGTCCCCGATGCCCATGTCATCTGCCATAACAACAACTATGTTTGGAAGAGGAGAGGAAAAAACCAGAGAAGCAGTAAGGGTGAAAAAGGATAACACCCAAATGAAATAAATTCGTTTATATAAAATACTCATAAGCTTTTATCAGAAAGAGCTTAAAAACAATTTTTGATTTCCGAAAAAAGGTCCAAGAATCATCAGGCCTATCAGAACCTTCCAAATTCTGGTCTTTTAAGCACGTGGGCATCCAAGGAAAACTTTACGTTTTTCTTCCCATCCATTTCTTCTACCGCAGAAACTTTTATGACTCCAGAGAGCGAATGTGATTCCATCTCATTTGAGAATTCATTTCCAATTTGAGCAGTTCCTTGAATAATAATTGGAGTTTCGTCCGGAATAAACAAATCTTTTTTATTAACAGAAAAATCAAGAGTTAATTGGTCAGGGTAGTCGCCATAGAATACTTCTAATACGATTTGTAACATGTCCTCGGGATTTCCCCTTCCTCTGCCGAAGCCACCGCGTCCAAACCATCCCCTTCCAAAACCTCTTTGAGAAATTTCAGGATCAACTTTATGAGCTAAGAAATTTTGCCCGACGCTATCTGGGTTTTCTTCGTGCAGAGATACTTCGATTTTACCATTTCCCAAGCCGTCGGTTTCACCAGGATGCTTATCAAAGATTGGCAGTAAAATTTGCCCTTCCATCTTTCCTATGGTTGTAACAATTAAAGGCGGGGAATATCGGGTGGGAATGTCGGGGAGACCATCTGCCTCTTCCTTAAGCAGGTTCTCTTTTCGGTAAGTAATGAATTCACGAAGATTCTCCAACGCCTCAATAAACCCACCTTGAGCCTCATGAACATAAGGTTGTAGCATTTCCTCCAAGCGGTTCGTTTCCTCAAGCATCCAATTTGAGTCCCAAGATTCTTCAAGAATCTTTTTCATTGTGACAGAATATCGCTCCCTGATTTCGGGTATTTGGTATAATTTACCTGCGATTATTCCATTAGTTTTGGCGAATTGAATCCTGGGCCCGGACCCGCGACGACCAAATCCCTGCCTGGTTGTAAAAACCGAATCCGCTCCCCATGGCATAAATCGGAATTTATCATCTTTTGGATCAAGATAGAAAAAGAAGTTATTCTTGTTTCCCGAATACCCATCCCAAAATCCAATAAGACTCTCGATAGCCCAATATTTAAGAAAGGCGTTTACGTCGAGGACTTCCTTAAGATTATTAAGAAATGTTTCATCGGTGTCCTCTGAGTGAATTATTGAAATGAGCTTTCTGATTGCCTTTAAACCGGTTTTCTTAGATCCAAATTTTCGATCGAACGATTTTTCAAATTCAGGATAAAAGTCCGTGATAGTACCTTCGTACAAAACACCTTTGTCAGAACCAAAGGCATTTTCTACCATAGGTTTTTTGTAGGATTCAACGTGGCAGTAAATCCCAAGATTTTGACCATTTATAACAACGTTAGAGAAAGCAGCGCGAGGTGCGGGCGATCCGGCTTTATTGAATAAGGTGTAGGCCAAAAACTGGTTTACAATCGGAGCATCTTGTTTGCAGTTATTTAGAGTCAAATGGGTAACACCATTAAGGGTTTGATCCTTATGAACATGATTCAGTTTTACCTTTAATGAAGGTCGCTCTCCGTCAAGCGATCCAATAAATCCTTTTTTACGAATACCGACATCTCGAAAATGATTCCCATTGATTGTGATGTCTGCTTTAAAATAGCTGAAAGGCTTGAAAGAATAGCCGTTCTTTAAATCTTTCCCAAAAGATTGACCGATTGGGCGATTTTGACGGCAAAGCCTTTCCCAACTCAAGGGGTCAATTTTAACTTCTACTTTCGAAACCTGGCTTGCATCAAAGTTTTTGAAATTATCGATTGTTCCCTTCGCTCCTGCATCTAACAAAAAATAATACGAGCAAAAAGTGAGAAGGAACGAGCAAAGAGCATGTCTTTTGATTAGTGCGGATAGTCTGGTGAATGTCATGATCAAGCGAATTGCTCCAATTTAACACAATTGTAACATAAATTGAAACAAATACTAATGCCAACGGGGATCACAACCAGATTTGAAAAAATTTGACTTTTATTGAAAGGGTTTCGAAATCACGAGGTATTCCTATTAAAGAGTATTTGTTAGAGAGAAGGCATAATGGATTGGGCGATCCTGCATTCTTTCATTATAATTAATACCTCAGGTGGCATGAAAAAGAGGCATTCCCGGAAGGAATGCCTCTTTTTTCGAAATATTCTTATGAAACAAAAAACCAGAGCTTTGGAATTTATGACTGGGACTTGTGGGCGCCTACCACCAAAAATAAAACCGCCATGCGGATAGCAATCCCGTTTGTGACCTGATCCTTGATTACTGAGGCTGAGCTATCAGCCATTTCTGAGTCTATTTCTACGCCGCGGTTAATGGGTCCTGGGTGCATGATGAGTAGGTTGGGTTTGGCATTTTTAAGTCTAGCGCTATTGATACCAAACATGGACCGATATTCACCAATCGAAGGAAAGGTAGTTCGCAACTGCCTTTCATGTTGGATCCTAAGCAAATTGACGACATCAGCTCCTTCGACAGCCTCCTCAAGTTTATTGGTAAGTCGGCAGCCGAGTGAGGTGAAGTGGCTCGGTAAAAGTGTTGGAGGGCCGCAAAGGGTAACCTCGGCTCCAAGTTTGAGAAGGGCCCATATGTTAGAGCGGGCTACTCTTGAGTATGCTATATCACCAATAATAGATACTTTTTTACCAGCGATAGATCCCAGCTTTTCTTGGATAGTAAAAACATCCAGAAGAGCCTGAGTCGGGTGTTCATGCGCGCCATCCCCAGCATTAACAAGACTGGCATTGGCAGTTCTGGAAATGAAATGTGGGGCACCCGATGCACTGTGCCTCATGATTATCACATCCGCATTGAGAGACTCCAGCGTAGCTACCGTATCTTTGAGCGTTTCTCCTTTTTTTAAGGACGAAGCTTCTGCACTAAAATTAATAACATCAGCGGATAATCTTTGAGCTGCCAATTCGAAACTAATCCTCGTTCTGGTGGATGGTTCAACAAAAAAGTTCACAACAGTTTTGCCGATCATTGATGGGACTTTTTTAATAGATCTTTCACCGATCTGCTTAAAATTAGATGCGGTGCTTAGAATAGTCTCAATTTCTGAGGATGAGAGGGACTCGAGATCGAGGAGGTGTTGCCGGTTCCAGCTCATGCTTTGTTTGTTTTTTGATGCGTGTCGAGAATGACGATGGCATTATTTTGAGGATCCTCATCGGAAAGCCTTAATTCAACAACTTGGGAATCTTTTGGAGTCATAATTTTACCAATAAAATCAGGTTGAATAGGCAGTTGTCGATTACCTCTATCGATCAATGCAGCCAGCCGAATAGCTTTGGGTCGGCCTAATTGCATGATAGAATCAATGGCAGCCCGGGTCGTTCTACCGCTTTCGATAACGTCATCAACAAGAATAATTTCTATTCCCTGGATATCGAAGCTAATCTCAGATGGATAGACACTTATTGCGTCGCGGGATTCCAAGTCATCTCGATTAATACTTATATCTATCGACCCCAAATGCAGACGATTATTGAGAGTGGGTAATTGGTGAAGTTCGTCATATAATCTGCAGGCTAATGGAACGCCACCCCTTTGGATCCCGACAATAGCGACCTGTCCACAAAGCCCGCAATGGCGTCGAATTTGTTCTACTAGACTTTCGATGAGGAGTTTTACCCCTGTAGCTCCAATAACAATTTGGTCCTTTGTTGTGCTTTCCATAGACCACAAAAAAACCGCCTCAGGAGACGGTATTAAAATTTCATTGATTGGCGGAGGTTCGTTGTCTTCTCCACTCGCCTCTGTGTTTTAAGATCCAATCTGTTAGGGCGAACTCAAATCCCACGTCGTGACCGGCTTTTTCAGACTCGATCCATTTGTGACGATTAATCTCGGCAAGTTCAGCTTGGAACTCACTGTAAAGTGTGGAATTTTGCAAATCCGCTAGAGTTTTGTCTGATTTATTAGTAGTAGACATAGACCCAATGATTCAACTGGGAACACCTTTAAAAAATATTACAAATTATGTTCAAACACAACCTTAATATAACTAATAGTAAAGTTTTGAAATCAGCATGACGATCGAGAAGGATATTCCTTAGCTAAAAACAGAAATTACCCTAATTATAGGAAGACAGGTCAATTTGTAGTATTTTGAAATAAGATGAGGCTTTACTTGGCTGGCGACATAGGAGGAACCAAGACACGACTTTCCATTTTTGAAAATTCGAAAAGCGGGCTTGTTTGCTGCGAGACAAAGAAATTTTCGAGTCAAGCTTATCCAAATTTCATATCTTTGTTCGAAGAGTTTCAAAATATGACAGGGTGCCAAGAATTCGAAGCGGCCTGTTTGGGCGCCCCAGGTCCTGTGATTAACGGGGAGGTCAATGCCACTAATCTTCCATGGTCTTTGAGTGAAACTCATATTTCAGAGATCTGCCGAATACCAAAAGTTCTTCTCGTCAATGATTTATATGCAACGGCTGCAGCGATTCCATATTTTCCTCGTGAAAAAATTCGCAATCTTTATCGAGGAACACCTCCAATGGAAACAGAACGGAGATCTGTTATCGTCGCGCCGGGCACAGGGCTCGGACAGGCATTTTTTAAGACTGTTGAAGGCGATCTTTGGATTTGCCCATCTGAAGGGGGCCATTCTGATTTAGCCCCAACCACCCCACTGGAAGTGGAGCTGTATCAATACCTCAGTTTAGATTACAAGCATGTAAGTTACGAACGCGTTCTTTCTGGTCTTGGCTTGGTAAATGTCTATCGATTTTTGAAAAGTGCGGGCTACGGCGAAGAACCACCTGAGTTGTCGGCCAGATTATCGACAGAGGACAAGGCAGCTGTTATTGGTGATTCTGGAATAAAAGGGGAATTCGAATTATGCAGTAAAGCGCTTGACCTTTTCGTTTCTTTGTTAGGTTCTCATGCCGGAAACCTTGCTCTCGCCTTCGGTGTCAATGACGCCGTCTATCTCGGTGGTGGTATACCTCCAAAGATCATCGATAAACTTATGGATGGTCAATTGGTTCAATCGTTTCTCAACAAGGGGCGACTTTCTGAGGCCGTTAGCGGGACATCAATCAATGTTATACTTGATGATCATGCTGCTATTTTTGGAGCTGCAAACCTTGCACTGCGTCTGCCATAAAAAATTTTTTTAATCAAGGATCAGCCGGAGCTACTATATGAGCTAAGCTAAACTCAATATTCTGGATGAAAGTCCGGTTGAGGAAATGGCTGGATATGAGTATGAAATTGTTGTGCGACAATATCCCACGAAAACCCTCGTGCAAAATCGACACAATCATCTTTCTTGAGATCAAGACAATGCAGTGCTGCTTTTTTAAGGTCCCAATCTAAGCATCCAGCTTTATCGTCAGTGATTACATCAACGGGTCCAGTCACTGGAAAGCCAGCCACAGGAAGCCCACTGGCCATCGCCTCGAGCATCACAACACCGAATGTGTCTGTGAGACTCGGAAAGACAAAGACATCTGCAGACCTATATAGAGATGCGAGTTTTTCTCCTTTCTGCATTCCGCAAAAAATAACATTGGGAAAGCGTTTTTCCAAACTCCTTCGCGCCGGGCCATCACCAATAACTGCCTTCGTTCCAGGCAAATCGATCTTAAGGAATTCTTCGATATTTTTCTCTTTAGCAACTCGCCCACAATACAAAAATATCGGCCCCTGGACGTCTATGAATTCAGTTTTATCCCCTGGATAATATTGGTCGAGGTGAACACCTCTTGTCCAAACAACAAGGTTTTCAAACTTTTGAGCTACCAGTTCATCCTTAACCCTTTGAGTAGGCACCATGATGGAGATAGAGGGGGCATGAAACCAACGCAGATACTCATAAGTTATCTTCTTAGGCAGTTTGAGATACTTATATAGATAGTGAGGAAATTGTGTGTGGTAGGCTGTCGAAAATGGAATCTCATTCTCAAGACAATACATTCTGGCACACATACCGAGTGGCCCTTCCGTTGCGATATGGATCGCGTCTGGTTGGTATTTATCGATTATTCTCCAGATACGCGGCCAAGAGGCCAGAGTCAAATTTATCTCTGGGTAGAACGGGCATGCTATTGTGGGAAATTCCGACGGGTGAAGTACCGTGATATCGATATCCTTCCTCTCTTCTAATTTTCCAATAACATTTTGATATGTAGTGACAACGCCATTGACTTGCGGGAACCATGCGTCTGAGACCAAAAGAATTTTCAACATTTTACTTCGAAATTTCGATCTTTGGAAAAGCCTGGATATGCTAACTTTCCCAAAAGTTAAAATTACTGCATCAATTAAGATCCAGCTTTACCACAGCACTGTTTGTACTTCTTCCCTGATCCACAAGGACAGGGATCATTGCGGCCGACTTTAGGACCAGTCCTTATTGGCTTGGGCTTGGATTTGATTTTCTCAACAGCTTGATTGGCTTGCGAGACCATTTCATTAGCCTTCTTGGCGTTGGACTCTTGGCGATCAGCTTCAGCAAGAGTGTTGGAGGTCTGGTGCGTTGCTTTCTTGGGAAGCTTTGTAAGAAATTGCTCGAAGGCTTGCAAACTTGATGCACTGCGGAAAATATTGTGACAAACCTCCGTTTTAATATTCTCCTCCATCTCTTCGAACATGTGGAAAGCTTCACGCTTGTATTCGATGAGTGGATCTTTTTGCCCGATGGCTCTGAGGCTAATAGCTGTTCTCAAGCTGTCCATGTTGTATAGATGCTCCTGCCATAATTTATCGATGGCCGACAGCATCGTATACCTCTCGATAGATTGGATAGCTTCATCGTCTTCGAAGCTGATCTTGAGCTCGTATGCTTTCCTAACCTCTTCAACAACATGCACACATATCGCAAATTGATGCACACTCATATCGCCGAAAGCAGAGTCTTTTACAGGATCTTCTTTTCCATCGGCAGCGACATTTTTGATTTCCTCTTCAGTGAGAGCGATTGGAAAGTTGATATTCACCCAATCGGCTAGGGTGCGGACGTTCCATTCGTCGACCGGAATTTCTGCGGAAGTGCTTTCCTGGACTTTTGAGATAACGACTTCCTCCATGATGTCTAAGAGCTGATCTCGGATATCATCTCCTTTAAGAACCTCTGTTCGGAATCCATAAATAGCCTCCCTCTGCTTGTTGAGAACATCATCAAATTCAAGAGTCCTTTTACGCATCTGAAAGTGATGCTGTTCGACTTTTTTCTGCGCGGACTCAATCGACTTATTGAGCATCGGGTGGGCGATCTCCATTCCCTCTTCCATACCCAAGCTCTCCATGATTTTAATCATTCTGTCGTTTGCGAAAAGACGCATGACAGTGTCTTCTAACGAGATAAAAAAGTGGGAAGAACCAGGATCACCTTGTCGTGCGCAACGACCGCGCAGCTGACGGTCGATTCGACGGCTCTCGTGTCTTTCTGTCCCAATGACGTGCAATCCACCCAACTCACTGACCCCCGTCCCAAGCTTAATATCTGTGCCTCGACCAGCCATGTTAGTCGCAATAGTTATAGCCCCTCGCTGACCTGCACGGGTGACGATCTCAGCCTCTTTTTCGTGGTATTTTGCATTCAGGACAGAGTGCGGAAGACCTGCTTTATTGAGGATTCTGGAAAGCTGTTCACTCGATTCTACGGACACAGTTCCTACCAGAATAGGTCGACCTTCCTGGTGAACACCTCGTATCTCTTCTAGAATAGCGTGATTTTTTTCACGCTTAGATTTGTAAACCGAATCATTGTAGTCTGAACGTTTAACCTCGCGATTTGTAGGTATGGGGAGGACGCCCATCTTGTAGATATCCAAAAATTCTTCAGCTTCAGTTTCCGCAGTGCCCGTCATACCTGCTAACTTATTATAAAGCCTGAAATAATTTTGGATGGTCACAGTGGCGTATGTTTGTGTCTCACCTTCAATAGTGACATTTTCTTTCGCTTCCACGGCTTGGTGGAGGCCATCGCTCCAGCGACGCCCAGGCATTTGGCGCCCAGTATTTTCATCCACGATAACCACCTTGTTATCTATAATGACATACTGAACGTCTTTTTCATAAAGACTATATGCTTTTAATAATTGGCCTGTGCAGTGGATGCGGCGTGCCACGGTTTCGTATTCCGATTGGATAGTATTTTTTTCTTCGAGACGTGTTTTTGCATCTAAGCCTTCCTTGGATTCTATCTCGTGCAATTGAGTGGGAAGGTCCGGCAACATAAAGGCATCCGGCTCATTGGGGCTCAAGAAATTTCTTCCCTTCTCGGTGAGGTCAGCGTCATGCCCTTTTTCATCAATCGCATAAAAAAGTTCCTCCTTCTCAGCATAAAGTTCCTTTTTAGTCTGGTCTGTATGGAGGGTCATTTCAAAAGACTGAACCATCTTTTGAATGGCTGCGTCCTCCATGAGTCTGAGAAACTGGTCCCATCTTGGGCGCCCATTTTTAACTCGCAAAAGAAGGCGCCCGATTTCAGAGTCAATTTCATTGGTGTTGGCTTCAGTGCCTTCGCGCTTTTCAAGAAGCTTCTTGGCTTCATTGAGCCATTGCTGAATCAGTTTTTCCTGAGCTCGCACCAGGCCATTGATTCCCGGCTTGAGCTTGTCGTATAGATCATTGTCTGTGTCAACTGTAGCAGGACCAGAAATTATCAATGGGGTTCTAGCTTCATCAATAAGGATGGAGTCAACTTCATCGACAATAGCGAAGAAGTGGCCACGCTGCACCTGGTCTTGAGCCCTTGTCGCCATGCCATTATCTCTTAGATAATCGAAACCAAATTCTGAATTTGTGCCATATGTAATGTCACAATTATATTGAACTCGGCGTTCTGACGGAGGGAGGGCGTGCTGTATACAACCAACACTAAGTCCGAGAAACTTGTAGACAGCGCCCATCCAATCGCTATCCCTCGCAGCTAGATAATCATTTACCGTAACAACGTGAACACCTCTTCCTGAGAGCGCGTTTAAATATACGGGGGCTGTCGCCACTAATGTTTTGCCTTCACCGGTAGCCATTTCCGCAATTTGGCCATTGTGCAAAACCATGCCGCCAATCATTTGAACATCAAAAGGAACCATTTCCCATTTGAGTTCATGACCTTTTACATTAATAGTCTGCCCACATAGCCTTCGGCAGGCGTTTTTCACGACAGCAAAAGCCTCGGGGAGAATGTCATCCAATCTCTTGGTTAACTCCGCATCGTCCTCAATAGCAGAGAGCTCTGCCTTCCACTCAGCCGTCTTTTCTCTGAGAGCTTCATCGGAAAGATTTTGTAGTCCTTCCTCGAGACGATTGATCTCATTCTTGAGCGGTTCCATCCGCTTGAGATCTCTCTTGGTGCTTGTTCCAAATATTGTGGTTAACCACTTTGTAATCATATGTGTGACTCTTTTACCCCGGATTCGGGACCTTAAAAGTTACGATAAGCACGTTTAAGCGTCAAAGATTTAACCTTTAACCAGGGTTTTTTCCCCTATTTTGATTTGATTTCCACAAACCAGCCTATTACCTTATCGTCCTCACGTGCCAACGTGGCGGAATTGGCAGACGCGCTAGATTCAAAATCTGGTGACCGCAAGGTCGTGTGGGTTCGACCCCCACCGTTGGTACCACTTCTATCCAACTCCATAAATCGATCGTGTTTTATGCATCGTCAACGCGGTGCTTTTTGATGCCATTCTTTTTTTCCAATGCGCTCTTGTAGAGGATGGAAAGTCGTCTGTATTTCTCGAGAACCCTTAAGGATAAAATATGATTAGTCTCTTCGTATGGGAGACCAAAAAAGGCCGAGATAGTTTCTCGACCGCAGAATTGAGACGTCGCAGCTATTTCAATTTGATAATCAATTTACTGAAATATCCACAGGTTTCGTTTTTTCACGATATGGAAGCGTAACCACGAGAACACCATCTCTGTATGTAGCTGATATTTTGTCCTTTATCACCGGAATATTAACATCGAGTTTTAGTCGATAGTTAGCAGAGACAATTTCTTTGTGTCTTGCTTTCCACCCATCAAGCTGGGGATTCATTCGTTTGCCCTCAATCAGAAGAGATTCATTATCCAGTAATGTCACAATGCCTTCTTTTTTAGTCCCGGGAAGATCTACTTTTATGACGTATGAATTTTCCGTTTTAGTGACCTCATACTCAGGATTTCTATAGTCTTTGGATTGAGCTTCAGAATCATTACCTGGTGCACTTGTATTTTTTCCTGTCATTGTCATTTCTTTGTCTCCTTTTTTTAAATTTTATTATCTTAGATTATGCGATGGCTATTTGGCGTGGCTTGGAACTCATTGCCTTGGGGACGAATAAAGTCAGCACCCCATTTTCATATTTCGCTTGGGTCTTATCCAGGGCAACTAATTCATCGAACTGGATAGACCGCACTGCTGACTCCCCTCGCGTAACCTCATCGTTTTTGTTGTTTAAAACTGCAGATACTGTGATTACTTTGTCTTCCGCTGACACCTCAATTTCCTCTTTCTTGATTCCGGGAAGTTCGGCTACGACATAGTAATTTTCAGCGTCCTCATATAAATCAACCTTGAAATTCTTCATCGCTTGTTGCGACAAAGCTGGCCAGTCAAATATTTCATCGAAAGATGGTTTGAACCAAGACTCTATAGTTTGAAACGGATCTGTTTTGTAATGGCTATTTTTAACTAATCTCATTTGATTACCTTTCTTTTAATTAATTGTAGTTTCACTCTTACACCTTGTTTAAAGCAAAATGCGCGCCACAATAACACACCTGAAAAAAGTGAAAAAATGAATGGAAACGAGGTTAATATCGCAAAAAAAGCAAGAAGCACCCCTATAAGAGCCATAAAGTCTCCCGAAAGCGGCACACTTATCGCGCCTTTTTGGCACATTCTAGTTTACTTAGATAGTTTTGCTATGAGTAAGGGAAAAAGGTAAGCCTAGAAAATTTCGATGTTTGGGATAAGAGTCATAAACTGCCCCCCCCATTCTTTTGCGTACGAAAGCTGCTTAACAATCTCAGACCGAATATTCCAAGGAATAATAACAATATAATCTGGCTTTTGTTCTTTTAGAAACTTTTCAGGAACGATCGGAATGTGGCAACCGGGAAGGTATTTGCCCACTTTTGAAGGAGCACGATCACAAACAAATTCAATTAAGTCGGGACGAATGCCAAAGTAGTTAAATGCGGTAGATCCTTTAGCCGCTGCTCCATAAGCTCCTATTCTTGCTCCAGATTTCTTTAATTCTATCAGCTTATCTAAAATATCGTATTTAAGACTATCAACCTTGGATTGAAAGTTCGTGTATGTTTCAAGATTGAGAAGCCCATGATCTTTTTCTTTGTCTAATACATTTTGGACGTTTTCACCAATCCGAGGATTCGCTGATTTTTGGCTGAGATAAATTCTATAAGATCCTCCATGAGTATTAATTTCCTCAACGTCGAATAAAATCAAGCCAAATCGAGCAGCGATATCCCTAATGGAATAGAGAGAGAAATAGCTAAAATGTTCGTGATATATAGTATCAAACTGGACCTTTTTGATAGTATTCAGGATGTGAGGAAATTCAAAAGTGGCGACTCCATCATCCGCGAGTGCTACTTGAACGCCTTTTAAAAAAGAATCAAGGTTGGGAACATGAGCAAGAACATTGTTACCGAGAATGAGATCCATCTTGCCTCTTGAGGAAACGATTTCATTGGCGAATTCCTCATTAAAAAACTCCGTAATTGTTTCTATTCCTTTATCTATGGCATATTGCGCAGCCCCTTTGGAAGGTTCCACCCCGAGACAAGGAATGTTTTTCTGTTTAAAAAACTGCAGTAAGTATCCGTCATTGGAAGCCACCTCCATGACCTGGCTAGAACTATCCAAGTTCAATCTTTGAGTGATATGGGAAACATACGATTTTGCATGTTCGACCATGCTGGTGGACATGGATGAAAGGTAAACATAATCCTCATTAAAAATAGAGCTGGCGGGTTTGAATTCATCGACCTGGACGTAAAAATTACTTGGGTTGACGTAGCATATTAAAGGGTAATTTATTTCATGTTGAGATAGCCCCTCGCTCTCAATAAGAGAATTCGATGGAGGGGCATGGCCCAGGTCGATGAAAACGTCATTTAATTTTTCCCCAGTAATTCGACAATTCATATCAGTGAGTCCATGATTGTGATTTGATGCTCAAAAAGCAAGCATGCCTCTTCATCAGAGGGAAATATAAAAAATTTCTCATGAAATAATTTTGTTCAATAAATTGAATCCAGCAGACCGACCCTGTCATTGATCATTATGGAAATCTTTATAATTAAAAAGGGTGTCAGAAATGGAGAAAACCACTCCGGATCCCCTGTAAACCCAGGCGAAAGGCCTTATTTTTTAATCAATATTTATTTTAGAACTGGAATTATTTAATCTTTGGGAAAGCGCCTCAGCCACCTGATGGTCAGATTGCTCAGGTCTTGGATCGATCACTTCATGAAAATAAACGTAAACCTTGGTAAAAGGCCAAGGTATGATGAATCTGTCCCAAGATTTTAAGCGCCAACATCTCTGGGGAACAAACTCCAGAGGAATAATGGGGGTTTGAGTCATTCTGGATAGGACCACAGCACCATCCTTAGCTATATTTTCAGGACCTTTGGGACCATCAGGGGTGATAGCAATTGAAGATCCTAATTTAAGCGCTCTTCTCGCCTCTACCAGAGCTTGGGCTCCCCGCCTGCTCGAAGACCCTCGAATAGTCGAAATCCCAAGTCTTCTTAATATTTCATAAAGAAAGGCGCCATCCTTAGATGCACTGACTAGTGCCGTGATTGGTGTCGGAATGAAATCGTTTCTAAACAAATATCGATAGAGGCCGACAGGCATGAGAAGCTGTGAATGCCAAAAGCAAAAAATAGAATCTGTGTAAGGCCTTTTCGGAGCAACAACCGTAATCCTGTATGTTGCCGAGAGTATCTTCACCAAAGAGGCAGCAATAAATGCCAGAGCCTTTTTATACCCTGTAATTTGCTTTGGTCGGGGTTCAGCCATAAAAAACTCAAGATTTCTGCAAACAAGCCTTCACCAATTGTTCCGTTGAAGCTTTTTCGCCAAGCTTCTTAGAAACTTTTTCCACCATGGAGACAGCGTCGACGGGCTTGATTTGCAAAGCGACTAATGCCCTAATCGCTTCCTGAACAGGATTTGTTTCGGATGGTAATTCTGCATCAGTGCCTGGATCAGGCTTTGAAGCCAATCCAGGAAGTCCAACTTTATCTTTAAGCTCTACTATGATTCTTTCAGCTGTTTTTTTCCCAATACCAGGGATGGAAGATATCGATTTAACATCCTCAGATGCGACAGCGGATTTAAACTGGTCAATAGGCATAGCGCTCAAAATATTCAACCCCATCTTGGGGCCTATCCCACTGACACTTTGAATAATAGTTCGAAAAAAATCTCGCTCGTGGCGCGTATTAAAGCCATAGAGAATATGGGCGTCGTCCCTCACTGCGAGATGAGCATACAAGGAGACTTGAGACCCGACTTGAAAGTGAGCCCCATCCCCAAAAGATAGAGGGACAAGTATTTCATAACCTACCCCATTAACATCCAGAAGAAGCTGGGTAGGGAGAATTTCAATAATCTTACCGCTGAGGTAGCCGATCATAACAAATAGATTTTATACATAAATACCTTCTAGCAGCCAAGTCCGCATAGAATAATGTCGGAGTTTTGCATGTTAGGGCATTCAAAGAGGCTTGGGTGGGTCAATGACCGTTCCTCTATATTCTTGGGCAAATGCAATTGCAGCAGCTAAGGCATCCGCCGCGTCGGATTGGGGCTCGGATTGAAGCTGAAGAATGCGCTGAACCATTTTTGCAACAGCAAGCTTTTGTGCTCCACCAAATCCGACGATGGCTTGTTTTATTTTTCGAGGTGCTATTTCATAACATGGGATATTAAATGATCCAGCGACAGCTAAAGAGGCGCCTCTTGCCTCGCCCATAATAATGGCCGTTTTTAAATTTTGCGTATAAAACAATCCTTCGAAAATACAGATGTCGGGTCGCACGTTATCTATTAACGAACGAATTTTTTCCTGGATATTTCCAAGGCATTTTGTGCGAGACCATGATTTACTGCATTTGATGACACCAAAATCAACTGGGCTGATGGTATTATCATGAAGCTGAATTATGCCAAATCCAGTGCCTCTAAGCGAAGGATCAACGCCGAGCAATACCGCATTCGGAGCGATGATCGGAGCAGATTTTTCAGAACCAAGCGCATGGTCGGGGTCCTTTTCTTGTTCAGACTTATTTAGCCTGCTCTGGATGGCTTTCAGTTGATTTTGTGTTATCCCCATTGTCGTCAGCATTGACACTATATGCTTCATCTGGATCTTTCTTCCAGACATATCGCACCAGGATAGCTCTCCCAGCCGCTGTCAGAGGGATTGCCAATACGGCGCCCAGAAGGCCACCCATCAAGGTCGTGCCCACCAACACGGCCACAATGATTGTTAATGGATGAAGCCCCACTCTATCGCCCATTATTTTAGGAGAAATAAACATTCCTTCTGCAAACTGCACGGCCATAAAGACTCCGATTGTCAGGATGGGGTGAAGCAAATCTCCATACTGTGCGATAGAGATAATGACGGCAGGAACGATGCTCAGAACAAAACCAAGGTAAGGAATGATGCTCAAAACTCCGGCTGCGACTCCCAATAGTACTCCGTATTTTAATCCAATCAGCGAGAAGCCGATGGCCAAAAGAGCTCCTATACAAATAGCGACCAGAACCTGCCCTCTAAAAAAAACAATAAGGCTATCATTAATGGAGGTGAGCACAAAAATAACCTCCTTTTTCCAAAGAGGGTCTGAGACCGGGAGATATTCGGTCCATGTTCTGACAATGCGCCATTTCTCGAGGAGAAAAAAGAAAACAAAAACGGGTATCATGGCAAATCCTATAAGGTATCCAGCCCAGGAGCCAATACCTCTCATAGCTGAGACGAAGAGATTAAAAATCCAGAGCGAGATGGCTTTACCGATATTTATCATCTGCTCTCCAATTTTTTGTTCGTGCTCCTTCCAAATATTTCGAACTTTTTCGGGTAGTAATTTATTAAACCATGCGCCGATTTTTCCAACGAGCTGATTGACGTCTTCCTCTAGGTTCGTGGGTATATCCTCAATAGTTTTTGGGAGTTCCGGATCTGAGATATTTTCAGAAATTTCGTTCTGATCTAGAAAATTGGAAGCAACTTCAGTCACCTGACCAATGAGCTGAGGAACGACAGGAACAGCAACAGCAGTTAACGTTAGAAATGCCATGAGATAGACAATGATAATTGATTGTAGTCTGCTAAAATCTCTCTTCTCAAAAAAATCTACAACAGGATCTAAAAGATAAGAGATAACAGCAGCAACCGCCAACGGAACCAAAACTGTTGCAAGCCTCTCTGCTAGCCAGCCCAAACCTAATAATATAAGCGAGAAGAATGTAATAGATACCGTCGTGGCTAAAATCGTCACGGCCGCCCAAAACATCTTTCCTTGAATGGGTGTCGGAGCAGGAAGCTTCATATTATGATGATGTAATCAAAGAATTTTACTCGAGTGCAAATTTTATTTTATTTTCTACGGCCAAGTTCTTTGGATTTTTCGCTGGCTGCAATGACGGCATTCATAAACCCAGCTCTAATTCCCTTTTTCTCGAGCTCATGAATTCCTGCTATGGTCGTTCCTCCGGGGCTGGTCACCATGTCCTTTAATGCCCCAGGATGTATGTTGGTTTGCATCACCATCTGAGCGGCCCCGATGAAGGTTTGAGCAGCAAGGGAAGTACTAATATCTCGAGGTAAACCTGCAGCGACACCCCCATCACTCATGGCTTCAATCGCCTGATAAACGAAAGCGGGGCCACTACCACTAACCCCTGTTACAGCATCTAACAAATTTTCAGGAACTTCGAATGCTACGCCAATTGTTTGCATGAGAAGAGTTGTGAGCTCTGAGTCATTCGATAAGGCTTTGTTGCCCAGCGAAAAACCTGAAGCACCGCGTCCAACCATGGCTGGCGTGTTGGGCATGACACGGATAAATCTCCCCTTTCCTCCCGCCATTTTCTCCATATCTCCAAGACTGACTCCGGCAGCGATTGATAGGATTAAGTGATCATCAGTGATTGGGGCCGCAGTCAAAACGGTTTCAACGATATGAGGCTTAACAGCCAGAACAATCATCGAACATTTTGACCAGATAATCCCGTTGTCTTCATGAGTATTCAAGCCGGTGGATGAAGAAAAAGCCTCTCGAGATTGGGATGAAGGGTCACTCCCAATGGATTGGTCGTGATCAATCATGTTGGCTCCCACCCAACCTGATGCCAAGGCAGTCGCCATTTTACCTGTTCCAATAAATCCTACTGATGGTAGCGAAGGCATACGTCATTCTAGGAATTTTGGAAAGAAAGGAAAGTCTTCATATTTTTGAAGACGCACCAATGACATTACTGCTTATGAATTTGTTAACAAGCAGTCATTTTTGCATGTCATTTGAGCAAAATGAGGTTGTAACGCTCTGAAAATCCGGTGTCATTGTGTTTTAACAAATAACCGACCCCGTGGTTTTGCGTAGGAAAATGACTCATTAGAAACGAGACCATTGCCGCCTTTTTAGGAAGCGCTGATTTTGTGAGCTTTTTGGCTCCAACTGGCTGTAGTTTCATTCAGAGTGAGTAGATGTTCTGGGGAGTCGCGAAAGCCTTCATCAGGTTAGTCTGAAAAAAGCAGGAAGAGAGATAGACTACAGGCACCCGTTGGAAAACACGTGTCTACTCACAGGACAATCACCGTATACCTGTAAAGAATCTGTAAATCTTTCCGCATACTCCAGAAAGTAATCAATGCGATGAAGGACTTACTCGTCAAATACTCAGAATATTTCCAGGGCATACACATAGTGGATATTCTGTGCCTGAGTTTTATCTTTTTTGGTCTATATAGAGGTATTAAAAGGGGAGGATATGAAATGCTGCCAAGCTTTTTGAAGTGGCTCGCGGGATTGTGCCTCGGCTCATTGCTCTATGTTTGGGTGGCCAGCCTTGTCGTGAGCGCATTTAACTTTGATATATCCAAATCCCTGACACTGAGTTTTCTCGGAATTAACCTTATCGTTTGGTTGGTTGTCATTCTTAATGAGGACTTCCTGAAAATGAAAATCAAAGGCAGCACTGTCTTCAGGGATATCGAGGTCATTTGCGGCGGTATACTGGGAACTCTCAATTCATTTATTATTTTAATTTTTGTCTTTTCACTTATACACGGAAACAGGACGACAGATGCCGTCGGCCAGGCTGAAGAAAGAAGATCCAAAGCAACCTTCGGATCTACGCTGCCAAATTTTTATCGCATGAAGAAAGTTGTCTTTGGAGAGACTTATTTTGGTCGACTCGCCAAGGAGCGCCTACCTTTGGTTCTTGTTTCTGATTCGTATGAAGTAGTCAGAGCCAAAAATAAGAGGAAGTAACCCCATTCCTCTGAGACATCCTGTTTTTCCGCAGACCTTTCCAGGCAGCAGGTCGCGAATTGGACTGGTTTTCTATATTCGTTTAACGATAATACGGTTTATGGCTGAAGGAGCAGTTTATCCGGGGACATTTGATCCAATGACAAAAGGACACGTGGACATCGTCCAGAGGGCATGCCAGATTTTTGATCACGTCACCGTGGCTATCGCTAAAAGCACATCAAAAAATCCTCTTTTCTGCTACGAAGAACGGCTAGACTTAGCCCAAAACTCTTTGAAAGATGTCCAGAATGTGACTATTGAAGGATTTGATGGCCTCCTAGTGCAATATGCCCGCGATAAAAATTGCGATATTATTATCAGGGGCCTAAGAGCGATTTCTGATTTCGAATTCGAATTTCAAATGGCTTTGGCCAATAGAAAATTAGCGGAGCAAGTGGAGACCATTTTTCTCATGCCAAAGGAAGATTACACCTTTATCAGCTCCAGCATCGTCAAAGATATTGCAAAACATGGCGGCGACTGCAACCAATTTGTGCCAACTTGCGTAGCTCATGCCCTGGAAAAAAAATTTGGCAAGGCACGAGTTCAGTGATAGACAATCGAAGTGGGCGAGATTGTAAAATGAAATAAGGACACTTTACGACTAATAAGCCCACATAACCCATTGGATGAGAATTCAAGCTATGAAGGCCAAAGGACTCCCAGTTAACCTTAGCCACCTTGAAAAAGAGGATGAATACCTCGAAGGTGCCCTACCCGTTGAAAATCTGAATCTGATGATCGGGGATGATATGATAGAAGCCAAATCCCCGTTGCATTACGACCTTGTGGCCCAACTCTCCGAAGATCAGATATGTGTCCATGGATCTTTGGAATTAGAGCTTAATTGCCAATGTGTCAGATGCCTTGAAGAATTCTCATTTCCTGTGACATACCCGGAGTGGACTGGTTTTTTTGGCCTAAAAGGGGAAGAAAAGGCGGAAATAGTTGGAGATACTGTTGACTTGTTACCAATTATTCGAGAGGATCTACTCTTGGCATTTCCGCAGCATCCGCTGTGTTCCCCAGACTGCACGGTTAGTAATAAGCCCAGCAGGTCTCGCAGCTCGGACGATGAGCCCGCAGAGATTGAGGAACAGCCGTCTCCTTGGAGCAGGTTGGATGACCTAAAACTGTGACGGATCAATGCCAGGAGAATTACGCGTATCATATATTAATTTAGGTTTGCACATATAGAAAAGAACACTAGCCATGCCAGTACCAAAGAGAAAAGTATCCAAGAGCCGCAAAAAGATGAGAAAGGCTTACAATAGTGTATTGACGCTTCCGCAGCTCATTGAGTGCCCAAACTGTGGTGAAAAAACCTTACCACACAAAGTTTGTCACCACTGCGGCCACTACAAGGGACAACAATTTATTTCTAAAGAAGCTATCGTCTAAAAGACTTTCACCTTCGGTATTACACCCTATCGACTAAGATGCGCTTAGCAGTAGACATTATGGGTGGAGATCATGGCCCCGCTGTTATTGTCAACGGGGCTTTTCGCGCTATCCAAAAATGTAATGGAGCCATCAATGAACTCCATTTTGTTGGAGATGAAGAGGCTGTCCAACAGGCTTTGCGTGAGTGGAAAGGCGAGCCACTAAATGAGGAATTATTTACAATCCACCACACCAATGATGTTCTCCTCATGATGGACAAGCCAGTGGAAGGATTGAGGCGAAAGAAAAATTGTTCATTAGCCATTGCTATAGATTTAGCAAAAAAAGATCAAGTGGACGCCGTTGTTTCACCGGGAAACACGGGCGGGGTCGTCGCTGCGGCGACAATTAAGCTGAGAACTTTACCCGGGGTGGATAGAGCCGGAATTGCCACTGTGATTCCCAGACCAAAAGGCATGTTTCTCTTATTAGATGCTGGGGCAAGCGCAGATTGTCGAGCATCGCATCTATTGCATTTTGCCATAATGGGATCGATTTACATGGAAGAAATTCTTGGTGTCGCTCGACCTCGAGTTGGCCTTCTGAGCGTTGGCACAGAACCAAGCAAAGGAAACGAGCTAACTCTAGAGGCTTTTCCAATGCTTAAAGCCAGTCATTTAAATTTTATTGGCAATGTAGAAGGGCATGACCTTTACAAAGATAATGTCGATGTGGTGGTTTGCGACGGATTCACGGGAAATATCGTTTTAAAAACGAGCGAAAGCTTGGCGACGAATATGTTTGGATGGATAAAACAAGAGATGACGGCTACACCATTGAGAAAATTGGGAGCCCTTCTTTGCAAGCCAGCTTTTAAACCGATCAGACATAAGATGAACCCTGACACATACGGTGGGGCCCCGTTACTTGGAGTGAACGGTAACGTAATGATAACCCATGGATCTGCAAAAGAGATTGCCATTGAAAATGCAATAGGCATCGCTATCCAAGAATTTCAGCACAACATTAATAAAAAGATTACTGATCAAATCAGGCAACAAGAACAGCCTGATCAAGCAGCTTGATTTGTTTAAAAATATGGCAATCGGATCTCCCCCCCAGATTTCACCCATTACCGGGCAAAATGTTCAAATAATCTCAACAGGGTCATACGTTCCCGAAAAAATACTTACAAATGGTGATCTCGAAAAATTGGTCGAAACATCTGACGAGTGGATCACCACAAGAACTGGAATAAGAGAGCGAAGAATAGCCTCTGACGAAGAATCAACATCATCGCTGGGGACAAAAGCTGCACTGAAAGCTCTTGAGAAGGCGGGTATTGATGGGAGCGAAGTGGAGCTGATAATAGTAGCAACTATCACGCCTGATATGCTTTTTCCTTCAACGGCATGTTTGGTCCAGCAAAACATTGGGGCAAAAAGAGCACTTGCGTTTGATATCGAAGCCGCCTGTTCTGGATTCATATACACTTTGGAGATAGCTCGACAATTTTTGCAATCGGGTGCCGTCAAGAATGCATTGGTTATCGGAGCTGAGAAACTCAGCTCGATTATTGATTGGTCTGATCGCAATACTTGTGTCCTTTTCGGGGATGGTGCAGGCGCGGCTTATTTAGAAAGACCTAAAGATGCCAAGACGAGTGGAATTGGCTGCTCAGAGCTTGGTGCAGATGGCGAGAAAAATGGTCTCTTGTGTATGCCTGGAGGCGGATCAAAAATACCAGCGACCCCGGAGTCACTCAAATTAGGACACCACTTTCTCAAAATGGACGGCCGAGAAACGTTCAAAAATGCCATCCAGTCGATGACAGCGGCGGCAAATCGCGTTTTAAAAACGGCTCAGATCAATTTAAGCGAAATCCGGTGGATCATACCCCACCAAGCAAACCAGCGAATACTGACAGCAGTCGCCGAAAAAACAGGGGCTGATCCATCACAATTATACATGAATGTCGAACGATTCGGGAATACCTCTGCGGCTTCCATTGGAATCGCACTTGACGAACTGGCATCGAATGGACAGTTGGAGCGTGGAGATAAAATTTTGCTTCTTGCCTTCGGTGCTGGGTTAACATGGGCGGCAATGGTTATCGACTGGTGAAATATTTTTTTCTCTGAGAAAATCACAAATTTTAGCTCAGATAAGATGGCGAACATAAATTTTATAAATTAAGGTTAGATATGGCTGAAAGCATAGAATTGTTTCACAAACTTCTGAAGGCTGCTGTTGATGGTGGAGCTTCTGATGTGCATGTCAAGATAGGTAATCCCGTAATCTTTCGAATTAATAGCCAGTTGTATGATGTGGATTCTGAAGTCCCCACGGTGGAGTGGATGCAACAGGTGCTTGATCAAATTGTTCCAGATTATGCAAAACCAGGACTCGAGGAGAACAACGAAACAGATTTCTCGTATTTTATTAAAGATATTGGAAGGTTTAGGACCAATGTTTTCCAGCAGAGGGGAACGATGGCAATTGCCATGCGCTACGTCAAAGCTGAAGTACCTAGCATTGAGGGATTAAATCTTCCTGAGATCCTGAAAGATATTTCCAGCTCGCACCGTGGTATTGTGCTCATTGCAGGGACAACGGGATCGGGTAAGTCAACCACTTTGGCTGCGATGATTGATCATATTAATACCAATACCAAAAGACATATCATCACATTGGAAGATCCCATTGAATATGTATTCAGTGATAAGGAATCAGTCATTGAGCAGCGAGAAATTGGCCTGGATACACCTTCGTTCCGCGGAGGTTTAAAACATATTTTAAGGCAGGACCCTGATGTCATCATGGTTGGCGAGATGCGAGATTCTATCAGTTTTCAGGCAGCTATCTCAGCAGCTGATACCGGACACCTGGTTTTATCCACACTCCATACAACAGATACATCCCAGTCTGTTTCAAGAATTCTCGACTTCTTCGATGCAGGAGATCGAGAACAGGTCAGAAAACAGCTGGTTGGGACTTTGAAATCGGTCATTTGCCAAAGAATGGTCAAAACAGTTGATGGAGGTGTTTACCCTGCTATGGAAATAATGGTCTCCAACTCCACTATAAGAAAACTGATAGAAGAGAATCGATTGGATAAGCTAGCTGCAGCGGTTGAAGTAGGTAGAGATGACGGTATGCAGAATTTCAACCAAGCTCTTTTTGATTTGGTTCAAAATGGGGTCATCACAAAAGAAGAGGCCATGGATAAAGCTACAAATCCTCAATCTTTGGAGATGAATTTCAAAGGAATCTTCTTGGATGAAGGGAAGAAAATTCTAGGATAATTTCAAACCAAACTGTCAGAAAAAATTTTAAAGCTCAGGATAAGGTTGCCTGAGCTTTTTTGTTGATCTGAAAGGTTAGTGGATCTAAAGGGTAACTATTTAGTGGGCGCGATGTCCTAATTAGAAAGACATACACTAGTAATATCAGAAAGATAATTTGTTCGACCATGGTTGACAAATCTTCGAAATTAAAAGAGTTATTGTTATTCAACTGCTCAATTAGAGAGATAAATCGGAGCAAAAAAGATGAATTTAATAGTCATACCAAGAGGGAAATTTTTTATGAGGATGAGAGCCTTCCTTGTTTTAATCGCCGCTATCATTTTTTCACTATCACCTACCTCCTTAAGTGATCTTAAAGCACAAAGCCTCTCAAAATCGGAAAACGAAAAGGGTCCATTGAAATTTGATGCTATTGAAAAAAGCCAGGCAACCAAATCGGGGGATAAAGAGGCTATCTTTAAGTTCACTGCCACAAATATCACTAATGAAAGTGTTGTCATCGAAAACGTGCAAACATCATGTGGGTGCACTTCAGTGATTAAAAAAAACCCTTGGATTATTCGCCCCGGGGCGAAGGACTTGATCGAAGTTAAGATGGATCTTTTAGGAAGAACGGGGACGGTCACAAAAAGCGTCTATGTTTTTACTAACGCAGGAGCACAAACGCTCAAGGTGCGATCCATAATCCCACCGGGGAAAAAGCCAAGTTCAAAAAGAAGCAGAGAAGCGCTGTCCGAACGTCAGAAAAATCAAATAATTGCGTTGAGGGATAGGCAGATAGTTTTTCGCGGAAAATGTGCTAAGTGTCATTCCACACCCACCAAAGGCCTTACTGGAAAAAAGTTATATGACCGGGCCTGTGGCATTTGCCATAATTCGCCTAATCAGGCGAGCATTGTGCCTAATTTAGCGAAGCTCGACAAAACGATGGACAAAATCTATTGGGAGGTTTGGATCAAATACGGTAGAAAGGGATCGTTAATGCCGGCATTCCATAAGAGCCAGGGGGGCCCATTAGATGATAAGCAGGTTTCTTCATTGGTGGACTATTTATTGACAAACAAACCAACGGAAACGATTAGAATTCCAAAAGAAGTGATGATGGAGAATGAGAAAGTGAAAAAACAAAATGGCACTATTCAAATCATCGAAAGTAGTGAACTGGGCAAATTTAATGCTCTTAGACCTATTTCCGATCCAAGACTTCAAAAAGAAGATAAAAACTAAATTTAACAGAGGACAAATTTGTTTATTTCTTTTGAAGGAAACGAAGGAACTGGAAAATCCACCCAGTTACATGCCGTAAAGGAAGCCCTGGAAAATAAGGGCTTCAAAATTGTTACTGTAAGGGAACCCGGGGCCACTCCAGTAGGTGAAGCAATCCGAAAAATCTTTAAAGCGCCACCTGAAAAAACAGAATTAACGGGCTGGTGTGAAGCATTTCTTATTTCAGCTGCAAGACACCAGCTGGTAAATGACGTGATCGAACCTGAACTTAAAAAAAATTCTATTGTAGTTGCGGACAGATATATCGATTCAACTTTGGTCTACCAGGGAATAGCCAAAAACCTCCCTTTTGAGGAAATAAAAAACATATGCCAAATAGCAACCCATGGCCGAATGCCAGATATGACATTCCTATTCCATGCTCCAATTGAAATCATAAAGGAACGCATACAATCTCGATTAAATCTTGAGAAGAAACCCGAGGCTGATAGGTTCGACAATGCCGATCTGGAAACAATTGAGAACTTAAGCCAAGCATTTGACAAGGTGGCCAAAATGTTTCCCGGAAGAATTACAAAAATTGACTCAACTCAACCAGCGGACTCCATTACAAAGCTTGTCGTTGAAAAAATATTAGCCTACCAAAATAACGCTGAAAGTTGATACCATAATCACGGGCTAATACAACTTACTCATTTCATTTTCTACAAAATCTTTAACCGACTGAGCTTCAGGTGAATCATATGGGTAAGCCACATCTATGAGATATTCATAGTAGGACTTCACTTCGGATGCAGTTGAGTAAAAGTATGTTGGAAATTTTTCTGTAAGGGATTCAAATATTTCTAAAATTGAACGTGTCTGATGCTTATTGATGAGCTCAACATATGGATGAAAGATTAAATGATAGAAATCCCTCGCATCCGTGATCGATAGGGTGTCCTTAAAATTTTCGATAATGACTCTATTATTATTTGAGTCGAAGCCCGCTACAAAACGATTATCTTTAGGTATATATATTGAGGAAATGATTACCCCGGCCCGGCTTAATTTCAAAGGCACTGGAGATTTAGTTTTTAATGACCAAAAATATGGCCCACCGAATCGAGAGGTAAAATACATTGTCGTTTGGTCATCTTTAAAATTAATACTATCAACGAAGGTAGGGATAAAAAACTCGGATAACTTTTTTTCATTTTTAAGTATGCGGACACTTGAGATATTTGAGGACGCGCCAGCGGTAATAAACACGTCTTCCTCTGAGAATATACCACCAGTATAGGCACCTGCTTTATAAGATACGGCTCCACGTTTCTTTTTTATCTGCCCTTTATTTGTATCAAATCCGTGCAGCGCTGATTCATTATATTCTGAACCTTCGCCCAGCAATGTGAATAAAACCGACTTTCCTGAATCACTAAATGAGATTGAGGTAAAATCTCCCCACCCTTCAAACTCATCAAACTCAGAAACCTTTTCGAGAGTTTGCGAATTATAGACAATTATGCGAGGTCCACTTTTTTCTGCAGGGTCGCTCAGTCTCTTTTTTAAGCCTTTTAGTCCGACCAATATAAATGACCTATCAGGGGTTAAGACATAAATTGGTTTAGATGATCTTGAAAGTCCACTGATCGTTATAGCCCTTTTATTATTTGAAATTTTTAGCTCACAAACTTCTTTTTGTAATTCTTTGAACTTGAATTCAAGAAATGGATTAATGTTAAAATCTATTTCATCTTGTGGCGATGATTCAATGACTGAAGTAAAGTCTTGTTTTTTGGTCATTGCATGTTTTTTGTTTTGAGAGTCATTTGGCAATACTCCCCAAAATACATAGCTGCCAGTGGTATATTTTAAAGCAAGGTGATTACCATCCAGTGATGTCTTGAATCCTTGTATAGGATATTCTGATTTACCAAGTGTTATAGGAGCGACTTTAGCAACCGAAGCTTCAGAGTTCGGGTTTAAGTGATTTAGAGAAAGTCCTCCTTGCCCATCGTAATTCACGACAAGTCCACGGTCGTGAACAAAACCATCAGCATGCTGCCCTTTTTGGACCTTCGCACCAGCCAGATCCCAAAGCCTAAAAGAGCCATCCTCACAAACTGAAATTATATGCCGCCCATTCCTCGAAATATCACAGTGATTAAGTTTTATAGGATGAGGGAGATCAACTAGTTGCCTAATAGTATCTACGCCTTGAAAAACACTCAACCAACCATTATTTCGAATAACAGCTAATAATTTTAGTGATTTTTGGAACTCAAGGTGTGAAGAAGGATCGGAATTATTTCTAATCGAAGAAAATTGAATAATACTATCGAAACCTTTTTGAAGATCTATTGAATCTTCGTCAACCATTAGCTTATAGAAGTTAAAATCGCTGTTATCTAAAATGAACTCATTCGAATAACCCGTGCGAACAATAGAATTAGCTCCCCTTCCCGTGCTTGCTTTAAATGTGTGTAAAGGTTCAAGATTAATAAAGCCATCTTTGTCTTTATCGGCTGTAATGAGGCAGTAAGGAAAACGATCTTGCGCCCCCCTCTTGAAACCATGAAACTGTCCCACCGCAATGATATATTTTCCGGAATGACCCCATTCAAAGGATTGAATATTCTCCAAGCCTTCTGTTGGGCCTTTGAGTTCTGCAGTATTCGAAACCTTTTGAAAACTGGCACAGTCAAATACAGCGAATTGACCATGACGATAGCTTACCCCAACATGAGTCCCATCAGGTGATATTTTAATATCGGAGGGGAAATTTTTTGATTCGGTTTGGTCTATTTCTAGTGAACCTAAATAGGCAGTGGTGCTTATGTCGTATACATTTACATCTGCCCCTTCACCAGCCGTATAGGCGTAGTTAAGTTCTGGGTGAACAGCCAAAGCATGGGAAGCACTGCCGCTAAGTTTTTGCAAAACCTTTAGCTCAATGGGATTCCGATTTTTAATTAAAGCATAGTTATACGGTATTTCGAAAACGGCCAGAAAACCGTTTTCTCCGGATATAATGGCTGACTTTTGGTCTGAAGAAAAAATGCATTTTTTCAATGCTATGGGATTTCCCGATCCATCAACCGTATAATTACTATGACCATCCTTTTCTCTTTCTCCAATGATTCCCACGTATTCCAATGTAGGAAAATCATTTATTGACGAAGCAAAAAGTTTCCCAGTTATTGAGTCTTCAAAACTTGGATCAGAGTTAGCAAGAGAGGTAAAATTATCTAAAACTGGAACAATACTTTTGTGAATAGCTAATTGATTTTCATCGAGCCCGAGGGATGTGTATCCTTCGATTGTTTGACTTGCATAATAATTTGTGAATTCCCGTTCAAATTGTGCTTTCTGAATAAGGACCAAAATGATAGCGATGAGCACAGCAAATATAGCAAAGCTAACTTTCGTTACTATTTTTAAATTTTCTAAAGTCTTTTCTTGTTCTTTGTATTTCCGCAATGACTTACCTCTTTTCATGCACAAGAGGTCACTGTGCATATCCATACAGTTGGAATAGCGGAAATTAACATCGGGGTGGCACGCTGTTGTTAAAACATCATTTAGTTCAGCAAAAGCGTCACGTTCGAGGGTGTTCTTCCACGACTTGGGGGGAGTAGGGAATTGTTTTCTATCTAATCCAGTGGCCGCCTCATAAAGAGTTTTACCAAGACTATATATATCCGAAGCGACAGAATTTGAGCCCTCGATGGGAGAAAAACCTTCGGTTCCGATTTGATTATCGCTAAGATCGTCAATCTTCGAAACCAACCCAATATCTGTTAATTTAGGGACTCCATGAGCATATATTATATTCGCTGGCTTAACGTCTCTGTGGAGTAATCCATTTGAGTGGAATTGATACAAAGCTTCGCTAAGGTGGATCCCAATATCAGTACATTCCTTTATCGAAAGTCTCTTCCTCAATGAAAAAATCTGGGCCTCTAGCGTATGGGGCTGATAAACGGCTGGTTGGATGTTTCGACCTTGAGCTATATCATCACCCAATTCCATGATATAATAAAAATAAGAATCGTCATCAGCCCTGCCCACATGAAAGATCGCTACCATTCGCGGCTGAGAAAGACTAATTTCAGCGTATTTTTTAATGCCTTCCCATTCGATCTCAAAACCCTTTTTGGAAGACTGAAATTTAGACCTCTCAATCGTCTTGACGGCTCTGTAAGCCCCAAGGGTATTGACTGCCAGCCAAACTCTACCAAAAGCACCTTCACCAATACAGCGTATGATTTTATGATCTGGGATGGCTCCACTAAAATTTGCATATTGGAGACCTTTGGCCTTTTCATGAAACATAACTCGAGGGGTTTTTATTTTAGAAATATGATAGAGAATTAGATGCTGTAACAACTCCTACCATAACCATCATCGAATGTGATGATTTTTTGATGTGTGCACTCCCTTTAATTTTGAGTCACAATTTGACTTAAGTTTCCTTTCCATACGGGCTATACGATGACCGTTTTCAGTATTCGTGGATAAGTCGTCCATGAGATATTTTTTTGCGTATTACCAACTTAATGAGAATCTTTTTGTAATTCTTATAGAACCCAATAGGTCGTCGAGGACAGCAATTACTATATAATCAAACAAACTCTTTTTCCAACCTTCTGGCTTCGTCTGTGAGAGCTTTTTTAACTCGAAAATTAATAATATAAATTTGCATTCGATTAATCTTTAAGAATTGACTCACCTCTTTCGGAGAAAGGTCTTCAAAATTGAGAAAATAAAAGACTTGGAAATGCTTGGGATTGATTTTTTTTTTAATATTGTCCATGGCAGCGTGGAGTATATTTTTTTTCCATTCTTCTCCCCATTCGCTTTCTAATTCATTGGGATTGTTTGAACTGTGATTTAGATGAGTGAGGCTTGGATTTAATTCTCTCATCCTATCCTCTTTGTAAAGCTGCCTATAACGGTCATTGATTTTGTTTCGAGTGACGGTCATGAGGTAGCTTCGGAATTTTCCTTTGGCCGGATCATATCGGAATGATTCAGCATTTTTAAAAATTGCCATTATTGTATCTTGAACAACCTCCTCACAATCAGCGGGGGATAAATTCTTTTTTTGTGCTTCGTGGTATATCAATCGCCAATAAGTATCAAAAAACTGCTGCCAATCTGACTCAAGGCGATCTCCAAGCCTTTGAATAAGAGTTATTCTAGTCCGGCAGGACTGATCATCAGAGTATACATCCATCATGACTGTCAAAAATTAAAAGATCAAAAGATCAAAATCATAGTTAAATATTAAATGATTCGCTGATCTTCGGGATTTATTTCATAAAATTTCATAAAAAAAAGAGGCCAATGAATTGGCCTCTTTGCGAATAATTAAAATAACTAGCGAGTCTCTGTCATTAACCCTCGTTTTGTTCCTCTTCTTCTGGTGAGCGAACGGCGTCGTCAACAGCGTCGAAAGCGTGTTGCAATGCCACAAGATCTTCACCAGGTTTGAGGGAATCGAGAACTTCCTGCTCGGCTTGCAATTGCTCGGGAGAGTAATTAGCAGCCTTGATAGAAAGACCGATTCGACGTTCTGCTTTATCGATTTTGATAACGCGGGCGCTGACATCTTGACCAACTGAGAGGACGTTCTTAATTTTTTCCACCCGGTCTTCGCTGACCTGTGAGATGTGGACAAGTCCATCAATATCGTGTTCCAGTCCAACAAAGGCACCAAAGCTTGCGAGCTTGGTGACTTTGCCCTCCACGAGATCGCCGACTTTGTAGAGTTCATCAATTTTCTCCCATGGATCTTCTGAGAGCTGCTTGACACCGAGCGCAATCCTCTGGTTTTCCCGGTCGATCTCAAGGACGACGGCTTCAACTTCTTCGCTTTTCTTGAGGACTTCAGATGGGTGGTTAATTTTCCGTGTCCACGATATATCGGAGACGTGAACCATACCATCCAGGCCTTCTTCTAGTTCGATAAAGGCACCATAGCTGGTAAGGTTTCGAACTTTTCCTTTAATTTTAGAACCGATTGGATACCTGTTTTCAGATTCATCCCATGGATTGGCTTCGAGCTGTCTTATGCCGAGAGAAATTTTCTGCTCGTCACGATTGATACCGAGGACAACAGCTTCCAAATCTTGATCTACTTTGAGAACGTCGGATGGTTTTGCAATTCTCTTTGTCCAAGACAATTCTGTGACGTGGACGAGACCTTCAACACCTGGCTCGAGTTCAACAAACGCACCGTAAGGAACCAGATTGACGACTTTACCGCCAACTTTAGCACCAACAGGATACTTGTCATCGATATTATCCCAAGGATTAGTAAGCTTCTGCTTAAGACCGAGTGAGACGCGTTCTTTGTCGCGGTTGATATCGAGGATAACAACATCAATTTCCTGTCCAACAGTGAGCATTTCAGATGGGTGCCCGATTCGACCCCAGCTCATGTCAGTGATGTGAAGGAGCCCATCAATGCCATTAAGGTCGATGAACGCACCAAAATCAGTGATATTTTTGACAGTACCTTTACGGATATCCCCTGGCATCATGTCCTCAAGGAGCTTACCACGTTTTTCGATACGCTCCTGTTCAATCAATTCACGACGTGAAAGAACTATATTTTGTCTTTCCTGATTAATCTTGACCACCTTGAATTGGTAGGTGTTGCCCATGTAGGCATTGAGATTTTTTGGGGGGATGACATCGATTTGAGATGCGGGGAGGAATGCCTCAACGCCAATATTGACAATCAGGCCTCCTTTGACGACTCCTTTGACGCGACCGTTTACGGTACCGCCTTCATTACAAATAGTAAGAATCTTTTCCCAATTCTGCTTGAATTCGGCTTTTTCTTTGGAGAGAACGACCATTCCATTGCGGTCTTCTAGCCTCTCAATAAAAACTTCAACCTCGTCACCGGTTGAAATTTCTTCAGCGTTCTCGAATTCGTTTGCGTTGATGACACCTTCACTTTTGTATCCGATGTCGACCATTATTTCCTTGCTTCGGACCTCAACAACGAGGCCTTTCACGATTTGACCTGGGGCAAAATTAAGGTTTTGCTTCTCCAGGACTTCTTCCATTGTTAGCATAATGCGATAAACCAGGGCTTTTCCCCCGGCGATGATGGTCTCGTGTTTTTTTCTACGAGTCGCGGAGACCAATCGACTGTAGAGTTTAGTTAATGTTGCAATTTCGCCTAAATCGAGCTTTGTCAAACCAAAGACGAGCGAATTTTGTGTTTTATCCTAAAAATCAGGCAATAACAAGCAATTTAGGCGCATTTTTCTCTAAAATTCGTTATTTAAAGTTTTGGGAAAAATTATTCCCGGCGTGTGATGTGATAAGGTCGAGCATTTCGAGTTTGAGTAACGCTACCTGAACAATGGGAACAGGAAGTTGAGATTGTTGAACAATTTGATCTAGTTGAATGGGGTTGGGACCGAGAATTTTTAAAATACACTGTTGATTGGGCTCGAGGGACGATTCAATGAATCGAAAAGAATTTTCATTAGAGACCATTTTCTGAGCCGTCTTTTGAGGTTTTTGGCTTATTGAGATCTTGGTGGAATTTGGGAATAGCTGGCGACTGTTTTGGATAATGGGTTCCATGGAATCGAGCAAGGTTGCACCATCACGTATGAGCTGATGGCACCCTTGACTATTTGTGGAACCATATGTTCCTGGAACAGCATAAACCTCACGATTATAGTCAAGAGCCATTTGTGCTGTGATCATCGCGCCACTGGCTAGAGATGCTTCGACGACAATGGTTCCCATTGTTAATCCTGCGACAATGCGATTTCGGATTGGGAAAGTTTGTCTATCTCCTTTCCGGTCGTATGGAAATTGAGTTATTACAGCCCCCTTTTCGGCGAGTTTCCCGTAAAGAGCTTCATTTTCTGCCGGATAAGTTTGCCCCATACCATGTCCAAGGACGCATATGGAAATACCATTTGCATGGACTGTCGCCCAATGGGCTGCTGTATCAATGCCACGCGCGCCTCCACTGATAACTCCGATACCGTTCAAAGCCAAAGAGGTGGCTATTTTGCTAGTTGTTTGAACTCCGTAGTCACTGGTTTTTCTGCTTCCAACGATGCTGAGAAAATCGTTCTGAAATACCTGGTGATGACCTTTGATGTAGAGGACGATTGGAGGGTCAGGAATTTCTTTCAAAAGCCCAGGGTAGCTACTGCATTTTAATGTGAGTATATCTATATCATTTTTTTCAATCAATTTGAGTTCACGTGAAAGATTAATCCGATTTTGCCAATTACGAATCAGGACAAGAGGAGAATCCCCTTTATGGAAATGTTCTCCATCTGCTGGAAATAGTTCAAGTGTTGCAGGTTTCTCTTTTAAAATGGCCGCGGCACTTCCGTATTCCTTTAAAAGCCTAATAACGGTTACAGGACCGATTTTTGCCAACATGTTCAAAACTAAAAAGGCATCTTTTTCATTCATGATATGAGATTAAAATCAGAGTTCACTTGACTTTATCGGGATCGCGACGATGGTCATCTTTGACTATGAGGTTCAAAAAATTCGCACTGTTATATTTGTTCCTAGGCACACTTATCTCTTACATTCTCCTTTGGAAGGGAATGGAACATCTCAGATTGCATAATGGTCCTTGGGTTGTAAATTTTAGGACTGACACAAACTCCACTGCACGACTCACCATAAATAATCACAAAAAAGGCATTACTAATGCCGTGATATCAATTGCAAACATCCCTGTGCAAAACACCATCGTTAACAAGGATGTATCATTTACAAATGTAAATGAAGAGCTTCCATTTGGGAAGTTTATATATCATGACCTTATGTTTCTTCCCGGGGTTGTGACGTTCTCAGCATTTGGCAACGAAATTGAGCTCATGAAGAGGGCATTGATTGTGAACAGAAAAGAAATTCCTTGGAGTCCTGCTCCAGACCTCAAAATCAGTTATTCAACAAATGCTGTTCCAGTGGATTACACAAACGTCCCCGAACCAATCACTGTGAAGGAATAATGATAAAATCATTATTTAATATGCAGTTGATCGGAAGATAGGTTAGAAACAATTTTTAAATCAAGCCTTTCGGATAAGTAATTCCTTACTTGTGGCAAATCAAAATATCTGAGAACACCAGGAATCATCGCCGAAAATGGCCACTGATATCGAGGGTTTTTCGTGAGCGATTCGAAAGAATCGAGATTTTCGATGAGGGTCACTGATTGTATTTTTGGATCCAATGCAACGGCGAGCTGAACATAAAGGGATCCTATACCACGACCTGAGACAGAAATATTTTTATACCCTCGCGATCTCAACCACTGAAAAGAAGATAAAACATCAAGAACTCGACGACCTGAGAGAGGAGAACTCAGTAATAAACCATGGTTGGCGTACATGTAATCACCTCCGTAATACTGAAGAAAATCGCCCCCTCTATCCCCTGCTATATTTATGTGCAAAGGTCCTGACCCTCGAACATCAAGGGTATACAGAACTTGGGAAGTTTTTGATAATAGGTTCAGCACCTCTGTGTTTTTTAAATCTTCTTTGGAGGAAAGATGAGAAACGTGGAGATGAACACTGGAATCCATCATCTTTTCATCAGCCGACGGGTTAGCCCATTCATGTCGCTGCAAAAAACAATGAGACGGAGGTTCATTAGAAATCAAATATGAGGCGACACAATTTATATCTCCTGTGAACGGACCATCATTTTTGAATGATACTGGATCAAATCTAATATGACCAGGCACTGAATTTTTATATTCAGAAACCTCGATGGCCAATGCCTCTTGAACCAACTTAGGAAGCCGCCCGGAAATAGAGAGTTGTTTTCGCCTTTCGCAAATTCTTTGTGCTTTTTCAGCAATAAAATCCCAAGTCGTTTTGGGGCTGAGATTTAAAATACGACCTTGGGGCGATGCGTGAAGTATGGAGTCGTCCTCAACATCCTCATCTGGTTCTATCAAAGAAGCTTCAACACCTGAAAATGAATTAAAGAACTTGTACATGGCCGTTCTACCGTCTGGATGAAAGCCATGGGAACCGGGACCAAGATGAAGTTGTATATTTTCCGGCTTTCCTGCGATGGTGTATAGGCGTTTAAGCTCCTCATATACGGCATTGAGTCCTCGATAATCAAAAAAGTCTTTTTTCTGACCAATGAGAATGACTGGTCTTGGGATGTGGGGCACAAAAAAGTCTGCCATATCCAGTCCCTGATTTATCCATCCAGGGATAACTTGCTCTGCATCGGTAGGTAACTCGTTCTTCAAATTGTATATAAATTGGGTAACAAAACAGCTCGGGGCACTAAATGCTAGCCTATCATCCAGGCAGTTGATGTGAGAAGACTGGGTCCCACCACCAGAATTTCCCGTAACTCCAATTCTTTTGGGATCTACATCCGGCCGAGATACTAAATAGTCAATACCTCTAATTCCGTCCCAAGCCGCCCAGGCTGCAAAATTATCACCATTGAGTGACATCAGATTACCTAAGTGGTTATGTACGTATGTGCCGTGCCGTATGTTTCTTTTAGCGGGAATATTATTGTATTCAATCCTTTCACCCTGTCCTGGTGGATCATAAATCAGTGAAATATATCCCATTCTTGCAAGATGCCTGGCGAATTCTTGATAAAGACCATAGGCCTTGCCATTAGACGAATGACCGCAAGTGCATAAAACAGCAGGTTTCTTTTCAGGGCCATCTTTAGGCAGATATAGATTTGCCGTTACGGGATAATTTGGTCTGCTGTGATAAATAAGGTTTTGGATGACGTAAGACTCTCGCTTGGTCTCGCCTGTTATTTTAACATTTAAAGGTGTTTTTTTAGGAAGCCTACCATAGCACGACCTCGTCTTTTTTTTGACTTCATCCTTTAAACGCTCCACATCCATTGCAGTGAGGACACCCCGTCTTTCTGCAGACCTTATAAACGAATTATATGAAAGCTTCTTCAGGTAATAATCTTGGAGGTAGTTTTTGGTGAACAACTCCCCTGCAGACATTTCGATGTCATTTGTTGAGCCTGAAAGATGTGGTTGTGAATTGACTAAAACCGACGAAAGGAAAGCAGTGGATGAAGCCTTGAGGAAAGATCGTCGCGAGTTCATTCCCTCAATAATAATGATTAAGATTCGTCGTTTAAAGGAAATTTCTCGCGGAAATCTCATTGACGAAAAAATGCCCCGTGACTAAAAAAGAGGATCCTATAATTTTAATAATTTGAATGATGAATGATGAAGGATGAAGATTCTTCAAAGCAATCTCATTTCCGTATGGAAGGAGAAGAGAATTCCCAGAAAAACCGTTGGGAATGCATAAAATGTGGTTATGTAGGAAGGGCACGAACAAGGCTCGAGCGAGGGTTAAAGAGTATTGACTGGGCAAGTTTTTTGTCCCTCATCCTGATCGCATTTGGTATATTATTTGTTCAAGAAACTTTGGCCTACGTCATCTCTATTTTGTTGATGATCGTTTCTGGTATCGTATTTTCGAGGGCTCAGTTTCGTCCTTCCCGCCCGTATAATATTTGCCCCCAATGTCGGTCAAAATCTAAGGCTCCCAAAACGGAATATGTGCCATTAATTCCGCCCAGGAAAAAACCAAAGAAAAGGAAGGGCCAAAAACCAAATCGACCCAAAATAAATTAAAAGTCTGTCATCAAAGGCTTTTGGCAGCAGGGGTTTCCACCATGTGGTATGTCACTTTGCCATTGATGAGTTTGGTACCGTCTTGGGATTTCAACCCTGCAATATTAAATTCATGTATGAACCCTTTTTTATGTGGCTCCGTTTCAAAAAAGAGCGATTTCCCATCATCCGAGATACGGATTGATTTCAGTTTAGTTTCTTGAGCGTCAACTTTAGGGGAACCGTAGGATTTATGGTAATGGTAAGTCCAGGTTTTATAGGTTGATGGGAGTGAAGACACACTATCCATTCCAATCTTTTGATTGAAGGAGAGCTTGAAACCTTTTTTCATAGCCTTGATGCCAACAATTTCCATCGGGCTAACGCCTGTATATTTGATGCGCTGAATCCCTTTTGAGCCGGCCCATGATAGTGCCGTCTGTCCGATATAGAGAGATTTTTTGTCCGGGCTGAATGCAAGCCTATGGATACCTCTTCTCAAACCGGCATTTTCAATGAAGGTCACGACAGCCCCCTGGACATTACCATCGACTTCGTCCTGGAGTAGTCTCAGAATGCGAGGAACATTCATTTCTCCTACCAGCATCTGACCATCAAAAGGACCAAATTTACCTCCGGTGGTATCGCATATAGGTTGTGTCGGAGAATTCGCAACTTCACCTTGCGGGAATAAGAAGGCTGCAGGACTTCTCAATTGATTTAGCTTTTCAACTGGCGTCTCCAATGGGTTTTCGTTCCAGTCATTTTTCCAGACAAGTGATGCAGGATGGCCATAAAAGCCACCTTTTTGAACATGATAACATTTGCTTGTTCCTAGCCAGTCGCCTTGATTGTCAGTTACAAAAAGATTGCCCTTATTGTCAAAGCCCAAACCATTAGGGGAGCGAAACCCGCTGGCAAAGGGTTGAACTTTTCCGTTTGGTGACACCTTGATTACCCACCCTCTCCATGGAACCCTAGAATACATTCTTCCAGCGATATTCTTAACCTTCGACCACGGCTTATCGTAAAAATCTTCTTTAGCCAGGCCAATAGGGTGAAATTGGCCACGAATTTCAGGTCTAATCGAAGCGCCGTTTGATGCGAGATTTAGTGAGACGTAAAAATTGCCTTGGGCATCTCGCACTGGCCCGAATGCAAATTCATGATAGTTACCTGTCATGCCAAAACCATTCCATAGATTCGTGTAAGCATCCGCTTTACCATCGAGATCCAGGTCCTGGAGACGTGTTAATTCTGACCGCTGCATAACGACCAGTTCATGATTGGAAACGGCAACGAGGCCTAAGGGCTCCTGCAGACCTTCGGCAAAGAGTTTCCAGACTCCAGTGCTGGGGTTGAATGTGTAGACTTCTCCTCGATGAAAACAAGCGGCCAACCTTCCATCAGGTGTAAAATCAATACCTCCAACTTGGGGGTCCATTCCAATAGGTGTAGGAACATCCTCTACAAGGTAATGCTTGGATATATCTGCTTGTCCGTGGCTGAGTGAGTGAATGGCAAGGAATAAACAGAAAAAAGCGGTTCTTTTCAAATTGATCATTTGTAGCATTGGTGCAGTTATTTGAAGGATTAAAATTTGGTAGTAAGTGAGATCACATTATGTGGACTGGAATCAACCCTCCAAATGCCGTTGTCGAGAGTTCCTGTGGAAACAGTCGTTTGGTGGTTTGAGGAATATGATAAATCCATGATGACTTGAGACCCGGCACTGGTGATGGTGAAAATCTGAGTAATGCCGGAACCATCGTTTAGTGGAAGGATAAGCTCTGAAATTTTTTGAGATCCGATCATGTAGGTGAATTCAGGAAGCCCATCAATTGTCCTATATCCCATAAATTTGGGCTGGCTATCAGACTTAAAAAAGGCTTGGCTCGGCTTGCCAGTTATCAGGACTTTTTCTCCCATTATCTTTGCCAGCCCATTGCCATTTCCTTTCCATACCGGCATGGGCTCGATAAATTGGCCCTTCCAAACGTATCGCAGTTTGCAGGAAGTCGAATCCCAACAATAGGAAAGGTTTCCCGGCATGGCCACGGCAATGGATGCGGGACTTGCATCAGGCATAAAGATCCTTTGCACTTTTGGTCTCGCTGGATCAACAAGAGAGGGAATTTCCGAACTCACGCTGCCTGTCGATTGCACCTCTTCTTTGCCTTCAGCTTCTTTTAAAATGTATTCCGCAATTCTGGTGAGCTTTTCCTCTCCAATAAACGCCATTGATGGCATCTGGATAGTTTCAGGGCGCTTTTTTCCCGGATTCATGGCCCACAATACTAACCCTCCCGGATTGTCTTTATATATTGAGGCCATTTCAACAAACGAAGGGCCCACAATTTTTTTGTCCACTTGGTGGCAAGCCAGACAATAGGTTTTGGTCAAATTGGCAGCTGATTCTGCATTCGCATCCTGAGACCGCAATAGCCCAAGCTGCATGAAAACCAAGCCGGTAAGTAGCAGAGCTCCTTTCTTAAATGAACTTTGGGAAAACATTGAATAATAATTATAACCTAATCTTTATTTAGTCAAACCAACCAGAGTTACGAATTTTGGGGATATTCCAATTTCATTTAAGAGTTAAATTAAGTTTACAATTAAGTCATAAATAAAAGGATTTGGGCCTAATCAGGGAAAAAACTACAAAAACTACTGGAAACTGACAGAGATTTAGTTAATTTTGATGTCCTTTTTAGGAATTTGAGAATTTTTAATGGAACCGAAAGCTGACATTGCATTGATAGGCCTGGCGGTCATGGGACAGAACCTTGTTCTGAACATGGACGACCATGGATATACCGTTGTTGTTTACAACCGGACAGTTGAAAAAGTGGACAGATTCTTGGCTCGCGAAGCTCGCGGGACTAAAGTCATCGGCGCCAAAAGTATCCCAGAAATGGTTTCCCAGCTGAAGCGACCTCGTCGTGTCATGATGCTAGTCAAAGCAGGGCAAGCCGTTGACGACTTCATCGAACAAGTCATCCCTTATTTAGAGCCGGGCGATATCATTATAGACGGCGGAAACTCGCTTTACGGGGATAGCATTCGAAGAACAAAATACCTTGAGAAAAAGGGATTCTTTTTCATAGGCACAGGTGTTTCTGGTGGAGAGGAAGGGGCCCGCACTGGACCTAGTATCATGCCTGGAGGCTCTCAAGAAGCTTGGCCATACGTTAAAGATATCTTCCAAAGTATTTCCGCAAAAGTAGAAGATGATTCACCATGCTGCGACTGGGTTGGAAAGGATGGAGCCGGCCATTTCGTCAAAATGGTTCACAACGGAATCGAATACGGAGACATGCAGTTGATTTGTGAAGCATACCATTTAATGCGCGATGGCCTGGGTATGTCTAATGACGAAATGCGCGATGTGTTTGATGATTGGAACAAAGGAGAACTGGATTCCTATCTGATTGAAATCACCAGAGATATCCTCGGCTACAAAGATGAAAATAATGAAGGACTGGTTGATAAGATTTTGGATACAGCAGGTCAAAAAGGGACTGGAAAATGGACCGTTATCGCCAGCCAGGAGATGGGTATGCCTGTCAGTTTGATTGCCGAAGCAGTTTACTCGAGATGTGTCTCTGCCCTCAAAGAAGAGCGTGTCAATGCTTCCACAAAACTAAGAGGCCCTAAGCCGTCTATAACAAGCGACAAAGCTAAATTCATCGTTCAAATCAAAGAAGCCCTTTATGCATCCAAAATCGTATCTTACGCTCAAGGCTTCATGCTTTTGAGAGCAGCAGCAAAAGAATACGGTTGGAAGCTAAATTACGGAAATATTGCTCTTATGTGGAGAGGTGGATGTATCATCCGAAGCAGATTTCTCGGTAAAATCAAAGAAGCCTACACCAAAAAACCTAAGCTACCCAATCTTCTCCTCGACACTTTCTTCAAAAGAGAAGTTAGGGTAAATCAAAAAGGTTGGAGAAACGTCGTTGCGACAGCCGCAAAAAAAGGAATTCCATGTCCGGCATTCGCATCAGCGCTTGCTTTTTACGACAGCTACAGAACTGAAAAACTTCCAGCAAACCTATTGCAGGCTCAGCGCGATTATTTCGGAGCTCATACCTATGAAAGGTTAGACCAGCCGAGAGGTGAATTCTTCCACACCAATTGGACAGGCAGAGGAGGAGATGTTTCCTCATCGACTTACAACGCTTAATCATAGCTGATAATTTTTACACAACCCCTCCAAAAAAATGGAGGGGTTTCTGATTTCCACCAGACTAACCATCACAAAGAACTTAAAAAAGAGAACATGTCAGACCCAGCACAGAAACTAAGAGACTTCCAGCCATCATCCGAATTTTTTGTAGGAATAGATTCAGATGGCTGTGTATTTGATTCCATGGAGATCAAACACAAAGAGTGTTTCACCCCGATGTTTATCAAATATTTTGACCTTCAGGCGGTCAGCAAATATGCCAGAGAGACTTGGGAGTTTGTAAATCTCTATTCCAAAACTCGTGGAGCAAATCGTTTTCCTGCGCTGGTGAGAGCCCTGAACCTCCTTAGGGATCGGAAAGAGGTTCAAGCGAGGAATGTGTCAGTTCCTTCATTTGAAGCTCTAGAAGAGTGGATTGCCAGGGAATCAAAATTAGGGAACGCCACACTTGCTAGTGAAGTAGAAGGTGGCAATACGGGACTGGTCCCCATAAAAAAATGGTCTGATGCTGTAAATGAACAAGTTTCGAGTATTGTTTATGGAGTGCCTCCTTTCCCACTCGTGCGTGAATCTCTCGAGAAACTGACGGCCAGTGCGGATGCCATGGTCATTTCCCAAACACCTTGCGATGCCTTGGAGCGCGAATGGGCCGAAAACAATATAGACTCATTTGTAAAACTCATTGCTGGTCAAGAAATGGGAACAAAAACTCAGCACCTGGACATGGCAACTAAAGGAAAATATAAACCAGAGAATGTGTTAATGGTTGGTGATGCTCCAGGTGACTATAAAGCCGCGGCAGCAAACAACTCTCTCTTCTACCCCATAAATCCCGGTGGTGAAGAAAAATGCTGGGAAAGGTTCTTCGGGGAAGCATTAGACAAATTCTTCGATGGTTCTTATGCCGGGGCTTACCAAGAAGCCCTATTGAACGAATTCAATGAATACCTTCCTGAGCACCCATCTTGGATTAGCAAATAAAGGAATAAAATTACTCATTTTAAACTGGGATGAGGGCACCTTTAGTGCCCTCTTTTTTTAGGCTTTACCCCACAAATCACGTGTGTGGTTTTATGATGGGGAAAGATCAACCATGAGGTGTTTTTATTAATATCCCCCACTTTGATACTGATTGGTCGCAAAATTTCATGGAAATCAAATACCTTAAGCTATTTGGTTCAGAGTTAAAATAGCCCTTGTAAATGGGAACCCAAATTGCAGTACAATAATTCGCTCATTAGCCAAAGGTGGGCACGACCACAAACTTGAACCCAACACAATAATGCGGGGAGTGAAAACATATAAAACCGAGATTATCCTGAGCAATGATGACTCAAGTGGGAATTTGTATTAAGTCTCTCATAGAAAGCGAGGCAGCGATCCAGTTAACAGAATGCCATTGTGTATAGATATGTGGCTGCCGTCGCGCCAGCAATTCCTTGCGTGTGCGCTACCTTGTGACTCAGCCGTGCCCTGATGTTTTTCTTTTGGAAAATGAAGCAACAAAAATACCGATCAAAACGGTAACTATCGCTAAAACCTGTAAAAGTGACAAACTTTCACCAAGATAGTAAACGGCAAAGACAACCGCGAGTATGGGGATAAAATTTATTAATATGGCAATTGTAGTCGGGGACAATTGAGAAACTGCAAAAATGTACAAGCCATACGAGCCTGCCGACACAAAAATTCCTAAATAAACCAAACGGACCATCTCTTTTTGAGTAACCCCATCAGGCCAATGACCAAAAGACACGACGTCTGAATAAGCTAATCCATCGATTCTTCCAACTGGTATAAAACAGAGAATTAAATAAAAGATTGCCCCCCCCCAAGCTTGGAGGGCTGTAAGGAAAATTGGATTTATTCGTGAAGATAATTTCGAGGCGAGCAAAGTATAAGCCGTCCCAAGTGCCACAGCGCATAGCATTAAAGTATTCCCAATCACTGGCTTCGGCGCAACTTCATGTGCATGACTCACTATAGTCAGAAACGTAACACCAGCAACGGCCAAAAGACAGCCAAGCCAAAACATTACCGAGGATTTGATCTGAAAGAAAACCCATGCACCCGCGGCTATTGTAAGCGGAAAAAGCCCAGTGATAACGCCAGCGGCACTTGCGGTGGTGAATTTCAGAGCATACGTCTCACATAAAAAATACAAGCAAGGCTCGCTCAATACCAAAAACGCAATCAGAATTTTATCACCTGGATTAAGAGAGCTTCGGATTTTTTTCCAGTCCCAGAGTGGGGACCATAAAATAAAAAACAGTGAGGCTACCGCTAACCTCACAAACATGACAAATATAGGGTCTAAATTCTCTACTGCTTCCTTTGTGATGGCGAAAGAGGTTCCCCAAAACAGCATAGCAAAGAATAAAGCAACGAAAGCAATCACTTAGAGGGGCCTAAATTTTATGATAAAAATTGTCAATTTTTTCCATTCCCATCACTATCGCTCCCATTTGAAACATTTTGAGAAGTATCACGAACGAACAACGGAAGTGAAATTTCATGACGAGAGTCAATGGCTAAATCAACGGAATAATGCCCAGGCTTAGGGAGTTTTAGCTGGTGAATATTTATAACCAGGTTCGTGACAACCGAAGGCTCGTCACCTGCACTTCCAACAATCATTTCGCCTTGAATATCAGGCATAACTCTTTTTCCATCATCATCAACAAAGGATAAAACAACTTTGTGCTTTCCTTCTTCAATTCTGGAAAAACGTATCCTCATTGCAATGGCACATTGAGGATGGGCTGCAGGAAATTTATTAACGTTTAAAACATCAAATGCCCCGAGTATGTTTAGTTTTCCGCCAGGAGTCGTCGTGGCAGCATCACAAATTGTAAGTATTTCAACGTTCATGAAAATTAAATTGTTTTATTAGCGGGACAAAGCCCAAGGTCCCAATCTTTCCATACAGGTTCATATCCAATGGAATGTAAAAATGATGCCACTTGCTCTGGCGAACGATTATCTGAAATATCAAATTGTCCCGTTGCAGAATTTTCGTCTACAGACCCAAGATCAGCTTCTACTCTTCTCCCACGCAATGTGTGGTGTAAATCTTGCTTTCCAGCGCCCGTGTATCCACCGGGTTCAGTGTGACTACCGGCGCTGGCATGGGTAATCCCCAAAGGGAGAAGACCATCTCGCAAAATTGAGGGCTCTCGAGTTGAAAGCACAATTCCAATATCAGGTAACAATAATCTAAAAGCTGCAACCAATTGGACTAAATGCCTATCCGATAATTCGGTGAGCGGCTGAAACTCTCCAGCGCATGGGCGAAGCCTGGGAAATGAAACTGTAAAACTGGACTTCCAACATTTTCTGGTTAGGAATTGCGCATGGCTAGCAAGTGCCATGGCCTCATATCTCCAATCGGCCAAGCCAAAAAGAGCACCAATCCCTATCCTGCGAAATCCAGCTTGATATGCCCGCTCGGGAGTTTCTAATCTCCAATCAAAATCTTTTTTAGGGCCTGCGGTATGCATATTTGAATACACGGACCTATCATAAGTTTCTTGATAGACAACGAGCCCCTCTGCTCCTTCTTTAACGAGGGGTTGATAATCAACGGACTCCATTGGTCCGATTTCAAGCCCGATAGTTGGAATAAAATCTCTAATGGCTTTTATACACTCATTCATGTAACCGTTAGAAACGTATTTTGGATGCTCTCCCGCGACCAGTAGTATGTTTCTGAATCCTTTTTGATACAAGTCCTTGGCCTCTTTAATAACATCATCAATAGAAAGAGTTAGTCTGAGAATATTATTATCTCTACTAAATCCACAGTATTGACAATTGTTGATACACTCATTTGAGACATATAGGGGGGCAAAAAGACGGATGACTTTTCCAAATCTTTGTTGGGTAAGCAATGAAGATCTCTGGCATAAAAGTTCTAATTTATTTGTGGCTGCATCGGAAAGGAGCATGGCGAAGTCCTCAAAATTAAGAACGCGTTTGTCCAGAATACGCTGTATGTCATTTTCCGTTGCTACAGATACCAATTCGTTGAGGTGTCCAAAATTTATATTATTAAATATATCGACGAATTGTGGTAATGATCGTTGGGTTGATCCCTGAGTATTAACCATTTGTATTTACGAAGTTTGGGTAGCGTGAAGTATTTCAGTGAGGTAAGGAAGGAGTTGTTTCTTCCTCGAAACCACATTTTTTAATTCAAAGATCGTATCTTCAACGTGGGGATATGTTATGTTCTGAATAAATTCTGGTGGCCCTGAGACCAATAACATTGAAGTGTGTTTCACCACATCAGTCACAAGAAGTGCGCTAAAAAAATAATGATTCATTTTCCGGTAAGCCTCTAATGACTGTACCAGATCATTTTTCTTGGCCTTGAAATTACTGAATCCAAGCTCTTCAATCTGCGCTACGGAGAATGTAAGATCACCTTCTGTATATTCCTTACAGTCGACGTGAATAGCCTCCTCTGGATCTTTTAATGTCAGTATGGAACCACTTGAGAAAAGATGCTCGGTAAATTGAGTCGCATCGACGTTCGCAATCTCCTCCAATTTTCTCAGAATTCGTACGTCTCTGGCAGAGGTTGTCGGGGACGTCAGGTTTAATGTATCAGTAACCAATCCCGCCAGAAGTATTCCTGCGATAGATGGTTTTATAGTTATCGCATTACTCAGAAACAATTCTGAAACAATAGTCGAGGTGCTGCCAACAGGTTCGTTACGGAATAAAATGGGCTGATTTGTTGATAAGGAGCCGATTCGGTGGTGATCAACAATTTCTATAATTTCATTCTCTTCGGCTCCAGGTACGGCCTGAGATAATTCATTGTGGTCCACCAGTATGAGTTTTCTTGTTTTTTTCTTAATAAAATCGGATTTGGCTAGTATGCCAACTATCCGGTCCTCGGTATCTAAAACAGGAAAAGCAGTATGTGAAGAATTAGCAGCCAGCTTTTGACAATTGGAAATTCTCTCAAGCTCTCTAAAACTGAGATAATCCTCCTCCATGACGTTCTGCACTTCAATCGCCGTTCGGCACAGGTGCGATGTGGTGGCCGTCTCATGCGGAGAATAAATCACAAGAGTCTCAGAATTCTTTACCAATTCCAAAGTTTCTTCGTTCAACCGGAATCCACCTGTAACTATCAGGACTCTCACATGAGCTTTAATGGCCATTTGCTGGATATCAGGTCTGTTGCCTACCAAAACAGCCAGGTCATCTTTGATATATTGTTCAAGTCGGTTTTGGAACTCTTCGGCAGCAAAGGCCCCGACCATGAGGACCAAGCTGAGTTCCTCTTGGTCACAATGACCACTCAAAAGCTCCGCAGAAAGAGTTTTGAGAAGATTTGGGATAGAAGCTTTAATCCTTCTGGTGTCAAGTATCCGTTTTTTAGAAGGAAAAAAATATCGGCTTGCTTTGAAAATGGAAACGAGTCCCTTACAGCTATGCCCGTGCTCAACAATTGGAAGCACCCTAATATTTTTCTGATCCATCATTTCTATGGCTTCAGAAATGGTGCCGCTGGGAGGGATGGCTACCACATTTTTTTGCATGACGTCCTTTATTTTAGGGTAAACATCAGAGAAATAACTCGGTTTTGGTTGCCCAAATTTATTCAGAACGTAATCGATTCTGGGATTTGTTTCACCACACCTCGCTGGCGTGGCGCCTGGCTCGCCAGTCAACCGCTTATATTCGGCATACCCAATGGCTGAGCAAATCGCATCCGTATCTGGATTTCTATGACCTATGACAAGAACTTCACTCATTTATTTTTCAATAGTCATCATCACGCATCACCTCAATCCAATCAATCTAAACTCGGAAATTTCCCAAATCTTCATAATTTCCTGAAGAAAGATTTGTGACAAAATCAGAGACATCCCATAGAATAATGGCGTGCAAACTCGGGTCATAGTTGTAGCAAATCAAAAAGGTGGGGTTGGAAAGACCACGACAGCCATCAATCTAGCAGCGTGCCTCGCAGAAAACGACAGGAAGATTCTCCTCTTAGATCTAGACCCTCAGGCTAATGCCACCAGTGGCTTTGGTTTGGAAAAAAAAGAGGGAGCCAGTTGCTATGACGCTATTCTCAATGGGGATGATCTAAAAAAAATGATCGTGCCGACCGAATTGAGCAATTTAGATCTTATTCCAAGTGAAATGGACCTATGTGGTGCCGATGTAGAGCTGGCAAAAACTCAAAACCACCTCTTCAAATTAAAAAAAGTTCTCGATCCAATTGTTGAGGAAAACAAATACCATTTGATTCTGATCGATTGCGCCCCGTCATTAAGCCTTCTCACATTGAATGCATTGGTTGCAGCAGAAGAGGTGCTCGTTCCGCTACAGTGCGAATACTATGCCCTTGAGGGAATATCGATGATAAAACAAGTGATTGACCAAATCAAAGATTCTGGAGCCAATCCAAAACTTAAATTCGGTGGAATTTTGATGACCATGTTTGATGGGAGAACAAAACTTTCCCAACAAGTCCTGAGTGAGGTTCAAGAATACTTTGAGGATTTAGTGTACGACACTGTGATACCGAGAACGACGAGGCTCGCTGAGGCTCCCAGCTTTGGAAAACCAGTCATTCACTATGATCCATACAGTGCCGGCTCGGCGGCGTATGAAGTTTTCGCAGAAGAATTCATAGATCGTCATAATCTAAAAATTTGAATACGATCCTTCTGGAAATCATCTATTGTAAAATTTGAAAAGCAGTCAAAATATGGAAACTAAAATACGATTCATAAATAATTTTTTATCAGGTTTAGTTGGAGTTGGCGTACTTATTGGGTCATTTAACCACCAAGTAGAAGCGGGCGACTGGCCTGGATATCGAGGACCGGCTCAGAATGGTATAGCGACAGAATCATTTGGTTTTCAAGGCAAACCAACGACCAGTTGGAGCGCTGAAGTAAATAATGGTTTCAGTTCGTTTTGCGTTGTTGACGGTAAACTTTTTACTCTTGAGCTAGGGGATGGAAAACAAGAAACCTGTCGAGCTTTAGACGCAAACACAGGAGAAGAACTTTGGAAAACACCTCTTGGCTCAAGCCAATACGACGGAGGTGGAAACGCAGGAAGCAGAGACAATAGCGGTGGTGACGGCCCCAGAACAACGCCTTCGTTTTACAAAGGTGGTTTGATTACTTTATCGGCGCATATGCATCTGAGCCGACTTAATCCTGAAAACGGTGAAAAAATTTGGAATATTGATCTGAAAAAGGAATTCGGAGCTCAACTTCCGAGGTGGCAGAATGCAGCAAGCCCAATTATTTTTGATGGTAAAATCTACATTTCTGCTGGAGGTGAAAAACAATCTTTCCTTTGCTTAGATGCCATTTCTGGAAAAGAAATTTGGAAGTCGGGCACGGAAGACATGACCCATGCTAGTCCTGTAAAGGCATCGATTCATGGGGTAGACCAAATAATATTTTTTGTCAGGTCTGGTTTGGTGAGCATGTCACCAGGTGATGGAAGAGAATTGTGGAGACAAAAATTTAATTTCAATGTTTCAACTGCAGCTTCTCCAGTTGTGTATGAAGATGTAGTTTATTGTTCAGCTGGGTATGGAGTCGGAGCGGCAGCCTATAAAGTTTCAATGAATAAAGGTGAATGGACTACCAAGAATATGTGGAGAAAAAGAAACCGACTGATGAATCATTGGAGCACTCCAGTGGCAAAAGATGGCTACCTTTACGGCATGTTTAGTTTCAAAAAATATGGAAAAGGACCGGTGAAATGCGTACGCCTCTCCGATGGCAAAGAAATGTGGTCAGAAGATGGATTTGGGCCGGGAAATGTCATCTTGTCCGATGAGACCATTATTGCCCTTGGGGATAAGGGCCAACTTGTTTTGATCAGAGCTACTCCAGAAAGCTATGACGAAGTCTTTCGAACCAATGCCCTAAAAGGCAAGTGCTGGTCGACTCCAGCACTATCGGACGGAAGCGTCTATATCAGAAGCACTAAACAAGCCAAGAGACTGGATTTTTCATCTTCAGCTCTTTCTGGCAACTTCAAATAAATCAAATTTCTTACCAAGACTATCTGAGGCCCTTATTCAAGAGGGTCTTTTTTAATGAGTAGGCTTCTCTTGCGGGAAAAACATAAAGGGTAGAGATTATATTATGTGGGGAAGAAAAAAGAGATTTTATAGGATAGTCGCCCTATTTCTCATTGTCGCTTTTCAGAATTATCAAATTCCAGCAGTTATTTTTTTAAATCAGAATTCAGCAGATCACAATACGTCGAAGCCTGAGGGCGAATTGAATGGATCAGGTTGGGATCTACATGGTTTTTTCAATGCTTTTACCGGGATTCCTATTCACAGAAATTGCTTTATCACCGCGAAGCATATTGGCGGACATATTGGAAATACATTCCGATACCAAAATGTCGACTACCAGACGATTGCGTATTATCCGGATCCGAAGACAGATCTCATCATATGGCAGGTCGATGCACCTCTTTCAATGTTTGCCAAAGTTGCAGATTCACTGCCTTGGGTTGGAAGCGAGGTGGTCGTATTTGGAAGGGGAACTCAAAAAGGAGATCCTATTTTTGCATCAGATACAGATGCTGAATCTATTGGATGGAGCTGGGGTAAAGCTGACCGAGTAATGCGATGGGGAACAAATCGAATTTCGGCTATCATCAATGCCTCAAATCACCCCGTAAAACATGATTCAATAGAGGCTTTTAACTTTGCATGCAGATTCAACAATTTTTTAAACCCAAACGAATGTACTTTATCAAGTGGAGACTCTGGAGGAGGCATATTCTCAAAATTCGGAAACGCGTGGAATTTGATTGGCATAAATTATGCCGTTACTGGACCGTACCGATCCGATCCCAATAGCCTGTCCTTTAATGCCTCGGTATATAATGGCTCTTCACTCTATATTTTTCGAAATAATAAATGGGTTCTTAATAATGCAAATTTTGGTTTTAATGAAAGCCAATTCTTTGCCACGGCTATCCCAGCTCGAATGGAATGGATCGAATATGTTGTCGGTATTATAGACGAGAATATTCATCCAATCGAAATATTAATTTCTGACACTGTAGACGGTCATTTCACTCAATCTCACAGGATTGAATTGGATTGGAAAAAGAGAAAGATTGAAATCCCAGTTTCGGGGGAAACGAAATTTTTTAAGATTAAAAACGAATTGGGGTATCAAATCGACGAGCCCAAATTAATCAAAAGTGATTTTTCGATAAGTTTCCGATAAATATGACTTGTCATTCATCAATCATACTTCGAATAGAATCAAAAAATTTACTAGAATCTTCTTTGGTAATCGGCTCAGACTTATTGGGATCAACTCTGTCCATGAGCTCTTCTGGGATTTCTTTGATGAATGGGCTCGGATGGCGAGACGTAATTTTTCCTCTATTCATTCGACCTCTGCAATACCCAATCGACAGGTGTTTTTGTGCTCTCGTACAAGCGACATAAAACAAGCGACGTTCTTCATCTATGGAGCCTTCTTCTAATGATCTGGAGTGGGGTAGAATCCCGTGTTCACAACCGGCAATATATACGTAAGGATACTCTAGACCTTTACAGCTGTGCATTGTAATGAGGGTAACCACATCTCTTTGATCACCCGCATCCCCACTCCCGAATTTACTCCCATCCAATGTTAAATCAGAAATATACGAGGATAACCGGTCCATGTGAGATTTCTTATTGCCCGGGACAAAGGTATCTACTTGTTGAATAAGCTCTCTCACGTTTCGCTCTCGCGCCTCTCCAGCCTCCTCGTCTTTTTCAATTTTTCTAACCTCATCAAAAAATCCAATCTCATCGAAAAACTCAAAAAGAATTGGGCTTGGTGTTCCCATTGTCTCCTGCAATTTGTCTCGGTAATTTTCCACCAAAGAATAAAAATTTTCTACAGATACAGAGGTTTTTTTTTGGAGAGCTGCGAGAACATCAGTATGATTCAAAACTTCCCATACAGGTTTGGATCTATCCTCAGCTAAAGCCAATATTTTTTGAACAGATGTCGCACCAACCCCTCTGGGAGGAACATTAAATATTCTCAGCAAATTAGTATCGTCTTTTGGGTTTATCAAAACTTTTAAATACGCAAGGGTATCCCTGATTTCCTTCCTATCAAAAAAACTTAATCCACCTATAAGAACGTAGGTCACTTTGCTTTTTCTGAAAGCGAGTTCAAATTGTCGGCTCTGTTGATTAGTACGAAAAAGTACGGCCTGAGCTTTCCATGGAATACCTTTCAATATCCTGTCCGATTCGATCTTATCGACGACAGATTGTGCCTCCTTCTCATCGTTTTCAAATGAATACAAAGAAATCGGCTCCCCTTCCCCATTTTCTGACCACAAGTTCTTGGGACGCCGCCTAGGATTATTTTTTATAAGGGCATTGGCTGATTTGAGAATGATATTTGTAGATCTATAATTTTGTTCCAGTTTAATGATCTTTAAATTGTCAAAGTGGTCTTCCAAATTGAGAAGGTTAGATATCTCAGCCCCACGCCATCCATATATGGACTGATCATCGTCGCCCACGACACAAATATTTTGATGATGCTTTGCGAGGAGAAGCAACAACTCAAGCTGAATTCTATTGGTATCCTGGTATTCGTCGACCATCAAGTATTGAAACTTTTTTTGGTATTTCTCTAAAACCTCCGGGTAGTCTCTGAGCAATTCAAGGGTCCGGATGAGCAAATCATCGAAGTCCAAAGCATTGGCGGCCTTTAAAGCAGATTCATACCTGGTCGCAACCCGATCTAATTCAGGGCCCCAATGGTCTGGAAATTGACCAGTTGGAGCGATTTTCCAATTTCGGTATTTGCTGACAAGAGCCAGTAAAACTGGGGGATCTTTCGGTAAATCTTCACCTGAAAACTGAGCGATTAATCTTTTAATGAGCCCCAATTGGTCAGGTTGGTCGTATATAACAAACTGCTTTCCATACCCTAGATGATGGATTGATTCTTTAAGAATTTTCACTCCAAATGAATGAAATGTGCTTAAATAGGGGCGTGCTGACTTTTTTCGGACAGAACCAATAAGTCCAATAACCCTTTCCCTCATTTCGTTAGCAGCTTTATTGCTAAATGTCAGACACAAAATAGAATCCGGTTTGATTCCTTTTTTAAGCATGTGAGCGACTCGACACGTCAGTGTCCTTGTCTTGCCTGTTCCTGCACCTGCAAGAATCAATACCGGGCCATCAATTTGCTTAACGGCTTCTCTCTGAGCAGGATTAAGAGCATCTTCCCATAACATTTGGATGGGAATGATTAATAAAAATCTTTTCGAGGTCAATGCCCTCTTCTCATTCTTTTTTAAGGAAATCTACTTGACAGAATGACTAGATAGATTTGCTGACTGAGGCAAGATTTTGCTGGCAATCATACCTGATAAAAAGGACATAACAACACCCAGAAGTGGATACAAAAATGACGGAACATCAGTCTTTTGCCATATGGCCACTAACATCACCAATGAAAACAACGTGCCTAATAACGCTCCATTTCCCGTGGCATATTTAGTAAGCATACCAAGTAAAAATAAACCTCCGAGTGTCCCCATAAAAAGACCAACGACTTTAATAAACGCATCAAAAAGGGACTGAATTTCAGGTGAGATAAAAAGAAAAGCCAATGCGGTGCCCATTACACCAAAAACCAATGTTGCTATCCTCGCTTTGAATAAGTCATTTTTGGCTTCTTTTCTTGAGCTTGCAAAATCTGTAATTAGCGCTGTTGCAGTAGAATTCATACTTGTGGAAACTGTAGATTGAGCAGCGGCAAATAATCCCGCAATGATCAAACCAGCCACTCCTACGGGCATCGTCGATATGATAAAGAAGGGGAAGATTTGATCATTGTTTATGGCGACGTCTAAAGCATCCGGGTTCACTTTGTAAAAGACGAACAACCCGGACCCAATACCAAAGAAAAGAAGGGTTGCAAAAATGCTGAGTCCAGCATTTAACCAGATTGCTTGGGCGGCATCTTTTTTGGTCGGAGTTGATAAGTATCTTTGAACGACTGCCTGATCAGAAGTATAAGAGGATATATTTTGTCCTATAGAACCAAGAACAATGACCCAAAAAGCAACAGCAGATTGCGTTGCATCCCAATGGAGGTTGGCCATTTTGAATTTATCGCTTTCACTTGCCATGGTGGTGAAAGTTGTCCATCCGCCGTCAATGCCTGCAATAAGATAAATGACAGCAGCGATTGCTCCAATGAGTAGAACCACCGTTTGAACAGTATCCGTCCAAACGACGGCCTCCAGCCCCCCACTCACCGAATAGGCAATGCAAAGAAATCCCATGATAACAATGGATTGCTGCGGTGACAAAGGAGTGGCCAATGACAAAGCCAAACTAGTGAGAGACATCACTACAGCCATTCGAAATATATGATAAAGTATAAAAACGCCACTAGCGACACGGCGAAGCCGATAATCGAATCGATTTTCCAGGTATTCGTAAGCACTGGCCGATTTTAGTCGCCTGAAGAATGGGAGAGCGAAAAAGACAGCATAGATAGCTACTACTGGTATCATGAAATTTGCAATGGCATAGACCCAATTTTGAGCATACGCCTTGGAGGGTATTCCAGTGTATGTCAAGGAGCTGAGCATTGTGGCAAAAACACTGCACCCAGCAACCCACCAAGCAACCCGTTTGCCTCCAGTGAAATAATCATCTGTATTTTTGTGGTTCCTGGAGAAGCGGAACCCGACGCCTAAGACAATTATTAAGTAGATCACTATGACAACAGAATTCACCCATCCAAGATTTGAGGATTTATTTTCAATAGATAGACGCCACACTTTGGGGCTTCTAACGCGCGGTCTTATTTCTCCGGAAGGAATAATGTAGGACCCCTTGTAGGATACCGCCTTGGTTGTAACCTGATTGACAGGAATATCGCTGTGTTCCGACCATGTATCGGTGATGGCATTGTATGCAAATGACTTGAGAGGAAATCCGGGATGATTATCTTTTAGGTCATCGGTTTTGAAAAAATTTTCTCCGGTATCTCCACCGACAGTTAAATAATGACTCTGGCCGACCGGTAAGCTGACACCTGCCATAACGCATTGGGGCACGTCCGAAACCTTTTTCCATTTTTGAGTTCTTAAATTGAATTTCCAATGATCAGTAAGAAATAAAGTCTCGTCGCCATTTTGTGTTCTTCCGCTAGCTAAAAATAAGTGATCGTCAAATCCGTCATGCTGTATTGTAGATAAAGCAAAAGCCCGAGGCAGGCCGGGAAATTCATCCAGACTCTCCCAGACTAATGCATCAAAATTCCTGTCCTTATAAGGAGTTCCTGCAAGAGGTGTTAGATCAAGTTTCCAAAAATATTTGTGAGCAGAGTCAAGACCCTGCTCAGCTTGTCCGGTAACGAGGTAAATTTTGTTATCGTAAAAGACGGCTTGGGAGTAAACATTCGTTTCCGGCAAAGAAGGAATGGAATCAATAATTAGTTCAGCGGGTTTGTTCGTTTGTCGAAAAATATTAATAACATATGCATTTTTAAAAACATCCTTACTATTATTCCCACCAAAGCAAAACAAACCAAATGGGGTAGAAACACTAGCACCATATGCGGTTGCATTCGGGAGGCGACCGGATTCTATCCATTGAAGATTCTCGGCTTTCAGATCCATGATGTAGATTTTATCTACCCACTGCTTGTTATTGTCCCAAACGGGCTGAGGAAAATTAGCTCCACCTGCTACTATGAGAAAATCATTAGAAATTCCGGAGAATGGTCCAGCAACACCCAAGGCGTCAGGAATCGGAGGCATCTCCTCCCACTCAATTTGACCAGACGAGTTGGATACCAGCTGACCAGAGACAGAAAAATGAGAAAGGACGACGGCTAATATGATCAGCAATGATTTATATAGAAAATTCTTCATTGAATTAATCTCCACTTAATTTTCCAGGGTCTCATTATGAGTGGGCATTCTTAAGCTTTTTTTGGGTGAGGTCATGTTAATCAAATTTTATTATATAACAAGGGTATCGTGCTCCCAATCGTTTGTCTCTATTGACATAGATTTACCCAAGTGCAATTGTGAATAAACTATTTTTAAAGAGGTTTCTATTGGTAATAATGGCTTAAAAATGTTGAGGGTTAGGAATTTTCAGAGGACTGCAAAATGGCTCATGATAGTCGTTATTTTTCTGCAAATTACCTACTCATTCAATATTCGAGGCCAAAATGATATTAAGATTTCGAGAATCGGTGAAACTGATTTGCGATTGAATGTTACTGAACCGACTCCCACTGGAACAATCATTAGAGTCGAGGCGAGTTACGACTTAATGAACTGGCGCGAATTCATCCAATCGTTATCAATAATTGAAAATTATCCCATAAAATTATCCGAGTCTCAAAACCAGTTTTTTCGCATTAACTCCGACCCAGGTGGGGCATTTAGTGATTGGACTAACTTTCTTGATCTTAAAAAAGACAATCTCTTTTCAGCCCCTGAGCCGAATCAAAATATTAGAATAAAATTTTTAAAGTTTACCATCAAGGATGGAGGTTATGGCCAGGTCATTTTTCAGAATAGTAAGCAACACCCCTTTCACTATCCATTTGCAAGATTGAGAATTCCAGAAGTTGCCAATATGTCTTCACGGGAATTTTTTAGAAAATCTCTATACAACGAGAACCAGTCCTATGTCTTGGGGACGCTTTTGCTAAGCACGGATGAAAACATTCCTGAAATAGGCATACAATTCAGCGGCGCAGAAACATTCGAATCGAGGAAAAAAATCGATTGGATAAAGAATGTAATTTCAAAAATAAAACCAAACCATGGTAAAAATATTTTTTACATACCATCAATTGAACAGGTCGACCAAACAAACAGTGACTTGGAAATATTTCAATCAGAAGGAATTCGGGTAAGCGATTTTTCAAGATGGATATCTGAAGATACCTGTTACTCCAAAGGATGGACCATAGGACAAATAAAATTTGTTCCTGGAAATAGAATAAAACAAATGTATTTGGAAGGAAGTATTTCCGAAAGGGATATCTTATATACCGACATACTCCCGTCTGAAATTCCTAGATTCTCAGGTATTCTTTTAAAAAATCCAGCAGGACCAAATTCACACGCTATTCTCTTAGCAAAATCACATGGAATTCCAGTTGGATTCTTCAATGGAAAAGCAATCACAGAAAGACTGGATAGCTTGGTCAATAGAACCGCCTTTTATCATATAGACTCCAATTGCCAAATCTCTATACAAGACCTTACTGACAGTCATTCTCAGGAAGAAATTAATGCTATCCTTGAAACGAAAAACCCACCAAAAGCAAGAATCAAAAAGAAACAAAAATCAGGAGAATATTTTTCTAAAACTGACTTACTATCTCCGAGTGACATTATTTACTTCGGCGGCAAAGCGAGCAATATGGGAGTCTTGACTCGTTCGATTCCAAACCATCACCCTGCCCCAGCTGTAGGCATCTCATTTGATCTTTGGGATGATTTCATGAACGAGCCATATAGATTTTCTAAAAGGACTTTAGGTGATGCCATTTCGGATGAATTGAGTTTATATTCTCATCCTCCAGATATTGAGAGTTTGCATAAATCTCTTTTTTTTATTCGTAAATGGATTAAGGAAACCTCTTTTCCCCTTGAAAAAAGGATGATGATATTGAATGGGCTTTCTAATTTTGATCCCTTGAAAAAAATTCGTTTTAGAAGTTCAACCAATGTTGAGGACTCGGATACGCTGAGCGGCGCTGGTTTGTATGATAGCTTTAGCGGATGCCTTGCGGACGACCTAGACGATGATGACGATGGTCCAAGCCATTGTGACCCTTTTGATGAAAATGAGAGAGGAGTCTTTCGTGCTATAAAAAAGGTTTACGCCAGTTTTTACAACGATAATGCATTCCTAGAAAGGCTGAGGCATGGTGTAGATGAGCAAGAGGTAGGTATGGCGATACTTTCCCATTACTCATTTCAGGATAAAGATGAGCTCGCGAACGGAGTGATTACAGCAGAGTATTCCCTTCAAGATGAAACATTACAAATGGAAAAGATACAAATAATCGCTCATCCTGGACCCGAGTCTGTATCTAACCCAGATAATACCATTCTTCCAGAAATCACGATATGGAGCGAAAACCGGGATTGGCACACATTACAAATGAGTAGTCTTTCTCAGGAAGGGGCTCATGCAATGACGTTTGAAAGTGATTACCAGCAAATAAAAGATCTAACCGATGCCGCAGCGCGGGAATTTTTAATCCCACCCAATGAGAATGTTAAGATTGATCTGGATCTGGAATTTAAAAAAATGCGAGACTTGGGAATAATAATAAAACAGATAAGAAAAATTCCGACGCCTTACCAAGCACCTTTACCCGATTTATAAAATGAATAATTTAATGATCAAATCTACCAAGATAATAGAGAATTTTGTGTGCACACTTATACTGCTTGCAACTCTAATCACATCAGTCGAGGGCCAAGACCAAGACGATTTGATAATTACTTCTATTTCATTTGAAGAAGACAATGTATTTTTACAATGGGAGGGAGGGCTTCCCCCGTACTCGGTTGAGTCTTCAAACAATCTCAGCTCGTGGTCGGAGCGGGTAAAGACAGATGAAAAATCAGCATTGATACCGGTGTCACAACTTGAATTTTTCCGTCTCAAAGGCTCAACTGCAATCATTCCAAAAGGCCCATTATTGGGACAGCTAAGCGTCGGCCAAGGTGAATTTAATGATCCATTAGAAATACACCGACTGAAATCCTATTGGAAATTTTATCTACCTAAAGGTGGCACTGTATCTCAAGTTCCTTCCCAGTTTTTCAAAGACCTCATCCTCAATCTCGAGTTCTTGGATTTCCCCGAAGCGAAAGTTATCAAATTCGAGGGAAAACTATCCGACTTACCAAGCGCTCGATTTCAAACATCAGGCCAAATCATGAGAGTCAATTGGATATGGGGTGAAGGAACGCAAAGAAGAAGGTTCAGCCTGGAAGTGAATTTCCCTTATCCGGTCAACTCCACCAGAAATGAAACCATTCATCTCAGTGACCCAAATTATACCCTCAGTTGTAGCTACTCAGTTGAAGTCGATGAGCTTGTTTTTTGGCCCGAGTTAAAAACCGAGAAAAGAAAATCAGACTCAGTTTATTTGTATGAATTACCTGAGCAGGAAGTCCCTAAATGGTATAACAAAAATCGCAAATTCACTCACGGCGGGATAAACGTAGAAACGGCTTATATGCTTGGTGTTCCCAATTTTCGAGGAAGTCTGGCTTGGATCTTCAAAACTCCCGTTCTTTTGGAATGGAAACAAATGAAAATTACTGGAGTCGTCGATGAGGACCTTTTGTTTAAAAATAATTTTGCCCAAACATACCAGCCTGGACATCATAATTTTTGGGAATACTTCATTGCCGATCCCTACCTTGAGCCTGAAATCTCTGAGCCAATTCTTAATGAATTAGAAGAAAGAAATATAAAATACATATACTTTTTTTACTCAGACAATAGCTTCAACGGTGAACGTCAAATTGCTTATATCGGATTTGACGGCGTCGTAAGGAAACCTTAAAAGCGCAAGACATTAAACGCCTGCAAGACCAAATGAAATTAATTGTTCACCTTTGACAAATGTTGGGATTAATTAAAACATTATGAAACGAATTGCTTATATTTTTGCCGGCCAAGGAGCCCAGTACGTCGGAATGGGAAAAGAATTATCTGTGGAGTTTCCAGAGGCATTTGAACATTTAAAACCTTCTTTAGAAGGATTGGGAATCCCTCTAATAGACACCTGTTTCAATGGTCCTGAAGACCAACTCACAAATACAGAATATGCCCAACCTGGCATTTATTGGGTATCATGGCTTGCAAAACTATGTCTTGAGTCGCGCCTTCCCAATTTAAAACCTGAAATAACCGCTGGCCTGTCATTGGGTGAGTTCACGGCCCTTGCAGCAAGCAATGCCTTCTCATTTGATCAAGGATTAAAAATAGTTCAGCAAAGAGGCAAAGCCATGCAGGATGCCTGTAGCAATTCAGAAGGTGGGATGGCCGCTGTGATAGGACTTCAAGCTACCCAACTGGGCGCCTTGTGTGATGAAGCTGGAGTGACTATGGCAAATCTCAATTGCCCAGGACAAATAGTCATTTCGGGCGATAAAGCAAAAATTGAATTAGTATGCGAAAAAGCTAAAGAAGCAGGAGCAAAAAGGGCTCTTCCACTGCAGGTTGCCGGGGCTTACCATTCGCCTCTCATGGCACCAGCAGCTGAGAAGCTTAAAAATGTATTGGCTGATTTTCCAATAGGCTCGCCTCAATTTGAAGTAATCTCCAATGTCACAGCCAACCCCCACCAAGACCGTGTTTCCATAGCTAGCCGGCTGGTAGAACAGGTCACTGCTCCCGTTCTCTGGGAAGACTCTGTTCGCTACATGATTAAAAGTGGAATAGATGTTTTTGTTGAACTCGGTCCAGGCAAAGCGCTGTCTGGTTTCATGCGGAGAATTGATAAGTCTGTGACATGCGTGAATGTGGAGGACTTAAGCTCACTCGAAAAAGCTGTTGAGGTTCTTAGTAAAATGTCTTGATTACTCGTTCGTCTTTAAGTTCAGATACAAAGATATTTATGAGTGATTCACTTAAGGGTAAAACTGCAATTGTTACCGGGGCTGGCCGAGGGATCGGAAAGGCCATCGCTGAGAAATTTGCCTCCGAAGGGGCTTTCGTTTATTGCTTATCCAGAAACCCAGATAATGCAAACGCGACAGCTAAGGCAATCATTAATCAAGGAGGCGAAGCTCAAGGAATGCCAGTGGACGTTTCTAATCCCGAATCGGTGAAAGACACTATCGATGCGATTCTGGGGCAGGCAAAGAGTGTGGATGTTATCGTCAATAACGCAGGAGTAACACGTGATGGCTTGCTTATGAGAATGTCTGACGATGATTGGGAAGCAGTGATTCAAACGAACCTTAAAGGGGCATTCCTTGTCATCAGAGCTCTTACAAGAGCATTAATGAAGCAAAAATCCGGTTCTATTATTAACGTCGCATCCGTCGTCGGATTAACAGGGAATGCTGGCCAAGCCAATTACGCAGCAAGCAAAGCAGGACTAGTAGGACTGACGAAATCAACGGCAAAAGAGTTGGCTTCGCGCGGCATCAGGGTCAATGCCATCGCCCCGGGCTTTATAAGAACCGATATGACGGATGCCCTGAATGAAAAGACCACAGAAGCTGTTAAACAACATATTCCACTCGGGCATTTTGGAGCTGTGGAAGACATTGCAGAGGCCGCACTTTACCTCGCCGGAGACAAAGCTAGATACGTCACCGGGCATATACTTACTGTGGATGGCGGTATGGCTATGTAGCTCAAATTCATTCATTTTTTAGACTTGTTTTAAATCTTAAATTCCTCTCAATACTAAAAAAAAAATCAAATGTTGCTTGACTGCAAATAGTGAGTAACTTACCAAACCTGAAACGATTAGCGTCCCTTATGTCGGAAGATAAAATTCTAGAAAAGGTAAAGTCTATCATTGTTGACCAATTGGATGTCAGTGAAGACCAGATCACACTCGAAGCCAAATTCATTGAAGACCTCGGAGCAGATTCCCTGGATACAGTTGAATTAATTATGGCCTTCGAAGAAGAGTTCGATATTTCAATAGAAGACGAAGAGGCTGAGAAGCTCACCACTGTTGGTCATGTCGTTCGCTATATCGAAGACAGCCAATAACCACAGAGCATTGTTCTTCACATCTGGTGTGATGACGAAAAGACATTTTTTCGTCAGGCAGGCCGAGATATTTTAATGAACCGAGTCGTCATAACGGGAATGGGTATCGTGTCCTCATTGGGACATGAACTGGACGCCTTCTGGAACAATCTGGTCGAGGGGAAATGCGGTATACAACGAATTAGCCATTTCGATCCAGCAGAATACGCATGCCAAATTGCAGCCCAAGTCAACGATCTCGATGCCACAGAGGCTTTTCCATCTCCAAAGGAGCTCAAGCGGACCGACCGGTTTACCCATCTTGCTATCCACGCGGGTCATAAAGCCCTCCAAGATTCAGGTCTCGATTTAAAATCTGACTCCATAGACTTGGATGAAATCGGTGCTTTCATCGGTTCTGGCATAGGCGGTTTAAACACCACAGAGGACCAACACAAGGTTCTACTCAAGAAAGGACCTGGTAAGCTCTCCCCATTTGTTATCCCGAAACTCATACTCAATATGGCTTCGGGTATATTCTCAATTTACAACAATCTCAGGGGCCCTAACATTGCGACCTGTTCAGCATGTGCTACCAGCACACATGCCATCGGTGAAGCATGGAGAACGCTCAAAATGGGCGACGCCAAAGCCATTTTTGCCGGGGGTACGGAAGCAGCCATAACCCCACTTAGTATCGGTGGCTTCTCCTCGATGAGAGCACTTTCAACCAAAAATGAAAGCCCGCAAACCGCTTCCCGTCCATTTGATCTCGAAAGAGACGGCTTCGTCATGGGGGAAGGCTCAGGTGTTTTGCTCCTTGAGGAACTTGAACACGCGAAAGCTAGAGGGGCACGAATTTATGCCGAGCTGGTCGGTTACGGCAATACGGCTGATGCTAACCATCTCACGGCCCCATCTCCAGAAGGCGAAGGTGCCGCCAGATGTATGAAAATGGCTCTCAAGCATGCGAAGATCGATCTCTCCGAGATTCAATATATAAATGCTCACGGAACCTCAACCCCTCAAGGCGACATCTGCGAAACGAAAGCAATTAAGTCCGTTTTCGGACGCGAGCAGGCACACAAGATAGCCGTTAACTCGACGAAAGGTGCGTTGGGTCACATGCTGGGGGCAGCTGGTGCCGTGGAAATGATAGCGAGCACCCTGGCTCTCAAAAAACAGGTCTCGCCTCCAACGATAAATTACCAAACGCCAGATCCTGAATGCGATCTGGATTACGTTCCAAACACAGCCAGAGAAATGAAAATCTCAGGCATTATGAATAACTCGTTCGGATTCGGGGGCCACAACGCCAGCGTCGTTGCCAAAAGTTTCATTGACTGACAAATTTTAAATACTAACGGGATACCGTCTGTTCCAATAAGCTTACAAGTCGCCCATTTCGGTCCCCACCGAGATAAACAATGAGCCCAAAGATTTCTTTGGGCTCATTGTTTTGATTCTGAGATTGATTATAAAATACTAAACTGTGCGGTCGTTTTCCCTTCCGGAGAGACGTTGTAAATGCCGACACCAGCAACTCCATTCAGGTGCTTAAATTTTGCAGAGGCTGTGTGATGATGGTTAATAGTTTTGAAGACCACACCCCCATCAGGTTCCTTACCCGGGGCGGAACCGCTCCCTTTGAGATAGACAACCTCTCCACACTCGGTTGTAAGGACCCCGTCGCCCTGGCCATATATACTGCCATCATTGCGTTGCACTTGAGTGTAGGTCCAGAGAGCACTGTATTTTGAGCCTTCTAATGTCCCTTGTGTAGAAAGTGACACTTCGTAATGCGCACCCTCAGCAGTGGAGGGCAAAACACGAATTCCTGTTATCTGACCTGTTTCTTCTCTTAATTGTGGATTGTCTGACATAATTATATTTGTTTGTTAAAAATTTTGATTGAGAGTTTCGTTTCTTATTTGTGGATAATTTGAATGACAACCTGCTTATCATAATTAACTTCGGAAGCCTTTTAAAGCTTTCATATGCTGAAAGGGCCCAGTGAAAGCGGGCGGCCAAAATCCATATTGCAACATGCGGTCCTTAGTCGCCTGTGGGGGATCACCCAAAACCGTAACGGATGGGTTGGCTATGCCTGCCATAAAGAGCTCGGTTCTAAGGTTTTCAAGATGCTTTTGCTGTGTTGAATCATCAGGAAAGCACTCTATCAACGTGGCACGCTTCGGATTTGTCATATCATCGACGTAAATTTCATAGCTACTCATCCCGTTTTTTTGCTCAATGCCTACCTGCTTGCCGAGGTATTCACGAAATTGCTCTGGATCCGTGACATCAAAAACAACATAGCAATACCAGTGTGAACCCTCTTCGTTTTGATGGCTTTTTTTATCCATAGATCAGTCAGTTTTGGAAATGCATACATTAAGGACCTAAGGTTTGTGCCTACCCTCTTTTCGATGAAATCGACTTTAAACCTTCAAGAAATTCAGAGTTCCATTGGTGACAAAATTAGTGAGGAAAACCTTCAACCCTGCCCTCCATGTTGATAATCATCAGTCTGACATCGTGGTGGATTGTTGTGATTTTATGGGATCTTTTGCCTTAAGGAGAACTTAAATCTATTGGTCTATCACTGCAACCATACACCTACTAGTCCATATGAGCATTACAAAATGGAACTTTCAGCAAATTTTTTAGGATTTGAGATCGATTATTTTTCAAGTCTCACAATCCCGCAGGACTCAAAATATAAAAGACATGTTGGAGCCTCTCAAAAGATTTCAATTCGAGATTTTGCACCCTCGAGCCAAATAATTGAATTGATTTTAAAAATGGTTGGTGAGCCGCCATCAAAAACTAAAAGTGAGGAGTAATAGCGAAATTCAATTGGGCGGAGAAATAATAAATTCCAATTCAGCGTTCAGATCAGGCAGGGCTTCGGGCGGGGGCGCCCCATATTTAAGAACTACCCGAAACCCCTTATCGCCATAAGGATTATCCGTCAAAGGATGAGAATGCCGGTGAGCGGAGCGCACCTGGGAGGCGTCACTCCAAAAGGACCCACCACGTTGAATTCGCGAACTTTCCCCTGCATAACGCGCCACTGGGTCGGTAGCTGAACCTGAAGGATAAGGCCGGCTGCTAACGGTGTGGTCATCGCACCATTCATAGACATTTCCATGCATGTCGTGAAAACCCCATGGGTTTGGGGGAAACTGGCCAACGGGCTTGGGGCTGCCTTTCCAAGGCTTCACGAAAGGAAACTGGTAGTGGGCTTTGGTAATATCGTGGTCGTTTCCCCACCAATAAACGGTGGTTGTGCCAGCTCTGCAACTGTATTCCCACTCAGCTTCTGTCGGCAGTTGAAAGCTCATGCCCTCAGGTAGACGCCCCGCCCTAGCTTCCATTTCTGTGAGTTTCTTGCAAAAGGCCATGGCATCTTCCCAGGATGCGCCAACGGGAATATTTTTTCCAGGGTGCTTGACCGGATCACGAGGCAGTTCTCCCATGACTTCGAAATACTGAGCCTGGGTAACTTCGTATTTCCCCAGGTAAAAACCTCTAGTCAGCGTGACCCGACGCTGATTTTCGGTGGAATCGCGCTGCCATTCGAATTCAGGACTTCCCATCATGAATGTCCCAGGTTCTACCCAAATCAGCGCTAGATTGCCATTTTGACCTCCGACTAAGTAGCTTTTGGGATTGGGAAGAATTTTGGATCCCTCGACTTTTTCATGGGAGTCTTTCGACTCTCTTGAGATGACCTCTGATGCCGGGGCATTGCCAAGATTTAGGTATGCTGTAAAAAATGAAATGCTGGCAATTTGTATTAAAAACAGGGAATGCTTCATGACAGTGTAAAATTTAAGTCAGGATTTTTAATTTTCAAACCACGCGGCACCGTAGGATTTAGGTCTACTTGAAAGCAGGACAAAGGTGAACAAAACCACGCGCACCAGGACAGAAGGAGGTTTGTTAAATTAAATGTCAAATGAGCTATTTGGGGAATACTCGATTGAAATAGAATAACCATTAAATTTGATAATGGACCGATAGATGAATTTGCCTTGCGGTTCGGCTATCATGGATAGGAAGAAAGCGTTGCCCTCTCTCTGCTGTCTAGCGAGTTGATTCCCACGGTCCATGATGGATGATCAAAGCCATGAAATGGATTTTCTGCTTAAATGATTTAAAACACCTGAAAAACCTCTACTCACGATACAATAACTGATTAGGTCACGTGAGGTCTTGGTTGAGCCCAATTCCGCCCCGAAGAAAGGGTGCTAGAACATGGATCGGAATAATTCCTCGATTTTCCAACATTTTTCTTGCATAGGGCATTGATTCCCCTATTATTCCCCGTCCGTATGAGAGAGGATATACATCCTGAAAATTATCGCGAAGTTGTCTTTAGAGACACCGCATCAGATTTTTCGTTTAAAACCAAATCGTGTGCTCGTTCAACAGACACGACTGTCTGGGATGAAGATGGTAAAGAATACCCTCTTATTCTTCTTGGTATCTCCAGTGCATCTCACCCGTTCTATACGGGTAACCAAGTGCTTGTGGACACCGCTGGCCGCGTCGACAAGTTCAAGCAGCGCCTAGAGAAGACAAAAGCCGCACGCGAAGCTGCCCAAGCAAGAAAAGGCTCGAAAAAGCGCAAATAGCTCTGAACTAATTTCTACAAATCGCCCGCGTGGTATTTTACCAGGCGGGCCTTTTTCTTTTGAACTCGTCCTCATAAAACTATGGATCTGGCACCGCATATTCAAAAATTCGAGAAGAGATACTCCGAAGTAGAGGCCGCATTAAGTGATCCCAGAGTCATTGGCGATCAAAAAAAAATGCAAGAGTTGTCCCGTGAATACTCCAGATTGAAATCCTTGGTTGAGTCTGGTCGCAGGTTCCTGAAAATCACCGATGACATCAACGAGAATCAGTCCATCGTACAAGACGAACCTGCAGAATCTGAAATGGCTCAGATGGCTAAGGAGGAGCTTGGATTACTGAAAGCCGAAAAGGAGAAGATAGAGATCGAACTAAAGATGGGGATTATCCCACCAAATCCGACCGATTCCAGAAATACAATATTTGAAGCTCGGGCTGGAGCTGGTGGATCCGAATCGGCGTTATTTGTTGCAGATTTGTGCCGTATGTATACTCGGTACGCTGAAAACATGGGATGGAAAATGGAAATCATGGACTCGAGCGCATCAGATATGGGTGGGTTTAAGGAAATGATATTCAGCATTAAAGGTGAGGATGTATTCAAACGGTTAAAATACGAGAGCGGTGTTCATAGAGTCCAAAGAATTCCTGCCACCGAAAGTCAGGGCCGCATACACACGAGCACAGTCACTGTCGCCGTTTTGCCTGAAGCTGAAGAAGTCGATGTGGAAATTAGACCCGATGATATCGATGTATCCGTTTGTCGTGCATCGGGCCCCGGTGGACAAGGCGTGAATACCACCGACTCAGCAGTCCAGATAATCCACAAGCCCACAGGAATGATTGTGAGATGCGCTGATGAACGCTCTCAGATAAAAAACAAAGCTAAGGCCATGACTGTTCTTCGCTCAAGACTTTTGGAGCAAAAAATAGCAGAGGAGAACGCGAAATATGCAGCGCAGCGAAAATCACAGGTCGGGACCGGAGAACGCAACGAACGCATCAGGACATACAATTTCCCTCAAAATAGGGTCACAGACCATAGAATCGAATTGACCTTGTACAACCTACCTCAGCTCATTGAAGGAGAACTCGACACTGTCATAAACCCACTGATGGCTGATGACATGGAAACTCAACTAAAAGAAATGAACCTTTAGCCGAGATTCATGTTGCCTTGAATTTTTTTCATAGAATACAGATAAAATGGTGAGTCGACGTGTTAACGATTTTGATAAATATCAAGGTTTGATTTTCGACTGTGATGGCACGTTGGCAGATACGATGCCCTTGCATTGGGAAAGCTGGAAATTCGTGGCCTCAAAATTCGAATTCACCTTCACAGAAGAAAGATTTTATGAATTGGGCGGCGTTCCTTCAGTGGAAATTCTGGAGAATATAAAGACCTCACAGTCTAAGAATTTTGATCCTGTTGTTGTTAGCGATGCAAAAGAAGACAAATATCTTGGATTAATAAATCAAGTTTCTCCAATCGATCCAGTCGTGGAAATTGCTTATCATTTTTCGGGAAAGAAACCAATGGCTGTTGCCTCTGGAGGGACGAAAATTGTTGTTTCTCGCGTACTAGATCACCTGGGTATTCTTAATTTGTTCGATTCAGTAGTAACTTGTGAGGACGTTGATTATCAAAAACCAGCACCAGATATATTCCTAAAAGCTGCTCAAGAGCTTCAGATTACGCCATCAGGATGCGCTGGTTTTGAGGATTCTGAGCTTGGGATGACAGCTATTAGAAATGCTGGAATGGATGCTTTTCACGTGGATTGGTTCACGGAATTTGCGCCTTGAATCAAGGAGGCCAAAAGCCCTAGAATGCAAAAAAGGCTTTGCATTAGATCAATGCGTAAAGGCAGTCTATCCAAATTGCATGTGATGTGAATGAATGAGTGGAAAATCCAAAACCATGGCTCGACGTGTTCTGAGTGTGATAAGCCTTTTGAGGATAAACAGTCCTATAGGACACTCCTCTACGAGGCCGATGGAGAGCTTTTGAGAAAGGATTTATGCACTGGCTGCTATAAGCTGGTGGAAAAGACATTATTTCAATCTACTAACGAGTGGATCTCAAGCTGGCAAGGAAAGTATAAAAAACCGCCTCCCAAGCCAAAAGAGGCTGTTCAGAAGGATCAAACAGAAAAGGTTTTGATGGAAATTGTATCGGAGCCAGAAGAGAATACGGCCCTTCCTGGAACCCTCTACATTTTGGCGGCAATGTTGGAAAGAAAAAGAATTTTAAAGATCCGGGATACAATCCAAAAAAAGGAAAAAAGGATTTTTGTTTATGAACACAATAAATCAGGAGACGTTTTTACGATCGATGACGTAAAACTTTCAAACCAAGATTGGTTGGATGTTCACAATCAAGTGACCGGTCTCATGACTGTGGGATTAGACCATCTGAAATCTGAGTCTATCCCAAGCCAGGACATTTCGGAAATGAAAGAACCAGAAGGACCAATGGGAGAAAATCCTTCTCAAGAGGAAACTGCAGAAGTTGAAAGTATCCATCCAGAGTAAATCAAAATCACTCGGCATAAAAAAGGCTCTTCGAAAAGGCCATAGAAAGCGTGAGGAAGACCCTGAGCCTGAGATATTAGAGAAAATTGTGGACGAAATGACAGGGGAAATTATTGTTGAGTTTCCCTTATCAGTCAATCGTCCCCCTCAATCGTTGCTTCAGTTGCAAAAATTGATTGGATACACATTTAAAAATCCAGCTATTTTGTGTGAGGCGATGACTCATTCGTCTGCGACAAAACTATTTAGTGTTCCTTTCCCCAATAACCAGAGGCTAGAATTTTTAGGAGATGCCGTTCTTCAGCTTGTTATGAGTACTTTTTTATTTACCCATTATAAAAATGCAGATGAAGGCTTATTAACCAAATCCAGGGCTCATCTCGTCAGTAAAGACGGCATCTACCAGAGAGCCATCAAGCTCCAACTTGGTGAATTTATCATCATGAGTCGTTCCGAAGAATCAAATGGGGGTAGGACCAGACTCACGAGTATTTCAGATGCTTTCGAGTCCTTGGTTGGCGCTATCCATCTTGACGGGGGATTCAATGAGGCTGAAAAATTTACCAAACTCGCCTACTCTGATGTTTTTGAAAGCCCGAGTGAAATTCCCGTTCAGATAAATCCCAAAGGTGAGTTACAGGAATTTCTGCAATGCCTGGAGCCCTCAAGTCCACCAAAATATGAAATGACCAACACCTTTGGGCAGGAACATGACAAAATTTTTGAGTGCGTCGTCGTCCATGAAGGGGTTGAGCTTTCCAAAGGAACAGGACGCTCAAAAAAGGCAGCCGAGATTCAGGCGGCCGAACGCGCCATTACATACGTGTGGGACCACATGAGTTGCTCCTATCCTCGTTTAGAACAGTAAAACACATTTAGTTTTTTGCATTCAGACTAATGATATTGAAGCAAATTGTGACTAAGAGTATGATTACACATCACCTATGAACAGGCGAATGACTACAAAAGATTCGTCATGTAAAATTCGATAATTTCACGATGGCAGGACATAGTAAATGGGCTCAAATAAAAAGAGCTAAAGGAGCGAATGATGCAAAACGAGGCCAGCTTTTTTCCAAATTGGCCAAAGAAATTACAATCGCAGCCAGGATTGGCAACAGCGACGACCCCGATCTAAACCCCCGCTTAAGGATGGTACTCATCAAGGGCAAGCAGGCCAATATGCCCAACGATATCGTTCAAAGGGCTCTGAAAAAAGCTTTCGCTGCGGAATCAGGTAACGTTCAGTACGAAGAGCTTTCTTATGAAGTCTATGGCCCTAGTGGGGCGGCTATTTATTGTGAAGTCCAAACCGATAATCGAAATAGAACAGCCGCGGAAATAAGGCTCATTCTCAATAGAAATAGTGGTCAACTAGCGACATCAGGGGCCGTGTCGAGACTGTTTGAGAGAAAGGGGCAAATTTTGATTGGAGCAGAGACCATTGACGAGGAAAAACTGATGGAAATCGCACTCAATGAAGGAGCTGAAGATTTTAAATCTGATGAAGGAGTCCATGAAATCATTACTGAGCCAGCAAAGTTTGAAGAGGTCCACGCAGCATTAGAAAAAGAAAATATCAAAATGGAACTTTCTCACATTACCTTTATTCCTTCCATGACGACTAAGATTCCAGAAGACCAGGTGGAAACGGTTCAAAAACTAATTGATGCTCTTGACGATAATGAAGACGTCAAAGAGGTATACACCAATGCAGAATTACCCTAAGCACATTTTTAAAGAATAAAGTATGGCGCGAGGCCGATTTCATCTTGCTGAAAAAATATTGGGAAAGATTGCTGACTTAGTAATCAACCGTCCTGCTTGGTTAGCCTGGCCTCAGCTAATTCTGTTTCTTCTTTGTCCGGTTATTACTTTTCTTTATCTTGGTTTTAACACTTCAAGAAATGACCTGGTCGGTGACGATAAAAAATACCACCAGATATATCTTAAATTTTTAGAGGAATTTGAATCACCCGAAGATCTGGTCGTTATTGTTCAGAGTGAAAATTTTGAGAAGAACAGGGAATATATTGAAAGGTTAGCAGCTCGAGTTAATGCGGAGACCAATACGTTTCATAGGACATTCTACAAAGGGAACCTCACCTCACTTGGAAGGAAAGCACTTTTCTTTTTGGATAACGAGACATTGGTTAAGCTCGATGAAACCCTGGGCACCTACAAACCGTTTCTCCAAAATTTCGCCACTTCGACAAATTTAGCCTCTCTTTATTCCAAACTTAATGACTCCTTCTCCAAAGCCGGGAATGCCACAGAAAGTGAAAAGGAGAATTTAGTTGAGTCCCTTCCTGCGATCGAAAGGATTATTCGAAGTTCCATAGAGGCAATGAGCAGGCCTGGATCTCCTCCTTCACCGGGAGTTGAGGCCTTGTTTGGTGATGCAGAAGCAGCCACCCAAAGCCAATATCTCTCTTACGACAAGGGCCGTGTGCTATTACTAACAACCCAGCCAGTCAATCTCAAACCACTCAAACCGTCCATCACCAAATTAAGAGAGATAGCCGAAAAAACGAGAATTGAAGTATCGGGAGTAAACGCCGGAGTCACTGGCGAGCCAGTATTAGAATTTGATGAAATGCAACAAGCTCAAAAGGACATGATACAAGCGTCGCTCATCTCCTTTGTTCTCGTAGCTCTTGTTTTCATTTTTGGATACCACGAGACGGGAAGGCCGCTCAAGGCGAGTTTGGCACTGATTGTAGGATTGGTTTATACCGTAGGCTACACAACTATCTCAATAGGCCACCTCAACATTCTGACAATCACTTTCGCTCCAATTCTTATAGGCCTTGCTATCGACTTAGGAATTCATTTGGTCTCTCGATTTGAAGAAGAAGTTGCCAATGGTGCGACCAAAGAAAACGCCATCAGGACAGGCATGATAGAAACTGGAAAAGGTATTTTTAGTGGAGCCCTGACCACATCTGGAGCCTTTTTTGCTATGGCGTTTACAGACTTTGAGGGAATTAAGGAAATGGGTGTCATCACCGGAGGCGGAATGCTTTTATGTCTTATTCCTATGATGACTGTCCTCCCGATTCTGCTACTAAAAGGAAAGCAGATAAAAATGGACACCAACATGGCTGGCAGCATGCTATTGAGATCCAAGGTAGAGCAAGTTTGGTTGAGCAACCCATTAACTATACTGTGCCTATGTGCTGCGCTAACAATGATATCCGTGTTTAAAACGCAGGAAATCAGGTTCGATTATAACTTACTCCATCTTCAAACGGACGGCGTACAATCCGTATCTCTTGAAAAAAAGCTCATAGGCTCGGCCTCCAAGTCTATTCTTTACTGCGCATCTATTGCTGAGAATGCAGAGGAAGCACAGAGCCGAAAAGAAGAATTTTTAAAACTGGATTCTGTCGCCTCTGTGGACATGCTTGCCCACATTCTCAATAAAGACCCTACTGAGGGTTTGGAATTAAGAAAACAGATTGTTGAAAAAGCGAAGGAAATCCAATGGCTGCCCATCGACTCCAAGGAGATCGATATAAAGGAGCTCAAGCTGAAAATTTGGGCTTTTAAAGGATACCTCACTTTAGCACTGGATAAGGTCAAGAAAACTGAAGACGCCGAACTTCAGGAAAATATTTTATCTCTTATTCAGACTGTCCAAGAATTTAGAAATAGAATCAATGACCAGAGAAACGCAAACTCAATAAAACAACTTCAAAAGTTTCAGACCGCCTTGTTTGAAGATATCAGGCAAATGTTTGGAAATCTAGCAACCCAGGATTATCAATCCGGCTTATTTCCGTCTGATCTCAATCCAGCACTAAAAGCCCGCCTCATTGGTCGCACTGGAAAATATTTACTTCAAGTCTTTCCCAACTCAGACATCTGGGAGAGGGAAAATCAGGAAAAATTCGTAAAGCAGCTGCGATCTGTTGATCCCAATATCACCGGAACTCCTGTCCAACTCTATGAATATACCTCCCTGTTAGTTCAAAGCTATATCAATGCAGGAATATACGCCATGGGGGCTATAGTCATTCTTGCCCTGATTCATTTCAGATCAATTATTGCTGTGCTTTTGGCCCTACTACCAGTCATCATGGGTTCGATTTGGACAGTCGCATGGATGTCTTTCAACGATATCCCATTCAATCCCGCAAACATTATGACGCTGCCCTTAGTTATCGGAATAGGTGTCACAAATGCTATTCACATCCTCAATCGCTACGCAGAAGAGGGAAAAATAGAATTTCTCTCTCTCTCTACTGGGAAAGCTGTGCTCGTTTCGGGCCTGACCACTATCGCCGGTTTTGCTTCGCTTACTCTCGCTAAGCACCAAGGGATTTCAAGCTTAGGAATGGTGATGTCGTTTGGTGTGGCTGCTTGTATGGTCGCTGCTTTGGCGTTTTTACCAGCAGCTCTCCAATACCTTCAGAAAGCCGGCTGGCACTTGCATAAATAAAGATTCAAAAACTAAATAACCGAGGTAAATCAACAACGCTTATACCCAAGCTCATTCAAGGCAAAGAAACACAAATATCTTAAAATTATTGAATTATTTTTTAGGGCGGCGAGATTCAAGCCACCGCATCTCAGGGAGGTGGTATCCTTTTTTTCCAACCCAATCGGGTTGCGGAAACCACCTCATGCTAGAAACCCTCGGATAAGTTTCCCAGATGTCACCATTTCCTTTCACACGGGGATCACCAGTTTCATAGAGATAGTTCCAAAGTCGTGATCTCAATTGAGACTTAATTCTATTATAGGCTTTATTTGTTACTAAATTGTTGAGGCAGTCAGGATCATTCTTAATGTCATAAAGTTCTTCTTCGGGCCTTTTACCAACAGCGAGTTCTAGATAACGCCCAAACTTGGAATGATTGCGATTTTGAATAAGAAATGAGAGTGATGGACAGGCATCAATGTCATGATAGCCACCATGAGATGGGCCTAGTGAAGATGACACTAATCCTCCACTTGCATCATATCTGGCTTTATTAAATTTTTGCGCTGGGCCAGCTGGCCAGCGTTCCGGTTTGAAGTTGATTATATAGAGAAACTTCTGAGTTCGAATACACCTTTGGGGATAGCCTAAAGAATTAAACCTGGATGAGCTATGCCTTTCACGGGCAGAATAAACAGCCGATCTTGAAGAATCAACTTTCCCACTTTTGTTGGATATCAAAACATTCAAAAAGCTTCTTCCCGACATACCTAAATCGGGCGGCATTGGAACATTTGCTGCATCGAGGATTGTGGATGTTAAATCAACGAACCCAACAAGGTCGCTGATACTTCTATCACCTTTGATTCGAGCTGGCCATGAAATGGCGAGTGGCATGTGGATTCCATATTCATAACAGTTGGCTTTTGCCCTGGGGAAGGCCATGCCATTGTCTGAGGTCACTATTATTAAGGTATTCTCCAATGCTCCATCTTTACGGATAAGCTCAATCATTTCTCCGAGATCATGATCGAATCTTTGAATCTCAAATGCATAGTCTAAAAGGTCTTCTCTTATCTCATCTGTATCAGGAAGAAATTTTGGGACGTGAGCATCTTCCAGTTTCATACCAGATTTTCTGCCAGATCCCTTAGCAAATGACCGGTGAGGATCATGACTTCCGAACCAAAAGAAAAATGGCTGTTTGGTCTTTGATTCTTTAGATTTCAACTTTCGCTCCGACAAAAAATTCGAAAAGGCATTCACGTAAGATGATTGCCCACCTTCCGCTTTACCTCTGAAATTGGGGCCCGCTGGATTACGTGAGCGCCCACTCGATTTCCAATCTCCAGGCCCCCACCCTTTTCCAGTATAGCCTATATAATAATCATTTTCCTCAAGTAGGTCTGGGAATACCTTGTATCGAGATTGGAAATAACTAGCGTGGGTGCCAGCTTCTTCAATCATCCAAGTGTGCCTACCTGTTAATAAGCTTGCCCTGCTTGGACTGCATCCTGGAGAGGCAGCAAAAGCCTGCATCATCAATACTCCCGTTTTGGCTACTGAATCGAAATGTGGAGTTTCGACCATTCGGCCTCCGTATGCTGATGCATCCACCCAGCTTTGATCGTCGCTTATCGCTAAAAGTATATTCGGTCTCTCACCCTGAGCATTTGAAATTAAAGAAATCATCAGGCCGCTTACAAAAAGAAAAGATCGGATGAGAGTTTTGGAATAACTCACCGCATATTCCGTAAAGAATTCTATACATTTTAGATCTATCAAGGGCATTCCCATTTGTAATCCTGATTGGACTCTGTGGCAATAATCGAAAAAATCGTTGATTACGGGAAAGGGAATTAAAAGTGCCTAAAAGCCGGACAATTAAATTGCGTTATGATCTCACTTTGATAGATTTCGATTCCAGTATGAAGCTTGCTCTAGGAAAGGATTTCCTGAAGTCTTACACGCCCAAGACTTTGGCCGCTCACTGGCTGAGGAGCCGCTCACTCATAAGGCTTCCTGTCGATAATTGTCACATCATTCATCAGTCTCAAGCCATGACTAAAATAAACCCATTTCATTCTTCCTTAGGGGGATCTCACAATTCTCTTTTTAAATGAGCCATGGGCGCCATTAGATTGATGGACACCCAATCTTGGAAAAAACTAAAAAAAGAGCAGTAACTGAATCAAGGCCCCGCAATCATTTTAAAGATTGAATAAATCTGTAAATTAAAAATGCAGCGCTGCACTTCCTGACATAGCAGCGGGAAATAAATCCAAAACCCATGTGAATGACATTTCAGTATGCCTTAAATGGCCTGAAATACTATGACCAATTGGTAAATAGATAAGTCTTCAATATTCAACATCTGATCAAAATTTTGCTTCAGCCATATCTCCATTTTGAAAGATGCGCTTTCATTCTTAAAAAAATGTATAAATGGTCAAACGCTTTCTCATAAATCTAAAAGAAGGGATCGATTCTTTTTGATAATGGCAAAACTATTAATGGGGAAGTTAGCTAAAATTGTTTATGGAATATCCCTTGCACCTTTGATACTTTTAAAACATGTCTCCAAACCGAAAAAAGTATCGAAAAACTTATGCTGGTTCCATTAGCCGAAGAGATTTCTCAAAGTCCTTGGTAGCTTCTGCATTTGCATTTAACTTTTTTCCCAAATCAACTTTTGGGGCAAACAGCAGGTTACAAGTTGCGTCTATTGGCATTGGAGGCAAAGGCTTTTCGGATGTAAGAGGTATCGCTGGAGCGGGTGGACACATTGTGGCCTTGTGTGATGTTCATGATAAAAGAAGAGTCAAAAAAGGAAATAAGGACCATACGCTAAATTTTCCTAAAGCTAAGTTCTTTCGAGACTTTAGAAAAATGCTCGAGTCTATGGACTCTGAAATTGATGCCGTCTCGATTTCAACTCCAGATCACACCCACTTTCACCCAGCCCGGATGGCCATTATGATGGGGAAACATGTTTATTGCCAAAAACCATTGACCCACAGCATTTGGGAAGCTCGGGAACTACGTTTACTTGCAAGGAAACATAAGGTAAGGACTCAAATGGGGAATCAAGCCCATGCAGGAGAACCTATTCGAAGAGCTGTTGAGTATATTCGATCCGGGCTACTGGGAAGAGTAAAGGAAGTTCATTGCTGGACGAATAGGCCAATCTGGGCGCAAGGAATGAAATCACGCCCCGCAGGCCAAAAAATTGAAAAAGGGTTGGATTGGGATCTTTGGCTGGGACCAGCCCCAGAGACACCTTACAGTTCAAAATATCTCCCTTTCAGTTGGCGTGGATGGTGGGATTACGGGACTGGTGCACTTGGCGACATGGGCTGTCATATTATGGATATGCCTTACTGGGCTCTCGACCTGGGCGATCCGATTTCGGTCTCCGCTAGCTCCAGAGGAAATTCAGAGTATGCCGGCCCGAACGCTTCGGTTGTGACTTACAAATTCCCAAGAGGACCATATTCCGATGCGCTCAAATTTCATTGGTATGATGGAGATAACAGACCTGATAAATCTGTTTACCAGGAGTCAGGACTCACGCAGCAACAGCTCTCTAAGCAATTTGAATCCATAATAGTAGGAGATAGAGGAAAACTCTACTTTCAGCGCGGGGGTATGAATTGGAAAACAACCCCGTCCGATTTATTAAAAGACTGGAAAAAGCCCATAAAATCTATTCCTCGAGTAAAAAATGAAGACCAGGAATGGGTTGATGCCTGTCTTGGAAAAAGCGGGGAAGCTCTGTCGCGTTTCGAGTATTCGGGCCGCCTCACAGAGACAGTCCTTCTTGGTAACTTGGCTATTCGATTAAATAAGAAGGTGGATTGGAATGGTCGAAATCTATCTTCAACAAACTCTCCAGGGGCGGCATCTCTGATTAAAAGAGCCTACAGAAAAGGCTGGGAAGTCTGAAATAAAAGGAAATTGAATAGATTAGACCGGAAGACCTTAATCCGTTCGGCGTTTTAAAAACGATGACCCTCTGAGTGGAAATCGCCTAGATTTTTGGCCTTTATTAAGGCATGATGCCCCAGACGTGGTTGATCTAAGAAACAAATCATACTTACTGGGTATTCTCATTCTTTCATTATTTTCGGTGGCGGGTTGCGATGCTGAAAAAAGCTCATCAACTCTGCCTAACATATCTAAGGAATCAGATTCCCAGACTAAAACGCAAGAGATTGAAAAGAGTGTCAATGCACCTTCATCTCAGAAGCTAGAAAATATTGAATCGGCGGCTCCGCCTGAACCTCCCCAAGCTCCAGCTAGGTTTAAAAATGTTGGAGAAATCCATTCTTTGGTTAAAAAAACAAATCCACAATACAATGGAAACGGCCAATTTGGTCTCAATGAAAAAGGGGAGGTCATTCAGGCGCAATTTCCGGAAGCCGGAATCTCGAATATTGAATTTCTAAAAAATTGGCCTCTGCAAAGTCTAGATCTCATGGCTAATCCTGTTTCAGACCTTTCGGCTTTGGCTGGGAAAAAATCTCTTCAGGTATTGTTTATAGAAAGAACCAACGTCTCGGATTTGGGCCCAATCTATGGGCTCCCTTTAAAGCAGCTGTATATCAGTAACAGCCCCGTTAAGGATTTGACCCCTCTGATAGATATGCCATTAGTTGAATTTAACGCGGTTGGGACCGGAATCTCTAACTTATTACCCTTAGCCAGGTCTCCAATTCAAATGATATGGCTCAGCGAGACATTGGTCTCAGATTTAACGCCCCTCATTGCATGCCCAATCGTTAGCCTCACTTTACACCGGACCCCGACTAAGGATTTGGAACCATTGATTGGAACAAATATTCGCCGGCTACACATCGGGGAATCCAATGTCACCGACCTCACGCCAATCCAATCACTTAGACTCGAACGACTCATTTTTTCACCGGAGAGAATCCACAAAGGACTGGAGGAAGTCAAATCAATGCCTTTTTTAAAGGAAATTGGCACGACATTCGAAACCAGGATGAGCCCTGCTCAATTCTGGCAGGTCTTTGAAAACTCAAAGAACCCGTAGTTGATCCTTATCGTGATAGAATCCAAAGGCTCTGCAAGATTCTCACAGAACTAAATAAACAGGAGGCCCAAGTGATACTTTCGGACTGTGAGCCGTAGCCTCAGTATATAATAATAATTGGAAAAGAGTAGGAAGAGCTCTTCTATAAAATGTAAATTTTAAAGGTCTATATCCTCTAAAACCGAATTTGTAAATGCACGAGCGGAACCTTGCTTTACTGGTTTTTTACGAGGTGCCTCTTCTTGGTTAGAGCTTTTCTGGTTTTCTTCCCCATCCACAGATGTAGTTTCTGTGCCTTCGTCCTCTTCGAGCTGCTTTTCCCCACCTTTTCCTTCATATTTCGCACGTTTATTCTTGGGCAAGGGCGAGAGAACAAAATTTATGGCTCTTCCAACGAGCTTCGGCCTTGAGTCGGGCTGAGCAAATGATTCAATATCGTTGATGAAGTTTTTTACAACTTCGAAGCCTACCTCGGTGTGGGCCATTTGACGCCCCTTAAATCGAAGCGAGACCTTAACCTTCATGTCCTCGGAGAGAAACTGTTTAGCTCGATCTAATTTGTAGCCATAATCGTGGGGATCAATCACAGGGCTAAGCTGGACCTCTTTGAGTTTATTAGAATGCTGATGCTTCTTTTGCTCTTTTTGCTTTTTGGATTGTTCATATTGATATTTGCCGTAATCAACAATCCGACATACGGGAGGCTTCGCCGTGGAGGCTATCTCCACGAGATCCACTCCATACCGCTTGGCAAGAGCGACTGCTTCTTGGGAACTCATGACTCCAACTTGGTTACCGTCGGGGCCGATAACACGTACTTCTCGTGCTCTAATTCGCTCGTTAATTCGGGTCCTTGGACCTCTGTAATAATTTCGTCTCGGATATGGACTCAAAACTTTAATGTGTTAGTAAAATGCCTCAATGCGATATAACTATGCATTTTTGCGGCATATTTGGAAAATAGTTGAGGTTTAATCAATTTTCAAGGTTTAATTAGCAATCTAATCAACTCGTTTCGCTATGAGAAACTTCCATGAGTTTCCAGAATTCCGGGTTTGATTCAAGCTGGCGGTCTTCAGGGACCGGAAGACTGCTGCGGTAAAGAAAATCCTTCAGCGTATTTTTGTTCAGTATTCGAACAACTTGAATACCAAGGTGATGCCTTTCAAAATAGATCCTATAATCTGAGATTCTAAATCTATATAAAACTCTCCCTTCCCTACTAAGTTGTCCGTATTGGCCCAGGTCTGTCGTCATAGCCTCCTCTGGCAAGCCCCTAAAATTACCAAGAATTTGAAGTTGCATCTGTTTGGACAAAGACGCCAGTTCACTTGAGCTAACTTTATTAAAAATAATTTGAAATGGTCCCATTTCTACTGTTCATTCTCATTCAATTAAACAATCCAACCAAGTCTTTTTGCACACTAACGGCAGATTTTAGGAGACTGCATTCAAATTGGAGGGTCGCATAAATCTTTTTTGCCAAAGTTGAGTAGATCTCTTCTTTGAAATTTAAAAATTTTCAAAAAATCTTCACCAAAGCTTTTCTAACATAGTGCTTTTCTTTTTTTAATCCAAAGGCTCGTAGCTCGAAATATGGCAAAAGGAAATGCGTATATAAACTTTGGCTAACTTATCGCTAGAAATATTAAAAAAAGAGTATCTGAGATCGATAATAGAAAGGCATACCGAAGTTAATTTGTTCCATACTTAAGAGTTATAGATTTCAAAAAAGGGATCCATACCCAACGGAACAAAAATATAAAAAAAACCGCCCATAGTGGGCGGTTCGGGAAATAGTAATTTTAACTCAGCTTAGGCGCGACGACGACGAGCGGCGAATACACCAGCACCAACGAGTGCAAGAGCGATAGCTGTTGGTTCAGGAACTACAGTTTCAAGAGAAAAAGAGTCGATAGAACCAGCTAGACCAGCAGCAGGAGTTGGAGGAGTTGTTACAGCTGAAGGAGTGTGAGTGAATGTTGATGTGAAGTAAGATTCACCAACAGGTGTTCCACCAACGCTACCAAACTCAGTTTTGTATACGTTGATAGTCATTTCAGCTTCAGTTCCAGAGTTACCTGGGATAGCAACTTCGCCGAGGTTGAAGATACCAGTAGGTGTTCCGCCAATAGATAGAAGAGCACCAGAACCGAGTGTAGCTCCGCCAACAACGAGTTCAGCAGTCCAGTCAGCGCCGGCAGTGACTCCGTCCGCAGTAACAGGAGTTGGATCTCCGCCGAGGGCGTTACTGAAGTTAACATTAGCATCTTGAGCGAAAGCTCCAGTTGCTAGAACAAGTGATGTTAGTCCGATGAGTAGTTTTTTCATACTAGGGTTGTTTTATATTACGAGATTAAAATCCGATCAAGTAAAATTATTCAGAAACTGAAAATGAACGATCCCATGATCCTTCGGCTGAAGCGTCGAGGAAGACACCTTCACCGATAGCAATTGCTGGATCGTCGAAAAGAGTTCCAACTCCAGGGATTTCAGTTACAGGGAAAGCGGTGTAACCCTGAGATGCGTTGTCGAAAGTGTAAACAGCATTGACGTTGTCAACTGATAGACCTAGGTCGGCAGAGATTTTACCAGCCTGAGGAACCTGTGAGGAGATCAATGAGAAACCTGCAGGAAAGCTTGTTGAAAGATCGCCTTGTGCAACAGTTCCAACAAAGATAGCATCAACAGATTGACCAGCAGGAACGCTGATGAAGGCAGCTTCTCCAGGAGTGAGAGTCATAGAATCATCGAGCCATCCAGCAAGACCAGGAACGATTTCGAGGTAACTGTTAGCGACGAATCCAGAAGTTGCTGGGTTGAACTTGTAGACAATTGTTCCAGCTGCAGGAGCCGGCATGAGGCTGGCAACTTTGTTGTCTTCAGCTACGAGTGGGTTGCTGAACAGAGTAAATCCAGCAGAGAAAGTCTTTTTGACGTAACCTACTGCATTTGCTGAGCTCTGTTCTTGAGCTTGTCCCTGTAGTGCACCAACAGCGACGAATAATGATGTGATAGCAAGCGCTTGTATTTTCATGGTTTTAATAGTTTTGTTTTTCCGTGTGTAATTAAAATATCTCAGACAGGAAATCACCTGTCAATAGTAATATCCGACATCTCCTCCCAATCTTTCAGCTTTTTTTCACTTTTTTGAACACCACACCATGGCGGCTGTGAAAAAGTCGACATCCATCAGGGATAGATTTGCCTGTAGTATTCATTCGGCATATGCCTTGGGAAATTAACGCCTTCTGAGGTAAAGGATGTCAATTTTTTCAGGACTTTCTCTTCTTAGGAGTCCCTCATACGTTCGAGTTATCCCATTTATTGAGACTTGGACTTCCACCATAAAATGTAAACTTCTGACTGTGAGAAATCGTGATGCTAGCTGCATGACGTCGGGTAATACAGGCAACATGGAGGGTGAAGCGTATGCAGAATCGTCCATAGTGCCGGGGAAACCATCGGGCCCAGCCCGCTGATTCACAATTTCCATTGCCGTTAGCTCATCAATACCGGGGATCATTTGAAGCACATGGGCTGGTGCTGTGTTAACGTTGATTCTCCCACTGGATATGGCTGTAAAAATATCTTTGAGGCCGTATGAATAGGCTGCTCCGGAGTCAGAGAGGCCAATCGGATCAAAATTGGGATCGTTAAGATTGGAATGCCGGGCGGGATCAAAAGATGGTCCCCAGAAAAGTTCTGGAGTGATTCCGATAACACGGGTCAGCTCAAAAATATCATCCATGGGCCCGTCTTTACAGACATATGGAGGATCCAATGCAAGATAATCTTGGATTTCAGCCCCACCAGCTCTGGTCAATTCGTCAGGGTCCATCCAATCCAGAATAGTGGCTGAGTATGTGGATATTTCAGCAAAATCGACGCCCATTAGGATGAATGCCTGTTCCAGCATTTGCTCGTTAGCCGAATTGATGTTCCATTTTCGCTCCATATCCGTAATTTTGAGGGAGAAAATGCCATTACCAATTTCATTATTTGTGAGGGATACGAGAAGGAGGTCTTGATCCTCTGGGACTAGCTCACTGCCAGGCCCTCCTGCCCAAATTTGGTGTAGGGCATCAAATGGCTCATACGTCATATTTTTCTTGCCCTCGAGAGCAAGTACATATCGGGCATACTCAACGCCTGAAAGACCGATAACTTCAAAATCAGCATCGTAATTCGAATTTTGCGCCAATTTTAGCTCTACCTGCATGTTTGTAGCAAAGTGGACAGCTATTCCACCAAGAATGGCTATGGTCACCATAACTATGATGAGTGCAAATCCATCACGAGAGGCTTTTGTAGGGAGGTTTGAGCTCCATTTTGAGGGAGTTTTCATAGAGACTACTTTCCGCCTTTTATGTTTCTAATGCTTTCCGCGCGACCAATGGCAGATGGGGTGTCTTGAGGCAATTTACCACGCCCCTTGCGACCGGAATTTCCATTGAGAATATTCCCCTCCGCATCTCTCCTAATCCCGCTTGACCTAAGCCCGGACCCGGGGCGTTGGATTTGAATGGGAATAGCAGAGCTGGGAATCGTGACGACTCGGGTCTCCAAATCAGGGTCGCCGGACACATTATTTTCTTTATCCCGATTTTCAAATTCTAGAGCGAATCTAACCTGTCTCGGGATGGAATTTGTACTTTCCCATTCCACCAGCCATTCACCGACGTCGTTATCAAAGAACTCGACCGAAAAGAGAGAGACGTTTTTCGCGAGCTTGATCGGGATTGGCTCACTCATTTCCTCCACTGAAGCTAAGACAGGCGTTTGATACATGACGAGGTTCTGATTGCCATCTTTATCCGTATCGAGAGTAAAGGTCACACGTCTGATGGGGTCATTGGGGTAAAATCCTGCACCAGGAAAAGATTCGGGCAATTGTGAGACAAAGCTCAAAAGTGAAGCTTCTGGAATGGTTGTATCCGCGAGAAAATAATGATGCCGGAGATTGGCAGTGTACATTTGAGTGCCGAAAAGCGCCGACTGGATCGTCTCAATCGCATTTCGTTTCCTTTGGGCTTCGGCGGCGGCTTTCAGGCCTATTCTCGATGAATTGATAATGGCGTTCCACGATGCGTAAATCCCGACCGAAACCATACTAAAAATTGCCATGGCGACCATAATTTCGAGTAGGGTAAAAGCGACCCGCTTTCTGAAATGAGAATACTTACCAAATCTAAATTGCATGTGGAACAGTTGTGCGTTTTTCAAGTGGTCTTCACCTTAACATGGATCGAGAAGTCCTAGACCGATTGGGGGTGCTGGAGTTTAACCGTGTTCTTTGCGAGGAATTTCTAATAGATCTTGGTCTTAGCGTGCTGTTATACCCGCTTCCCCCGGGAGGCTTAAAAAGGAGCATGGTTAATTCGGAGCTCCATTCTGTTTCTGGAAGATAAACTCGGACGTCGACCTGGAATAATCCATCGACTTCTTCGCTTTCAATAGCTCGAGTAATGAGGCGTTCCCACCGGTAATCTGGATACAAATCACCGAAATCCCCGCTTTCCGAAATTTCTTCAAGGGAATTGGTAACCATCAAATCACCGAGCAGTGACCTGGGGTCGGGAGCATTATTCTTCAATAGATAGGCAGATCGCAGGCTATTGTTGGTCAACTCCAATATGACGAATATAGCCATAAAAAAAATCCCCATAGCGATGGCCACCTCCAGCAAGGAAAAAGCATCGCTCGTTCGATCTTTTCTATATTTTAGATATAAAACTCTCATTTTTGCCGACCTCCATTTTCAGTACTGTGTATCGAGAAACTTTTGAGGATCCGTCTCGAAATTCGCTAAAGCAGTCATCATATCGAGTCTGATGAGTCTGTATTCACCAGGACCTCTCTGGAATACGAAAGTAAATTTATCTGACGTGCCATTAGGGCGAAAATTGACAATAGCCTGTTCAAATTCGGACATATCAACATAATTAACGTCGATTAATTCAATGGTTATTTCGGGGTGAATATCCCCTTCCAATGTTTTGCCTGCTTTTTTTGATGTTGAGTCTGTATCAGAAACCCCATCTATCGAAATGGAGGCATCATCAAAAGATGCGATGGCATTTGGATCGAGAGGGTTTGGTTTTTGCTCGGGTGCCGGCCTGACAATAATTTTGTAATCCTGCCGAGAAATAACAAATTCATAGGGTTTTCCAGTGAGGATGGATTGTGCGCGTGCCTGTTCCAGCAGGCTCATGACTTCTTTTGTCGTATCCCTTATGGGATTTTCATTGAAAAGCCCACCGACAAATGGAATAGCCATGGTAACTAACATCGCTGCAATCCCCAATACCACCATAACCTCTACCATGGTAAATCCACGGTTTGACTGAGAATTATTGAGTCGCATCGGCTTTTTCATCATTTTTAGCTAGGAAGCAACACTTCTTGTGATCGCCATCATGGCAGAGAGGACGCTAAACATGAGGCCTGCCACTAGCACAGCAATTACGATAATCATTATTGGCTCAATGAGGTTGGTCAGGACCTTTAGCTGATTGGAAAGCTCTGATTCATATGTATTTGCGACATTTTCAAGGGCTCCAGGGACGTCTCCTGTCTCCTCTCCGATTCGAAGTAAATCGATCATAAGCTGAGGAAAAATACGACTCCTAGCCAAAGGTTCAGCGAGCGTTTTTCCGTCAGTGACATCATCGCGAGTTTTACCAATGGCCTCACGTATAATCTGATTGGGGATGGTTTTCTCTGTGATTTTCAGAGCAACCAGTACCGGCACTCCATTGACGAGGAGAGTAGAGAGCGTTCTTGCAAATTGCCCAAAAAGATTAAGTCTGACAACCTTTCCGAAAAGAGGCATTTTCATGGACCATTCGTCAATCTGTTTAGCACCTGCCGGGGTCGTTTTGAAGCGGATGAACGCGATAATAAATAGGAAAATCCCACCTAAAATTGCCCACCAGTAAATATTTACAAATTCACTGATAACGATAAGCATCTTCGTTGAGGTTGGCAATTCGACATTCACCCCTTCGAATACGGTGAGAAATTTGGGAAGCATGAACTTCATGAAGCATAAAACAAGAAGAACCCCAACCGAAACCACCACACTTGGGTAGATCATTGCCGATTTGAATTTTTGTTGGACCTCTGAGAAGCGCTCGTAATGGTCTGCGAGTCTTTTTAAAACCTGAGTTAAGGCTCCAGATTCTTCGCCGGCACGGACCATATTGATGTATAAATCCGAAAAGACTTTACCTTTTCTCGCCATGGCATCCGACAAATTGGACCCCTCTGTGACTTGCTGACGGATTTCTTGGCACATCGACCCTGGGATACCTTTTGTCCCGATATAACTCATGCTGTTGAGGGCAGAAGTTAACGGCATTCCAGACTGTAAAAGGTTTGCAAACTGCCGGGTGAAATTAGCGACCTCAGTCAGTTTTGGCTTTCTGAAATTAAGATTCTTGGAAGATGATTTTATGGATGAAGCTTGCCTCGCGTCGTGACTCGTCACCTTTTTCTTCTTCTCAGCAACTTTATAACCCAAGCCAGCAGGTGCTTTGGAATTTTTTCTTGTCGGCTTTTCTCGCGATGATTTCTTTTTTTCACCTCCAGCGGCATCGACGCGCACCGGGTATAGTCCTAATTTACCAATCTGGGTGAGTGCTTGGGTACGATCCGCACCAGTGACGACACCTTCAACAAGGTCTCCACTTTTTTTTCGTGCTTTGTATGCAAATTCAGGCATTGGAAATGTGCTCTTCGTTCTTTATATACGTTCGGGAAAATGAAATGTTTCCAAAGTATTTTGGCGGTTCAGGTCGATTTGGAGGCCAGATTTTTGTCTTTCAAACGTCCTGAAATATTCTCCTGGGTAGATCTGCCACCTCTTTTATAACCGCCAAGATCAAAAGTAGAATAGCAAAAACCAAACCCTTTGAAGGTAGAATCTATTTCGGAAGCGAGATCAAAATTGGAAATTAGCTTCCAGTCACCAGGCTGAATTTCGATGCGAGCTAAAAAACCAAAAGAAAGCTCATGACACCGGACTCTAGGTCCATAAAACCCGAGTTTCTTGAGAAACAACTCAGATTGTTCGACCATTTTCAACTTCTTTTCAGTCACGGGGTCCCCGTGAGGGATTCTGGAACTAAGGCAAGCCATTTGAGGCTTTTCTGCTGTGGGAAGGCCCATCTGGCGCGAGGCTTCTCTCACATCGGCTTTCGAAAACTGACATTGTTTCAGTGGTGCTTGGATTGAATATTTTTCGGCTGCCACTGCTCCAGGCCGGATATCGCCAACGTCATCTAAATTTTCACCGTAGGCAATCACATCATAATTTTCTGCATCAACAATGGATTTTAATTTTTCAAAAAGAGCACTTTTACAGAAATAACAACGATTTGGCGCATTCTTGAGATAAGATTCATTTTCGAATTCCTCGGTTTGGATGACTCTTACTGGAAATTTGAATTGTTCGGAAATCTCTAATGCCTCTTTGAGCTCCTCCCTAGCTAGGGATGGGGAGTCGGCAATAACGGCTAGACTTTGATCACCCAATACTTGATGGGCTACGTAGGAAAGAAAAACCGAATCGACACCACCGGAATAAGCAATAAGGCATCTCTTGTATCCCTTCAGCACGGTTTTCAATTGGTCTAACTTTTCAATTAAAGAATCCATCTTACAAGCGTCATATTATGACAAATGGCATCATCTACCATGAAAAAGATGGTTCTCAAGAGATTGCATGTCAAACGCACTGCGCGGAAAAAACAACGGAGAACCATGAGCAAAGAGCATCCAGTGGACTTTGTTCATGTATTTTTGCCACCAAAGGCGTAGTTGTTCTTCTAAAAGTCTTCGATCGGAGCAGTATTTTTCGGGGAGAATTTCCAAACCTCTTCCCGGTAGATTGATGAGACTATCTCCAAAGATTGCAATCTTCAGGTCGGGATTGAAAAATGCAAACTCACCATCGGCGCCCCCTTCGATCGGCATCAATTCCCAATCCCTAAATTGGTCTGGTGGCTTTTCATCCTTATTATCAAAGCGCTCAGCTGGAAAATAGCTGGAGGAAAACTGCACTTTTTGCGAGGCATACACCTTCATGTCAAAGGTGACACCCGCTACCCCGGATACCCTTTCATGATTTGAATTAGTTAGGATAATACTTCCACCAGAGTAACCAGAAGGTAGTGAGCAAGCACTGACCGGGTCAAAAAGGTAAAGTTGGTTTCGAGTGATGATACAATGCGAAGTCAAATCCACCTTGTGGTACTTTGAAAAAAAATTCCACCTGAATATGGCATCTGAAATTTGTTCAAACCTATGACGATCCTGATTTCCTGAGGCGAGTTTCGAAGGAGAACTAAGGAGCATTATCGAGGTGAATGAGTCTGTGAGGTCCCATTCATGGAATGATCAATATCTAGGATAAATTTGGCGCCGGTTCTGGCCCACACCTCCGGAGAGACGTGATGGGAAGCATCGCCACCAAAACAGGTTTGAAGCATCTCGGTATTCACACAACCGGGGCTTAATGCGACCGCTGCCATTGGACTGGGTAATTCCATAGAAAGAGAAAGTGTCATCCCTTCAATGGCCCATTTGGACGCACAATACGGAGCAACTTCTGCATCGGCACTTCTCCCCCACCCTGAGCTAAAATTAACTATGTTACCGTTTCTGTTTTTAACCATGCTCGGAACAAAATGCCGAATGATATTTGCTGTTCCCTTTATGTTGATGTCTATCACCTTGTCAAATTCCTCAGAAGGCACTTCCCAAAGTGGGTTGGAGAGATTTATCACAGCAGCATTGTTTACGATAATGTCGGGAACACCGTGAGAATTTATCACCAGACTAGCCCAAGATTTCACCTCTTCGTTCGAAGATACATCGACGGCATAAAAATCATTGGGATCGCCAAATTCCTGGCGCAAACTTCTGATGTGCCCAGCTGTTCTGGCACATCCCACGACTGAATGACCAAGAGCTATAAAGTGCTTGATCAATGCCCTGCCTATCCCTCTCGTTCCTCCCGTAACAAGTATAAGCTTCTTATCGCTGTCCATAGAATATGTGATAGTTCTATTTTGTCCTCCAAACGCGGAAGGTATTCAATAATAATTATCAGAAAATGAGAACTATCACTTTGACCACAGATTTCGGTACTAAAAATTGGTATGTAGGAACGATGAAAGGGGTCATACTGAGCAAGACTAAAAATCTAGACGTCCAATTCGTAGACATAAACCACGAAATCCAGCAAGGTAATATCAAAGAGGCAGCTTTCACACTCAGAAATGCCTGCCCGTATTTCCCTATGAATTCCATTCATACTGCTGTAGTAGATCCAGGGGTTGGCAGTGAGAGAGCTCCACTCATAATCGAGACAGAGGGGCCAATTTTTATTGGACCTGATAATGGCGTCTTTACGGACGTTTTAAAAATATTTCCACCAAAAAATATTTACATAATCGAGAACTATGAATGGATGAATACGGAAGTATCTCAAACATTCCATGGCAGAGATGTTTTTGCTTTTTCAGCGGCAAAGATTGCTAGTGGATCCACTCCGATATCTGCGGGCCGATCGACGAGCAATATCATCACCCTTTCCGAATCAAGGCTGTCAGTAAAAAGTGATTCCATTACATTCGAGATTCTCTACATTGATCATTTTGGGAACCTTATTACCAATATCCCATCAGCGACTGATTTGGAGAGAAAAGTCAATCCGGGGACAATTTTATGGATTGATGGCTTGGAGAAAGCCATCCCCATTGGCGACACTTCTTTAAATTATGCTAGCATGCCTGCTAATACCCCGACATTCATTTCTGGTTCAAGCGGCTATTGGGAGGTATCCATAAAGGACCAATCCTGCGCCACAAAAATTGGCTTAAATATCAAAAAGACGCCAGTAACAGCATGTCTTAACATGAGGTAGTTCGAATAGTAATTTGAGCCAATTAAGAGGAGAAAAATAGGTTAACAAGGCAATAAAACTAATTCTAACGCTTGGCATATATCTAAGAAAAATATAATTTTGGGAAGTATACCATGAAATTTGAAACCATTTGTTTACACGGCGGTCATGAACCAGATGCAGTGACTCATTCTCGAGCAGTGCCAGTTTACAGGACCAGCTCATTTACTTTTAAAGACACCGAACATGCAGCGAATTTATTTGCTCTGACAGAGCTAGGTAATATTTATTCCAGGATCATGAATCCCACTCAAGATGTCCTGGAACAACGGGTTGCAGGACTTGAGGGGGGTGCTGCCGCGCTGGCGTTGAGCTCCGGCACATCTGCCGTCTTTTATTCTATTATTAACATATGCCAAGCGGGCGATGAAATCGTGTCTGCCAATAACCTTTACGGTGGAACTTTTACGCAATTCAATGATATCCTGCCCAAGTTAGGAATTAAGGTACATTTTGTAGACCCGAATGACCCCGAGAATTTTGCCAAAGCGATTACCCCAAAAACAAAGGCCTTATTTTGCGAAACAGTCAGCAACCCAGGATTGGACGTGGCCGATCTTGAGTCCATATCGAAGGTAGCGCACGACAATGGTCTACCCCTTATCGTTGATAGTACGTTTTCGACCCCATATCTTACAAGCCCTATCGAACATGGAGCAGACATTGTCATCCACTCCCTGACCAAATGGCTCGGGGGTCATGGAAGTGGTATAGGTGGTATAGTCGTCGATTCAGGCAAGTTTAATTGGCAGTCAGAAAAGTTCCCGCTAATGACAGAGCCAGACTCCAGCTATAATGGAGCCCGATGGGCCTATGATTTGCCAGATATGCTGGCCCCGGTAGCCTATGCTATCCGCATGCGCGTCATACCTCTAAGAAACTTGGGAGCTTGCATTTCCCCTGATAATGCCTGGAATTTCCTTCAGGGTATTGAAACTCTTCCTTTGAGAATGGATCGCCACTGTGAAAACTCTCTGGCAGTTGCAAAGCATTTAGAAAACCACCCAAGCGTTGAATGGGTTCGTTACCCAGGACTTGAATCGGACAAAAACTTTGAGCTCAATAAAAAATACTTACAAGGAAAGGGTGGAGCGATGGTTGTTTTCGGTATCAAAGGTGGTGCTGACGCCGGACGCAAATTCATCGAAAACGTGAAACTATTCTCTCACCTTGCCAACGTAGGAGATGCCAAGAGCTTGGCGATACATCCAGCGACGACAACTCATAGCCAGCTTTCAGAAGAGCAACAAGCAGCAGGTGGTATTACACCTGGTCTGGTAAGACTTTCTGTAGGCATTGAAAATGTTGCCGATATACTCGGCGATATCGATAGTGCTTTGGCCGCGTCCCAATAATTAAAAATATCCTATTTTTAATTCTCACGTTCAAAACCCTTCTATACACATGGAGGGTTTTTTTGTTGACTAATGGTGGCTTCAAACTTTGCCAACACCGTGAACCTGGAGACATATTTATTTATTTTTCGGAAAATAATTAGTCGCCTTATCGAATAATTTTTAAAATTGTAGCACGTAAAATCTACAATTTAATTAGTTATTATTGCCTACTGAAAAAATTATGAGATTATTTTGGTTCACCCAAATTAGACTTCCATGGAGAAGCCATTTTTGCGTGTACGCATTTATAAAATATTAAATAAAGTTCCAAAGATGAATATAATTAAAAAACTGAAAAAATCACTCAGGACCTTTGTCATAGCAGGAGCATTTTTGCTTTCCTTATCAAACGTCTCTGCAGAATTGAAAGATGATCTTGTCTCATTTTGGCCATTAGACGAAATCCAGGGAGATAAGACTCCAGACATAATCTCAGGCTACGATATGGTCGTTGAGAATCTCACGAATGAAGATATCGTGGAGGGAAGATTTGGAAGTGCATTTCAATTCGATAATGCAAAAAATAGTATTCTTAAACGCATTCATGAAGATGGAGAGGATTTGCCTGCGAATCAGCATGAATCATTTACAATAGCCATGTGGGTAAAAATTCCTGGGGCAGGTCAGGCGGATCTGAGGGTCTTCAGTGAAGGAAGCAGTCTAGATAATAACCCGCTATTTAATATAGGAACGCACAACCAAGGTTCAGATGGAACCGTCGATTTTTATATTAGAAATGGAGCTGGGGGTTGGGACACGGTGAATCACCTCCACTCAAACACAGAAGCATTCGACGATGAGTGGAGACTCATTGTTTATAGAGAAGAAAATGGATTCCGAACTCTAAATGTGGATGGTCAAGACGATGGCATTGCATTACCAGAGCGGCCAGAAACTGACTTTCCTGTGAATAATAGTTCCATTGGTGGCATTCAAAGATCAGTAACTTCTCATTGGGTTTCGGGCTTGATCGATGAAGTCGCCATCTGGAAAAGGGCGATTACCGATGATGAAATCCAGGAACTAAATCAACAAGGCATGGAGAGTGTCCTTCATCCACTAGCTCGCGGACTTGTATCATATTGGCCATTGGATGAGATCCAAGGTAATAAAACACCTGACAAGGTATCAGGCTATGATATGGAAATATTTAATCTTACTGAAGAGGATGTCGTGGAAGGACAGAGGGGAAATGCATTTCAGTTTGATAACACAAGAAATACAATACTAAGTAGAATCCATAACCCAGGAGAAAACCTTCCAGCAAATCAGCATGACTCTTTCACAATATCGATGTGGGTCAATGTAGTTGGGACTGGCCAGTCGGATCTCAGAGTTTTTAGCGAAGGAAGCAGTCTAGATAACAACCCTTTGTTTAATATTGGAACACACAATCAGGGTTCTGACGGCACTGTTGATTTTTATATTCGCAATGGTGCCGGAGGGTGGTCGACCATAAACCACGAACATTCATTGGGTGAGGCATTTGATGGCGGATGGAGGCACCTTGTTTATCGAGAAAATAATGGGGTGCGTACGCTTCTTATCGATGGCGTGGCTGACGACCTTGTTCTACCTGATAGACCTGAAGGGGATTTCCCAGTAAACAATACCTCTATTGGTGGTATTCAAAGATCTGTTCAATCACATTGGGTGTCTGGATTGATTGATGAAGTGGCTATTTGGAAAAGAGCACTTTCGGCAGAGGAAATAGATACTATTATTCAAGATGGAGTCGTTTTACCGCCGGAACCTCCAGCAGCCCCACTCGAAATACGAGAATTTGAAGCCGAATTCACATCCGTAGCAGCAGGAAGCACTGTAAATCTATCCTGGGATGTCAACCCAGATGCCCAGATTGATATCCAACCAGGCGTCGGAAACGTAAATGATTCATCTGTATTCGGAGTTGGATCTGTGGCAGCGCAGGTCGATGAGGATACTACATTTGTCCTGACAATCTCACGCGATGGCGAATCAATATCCGCAGAAATTTCCGTCACCGTGGCTGCTGACGTCCAAGACGGATGGATTCTTATAGAAAACTTCGAGGGTCTTGAAGCCGGCCAGATTAACGGACAGGGGCGCTGGCTCAATGCTGAAGGTCGCTCAGATGTTTTAGCCCTTGGTTCAAACAATGTCTTTTCACCAATGGGGAATAACGCACTGAGCAACATCAAGCTGGGCTCGCTTGAAAATGAAGAAGGCTCTGAGACAACAATCTTTTTCAGGTTTTATTCAGACAATGCATTTAGCCCTTACGGCATTAACGTGGGTTTGACAGAAAAAACCTTGAGATTTGCAAGTGATGCCGGTGGGAACTTAGGCTCATACGTACGAGTCAATAAGACCGAGGGATTCTTTCCCGGCGAACTCCAGGCCAGAGATGGAATTGGAAGTTCGTATATTCCAGCGCCGACCGAAATAGAATCTGGAATAGTTTATAATGTATGGATTGATATCACTAATGACACCATCGAAAATGGGGATCTGATGAATGTTTATATCGCCAGAGACGGTGAGGAGAGAGAGCTGGTATTTGAAGGGCATTTGGGAGATCGAAATCCGGCTGGATCTCAGGACCTCGGTGCGGTTAAGCCAAATTTAACAGATCTCTTTATCGTGAGCCGCGACGGAACGACAACAGCAGGTTCCATCTTTTTGGATGATTTTTTTGTCAGTGCAGATGGATTTCTTGAGACGGTTCCAGTTCCAGCATCAAGCTTCGTAATGGAGTCAGTTGGTGGCGGTGATCTCGGTGATTTCATCATCACGGATGCCTCTCGAGATAATGCAAACGATACAGTTTCTTTAACATTTAATTCTGTATCAGGGGCAACTTACAAAGTACTTTCCAAATCCAATCTCACACCCGGAGCAGATTGGCAGGAAGTTGTAACTGACATAGCCGGTGAACCTTCCTCAACAACCGTTGTGGTGGAGAACGCAAATGGGAATGAATCCTTCTACATCATTTCTGGATCGCTACCAGAAGGTCCACAAGCCATTTTCTTCGATGATTTTGAAAGTGGGCAAGGGGATTGGCAAACAGGCGCCAAAGAAGGTAGTGAGCAATGGGAATTGGGAGAAATAGACAAAGAAGGTATTGATGGCCCATATTCAGGCTCAAATGCATTTGCTACAAAGTTAGATGGCAATTACCTCGATAATAGTATCGCTTATCTTAGGTCGCCCGTTATTGATCTGACGGAGGCAACATCTGCGGTTCTCTCTTTCCAAACATCCTTCCGAACAGAAGAGGGAATAGATTTGTGCCACGTGAGAATTGTAGATGAAGATGGTGAAGAAATAATTGACGAGGCATCCGGATTTCCTGTCTCAGGCCTCATCGAATTTTTATCGTTTAATGGATCAAGTGGAGATGGTTGGAAGAAGGTTTCTAAACCTCTGCCAGCAGAAGCACTTGGCCGGACCATCAGAATCGAATTCCAACTCGATGCTGATACAATCATCAACGAAGCTGGCTGGTCTGTTGACGACGTTAGGATAGACTAAATTTTTCGCTTACAAATTATAATCTAAATTCAAAACCCCGGGTCGCATGACCCGGGGTTTTTTTAGCAAAAGCGAGGTATCTTTTTCCCAGATTAATTTAAAATTCAGAGGCTTTAAAACTTTGACTCGAAACCGATTTGACGAATTGAGCTCACTGATTACTCGCGGTCTTAGTAAGGTATTGGGTATCTGGCTGACGAATAAATCCCATTAGGCTGGCCATTTGATCGGGATTAATAAGATGTTCGAACCCTTCAGGCATAATCGATTGCTGTGTTCCAGTTTCTTTCTCAATATTGCGTCTCAGGATTTGGACCGTTTTCCCATTGGGCTGCCTTATTGTCTTACTATCGGTGGACTCAGTAGAAATGATACCGGCATAAGTTCTCCCATCTTTCGTGGTGATGACATGTAATTTGAGTTCATAGGAAACAAATCGTCGAGGGTCTAAGATACTTGTTAAAAGAAATTCGTCATCTCGAGAGCCCAAGCTGGTTAAATCCGGGGCAAATTGACTACCCACGCCTTTTATAGAATGGCAGTGTATACATTGTTGCGAAAAAACTTTTGCCCCAACTTTTATGTCAATCGGCTTATTGATAATGGCTTTCTGATACTTGTCTATTACCTTTTGACGATCAGGATTTATGAGATCCGCTAGGACTAACTTTGCTTTTTTCTTCAATTGAGAATCAGGATGATTGATGAGCCCTCTTCTTATTTCCTCTGGGATTTCATTCCCGCTAAGTGAATCTTTTTTTACTGCATCTAATAGAGAATGCGCCATCTCCAATGACATCATGGCATTTTGCATGGCCAACTTTCTGATGTTGTTGGGCCTTAATTCTAATGAACCAAAAAGGTAGTTACAATTGTCTCGCACGTTTTGGCGCGCGATTAATTGGACGACTTTCTCCTGAATCATTTCCGATTTGGATTTGAGTAATTCATCCAAAAACGAATAGTTCACCTTTGAATTTTTAGAAACCTCTAGCAATCTGAATGCCGCATCGATGACTTGCACAGGAGTGGATTCAAACCCTTCGATAAGGTGTCGTGCTTGTTTGTAAAGCCTCTCAGAAAATTCAAGTTTTTGATTATGATTAAAATCCGACACCGAGAGGTATCCACCCAGTAGGGCCCATTGCGAGAACTCAAGTTTTTGATTTCGATCCAGTTCTTTAATTTTCGTTTTGAGTGGAGCCTCGTCCAAGCTTCTGGCAACCATTCTTCCGAGACGAGAGAGAAAAATTAAATCATCTGAATTTTTTGAATAAAATAATGAATCATGCTTCGAAAGAGCATTGACGAATTGTGGGGTCCAATGAGATACGCTGCTCATCAATGCTACTCTGGTCCAAGGATCTTTGTAGTTGATAGCGGCTGATATAAAAGGGGACAATAAATCTTGATAGTCCACATCAACAAGCGAAAGTATCGCATTGACCCGTACTAACTCATCTGAATTATTCGTCAATTTGATAACCTCATCCGCAAGTTCGGTGGAAAAATTTAGTTTATCTTGAGATATCTTAATTGCCTGAGCTTGGACCTCCATACTGGAATCATTTAATGCAGAAACAAGTATTCCTGGTTTCAAATCTCCGACTCCGTCAAGCGCCCATAGTAAGTGGATCTTGGCCAATATATTAGTGCCTTTGAGGATTTTTGCGACATTATCGGTGGTCGATTTCAGGCGCCCTTGTTCAACAAGAAGTCTCTGCGCTGTATCTCTCACCCAAGATGAAGGATTTTCAAGATGTTGGACTAATCTCGCGGTTGAGGCGTCTTTAAGACTCGGAAACCGGTCTGTGGAATTGCCCTCATGATCTTTGTGATAGACCCTCCAAATTCTACCGTGAGGCTCGCCTTCATTCCAATCAATACCTTGAGAGAGTTCATCGTATGCCCACTGCGGGTGTTCCACAAAGCGCCTATAGAAGTCAACAAGATAGAGGGCCCCATCTGGCCCATTTGAAAAGTTTACAGGATGGAACCATCCATCACTTGAGGCTAAAAATTCCTTGTCTTTAAACATATTTTCAGCTGTAAAAACCATTCCTTTACGGATCATTCTTCTTTGAATGACGCAATTCTGAACCGACTCACCAGCGAAAAAACTCCCATTGTAGCTTGGCCCCAAAGACACGCCTCGATAGGCGGTCAAACCTGAGAGTGAGGTGAAATATCCCACGGGATCCGTATTGAATCGCATTGTTTTGGGTAAAAGAGTGTGTACCTTGCGATCATGCTCTGTTTGGTAGGTATCGTGAATAGCGAAATTAACTATTTCAGGGTTTCTATCCATGTGGCTTTTTTCTAAGACGACCTGCCTGGCAAACCGGTGATTAAGTGTGATAAATCGATTTCCCCAATTATCTTGAGCCAATCCGTATTGGCTATAGCCAGAGACGGGCTCAATAGTCGATAATTCATGGTCGAATCGAAGGTCATGAAAATTTATGGAGACGCCCACATCGGAGCCTGCCCGCTTTGCTATCCCACCACTTCTTCCATTAGCTCCATAAATCCAGTTATCCAAGCCCCAATAAAGACTGTTTACTCGAAGCTGGTGATTACCAGGCTTAAATCCGGACCATATAACCTCTTTTTTATCAGCAACGCCATCCCCATTAGTATCTTTCAAAAAGAGAATATCGGGAGCATCACAAACGAGAAGACCTCCTTTAAACAACATCACAGAATTTGGGAACTGAAGTCCCCTGGCAAAAATAGTCGCTTGTTTATACGTCCCGTCTCCATCCTCATCAGTCAGTCGTTTAATAACTCCCGAATTTTCTCGCAAAGGATATCCGGGCATCTCAGCCACATATATTTCCCCCTCCAGCCCCCATGCCATGGCAACAGGACTTTTAATGTCAGGCTCGGATGCCACCAGCTGAATTCTCATTTCTGGATCCGCAAACTGAAAAGTCGCTTTTTCCTCTTCAGGAGTCAGCGGGTTGGCCATCAATGCTGGGCCGAGTATTATGGAAAAAAATCTTAAAAGCACTTTCATAGTTTTCCTCATATCCTGAATATATCTTAACTAAAACCAAAAAAAAAATACCAATCCAAACGATAATTTCTACCCTTGAGGTAGGATAATGAATACAATTTTTTAATAAATTGAGGTGATAACCTGCAGGAAAAAAAAGCTAAGTGTTCTGCTGATGACGAAGGCTGTTGAGTTCTGTGTATTTGTCAAAGAATTTCGAATGTGAAACTTTTTAAGGCTGTTTATCGAAAACCATGCCACCTGAGATAGAAAAATAACCACCAAAGATATTTTGTGTTGTCGATTCGAAAAATCGATAAGCATGATGCTAACCAACGACTAGTCTCCTCTGAAAAAAAGAGAATTATCAGAGGTAACTCAAGTGTCACGCCACGCCTTCAAGCTGCGCCCGGCGGGAGTTTGAACCAATTCCATAACAAGTGGGGCGTTTTAATGTAAGTAAAATTTGAGCAAGTGATAATTCCAGATACAAGATCGTATGAGAATAATGTCTTTTACAAAAAATGAAAAAGAAGCACCTTTTATTTTATAGACATTAATAAATTTAACGATGATGAGATTAATTTAAATTGTTTGTTATATTTTCAACTTTTAAATGGTATTTTCCTTTTTGACCTTCGTCTGAGTTACCAGCGATGATGAGGTAATTTTTGTTTTCTTGAATATCGATCGTTACAGAGACTTCCGAAGCGGACTGGCCTTCAGTGGAGGCAATAGCCTCAAATTCCAAACTATCCATGACATAGAGAAATGTAAGAAGGTCTGGATTTTCGTGATGCGCAGACATGGTCAATTTAATTCTTTGACCACGACTAATATCAGCTAACAAGTAGGTGTCTTCAAAATAGCCTTCGAAAAGTATATCTTCATCGGATAGTTCTGCTGTGATTTCATCACCAGGTGAAAGCTCCGGGTATTGAAATTCACCACCCCAGTCATCTTCTAAATCAATGGGCGGAAGATTAAAATAAAAGACACCGTTATCAGAATTTTTGAGAGAACTAACAGTTATTGCATACTCCGTGTTGGGTTTAGGGGTGAAGGAATCCTTTATTTCCATGCCCTCAGAATCCGAAGTTGAGATTATTTTAAGACCGCTTCCCACCTCAACAATTTCCAGGCTAGGCCGGCTATCCTGATTCTCAACAATAAGCTGAACAATAATCTCCTCTTCCTCAGAAAATGGGCCAATATTAAATTTTCGTGGTGAACCAAGATACCCAGAAAACCGAATGGGCCCAGGAAAGTATTCGGGCAAAGAGGTGGTGACGGCGGGCCGCGCGTCGATCCGGTAAAATTGAGATGAGTCACCTAATATTTGGGGAGAAGCTAACTCCATCCAACTCTCGTTGCCACTTGGCTTAAACTGTGAGTCAGGAATTATTGTCCATTCATTTAAATCCTTGGATTGAGAAACAATATAATCAACTGACGAATTCCCTCGGAGTTTATTATATCTCAACTGAACCTTTTGGGCTTCCTTCTGCTCACCTAATACTTCAACCTGAATAGGCGAAAAAATCAGGTCTTTATTCAAAGGATTCAAACCAAAAGCAAATTCAGTAAAAGTATTTATAGAATCCTTATCGTCATCGCTGTAGAGACCAGAGACTCCATATTGATGTGCCCACTTTGCATAGTCTGAATAGATCAATTGTATTAAATCATGATGAAAATAACTAACCCTGGCATAGACACCGTACGCATCGGGGGCAGCACATCCAGCCTCGGAGCCGAAGCTCACAACTCCAGCGACAGCCCATTTTCCAGTTTCTCCTATCGGGACTATTAAGGGTCCTCCGCTGTCGCCTTGGCAGGAATCTATACCTCCCTGTTTTAATCCAGCGGCCAACATATCTTGGGTTAAATCAGAATCATAAGCTCCTGAGGCATTGACGGTTTCTGAACTCACGATGGGAAGCACGACTTCTTGCAGGACCGGGGACGGCTCGCCCTCATCCATAAGCAACCCCCAACCAGCAACTCTAGACAAGGTCCCGGGGCGGGTGTATGAAGAATCATATACCAAGGAGACCGGCTCAACATCGTATACCGGCTCTTTAAGTCTTATAAGAGCGATATCGCCATCAATTCCTAAGTTAATTCCAGTTTCATATGCAGGGTGTAGATATATCTCCGATACGCCGATGCGACGATAGGAATCGGGTTGATCAGATTGTAGGTCATATGCCCCAATAATGACGTCGAAGCTTGCTGGGTTCTCTTGAGTCAGACAATGCGAAGCGGTTAATACCCACTGAGGGCCTATCAATGCCCCTCCACAAAAGTGCCCTTCAAATGGGTCATTTGCTCCCTTGGTATTTAAAGAAACAATAAAAGGCCATGAATCGCGCCCTGCATCTTCCCCACCTACAATTGTTTTTACCGGAACAGTTTGCGCAAAGATAACCTGAGCAAATAAATAGCAGAGTGCAAAATGAGCTAGTTTCATTTTGCTAGGTCGCATGGAAGAAAAATATTTCATGTAAATATGTGGGTTACGAGAAGCCGATAAATCAGAATGCGTCAAATGACGTAAAGCTAGCTCCAGACACAACATGTGTCCAAGATAAAAAGCAACTGTTTATATTTATGAGGTGCGAATCTTGCCTACATACACAATTCTAATGAATGCCAAAACGAATTGATCGCCTATTTCGATATGATCGGCCGGCTTTTGAAAACAGTCCACCGGAAGTCTTGCCAAATCAAAATGGTTTACCCCATCATCACAACACCAATTTGGTGAAGGCTGGCATAATGCTATCGGTTACTGGGAAAAATCCAGAGACGGTCTTCTTTAAATCCATGAAGATAAAATTGAAAGGCCCACACTACATTGGCACATATTAAATTGTATCAGTAAATCTATGCGCAAATGTAATTCTCCTTCATGCCTTGGGCTGCCAGTCGTCTATTTTAAATTTTGGAATTGATCATTGATAAGCCTGATTACCGGTCTCACTCTTTTTAAAGTTGAAATGTGAATCAAAATCGATTCGATACCCTAATTTATACCTGGATAAATCGTCCGATATTTTGGAATAAAACTCTTGTCCTGATCTTTTCTTTTAAAGCTTTTGCTGCATCAACCAGTGAGTATCCCTCTGGTAGGATTTCTTTGGCATTTTTATACTCTTCAAATGCAGCTATTACAGTTACTCCAAGCCTCTTTGTTTGAGTCTTAATCTCATTCAGAATTTGGACCTCGGACTGCTTAGGTATTGTTGCAGGTAATGCGTCTACTTTCTTTTTATCACTGATGGGCTGAGCAAAATTTTGAGCGTCTTTAAGAGTGGCCTTTGTTGTAGTTTTCCACTTGCCTACTTGTTTCCACTTAACTAAAAACCTCCCTGATCCAGTTTGATAGACCATGACATGATTTGGTTTTCTACCTATTGTCAGTAGAAATTTCGGCATCGGACCTTTTCTTCCAGCTTTGACTGGAATTTTTGGTTTTAAATTAGCTTTTAGATTTTGACCCGAATTCGAAGAAACGCAAGAAAGCATTGGGCCTGTTGAGGTTTCCTTAGAAGATAGGTGGTGGTAGGAGCAGGATTCGAACCTGCGAAGGCTAAGCCAGAAGATTTACAGTCTCCCCCCGTTGGCCACTTGGGTATCCTACCTTAAATACAACTAAAGGGCCGACGAAAATGGCACTGTTCGTCAAGCTTGTCAACGGAAAAGATACCAACTAAAGTGACACTATGTTTGATTCGCTTAGCGGCAAATTCCAGGAAGTATTCAAAAATTTAAGGGGTCATGGCAAAATAAATGACTCCAACGTGAGTGATGCACTGCGTGAGGTTCGCCTGTCTCTTTTGGAGGCTGATGTCAACTTCAAGGTAGTCAAGCAGTTCATAAATAGTGTTAAGGAAAAAGCGATTGGTGAGAAGGTCATTCAAAGCATCCAGCCAGGCCAGCAGATTATCAAAATAATCAATGACGAGATGGTGAATTTGCTGGGATCTGAGCATAGTGCCCTTCAAATCTCTAAAAAAGGGCCAACGGTTCTGATGATGGTGGGCCTGCATGGTTCGGGAAAAACAACGTCGAGTGGCAAATTAGCCAAACTTCTGCAAAAAGAGGGTAAGCGGCCAATGCTTGTAGCTGCTGATGTCTATCGCCCTGCTGCCATGGACCAACTGCAGACTCTAGGGGAACAAATAGATGTCCCAGTCCATGTCATGAAGGGTGAAACTGACGTCATCAAGATCGCAAAAAAGGCTAAAAAAGCAGCAGAGGAAGCTTCAGCTGACGTCATAATCTATGATACCGCTGGCCGACTCCAGATTGATCAGGATTTAGTTCAAGAGTTGGTAAGACTCAAAAAAGAGGTAAGCCCCCATGAGATAATGCTCGTTCTTGATGCTGCCACAGGACAGGAGGCTGTAAATGTGGCAACTCATTTTGATGAAGCGTTATCCATTACAGGTTGCGTACTCACAAAATTAGATGGTGATGCTCGAGGCGGGGCGGCCTTAAGTATGAAAGCCGTGACGGGGAAACCCATAAAATTTGCAGGAACCGGGGAAAAACTGGAAGCCTTTGAACCCTTCCATCCAGAAAGAATCGCAGGTCGAATTTTGGGAATGGGGGATGTCGTCAGCTTGGTTGAAAAAGCTGCTGAAGCAGTGGATGAAGAGCAAGCCAAAAAAATGGAAGCAAAGATGCGAAAAGGCGTCTTCACGATGGAAGATTTCTTAGAGCAATTGCAGCAGATGAAAAAATTAGGCTCATTGGAATCAGTTGTGAACATGCTTCCCGGGGCGGCAAACAACGTCCAGCAAAAGGACATTGATAAAGCGGAGAAAGATTTGAAGCATATGGAGGCAATGATTTGTTCTATGACGCCAAAAGAACGCCTCAATCCAAAAATCTTGAATGCCAAGAGAAAGCAAAGAATAGCCAAAGGGTCTGGCACAAGCGTTACTAAGCTCAATAATATGCTGAAAGAGTTCGTTCAGATGCAGAAAATGATGAAACAAATGGGCAAATTTCAGAAGATGATGTCAAAAATGGGTGGTGGGGTTCCGGGCATGCTCAAAAGATAGACCTATCTGCTAGAGGATTTTGAATTCTGAAGAAGGAAGATCCCCGGCAACGGGGTCTTAAGGAATGTTCTTCATATGCCGATTGTAAAGTGTTGATCATTATACAATTGGTCTATGTCGACATTCTATTACACAGCACGTGACTCAATGAGTGGCCGCGAATTCACAAAAGTGATTGTTGCGGACAATAAGCAGACAGCTATAGCCGAACTCTTGAAGCGCGACCTCTTGGTCATAGAGATCGAGGAGAGCAAAGCCGCCGAAGCGGCAGCAAAGGCAACTGGCACAATTTCAGCAAGTGAGCTCAGCCTTTTTACCCGACAGCTCGCAACAATGATCGATTCTGGACTTTCTCTCATCGTCTCGCTCCAGGGACTATCTGAGCAAACAAATAATAAATATTTGAAAAAAGTCATCGAAGGAATCACCTCAAAGATTGAGTCGGGATCTACTTTCTCAGAAGCCCTGCAGTCTTATAGGAAACATTTTACTAAACTTTATATGGCGATGGTGGAAGCAGGAGAGAAAAGTGGGAATCTTGCCAATATCCTAGCAAGATTGGCCAACTACCTCGAAAGTGCTGAAAGGCTGAGAAAAAAGGTCAAATCGGCTACAACATATCCTGTTATTGTGATTTCGATCGCTCTCATTATAACAACTTTCTTGTTAGTTCAAGTCGTGCCTCAATTCGAAAAAATCTTTGCGGGATTTGGAGCGGATCTACCCGCACCCACTCAAATTTTGCTAGATGTAAGTGGGTTCCTGAAATCCAATATATTTGGTCTCTTTTTCCTCCTTATTGGACTCATTGCAGGATTCAAATTGGCAATCAAAACACCTACTGGTAGGGCACTCTGGGATGCAGCTCGATTAAAAATACCTATTTTTGGGCCATTGATGCATAAAGTCAGCCTGTCACGATTTAATAGAACGACGTCAACTCTGGTTAAATCTGGGGTTCCCTTAATCGAGGTCTTGGAAATAGTTTCGAGAACCGTAGGCAATGTGAAAATGGAATCAGCTATTTTGAGAACTGCTGAAAAAGTAAGGATCGGCGAATCTCTTTCGTCTTCTTTAGCAAAGAATTCAATATTTCCTACCATGACCCTACAAATGGTGACTGCAGGCGAGCAGACAGGTAAGATCGATGAAATGATGGAACGAGTCGCGAATGTTTTAGACGACGAAGTCGAGACCACCCTATCCGGGCTGAGTTCACTGATTGAGCCAATGCTCATTGTCTTCTTGGGCGTGACAATAGGGGGCATTGTTCTTGCCATGTTCCTACCGATCTTCAAAATGACCGAGATCGTAAATCAATAGGTGGCTATTTAAGTCAAGGAACGATCAGATTACGCAAGATATTCAGATACGTTTTTTAATGGGATAAATGAAGCGTATGAAGGGGACCAAATACCAATCACGGCGGGATGATACCTTCCCTGATGGCATACCTCGCAAGTTGAACCGCATTGCTAACGTTGAGTTTCTTGAAGAGTTTTAGTCGGTGACTCTCGATAGTCTTAGGACTGACCCCAAGAAGGCTGGCGGTTTCTTTGGTAGTATGACCTTCAGCCAGCAACTGAAGCACCTCAAGCTCACGCGAAGAAAGATCGAAGTTGTTGTCTTGTTGGGCTTGCGGTGAAATTGTTTTCCTGCGAAACCCACTTACGACTCCGCCCGCAATAGATGGACTGAGATAAACTTGGCCTGATGCCACTGTTTGAATAGCCTTAACAACCTCGTCAAAGGCATTGTCCTTAACAACGAACCCGCAGGCACCAGCTTCAATAGCCCTGGAAACAGATCGCTGATCATCATTCATTGTCAGCATTAGCGGCCGTGTATGCGGACAGTGCTCAATAATCTGACGTGTAGCCTCGACTCCATTAAGTGTTGGCATCATGAGATCAAGGACGGCCACATTGGGGCGCAGTTTCTCGACGAGCTGGAGCGCAGCTCTTCCGTCAGAAGCCTGTCCTACCACTGACATTCCTGGTTCTTTGTCAATCATGGCCGCTAAACCCTGGCGCATGACCTTGTGATCATCGGCTAACAATATACTGATCGCCATAATTTACTCGTAAAACTATTATGCGTAATTGATGCAATTTAATTAAAAATGTTACACACTTTTCAAAAAGAACTCGAGAAAAGATAATGAAATAAAATTAAAATGAAATTTTATAATGAGTTTTGGGTGAATGGAAAGCTGAAATCGGAGGAAATCACTCCGATTTCTCCCCGCGATCGATCTTTTTCATTAGGTGATGGGCTTTTCGAAACTGTCAAAATCATTGGCAAAAAAGCTTTGAATTGGGATAGCCACATGGAGCGCCTTTCGCATGGATTAAATTTCTGCAAATTCAATACTGAAGTATCTTCGGAGGAACTTTTGGGAGGAATCGCGGCATTGATTAATAAAACGGGAAAATCTGATGCTGTGGCCAGGATTGCTATATCCCGTGGCTCAGAATCGATCGGATACATCCCGAAACCAGATGGGGTATGCCTTAAAACGATTTATCTCCGGCCGGACTCCGGCAGGGATTTTAATTCGATTCGTTCGTCACTTTCCTCCATAAAAATCTACTCAAAGGATCCCTTACAAATGATTAAGTCGACAAGCAGACTAAATTACGTAATGGCTGCCTTAGAAGCCCAAAACCAAGGTTACGATGAAGCTCTCATTTTAAATGAAAGCAACCATATTGCGGAATGGGCTAGTGGGAATTTCTTCGGATATATAGAAGATGAAAACACTCTCATTTGTCCATCAGCGGACTGCGGAGCTCTGCCTGGCACAACAGCTCCCGTCCTCATTAAAGTAGCCGAATCTCTAGGAATAAAACATCGGCAAGTAAGAATTGGACTTTCTCAACTTCCTGACAACACGACGCTTCTTTTAACCAATAGCGTGAAGGGCGTTCGTGCCATCTCACAAATTGATAAGAAATTTTTTCCTGTCTCCCCAATGGCGGAGCTCATGCATTCGAAACTATGGGAGCTCATGAAAACATCATCCCTACCCTAATTATTGAGCATTCACCACGACATAGTTTTTCTTACCTTTTCTTAGTAAGATATATTGGTCGAACAAAAGGTGACTTTTAGCGACGAAAAGTAAGGGGTCACTTTGCCGGATATTATTAATATTAACTCCCCCACCCTGTACATCTTTTCGAGCCTGGCCTTTCGATTGACATAGCTTCGACCTAACAAGAAGATCCAATAAGCCAATCCCATCTCCATCAAATTCGCTTAGGGGCATATTGATAGTTGGCACTTCCCCGGCTATTTCCAGAAAAATTGATTTAGTAATTCCATCAAGCCCGCCTCCGAAGAGTATTTGGCTAGCTTTGATTGCTTCCTCAGTTGCAGATTCGCCATGAATCAGATCGGTCATCTCTTTGGCCAGTCTCCTATGAGCTTCACGCCGGCCAGGATTCTCGCTGTGTTTGGTTGCAAGCTCCTCGATCGTTTCTTTGTCCAAAAAGGTAAAGAATTTTAAAAACTTAATAATGTCCCGGTCGTCCACATTAATCCAGAATTGATAAAACTTATAAGGACTAGTTTTTTCTGAACTCAGCCAGACAGCACCATCGACACTTTTGCCAAATTTTGAACCGTCTGAGTTTGTGATAAGTGGTAATGTGAGGCCGTATGCAGATTTACCGTTTTTCTTTTTACACAGGTCCATCCCTGCGGTGATGTTCCCCCATTGATCAGATCCACCAATTTGTAAATCACAATGATGTTCTTTTTGTAATACATAGAAATCAAACGCTTGAAGCAGCATATAACTAAATTCCGTGTAGCTGATCCCGCTGTCGCGATCTTGCATTCGAGCCCTGACGCTCTCCTTATTCACCATCATATTAATGCTAAAGTGCTTTCCAATATCCCTAAGAAAGTCGAGATAGGACATCGGGGCCGTCCAATCCGCATTATTTTTAAGCTGCGCAGGATTTGATGAAGAATCAAAGTCCAAGAATTTTTTGAGTTGAGGCTCAACTCCGTCAACATTGGTTTGCAACGACTCACGGGTGAGAAGGTTTCTTTCACTCGATTTCCCGGATGGATCACCGATAAGTCCAGTAGCGCCTCCAGCAAGAGCAATTGGAGAATGCCCAGCTAATTGAAACCTTCTTAAGGTAAGAAGTGGAACGAGGTTTCCCACATGAAGGCTGTCGGCAGTGGGGTCAAATCCACAGTATAAAGTGACAGGCCCATCAGCGAGCCTTTTTCTTAATCCTTCTAAATCAGTGCAATCTGCATATAAGCCCCTCCATTCGAGCTCATCGATAATATTCTGCATAACCTACAGATTGCTTATCAGAAAGTAGAGCTTTTGGGGAATACATTCTTCATAAAAATACTATGATGAAATGTCGGGGCCCTTGATTTCAGTATCAGAGGTGATGTTGATGTCCCTTTGAGGGAAAGGTATTTCAATTTTTTCTTGCATAAATCGATCATGAATTTGGGTATGGATTTCATTGGTGACACCCAGCCTCCTATCGAGGTTGGCAAGAAAGAAACGTATCGTGATACTCAGCGAGCTATCCAAGAAGCCATCAAAAGTAATCATCGGTGATGGGTCACTTAAGATATCATCGTGACTCTCGAGGATGTCTCGGGTCACCTTAAAACAATGCTCGAGATTGGTTCCATACGCGACACCGAGTTTTATCACAACTCTGTTCAACTTATTGGACAGAGTCCAATTTAATATTTTTCCTGTGATAAATTCTTTATTAGGAACAATAAATTCTTTTTTATCCCAGTCAGTGACTGTGGTCGCACGTATTCTAATTTTAGATACGACACCTGTTGTTCCTCCGACGGTGACAATGTCACCGACCCGAATGGGGCGCTCCAGGAGCAGTAAAATCCCACAAACAAAATTGGCAACTACTTCTTGCAGGCCAAATCCGAGCCCCAAGCTAAGAGCCGCAAGAATCCAGCTGAATTGCTCAAATTTAAAACCGAGTGCGTTGAAGATAATAATTAATCCCGCCGCGACTACCAAATACTGAAATACAGTTGTCACTGCGTATCTCACGCCAGCCTGAAGCGGCAGCCGCTCCAGAAGGATAATCTCAATAACTCCGGGAATATTTCTAGCGGCGGTAGTTGTTAATATGATGACCACAATAAGAAGGATAACGTCGAATAAACTAATCCACTTATCTGTCAGTTGATCACCATCCATGACTGAGTAGGACCAAAGTTTGACTTGTTCAAGGAATTCAAGTGCAGGAAAAAAGTCTGCCCACAAAAGCCAAACACCAAAAAGCGCGTATAATGAAAATAACGATTTTACAAATCTTCTGGTTTGTCCCTGGACTTGGGACAAATCGAATTCATCAGCATCATCTACTGAATGGGAAGCTTGAATTTTGCTCTTGTCTTCTTCAGAAGCTTGAGCAATTTGAGCGCGCCTTTTTTCCAAAGCTTTTTCTAAGGCGACCCTTCGTTCTTTAACTAAAAACCACCGAACACCCGAAAAATAAACTAAAAGTCCAAAGGCCAGAAAAATGCCAGAAACTAAAATACGGAGACCTATATTGTAGGCAGCATATTGATAACCAGAGGCCGACAAAAGAATGAGCGCCAACAGAATAACATACCCGGACACCTTCCAAAATCCACAAAACCTAATTAACCAACCCACTTCAGATCGATTAACAAATTCGTGCAAATGAAGCCCTTTAGGTCCTATTGAGGAGCGGTAGTAGAAAAATATTAGAATTAAAAATACGATAATCACAGGAGCGATAAAAATCTCCCTGAGCAAAATTTCTCCGGAAATCTCGGAAACAACAATGATTAAGCCTAGGGCTGAAAACAAAGGCAGAAACCATTGCAAGTTGGCCACTCCCTTTTCATAAAAAGCATTTTTCCATTTGAAGTGGCAATCGAAGACGCTGTTACGGCGGGCCAGGAGTTTAATAAATAAATGCCAATGAACTGATATCCAAACGAACAGCAGACCATAAGCCAAACCACCGCCCATCGAAAGAGCATCAAATTGTCTAAACAACCAAATCGATCCAAGTAGAAAAACCAAAGAAACACGAAATGGCAAAATGAAAGAAATAAAAATGGATTGAAATGTGTATGTGAACTTATCCGTTGATATTCTTCTTACCGATTCTGAATTTTTATTGAGCTTATTTGTAAATGACTTCGAGTTAACCAATAAATAACCCATGACCAATAGGTAAGCTATGACAGTAATTGTAAGCTCCAGAAGAGCCTGACGACTTTTGAGCCGGGAAAATACAATGCGCGATCGATTTTTAATCGCTGGAATTTCCTTTTTAAGAATTTCCATTGATTGAGAATATTCCCAAACCGGCCGCGACGTCGGCACCCACATTAAGTGACGATTTATGAACTTCACATTCTCTTTTAGCAATCGAGAGAATTGATCTTGAATAGATATAATTTTAGCAATTTCGAGTGCTAGTTTTCTTTCACCTTCCTCTAGCCCCCGTAATAAGGCTAACTGATTTGATAACAATTCAAGAAGTTTTACCCGATCCTCTTCGTTAAGTTCTACGTTTTGCGCCTTCTTTCGAATTATAGATTCGTTTTCAATATTTTCTGCGATGAGCCTTTCGTATTTAAATCTTTGTTGCTTGGATTTCCTCAGATCCTTGATAGCTTCATCATCACTAAAGCCTTTTTGAATTCTTTGCTCTGACCTTTGCAAAGAATCGAGAAGCACCTCTGCGATAATATTCTCTGACCCGCCGTCTCCAATCTCGCGTTGAAAGCTATCGAACTCCAGTCGAAAGGTCTCCATAGCCGTTTCCTCAGCACCAGATAATGATTCATATTTGCTCAATTTCTCAGTCAAATCGGATTTTTCTGAAGCATAGGCAACATTGTCATTTCTAATTTTTATTATTGTTTCATTTTCAGTGTCTATTTTTTGACTCTCAAGCTCGGCTTCGGATTCGACTTGCCGTGCTTCGGAGTCTCGCGCCAACTTTAACTGTTCACTCAAACGGTCAATCGAAGTATTTAAATTTTCGATTTCAAGGGATTTAATTTCCCGTCGGAGTTGAATAACAGCATATCTCTGAGGATGTGAATTAAGCTCTTCGTTAAGCTTTTGCTCCAGAGAAATATCAAATAATTTTTTACTATCGGAATGAAGATTATTTAATTTCATACCCAAGAGATCCGAACCGGTATCCGTTTCTCCATCGACACTGATCATATTTTCACTTGTAGATTGGAGTTTTAATTCACTCAGTTCTTTTTCAATTTGTACGGGCCTATTGGTCTGTGTGGTATAAATTTCATCGAGGGCTTTTTGTTCGGCTTTTAATGTTGTTTGCTTTGATTTGGAAGCTGCTATTTCATTTTCAATCTTGGCACTATCCAGATCCTCTATATTTATGGACTGCTGATCTCGCCCGGGACTCTGAGCCTCATTGGTCTGGGATGAACTTTCTTTGAGATTTTTTAATTTAGAATCTAGGTCAGACTTAATAGTAAGGTATTTCTCAATAACCAATTGATAATTTTTGGTATCCTTCTGATTGGCCTCAACACCGGCTATATTTGTTTTTATATCCTGTATTTGAGCTTCGTATTTCTTTTTGAGCTCATCCGTTAGTTCGGCTTCATTCAGAAGGGTTTCAACAGATACCAATTCTGCCTTTAGTTTGGAAACATCACTCACAGCCTCATCAACAATACTCTCATTGGTCTCTTGACCTAATATGTATTGGCCACCAAAAACAAATAATAAACCGGTGAGATAAATCAGGCTATTTAGATGGAGAAAATGAAACTTCATGAATCTTACCCATTTGAAAATTGTACTTTTTATTGTGGAGAAACCATGTCGACGTCAAATGTGTAAATAAGACGCCCTTCGAGTCCCACTCAAATATTTCAGAGATTTTTTTGGAAAGCGAGCACGTCCTTGTAGCGCACTCCATTTCCTCCAAAAATGTCCAGAGCGGAGCCAATGGTAAGACCAACTTTTCCATGTCCCTCTTTATAAACAAGCTTTAAATCATCAAGAGATCGTGCCCCACCGGCATATGTGGCAGGAATCGGTGAATGGGCAGCCAGAAGGCGGACTAAGTCCAATTCAATTCCTTGACATAATCCTTCTACGTCAACGCCATGCACAAGGAATTCAGCGCAGTATTGAGATAAATCACTCAGCAACCCTTCCCTAACAACAGCGTCCGTATATGTCTGCCATCGATCAGTCACTACAAAATAATCAGAACCTTTTCGACGACAACTTAAATCTATCACAAGATTATCCCTACCAACCTTACTGGAGATTTGATGGAGTTTTTCTCTGTCCAACACCCTTCCTGAAAATAAATACGAGGTCACAATCACATGGGAAGCTCCGGCCCTTAAATAATTTAGTGCATTTTCTGGGTTTATACCTCCTCCGACTTGGAGACCGCCAGGGAAGGCGGCGAGAGCTTCAATAGCCGCTTGTTCATTACCAGGCCCTAACATAATGACGTGGCCACCATAAAGTCTGTCATGTTTGTATAAATCAGCATACCAGCCAGCAGGCTTTTCACTTGTAAAATTAGTTTTTAAGTCGCTTTTTCCTGAGCTATCAGAAAGTGTCCCACCGACTATTTGTTTTACCTTTCCTTGGTGCAGGTCTATGCAGGGCCTAAACATAATATACGACTCTTAATCAGAATGTCTGGTTATGGATTAATTCGTAACGAATTCAAGAAAAATAACGATCAGGATTTGAAGGGTAATGGCAAAAAATGCCCAGAAAATCCAAATATTATCAGCGAAAAATACGTTTTTCCTCAAAGGAGGAGACATTTCAAATTGCAGCAGGAAGTCGCCAAATTCCAGCAAATCACCTGGATGAATTTCTGATCTGGAAACGTTTTTTTCGTTCACCCCGATAGAGGGGGCATCTAATGCCTCGACGATCCATTGATTCTTATTTTTGAAAATCCTGCAGTGTTGACCATAGAGACTGGCGTCGTTGATTTTGATGCCATGGTCAGAAAAAGGAGAACTCCCAATGTTTTGGGAGTTCTCGAGACTATAAATTTGATCGTGCCCTTTACGGGTGTTTTTCCTATTTAGACATCTGAGCTGATACACGATTAGAAGATTCTTCTCTCAACAGTGATCTGATCTCCGGGATAAATGCGGTAATCGTAAGCTGGATTGGAAAGCGCTTTATCTGCGTTCAGGTAATACCTCTTTCCTTCTCTGATGAGCAATATCTTTTTCTCGTTGGCAAAGTTGTTGAAACCTCTGGCTGCGGAGATAACTTTCAAAAGAGTAAGATCCTCTGAATTTTGGATCTTGCCTTCCATATTGACCTCCCCAGAAACATAGATGTATCGAACATCCTCAACATTGACAACCAATTGCTTATAGTAGGCGTTTATTTTTGTTTGAAGCTCTTTTTCAAGGTCTCCAACCCGCTTGCCTTGGGCTTTAATAGAGCCAATCTCACTGGGAGGTGGAGAAATAGTTCCATCACTGTTGACTCTTGTTGTAAAGCTGGGAGGAGCTCCTACCCCGCCGTATTGGATGATAATCGTATCACCAGTCTTTAGGTAAAGATTAGGAATATGGGGTGGGCTGTCTGGGACGGGTTGGCACCCAATGAGCCCGGCAGCCAACACAACGAGGGCTGAAAAATGAAATATAGCTCGAAAATTCATCACCTTAAAATCCATGCGATCAAAATAATTTATTTAGAAATTTTTTAGACTCAATACTTTTGTTTTATTTCTGAAACAGATCCCGGTTTCTCTGAACGAGAGCCACTCGACAATTTAGCCGGTTTGCCATTTTTACCTTTGTTCTTTTTGGCGTCCGGATTGGAGTCCTCGTTTCTGGAATAGTAATAGTCATAATAATAACCACTGTAGTAGTAGTAATCCGAATCCTGGGACATGTTGATGTTATTGAGAACGACACCCGCTAGGTTGTTGGAAATCTTTTGGACGAGCTGCTTAGCTCGAATTGTCATGGCCTGCGGATATTTTCTGTATTGGATAACTTGGACGGTGTGGCCGACGAGAGAAGCCAAGACTGAAGCATCACTGATACCCATGATTGGTGGGGAATCAAAGAAAACGTAATCATATCTTTTTCCGAGTATTTCAACGAGCTCCTTCATCTGCGGGGAGTTCAATATGCCCATTGAGCTGGATGGTAGCTTACCTGATGGCAGGACGTCCAAAGTGGGGATCTTGGTGGTCTGGATGACTTCTTCCAAAGGATTCTGCCCTAATAGATAATTGGTCAGCCCAAGAGAGTTGGAGATACCCATGATCTTGTGAATGGAAGGGCGTCGTAAATCAGAGTCCACAACTAAAACTCTCTCATTGTTTTGAGCGAAAATAGTTGCCAAATTGAAAAGAGTTGTCGACTTACCCTCACCGGCTCCACCAGAAACAACCGAAAACGTGTTGGCGTTTTTGTCTTTCCGGGAAAAAAGAAGGTTAGTGCGCAAGACGCGGTATGCTTCAGCATGAGGACTGTCAGGACCTTCTTCAATAATAGCACCCACGTTTTGTGGGATAACTCCCAATACGGGCGCTTGCAATGCTCTTTCAACATCATCAATGGTTTTGACCGAGGTATCTAGATATTCAATGAAGAAGGCAAGACCTACACCAATTGTGAAGCCGATTATTCCGCCGAGTATGAGGTTGAGTGGCCAGCTCGGACTGACAGGTTTTGTGTCTGCGATGCCTGGATCGATAGGGTATACCTCACTCTCACGTTCAATACTATTATCTATTTGAACCTGAGCAATTTTTAGCTTGAGGGAGTCTAAAATTTTCTTTTCTCTCGCAAGGTCTCTTTTGGCGGTGATGTAGCCTGCATACTTTGTGTTGCGCATTCTCATCACCTCTTTGTAATTTTCTAATTCCTGAGTCGTGGAATCCCATTTTTGCTTTGCTTCGTCTGTACGAACTCTATAACCCTCAACAATACCATCAATTCTTCGGATTATTTGGGAAGAAATACTTTCTTGCATTATTTCCCCTCTCCTCACATCTGGATGGTCATCAGTAAATCGATTTCTGTCCCCGGCCAATTGAGTTTCCAAAACAGAGGCATCGGTTAACAATTGTGTAAGACGTACGTCAGGGGAAACTGTCTCGACAACTTCTTGCAGCTTTCTAGGTTGGTCTTTTAGGGCTAAAAGTTGGTCGTATAATCGCTTACTACTGAGGTAAACACGTTTCTCGGTTGCCTCCTCACGAGCCAAGACCTGGATAGTTCCAGGATCCTCTGTGAGCACAAAAGCATCGAGTTCGCTACTGCTGTAGTCATCAATATTTTGTTCCTTTTTGATTTTGGCGATGAGATCTTCCAGCTGGGTGATCTCAGATTGAACTTCGCTCACTTTTCCCTCGAGTGATTCTAGGCCCCGCCCAGTTGCTGATTTTTGCTTATTCGTCCTAAACAGCTTATATTTTTCAACAACTTTGTTGGCAATCTCGGCAGCAAGGTCCGGGTCATACGTTGTGGCAGAAACCTTGATTATCGAAGTGTTACGAGTTTGAGAAAGACTTACAGAACCAGATAGGATCTTGTAAGTAGTATCCAGCTTCATTTCCGTTCCATCACCGTATTTTTCTCCATACTTCAGCTGCAGATTGAGGTCATAGATGACAGGGTAAAGGACAGCGGTCGATTTGATGATTTCGAACTGAGTCTGCATCCAATATGGATCAAACCCCATTCCGCTATAACTGTATGATTCAAAAGTGCCAATGTCGGGGGCATCCTTCTGAATGTCCATTCTTGCAAAGCTCCGAAACTTCTCGGGCATGAAGTTGGTGAAAATCGCTGAGGACAAGAGAACAATACAGAACACTGTAAATATGATAGCCTTACGGATTCGGATGACTCTCCAATAATCCAGAAAATGAAGCTTATCCTGCGATTCCTCTGGTGCTTTGAACTTTTCCATAAATAAAAAGAGGCTAGATCATATCCAGCCTCAAGAAGGTAGCACAGAATAATTGTGACAGAAAACAAAAATATTTTTCAAAAGAAAGATAGAATTTTGTGACTGAGTGCCTGCTAATGGACTTCCTCTCAATAGCTTTAAAATAAAAAAAGAGCCGGTCTAACCGGCTCTTTTAATTAACACAGATTAAAATCAGAATTAAAATATTAATAGGTGGCTGTTACGCCTAAGAATATAAAGTTACGTGAAAAGTCACGACCGCCAATGTCATCACTGATCAGGTCAGTGTAGGTGTATCCCGCTTCAACCAATAGGTTGGCATTCAATTGATAACCTAGAGTCGCACCGAGAATGTAGAGGTTCTCATTTGCGTTTTGGAAACTACCGCCATTGAACTCAGAGAATTGAGCCTGCCCGTTGACAGTTCCCACGATGCTACTTGTGAAGTTATACTGCAAAGCTCCGTAAACCGTGGTGGTCTCTTGATCGAGAACCGGAGCCGCTAGGAATCCAGAAACATCAGTAGCATTTCGCGCATGGCGAACTCCGAATATGGTTTGTGCATCAGTAAAATTGTATGTGAGATTAGCATCGACATACGGACTGGTTGTGGATGTATCACCGCCTACCGCGTTGCTGTAGTCCACGAACTGGGCACCAGCTCTTAAGCTTCCATAGAGATTTGGATTGAATTGGTGATCAGCGCCGGTGAAAATATAGTGAGAATCGTTGTCCCTGGTGGATGAAGAAATAGGTGCTAGGCCTTGACGGACGATGGTGTCACCATTGTAATCAACCATTCCATATTGGTAACCGAGCACAACATCAGTTTTTTGGTTACCGAGTGCTTTGCGACCGTCAACTCCTATGAGGTGCTCAGTCCTGTCGAGAAGGTTAGAGAAAAGAGCTTGCTCATAGTTATAATATCTATTTGCGTAGCTGACGCCTGCGGATAGTGTGTCAGCAAAATCCCAATCGATTCGGGTGCTGAAGGTATTTCTTAGTGCGTCTTGTCTGAGACGAATAGCCGTGACAACGTTCTGGTCAAGGATCGTGGGCTCGTTAGTAATGACGAGTCTTTCGTCGACGGAAACTTTTATGTTTTCCGATACGTCATGATCAAAGTCAATGTTGAAGATATGGTATTGGTCATCTTCGTTACGTGCCTCAGCTTCATACCATCTATATCTGTAGTCGTATGATGCTTCAGCCCTGGAGGCACCACCGTTCCAAGAGGTGTCGTAAGCTAAGCTTGGTCCAAATTCGATCCCGAAGGACTCGATTTCATTTGAGTTAGTGTTGAGCGAGTTGTCGTCGTAGAAACCGCGAACGACAGCTCCAATACTCCATGGCTTGGCATCACTGGCATTATCGAATGACGCTTCTTGGGCCTGGAGGCTGGTAGCTCCGATTACTAACAGTCCTGTTGAGGCAATTACCTTATTCATAGTCTAGTATTTTAAATCCTGAAAATCTGGCATTCCAGATCGCATCTGTGTGTTATTATTGATAATCCAGTGAAGAGGTCCATGTCAAACAGAAATCTATAAACTACAGCATTGGACGCTTAATTTTTGAGCCAAATGAGGCTACCGGTGTCATGACATGATAAAATCCAGTATTTTTATTGGTTTCGATTAATTTTATGCTATTTGGGGCCATTTTCAACCCGACCGTGCCAATTTATTGAGGTATTTACTGATCTGACGGAAAGGGTAGCGGACACCCCGATGGCTGAGCGTCGATTTTCAAAGATTATCAGAGACCTAACTACCATGGCCATCTGGGGTAGGATGCCAAAAATATTTGATTGGCTAGCATAGGATACCCTTCTTTAGTTTTAGTCCTCAGCAAGTATGGGGTGTGTATCATGTGAAAGTCATTGGGGGCTTTGCCTTCCAAAAGAATCGATTGGATGAGATTTGACCAACCGCCATTGCGGATACTAAAGACTTCGTCAAAAGATTTCATCAAAGACATTTCTGTTAAATAGAGACCATGCACTCTTCTGAGACCAAGGTGAATTATGGACTCTTCCCTTTGAGTTGAAGCTATGGCGAAAGCAGGTTTGTTCGCATACCAAGCGTATGCCCAGGGCATATCCGTCATAATCATTTCAGACGCCTTAGCTTGAGCACCCAAGGCCTGTGTCTCGTCAGAATTTTGGCGATCATTTGAGGAGGAGCCCCCTCTAAACCACGACCCAATGGATTGCATTTTGAAAATGTCATACGGAGCTATAGCTGAATCAGAGGGCGAAATCCGACCTGGTGTATTCATTAATGGAAGTGCCGTCAGTCGGCTAGGCGGTAAAACAGTCCAGACCAATGGCAAGGCAGCCAATAATGCAAAAATGATAGGGAAAACTCTTCTCATAGGGACGAGCTCTAATTCTATTTGATCCGTGACCACAAAAAAGCACCCCACAGAGAATATGACAATAAATGGACTAAGCCAGGAAGCTAATTCATAAGGGGTTGCTATGGTATCCATCGAACCATAGTTCACAAAAACAAGCGAACTGACAGCAATCAAAATCCCGAAAGAAACCAGCGTCCAATACCTTAAATGGTTTAACTTAGCTGATCTGAAAGGGAGGAATAAGCCCACCAGGAAAAATGCCACGACCATCAGGCCCCCAACAGATCCCAGAGCTCTATCTAAGGAATCACCCAATCCAGCAACAAACTTTTTGGCGATAAGTTCGATGGTAAAGGCACCGGAGTCAGGGGAAAGCTGTGAGTCCAACGAATTGTAGGGAAAGGCCTGAGTCGATTGGAAGACTGAATGGCCAGCAATACCAAAAGGGTTACCGGTGAGATCCATATTTCTTATAAACCATGGAGCCATGACGAGCATGGCAACGCAGAGGGGAATTACAGATAAAGCAATCTTCCAACGAGGCGCACAGAAAATAGCAAAAGCAATAGTGGGAACGATTAACCATAGGTAGCAATAATCTATGAGCCCGCCGATCCCCATGACCAATCCAGCTAAGGTCATGAGGATAATTGAATGAATGAAATCTTCTTTAAGCTCCAGTGGCGCCCCAGGCAGATGCGAAGCCAACTCGTTGGCGAGGCTCTCCCACTTCCCAGCGGCAACGGAAAGGAAAAATCCAAGCAATAAGGTCAGATTGACAAGAATCAAAGTTGGCAAACCAGAAAAAATGGAACTCCAAAAATAGTTATGCAGAAGCATGACCACTGCGCTGAGGGCAGCGACCCGGCCATCGAATAGTTGAAAAGCGACAAGAAAGGTCAAAGCGACAGCAAGAACAAGGAAGAAAGTCTGCACAATACTCAAAAGCACTTCAGGCTGATATCGGAATTTACCAGCTATGAATGAATTATTGTCGTTTAGGTCTAAATTGTGGTCGAAGGGCAATATATTGAAGAGACCTGATAAGAAGAGTGGATAAAGAGGTGGGTGCGATAGGTCAGGAAACTTTTCCTGACTTAAAAATTTTTGACTGGCGGGAAAGGAATCCTGAGAGCCAGCGCTTTGGGCCAGCTTACTCTCATTTCCCTCATTGCCAGAGCCACTGGTAGAATTTCTATTCTTTTTGACGTGCTGACGATCCACCATGTAAATGGCGAAGGGACGCACATTTTTAGTGGAGAATCCCTCGCCTTGTTGGATACTTCTTCCAACCTGTGCCATATCCATTGCCGAAGGATGGGATAGATTTGTATATTCTCGAAGATGGAAGATGACAGCAAGTACTAGCAGCGCAACGCCGACGACTACAATTTGAAACACTCGGCCAAATTGACCCTCCTCCAGCTGATAAATCCATTCTTGAATTTTAGGCATATATTAATTTGTGGAAATTGACTTTTTAGAAACCTTCCAGGTTATATTTATGGAGTTTTCGATGGAGAGTTCGACGGCTCATTCCAATTTTCTGAGCAGCGACCGTCCTATTTCCACCCGATTCTTGCAAAGCACGGATGATAAGCTGTCTTTCAGCGTCTTGAACGGTCTGGGTGGCGTTGGAATCGATCACTCCCGATGGCTTCAATTGATCACTCCCTAAGGTTGCTCGATCAGAGACAGATTGTCCAGTTGATGATTGACAAATTTCTCCAGGCAAATCTCTCAAAGCGATCTCATATCCTCGTGTCATGATGACGGCTCGCTCCACTGCGAATCTCAGCTCTCGGACGTTTCCTGGCCAGCTGTGAGAAAGTAATGCATCCATGGCTTCGTTTGAAAACCCTTTGATATTTTTACCATTTTCTTTGGAAAATTCCTTGAGAAAGGCATCCGCCAAAAGGGGAACATCTTCAAGCCTGTCGTATAAATTTGGCATCAATATCTCAACCACACGTAATCGGAAATACAAATCTTCACGAAAACTTCCATTCCTCACCATATCAATCAGGTTTTTATTTGTCGCTGCAATGAGCCTGACATCCACCTTGATAGTTTTATTTGAGCCGACTCTTTCGAAAGTTCTCTCGCCCAAAAACCTTAGCAATTTCACTTGTGTGACGTGATCTATCTCACCTATTTCATCGAGAAAAAGAGTCCCACCATGAGCTTCTTCGAATCGCCCAATCCTTCTTTCATGAGCACCTGTGAAAGCGCCTTTTTCGTGCCCAAAAAGTTCACTTTCCAAAAGATTGGCGGTGAGTGCCGCGCAATGCACTGTGATAAGCGGGTTTGAGGATCTGGGGCTGTTGTTATGAACAGCTTTCGCAATCATTTCTTTGCCTGTCCCGTTTTGGCCTTGGATGAGAACGGTGGCCCGTGTTGGTGCCACTTGCTGAATAACTTCAAAAATTTCCTTCATTGCGGAGGACTCACCAATGATATTTTTGATACCAAACTTTTTATCCAACTGTTTTTTGAGTTGGCTGTTCTCTTCTTGCAGTCGATTCGATTTGAGAAGCTTGTTTATCCGGTTTCTGAGTAAATCAATTTGAAGCTTGCCTTTGGACATATAGTCGTCGGCACCTTCCCGGATAGCCTCAGCTGCTACTTCCTCCGACCCATATGCCGTCATGAGAAGGCACACGGGAGGCACGGGTAAGGATTTGGCCCTTTTTATGAGATGAATGCCATCTTCTTTGGGCAGTCTGAAGTCTGAAAGCAAAACCTGAAATTTATTTTCCTCGAGAAGCCGATATGCGGATTCAGCATCTTCTACAGCATAGATATCGTAGTCATCTTCCAAGGCAGCTCGTAAGCCTTCGCGTGTAGGTTTTTCATCATCAACGATTAAAAGTAAGGGCAATGAATCCATGTTAGTCTGAAAGGTCTTTGTTTTATTCAATTAATTTACAAGGACTCACTCGGATTATTAAGGAGCCTGGGGCTCGGGTCGTTCATCGGCAGCCAAATTCTAAAAGTGGCCCCTTTTCCGGGCGGGCTTTCTATTTCAATCCTACCGGAGTGGTCCTGAATAATTCTATTAACGAGCATAAGCCCCAAGCCTGTTCCTTTCTCACGAGTGGAAAAATAAGGTTCAAAAATACGATTAATTTTATCCTGCGGGATACCGTGCCCTGTATCAGACACAGAGATCCAGACCCCTTGTTCGCGGGTTCCGGTAGAGATTGTCAAAATCCCACCTGTACTCATCGAATGCATGGCATTTTTTATGAGGTTGATCAGAATCTGCTGGATTTGAGCCGGATCAAATTCGCTTTCCTGCAGGCCCGGGTCCAATTTCAATATGATTTCCTGGCCTCTGTTATCAATCTCAGGTCCTAGGAGTTCAATGGTTGCATCGACAACATCATTGAGGCTAGCCATCTGTAGCTTGGGGGCCCCGGATCGAATCGTTTGCAAAAACTGTGTCACAATATAGTCCAACCTCGTGACTTCTCCGGTGGCTACTTTGATGTAATTCTCCAATTTACCGGCGAGAAGTTTGGGATCCCTTTTCCCGAAATTATACTCTTCGATTGGCTTGTGGCTACCAGCCAGAATTTGATCTACCGACTTATGTAATTTTGCCAAATCCCTCTCAATAAGTTGTAGATGTAAATAAAGAGCATTGAGCGGATTGCCCAACTCATGGGCAACGCTGCCAGCAAGTAAAGTCAGCGCCTGAATACGCTCACTTTCTATCGCTTCAAAAGTCTTTTGCCTATCCTCTGTGACGTCCTGGAGAACCAAAGCTAATCCCGTATCCTCACCAGGGTCATTATCAAGCGGAGCGGCATACATTCGCAAAAACCGTGGTCTGGGAAATTTGATTTCAAACTCGACCCTCAGAACTGGATTATCGCCGGATTTATCCATGTTAGAAAGCCGTTCCCAATCAGCTTCCGATAAAAACTCAGTGAGATGCTGCCCTTCAATGGACTCCCCGGGAACGCCTAATATTCTCGAGATGGCGTCATTTAAATAAATTGCTTTCCCCTCAGCATCTAAAACTAAAACACCATCCTCGATAACGTGAAAAAGGGTGTCTAGCAGACTTCTTTCGCGAGCCAATTTCTTTACAAAAGTCTCAATACCGTTCCTGTCCAAACGGTCCAAGTTACCCAAAACCTTTGAAATAAAACTTATGTTACCCTTGTTGCTCATTGGCTTTCATTGAGTCATAAAAAAAACAAAGCCGCTTGTAGAGTCAAAATGGCACTACTAAATTAATGAAGCAAGCATTAAGTTGAAAATGATCTGAATGTTATCTCTTAAATAAACGTCTGATTAAAAGTCATAGGGTGAAAGAGACTTTATGAGATGTGATTGCCTTTTATTAATTGAGTTATATGATGGAAGACTAGATCCATGAAACAGGAAATTATTGAAAAACTTCAGCAGCATCTAAACAGAAGAGATTTTATCCGCGGAACGTCAATGGCCTCCATGGCATTAGTAATGGGTTCTGGAAAGGTTTTGGCTCAAGAGGATTATGATACCTCAAGTCTGGATATTGATAACCCGGTGAACATAGGGGTTATTGGATGCGGGGTTCAGGGGAGAGCGATTATTGCCAACCTAAATAGACTTAAAAATGCCAAAATTACGGCTATTTGCGAAAAATACCCGGCTTGGTTGAGACGAGCTGGAAGGTTGGCACCCAAGGCTGCAAAGTATGATAACCATCAAGATCTGCTCAAAGACGATAAAGTGGATGCAGTGATTATAGCCACACCAACTCATCAGCATAAACAAATCACTCTTGCCGCGATTAAAGCGAATAAACATATTTATCTGGAAGCCCCCATTTCCAATACAGTCGAAGAATCGAAAGAAATTTGTCGGGCTGCAAAGAAAAACAACCAGATTTACTTCCAAACAGGACTCCAACTTCGATCAGAGCCACAAAGGTGGTTCTTGGTTGATTTCATCCGGTCCGGGGCCTTGGGTAATCCAGTAACTTCTCGATCTCAGTGGCACAAGAAAACCAGCATGCGCCGGGTTTCTCCAAATGGAGCACGTGAGAATGAACTAAACTGGCCCATACAAAAGCAGCACTCTGCCGGCTTAATTTCAGAATTGGGAATTCATCAAATTGATAATGCCCTTTGGTTTCTCGACAAAGAGCCGGTATCTGTCACCGGCTTTGGGGGAATACACCAATGGAAGGATGGTCGCGATGTAGAAGATACATTCAAGGCGATATTTGAATTTTCAGACGGAAAAACTTACGACTTCTCAGGGACTATTGGAAACTCGTTCGATGCAACCTACGATATGTATTACGGGACAGACTGCGCCATAATGTTCAGAGATGATAAATCATGGATGTTCAAGGAAACGGATGCGCCCCTGCTCGGCTGGGAAGTTTATGCCAGGAAGGATGTTTTTTACAAAGAGACGGGCATTTATCTGGCCGCTAATGCAACCAAGTTGACGACACAGGACCAAGACGCTACAAGCAGCTCAAATGAACAAACAGCTCTTTATTACGCGTTAGAAACATTTCTTACCAATGCCTATCTGAGGAAATCTGCTGTAGAGGACTTTATAGATGCATTTGGTGAACCCGATCCCGAATCGTTAGCAGAATATTTATCCGATATTTCCTCTGGCAGCCAATTACCAGCCGCAGGACCAGAAGAAGGACATCGTGCAACTAGTATTGCGATTCAAGCAAATCAGGCCATACAACAAAGAAAGAAAATCGAAATCACACCTGAGTCGCTGTCTGTCTGAATTTAAACTGCCATTGTAACTTTAACTTATTAGAATTTATTATGATGAGACGTATCAAATTATATTCAGTAGCCATGCTACTAGCCATTGGATCTTTCATTGGGAGCCAAGCTCAAGAAAAGGGCAACCAAAAACCCGGTGTGAAATATAAGGGTGTTTTCGGGAGTAAATTATCCATTGATGGAACCTCCACCGTCCATGATTGGACGGTTACGGCAAAGATCATCAAAGGAACAATCGAATTCGATGCGAATTTCCCGCTCGATATGAATACTCAGCTTCCTGAAGATATAAAAGTTCAACCAAAAGTTGATATAAGTATTCCGGTAAGAATGATTTTGAGCGGCAAAAAGAGAATGGATGAAGTGATGCATGCTACAATGAGGCGCGACAAGCATCCTGAAGCACAATACAAACTGCTATCACTCAAGCCGTCCAAGAAACCCAGGAAAAATGGAACGCCCTTATTATTTGATTCGGTCGGTACGTTGAAAGTTGCCGGGGTCTCTAAGCTGGTAAAATTTCCGGTAAAGATTGAATCCCAAAAGGGAGACAAATTGAAAATCTCCGGAGAAACCAAGGTTAAGATGACTGATTTTGCCATGAAACCTCCAGCACCGAAAGTGGCACTTGGGTTAATTAAAACCGGCGATGAGGTCGTTGTTAAATTCGATTGGGTCACTAAAAAGACCAAATGAATTAAACGTATTATTCTTTTAAAGCGAAGGGCGGCCTGAATATCTCAAGCCGCCCTTTTATATTATTTTAATAAGAAAAAGTCCCTATCCGATTGGAGTGCCTACTCAAGTATAAACCTGATATTTTGTATGGACCCGTTTGATCCAACCGCTTTGATAAAAGTTTGCTCTTGATTGGGAGAAAAGGCCCAGATGGGTGAGGAAACTCCTTCGACAGGTAATTGGACGTCCCACTCTGCAGCAAGTTGAGAGTGGAGAAGCACCCCATTTTCACCACCTATGACAAATCGACCCCCTAACCAGGATACGGCGTAAAGATCTGTGGAAGTGGCAGCGGAAGATTTTGAAAGATTGTTGATACTTTCACCAACAAGAATCGTTCCTTCACTTCCAGTCACAACATATTTAGAGCCAGAGTAGGCAACGTCATAAAGCGCATTAGAAACCTGCGTATTAATACTGGTCCAGCGACGCCCATCTGCACTGGAAAGCAAAACACCTTGCGCGCCAGTGGCTATAAATCTTTTCCCGTCCCAAATAACTTTTCTTAAAAAATCGGGTGTTGAAACATTAGTCTCAATCCATGAAACGCCATCGTCGCTTGAAATTACTCCACCGCGATAACCAACAGCCACAATGCGCTCCCCATTGTTGGCAATGCTCCACAAGAAAGGAACGTCAGGTGTTTCCGCCCGCTTCCAAGTTATTCCATCGGAACTTTGAAGAACGACTCCGGCGTTTCCAACGGCAAACCATTGGTCATTGAAGAAATCAACATCCCATAGCGCCTTAGTTGTTGGAGATTGAACAAATTGCCATTCTTCTTGGTCAGCCGCCTTGAAAGCAATTTTTCCATCGACGCCGACTGTTACGTAATTACCCTGGTAATTTTTGATGGAAAGCCATGAATCCGAATTTTCAGGGGTGCCATACTCAGCTTCAATATCAAGGCTAATAGATCCAGGTCTAACGACTGAAATACGGTAAAACCGGTGGTCTTCCCCTTCAGGCAAAGTATCAACAAAATTGTAAATACCACCCACCCCATCAATGGTTTGCGTTAATTCCCATGAGATGAGGTCTGTCGAAGACTCAATTTGGTATTGAATGAACTTTTCCGTTGTGAATGAAAGCGTTGGCTGCCCTTCCGAATCAGAAACACCAAAAAATTTAAACACACTATTTTCATCTGTGGGATTAGTCCCAAGTCGATATTCCAGCCAAGTGGGCACGCCATCATTGTCTTGATCTCCCCTTTCGGCGATGACAAGTGCAGGAATATCCCCAGAGATACCATACAAGTTGAGCCAATCTACAGGTGTGTCATAAATAAGCTCTGTTCGTGGAGTTAGAAAATCCAGCTGGCTCTCAAAATTTAAAGAATTAGCTGGGTTGACCGGAGTCACATTAAATTCATAGAAGATAGATCCCAGAGATAATAGTTCGGAGAACTGTAATTGAAATAATTTACCAGCTGATGAGAATGGCAAAACGGATGGACGCCCGTTGATGATTGGACCCTTCACCTCGACGGCGCCAACTCCATTTTCATGCGTGTGAATTATTTCCCAATCGTTTGGTAGTAGTCCCCCCTGATCAAGTGGAATTGGTATCAGATCGAAATCATGCGTTGATGCATATGTAAAACGAATACCTTGGAAATTACGGGGAACATAATCGAGCTTCATGGTAAGCGATGTGCCGCCTTCCGGACTAACACCGTCGGACCACAATATGTTTGCCTCTAGAATAGATCCATCGAGTAATGATGGAACAACGGGTGGAGCTTCATAGGATGCCTTCTGACCTTGAAGTTGAAGTCTAAACGAGGGAACGAAAGGAGATTCACCCCTTTTAAGAGTGGACCATCGCGCTAAGTATCTCCCCTGAAGATTATAAATGATGTCTTCAACTCGATTTAGCATTTGGTCGGAAGTTTTGGAGGTAAAAATTTCACCTCCAGTGGCCGAAGCCAATAAAACGTTCAAGTCCTGGTCGACTCTAACCGTAACGTTGATAGTTCCTCCCTCTGTGGGTTCATCTGGTTCAATGGTCTGGGACACAGCTTGGAAACCAAAAGAATACTCTCCTGGCTCAGTGAATGCCCATTGCAGTGGGTAGACACTACCACCCAAAAGGGTCACGGATGTGAGACCATTACTTGTATCAAAAGTCAAATTGTTTGGATCAGAGTCCCAAGCATACATTTCACCATCTCCCGAATAGTCAACAAGGTTGATGGTCACATTTTCATCCAAAAGAAAACCTTGAGAGATTTCATTTAGATCCACTCCAAGTGAGACAGCATTCCCATCTATGACGAAGAGAGATTCTCCCGAATAAAATGGATACTCTGACGGATCCGCAATTATTCTTTGAGCCTCCGGACCAACGTAAACAATGTTTTCATTGGGATCTATTTCCTGACCATCATGTATAAGAGCCTGGTTCCAGGCTGTGCCGTCAAACGTAAACTTGGCGCTAAATGCGCCTGAATCTAATAGTTCTACATCCTCGTCAACCGTGACGAGAAGTTTGTATTTTGTTTCAACTCGTGTTCCATCAGGAATGAAGGAAAACACATTGAATACAAGTTCGTACTGACCGCTTTGGGAAAAGACCCAAAATGGCTCAAGGGTATGGTCTGGCGCAAATTGAATAGCATCCGATTCGGTCAGTCCATCGAGTGTATTCATATAAACAAACGCATCTTCGTTATCCCCGTTTGCGTATAACCAAAAATCACCAGGACCAGAAAAATCAACGAGTTCAGTGACCACGACTCCACCTTGTAAATTTTCGGTTCCAGCCTCTGAGACAGTAAAATTGACAATTGGCTCGGTCGGTTCCTCTCCTGGGTCGAGGATATAGACCTGCCCGCCTGTTTCACCGAAAAAAGAAAATTGATCTCCAGTCGGGATTGCAGCTAAAGCATCTTTAGTAATGACGAGTCTAGCCTCACCTGATTTATAAATCTCGTCATTCGAGTCCTTGATGACAGGGAGGATATTCGCGCTTGTTGAATCGACGTGAAATTCCAACGGAGCATGGTCACCAGATAAAGGTTCTCCAGTATTGTAGAGAGTGGTGAAGACTTTGACTCCATTATCGACCGCTCTTGAAATAACCTGCAAAGGACTTATAAGACTCGATTCATCAGCCCCGTCAGAGAAAAGAAATAAATATTTTTCGTCCGTACCTGAACTTCCCGCATCCATAGCTGATAGGCCGGTATCTAGAGCATCCCAAAATCGTGTTGAACCAGAAAAATCATTAAATACCGTATCTTTAATTCCGTTTAGACCGTTGATAAGAATAGAAGGACTATCAGTCATTTCAGAAACAATAGTTGGAGGAGTGAGTCCATTGTGGAATTCAACCAAAGAAGATTTCACATCCTCAGTCATCAATTGGAAAAAGCTGGAGACGGTTGCTTCCATGGATTCTAATGAATCTGAGATTCCATTCTGATCATCATCAGCATTAGAACCAAGTGAAGTCATGCTGGCCGAAAAATCAGAAATGACAACGGTGTCGAGGAGCTTATTATACGCTGGTAAGATGATTGCCCCACTCTCCTGGCTGTTTAGCGGTCTTTCGTTTTCAAATGGGCTCAATCTTATCTGCTCGGTAGGGACAATTATGGCTTTGCCATTGCTATTTTTTAGGGAGAACAAAAACTCAACAACATAGGGAGATTTGTGTCCCTCGCTCACTTCATCGATATTAAGACCATCGAGATCGATTGAGATATCCTGACCGACAAGGCGTTCGGGTAATGCCTGGAACAAAAACAAAAACAAAAATACTCGCCAATATTTATGGCAGGAGGCGGCGGAGAATATGGTAAAAAAGATGTTTCTGTATTCTTGAATTTTGAATGCAGAAAAACACGAGGAACATTTGCTGTATATCATTTGACTATAGGACTATAATTTTTGAGATTCGTTACAAAATATGAGTGAGAATGACTCCAAAACTGTTAAATTAATGGAAAGCCACAAATTGTAAACTCAACTATTTGAGTTCTTAACTTAAATACCCTCGAGTAAATCAAAAAAAGATTTTACTTCATCCGGTTGAAAGAGAGCTGAAGTATCTCGGCAGGGGATTTATCGGAAAACTTTTCATGAATGGGTTTTATGATCTCGGCCTCATTCTGATTTTTTGTCTGAACATCCTGCTTATAATATATGCCAAAATAACCGGGAAAAGGTTCTCCAGCAAGAGCATACGCTGCATGTTCATCAGTCACATCATGATCGTCTGGCACCAAATTGAATTCTCCACCTTTCCTAGTATTGGAGGCATCGAAAGCACCGGGATAAAATTCGACACACTCGGATAAGCATTCGATAACACTGAATCCGTCATGATCCATAGCCGCTTCCATCATTTGGAGGAGGTGGTTTGGCTTTGAGTGAGTGGCCCGAGCTACAAAGGTTGCTCCGCTTGAGATCAACTGCTTCATTGGATTAATAGGACGATCTTTGGACCCCCACACATCTGTTTTAGATTTGAATCCCACAGGAGAGGTCGGGGAGGTCTGTTTTTTGGTGAGCCCATAGACATAATTATCCATGATGACGTAGGTCATTTTCACATTCCTGCGAGCTGTGTGGTTGAGGTGGTTTCCCCCTATTGAAAAGGCATCACCATCACCCCCGAAAGCAAAAACGTGTAAATCAGGTCTGGATAAAGAAACTCCAGATGCAAAGGGCAAAGCCCTCCCATGAATGAAATGGACACCGTGCGCCTGAACAAAATAAGGGAATCGGCTTGAGCAACCAATACCCGCCACTGTCGTTACTTTTTCGTGAGCAACCTGCCTCTTAGTCAACAACTTGTAATAAAATGCAAGCACTGAAAAATCACCGCAACCTGGACACCAAGTAGGATGGTCTGCGGTGAGGTCTTTTTTAGTTACCGGAGCCCTGTTTTGATCGGTGACCTTAGGCGAATTATCTGTAACACTCATTATTTTTTAAAATTCTAGACTTTTAATTTTTACTTATTATTGGGCCGCTTCGGCCATAGCGACTTTATCCGATACCGCATCAAGGATTTCTTGGATCTTAAAGGTCAGTCCATCAGTTTTACTGATCCCCTTGATTTTAGGATTACAGTATTTCGCTCTTAATATCGAACAGAGCTGCCCATAACCATTGATTCCTTCATCATTGAGCTCGACCACAAACACGTGCGCAAACTTGTCAATTAATTGATCCAAACCATCAGGCAGCGGATTGATGTGGCGAATACACGCGCAGCTCAGGCTTATCGAGGAGTGAGAGGCACTTGCTTTGACAGCTTCGCGTACAGGTCCGAAACTTGACCCCCAAGCCAATAACAAAACATCTCCTGAGTCAGAACCATGAATTTTGGGAAGTGGGAGCTCGCCAGCCAATGAAATTAATTTCTGGCGTCTTTTTGCTGACATTTTTTTGTGCAGCTCCGGGGAGCCTGCTGGGTGCCCCATTTCATCGTGCTCAAGCCCAGTCAAAACCGGGTATTTTCCATCTTCTATACGGGTTCCAGGAGGTAAATGTTGGCTCACACCAGATGGGTCACTCAGGTCATATGGCTTGTGAGATGGAACAGGTGAGAAATCAGGCCTGATTTCTTGGCATAAGCCTTCGAGATCCGGTTCAGAAAAAGCCTCAATCCTTGATGCTATGGACTGATCACTAAGTATAAACACAGGGACACTATATTTCTTTGCGATGTTTACTGCATCGATTGCTGTGTAGAAACAATCCTCCACATCCGAGGGAGCGACCACTACCCGTGGAGAATCACCATGACCACCAAAACAGGCAATATTGAGATCGGATTGCTCGACGCTAGTTGGAAGACCAGTAGACGGACCTCCTCTTTGAATATCACAAATCACTAATGGCACCTCGGCCATGACTGCCCAACCGATGGCTTCGGATTTAAGAGCTATACCCGGACCGCTAGAGCCAGTGACAGCTACCCCCCCAGAATAACTGGATCCAATGGCCATGGCGACGGAGGCAATCTCATCCTCGCCTTGTATGAACATGCCCCCATATTTGGGCAACTCTCTTCGAAGTAGCTCCATGATGTCTGACCAGGGGGTGATGGGATACCCAGCGCCAAAACGGACACCCGCAGCGATCAAACCGTAAGCTAAAGCTTCATTGCCGCTGCAAACAACCTGGTCTTTATCTCTCTTTTCAGGTTCTGTAAATTTGTAAGTCGCTATTAGGTCACCGACTTCATAGGCATATCCTGCATGAAAGGCATTGAGCGCCGTCTTAAGTATACTTTCTCCCTTGGACCCAAATCTTTCCGTCATCAATCGTATAATCTTATCCGAATCGAGTTGGAAGACCTTGGAGATGAGTCCCAATGCAAATAAATTTTTACCCTTGTCTTTGGCTGTGCCTCCGATGGCTTCAATGGTCAAAGTAGATATTGGCACTCCAACGTGCGCATACTCATCCGTCCATTCAGGATTAGGTTCAACGTGATCACTATCGTATAAAACAAGCCCACCCTTCTTTAATTGACCTATATGCTTTTCATAGCTGTGGTCGTAAAATGCGAGAAGAACATCGGAGAGGTCACCTGGGCTCATCACCTCGCCACTCCCGATCCTTACTTGGAAAACCGACGGCCCACCCGAGATGGTCGCGGGGATGGTCATGAAGGTCATGACCTCCTGTTCACTTCTTCCCGCTAGCCGGGCGAGGAATCCACCGATGGATTGGATGCCATCTTGTGAATTTCCAGCTATTCGTATAACAACTTCTGATATCGTTTTGTCGAGGGCTTGGTCTGACTCTTTTGCGGTAGGAACCGATGATTCGCTCATTATTTCTGTATATCTTTCCGTAAGTCATTAGATCCGCCACAGGCATGATCTAGCAACATTGAAGGGACATTAATAAATGATCTTAAGTCGGATCTGATGTCAATCGAAACCACCTGATTATCTCATATTTTTTCACTTTGGAGCTCAGGGAAGAAAAATGAAAGTGCCTCGAGAATTCCCAAACTACTAGTATTTTTTGCAACGTAACCCCGTGGATGCTTTAGAATATGATCCTTGAGATCTGAAATGGCATTTCCGGGAGCTATCCAATAACCGGAAATCGTATTATCGAACATGGAGAAATCATTCCAGTGGTCCCCGGCAGAAATAACTCGATCAATCGGAATTGAGTTGATTCTTGATAATTCCTTTAAAGCCGAGCCTTTGTGATAATCCTCATGCGCAAACCTCCCATAGATCGTGTTGTGGACATATATGATTTTTTCCATATCTTGCGCAGCCAATTCCATCTTGCGATGAATCTTGCTCGCCTGCTCCTCATCATCGGCTATGACAGAAAATGGGGAGTATTTGTCCTGATAGGTCACAGCACTTGCGTTCGTAGCGATCCAACTTTTCAGATCCCCCCATCGATGATTGTGAACCTCAAAAATCTTGGCATGATGGTCGCAACATTGCTCAAACCATGGAAACACCGGCTCATAATCCCCATGATCAAATTTATAAATTTCTCTCTCAACGACAATGGCATAGTCGGGAACAATCCCCATTTTCGACTGTCTAAGGCCTGCGGTGAGATATGGTAGTTCTCTTCCCGTATTTATCGTCCAAATACCGCCTCTCTCTCGAAACGCTGAAATCCAACTGGTCAATTTGGAGTCCACCCTTGGTGGGGTGTTCGAGTCTAAAAGAGTACCGTCAAAATCTGTAGATAATATCCATCCTTTTCCGGGAAGATCAGAAGAAGCCATCGCTTACAATTAACCAGGTTTGGGGGGCCATGAAAAGGTCATATAAAATCGATTTAAAATAAGATAATTTATTTCCAAACCCTGTCCGCCAAAATCTCGGGGGAAGATTCGAATATGATCATCTCATAAGACAGGTCGTATACGGATTTCTCGGCAATTTGAGTTGGCCTGAGCGGAGTCCTCTGTTCTCGATCCTGTCTTGGAAATGGATTGGCAACTAACACTCCGTAGTCACGGCTATGGGCCCAGCACTTTCTTTGATTAGTAGGCCTGGGCTTGATTATCGCTCCGATTCTCTTTTTATTTCGGATGCCGGAATATTCTATCCAAGAAAAGGGTTTTCCCCAAGTCCCAGAACCATTACTCATACCCATATCATTAGTAATCCTTCCGTTTCCACTTTTAACATTCAAATCCTCAGAAATGCGGAAAGCTAGACCTGATTCCTCTTGATCACCGAATATGAACGAGTTTTGGTCGTTGTAGAATTTCGAGTTCCAGGAAACATGGAGTTGCCCCTTTTTCAATGGTTTTAATTTCAGATTAAGAAGTTCAAAACAAATAGTTGCCTTTTGGTTCTTGGATAAATAAGCGTTTTTCACTTCAAACTCTAGAACTCCATTTTCAATAGCTGGTTGCTTGACAAAACCAATGTGATTGACTGGAGATTTCATTCTCCAGTAGTCATTTCCACTGATCCAGCCAAAGCTCACGGATAACCCAGGATGCATATACTGATGGTCTGCATCTGGTCCTGCGGGAAACTTCCGGGTCACTGGCTCGCCTGATAAAGTATGCACATTCACTAGAGCAGGCCGTGTTAATTTGGGATGTTGCATAACATATGTTGCAATCAATTTCCGTTGGTAGAAAATATCCAGTTTTTCAGCAGACTTCTCAATTCTCCAGCTACCACCTTCGATCACATCGCTCTGAGCTGTTGAAGCTGAAAGCAAATACGCCGTGATGTCAGCCACGTCTCTCGAGGAAAGCAGTGCCTTAAAATACGAGGGCATTCCAGATGCCTTTAATACAGTCCTCGATGAAATATCAAGGGTTGGGACGGAAACCAAGTCTCCACTCATCAGTGCCACGCGGACATTACGACCTGATTCGCTGAGCAAAATCCCTGAATAAACACCTCCGCCCTTAGTCTCAATGACTGACTGATGAAAACCCTCTGTGATGTGCGCATCGGGGTCAATTATAGATTGGACAATAAATTCGGCGGATACTCTTTTACCTATATCATTGAGATCTGGAGCAAAGGCATTCCCGACACCCTCAAGCCTGTGACACTTTGCGCAAGCAGCGCCGTCTCTGTTAAAAAATAAATTCTTTCCTCTTTGTTTGTCAGCGCTTGCCAAAAGCTTGATAGAATCTTCGATATTAGTTTCAGATTTTTTCCGAGTCACAGTAAACCCTGGAATATCCATAAAAACAAAATATTGGGCTTGTGACCAAGTCGGGTTTTCTGTGCCCTCCCAGTTTGCTCCCAAAGCAATCTCTCCAGGTGAGACATCTTTGTAAAATATGTCAAACTCACTATCCTCATTCGTGATTATGTGGTCCAGTTTTTTAAATGACCTTAGCCATTGAGGGTGATACTTTTTCGGAACGCGTCTATCATGACAGACGTAGAGACTGGCGTTCTTGTCTATTGTCATATTCAATTTTACATCCTTGTTCCTATCGTCTGCATTGGAAGTCTTTAGAAGTAACATCCCGCAAAATTTTTCCGGCACGTTTTTCAGCGCATATGATCGGTCCGTGTATGTTTCAGCGCCTTCCTCTACTAGGCTCCATGAAAATTCTCCTGAACTTTGTTTTGCATAAATTTTCGGAGCGCCATTGATAAAAACTGTGTAGAGTTCTCTGGACTCTTTGGCATCAGGTTTCAACGCAGAGTTTACCAATAAAGGTTTTCCTTTAATGACGTATGAATCCTTCCCTGACATCCATTTCTTAGCGATATTAGCGACAATTGAGTCAGGGTCTTTTGTAAGGTGAGAGACGACCTCGTCAGACCCCATATCCTCTTCAAGCAAACCGAGTAAAGCCCCTAACCTGACCCTTGGATGACTTGCTTTGGTGTAAGCAATTAATTCCTTCTGTGAACAAATTTCACCCAACGCGCGCCAGGCAGTGTAATATACCAAACGGTCGGTTTCTTCTGACAAGGCTTTAACCAACAGCTGGTGCCAAGGGAGCTTATGCCGATGGACCCCCACACATATCTCATGGGAAACACGTTTATAATCGGAGCCGACAACAGACATGAAGAATACTTTTGAATCTATGAAATCTTGTTTGGATAAACTACGAATAACCTGGATAAGAGTTTGTTCGCGCTTCTTATCCAATAGATTGGATCGATTCAATTCACCTCTTAAAAACGTTGTATCACCGGCAAGAGAAGCCGCATGAATCAACCAAGTCCTGGTCTTCTCCGGAAGGTCATGATCGAAGGTACTCGCAACTTCAAGATCTCCACTCTTGATCCTTTTTATGAGTTCTTGTTGGAGCAACCTAAGTCGAACTTGGATATGTTCGTCAGCAAACAATCCAATCAATGCATCATTGGTAAGAGATGTAAACTTTGAAGGAACAACCGGACTTCTCATTTTCAAATCGGAATGAGTTAATTTATAAATCCTGCCTTCATTGGAAAATTTATTATCTTTGAATACAGCACCATATTCACGACCCCAACTTGAAATATAAATTGAGCCATCCGGTCCTATTTCTATATCGACAGGATCAAAACTTCTCCCATCGCTTCGCGACATATCTCTTCCTCTTTCAGCTGTCGCCAGAATTTCAAGTGGTGTCTTACTCGGTCTCATACGAGCACCATCCCATTCGGGCTTGTAAACCAGGACCTCCCGAGTCAACCAATCATTAATGAGAAAGACGCCCTTGTATTCATCGGGCACACCATCGGGGTTCCACCAAGTAACGCCTGTCCCAGAGCCTTCGAATAAAGGCCCATTGCGAGGTAACGTAGGCAGATGATTTTCACCGGCCCAATCAGAACTCCATTCGTGCCCCCATCCAAAGTGAGCACCATAAAAAGGGGAAAATATCTTATCTCCTAAATTTTGGTCATTATCCGTTCCAAGCCAATTAAAGGAGCTATCGAAGGCAATATCCCACGGGTTTCTGAATCCTGCAGCAAAGATCTCTAATCCGCTCCCATCGGGCTGACACCTCAAAATACCTCCCTGCCTCCCCCAGTCGTCGGAAGGATCATGAAAGGCCCTTTTGTATTCAGTCCCGGAGTATGTTTTGGGATCAGGAAAATCGGGAAGCCCATCGACATCAATGCCCCAAAGTTTACGGAAGGGGCCTGGAGCGATCCTGTTGGGGGGCTGGGTTAAACCTTTTGAATTACCCTTTGACATATAGAGATACCCATCAGGCCCCCAGTTGAGCCCATGCAATCCGTGCTCAAGATTGCCCAAATCAGTATACAGTTTGGTATAAACATCAGCTTTACCATCATTGTCGATATCTCTAACCACTGTGAAGTCGGGAGCATTGGCAATGTAGAGCTGATCCCGGTCCCACAATAAGCCTTGTATGTTGTTGAATCCGGTAGCAAATTCAATTTTTCGGTCGGCCTCTCCATCATTGTTTGTATCCTCCAATATATAAACGCTGTCGCCGGGAGTCTCGGGTTTTGGTTTCCGGTATTGAGGTCCCATTCCCACTGTAAGCCGGCCCTGGGCGTCAAAGGTAATAGCGCAAGGATTGCGGACCATTGGATCCCTGGCAAATAATTGGACGGTGAAACCGTCGGCTGTTATTGGAAAGGTTGGATCGGAATCTGATTGGGAAAATATGATTTTCGGAAATAAAAAAAGTATGAAGGCAACGATATGTATTTGTTTCATTTGAAATTCTTTTAGCAGTTTCTATTCAAGAACAGATCGTTCATATTTGTCGGTAAATACGGGCCCAAGGGGAGGAGTTACTTCCCCTACGTAGTAGGATCTTACATCAGCGAGCAACCCTTTGTCATTAAATGTCATGACTTGCTTTCTCAAACTTCCGAATTCAGATGAAATAAACCAACTAAGTTCTAGAAATCCGGAAGGCAACTGGTTTGTTTCATCAGGTGATCCAAATCTTAGCTTCGCCTGTTGGGATGTCATTTTACCAATTTCGCTTTTTAAGGGATTGGTCTGGCAACTCAAAAAAATGTGAATAAGGGCTATAAAAAAAATCCGGGAAAGCCATTTTAAATTTATCATTGTTTCAGCATGTTCATGTTAATCAAGGAGCCGTCAACCCTTTGGACTGCATTTGGATTTTAGATAAACGTGGCCGAACACGGGCTGGCGTCGGCTTGCCAGTCTCACGATCAAACTCATCAGCTGTCCTTAAACTAGGAACATAATCGCCCGTTTCAGCAACCCATTTATTTAATGCTAAAGATAGTCTTTTCTGAATTTCAAGATACGGAATACGCCCGGCGAGATTATTAAGTTCAAAGGGATCAACTTTGGTATCGTAAAGCTCCAAACCAGGCCTGGGTTTCAGGAAGATCTGTTGTTTAGAAATTTCAAGACTACCTTCGTTATACAATTTTAACATGGATTGAAAAATGGGACTTCGCACAGCGTCAGCCGGTGGGGTATTGGGTAAATCAACGTAACTATTCACAATCAGTTTATACCGACTATCCCGAACTGCTCGCGAGTGATCTTCATAATCATGCCAATTTTTTTCCGCAAAGATGTATTCTCGAATCTTATCATCTGGGTTTTTTATCAACGGGAGCATGCTCTTTCCTGAATATCGCTCATGAGGTTTGACGCCTGCTATGTCCAGAAAAGTCGGCGCAATATCAATCGAACTCACCAAGCTTTTACTCCGCGTTCCAGGCCGCACATTTTTTGGCCATTTTATTATCCATGGGGACCTTATTCCACTATCATAGAGAGTTGTTTTATCTCGAGGAAAAGGTTTGCCATTGTCGCTAATAAATAAAATAAAAGTATTTTGCTCCAATCCTTCAATACTCAATTGATCGATAACTTTCCCGACAAAAAAATCCAATCGAGTCACTTCATCGTAGTAGAGAGCGTAGTCTTCTCTTACCGACGGTAAATCAGGGTGATAAGGAGAAATGAGCACATCCTCTGGTTTATGAGGATTGGGGATGGCATTTTTATCATAAGGACGATGTGGGTCCAGTGCTGCCAGCCAGAGAAAAAATGGCTTTCCTTTCGGCCGCTTTTTAAACAATGGAATCCAATCGGTGCAACCACTGCGAGCATCACCTTGATATGTTTGTTTAAACTTTCCTGATAACCCTTTCTCACCAGAAGGCAGTTGGAAACCTGAAGTGTCAACTTCCATGACCTCGTCAAAGCGAGACTTCATGGCCTCGCCCAAATGCCATTTGCCCGCGGCACCCGTCCAATACCCATTTTCTTTAAGCTCTTCAACAAAAGTCTTCTGACCCGCAGGAACAGGCCAATGAAGTTCCTCTGCTCCAGTATTATGGGGATATTTTCCAGTGATTATGCTGGCTCTACTTGGGCTACATGAGCTACTTGTCACAAAGCCATGGCTAAACAGCATACCCTCAGCCGCCATCTTATCCAGATTTGGTGTACGGACTACAGAATGCCCGTAACAACCAGCATCATCCCACTCCATATCATCCGCGATAATAAAAACGATATTAGGGGGATCACCCTTCAGTTTGAGTGCCTGGAAAAATGCTAATTGGCTGAATATGAATATAAAAAGAAACCAATTTGGAATTCTTTGTCTTTCCCAAATTGGCCTTTGACATATGTTTATCTCGGTTCCTTTCACTTCAAGTCATGCAGCTAAGAAATTGAAATAAAAGACTCGTTATCCAATTTGAACAGATTAGTTATCGTATGCATCGATGGATCTGGCCCAAATATTTCTAAACTTCATCGGGTTACCATGGTCTTGCAAAGAGATCGTGCGACTGTTTTGGACGCGTTTGTAATCCGATGCCCTTTTGTGACTTGTTGGCCCGTTGTATGCTTTCTTGTGATGAACCAAAACACCATTGTGAAGAAGAGTCACGAAACCTGGAGAAATAAGTTTATCATTGGCGTCCCATTTGGGGGCTTCGAAAATTACATCGTAAGTTTGCCATTTTCCAGGCCCACGCGAGGCATTAACTAGGGGTGGCCACTGGCCATATAAGGACCCAGCCGACCCGTCAGGATAAGTTGGATTTTCAAAACTATCCAAAATTTGAATTTCATGCCGGCCAGGAAGAAACAAACCACTATTACCTCGACCTTGACTATTACCCTTTACAACTGCAGGTGATGCCCACTCGAGGTGAAGTTGAAAATCCCTCCATGGAAGGTCTGTGGAAATCTGACCTTTTGTGACTTCCATGAAGCCGTCTTGAACCTTCCATTTTCCACCCCTCCATTTGTCTAAATTGGACCCATCAAAAAGTACGAGAGCATCGGATGGAGCCTTGGCATTTTCACTGAATGATTTGCCTGGCTGAACCACATTGGGTTGAGGCCTGTCAGGATCATGAACTTTCCATTTTTGACCGGGAATGGTCGGAGTATCACGATAACCTGGTTTATCTTGGGCCTGGCTCAAACTGCAGACTAGAAACACGACAATTAAGACAAAAATTTTATTCATATTATTAACCTGGGGTAGAATCATTGAAGTTCAGCTAAACACCAGATCATGGCAAGCAAAATTGCATATTTTTCCCACCTTATGAAGCTCATTAGTTTTGATTTGTCAGAATTAGATTCCAATACTAGTTTGAGGCACCATGAAACTTAGTCAGCTCTTCTCTTGCATTTGTTTCACCACCTGTCTTACCGGTCAAGACCTTCGAGCAGAAGATGAGGTTTTTGAAAACTTCGAATCGGGGATCTACAACGGTTGGCAAATCACGGGAAGTGCTTTTGGAGATTCCCCTTCAAGGGGCACCATGGAAAATCAAAATCCTGTCACAGGCTTTATCGGCAAGAGGTTGGTAAACTCATTCTTTCAGGGGGATAAATCTGTCGGTTCTCTATTGTCTCGCGAATTCACAATTTCCAAAGACAACATTTCTTTCAAAATTGGTGGAGGAGCTCATGTAAATCAAACCTGCATAGAATTATGGATAGATAATAAAATTGTACGCTCAGCAACAGGTAATGATGATGAATTTTTGGATTGGAAAAACTGGAATGTAAAAGACCTTAAAGGGCAGCTGGCTAGGGTAAGAATTCTAGACTCAAAAAAAGATGGATGGGGCCATATCAATATTGATCAAATAATTTTTTGTGACACCCCAAAACAAAAAGGTAAAACACCTTGGAGCTTAGACGAATACGCTTCTTCAATTGGCTATTACAAAGAAATCTGGCGCCCAGGCATTCACTTCACACCTCAAATCAATTGGATGAATGACCCAAATGGAATGGTGTATTACGATGGTGAATTCCATCTTTTTTATCAATACAATCCGTTTGGACAAAAATGGGGACACATGAGTTGGGGCCACGCCGTCAGCTCAGATTTATTTCATTGGAAGCACCTCCCAGTTGCACTTCTCGAAGAGGATGGTGTCATGATATTTTCTGGGAGCGCAGTCATTGATTGGAATAACACCACCGGATTTCAGAAAAATAAAGATCCACACCCACCAATGGTTGCCATTTACACTGGCCATTACACGAACCTGGGGCATGGACTACAAAACCAACATATTGCCTACAGCTTGGATAAAGGCAGAACCTGGACTAAATATGACAAGAACCCGGTATTGGACCATAAGATGGAAAACTTCAGGGACCCAAAAGTTATTTGGTATGACCATGAAAAATGTTGGATTATGACGGTATGCCTTCCCCTAGAAAAAAAAGTGGTCTTCTACAAATCCAAAGACCTTAAAAAATGGCTTTTTCTTTCAGAGTTTGGACCAGCAGGTGCGATTGATGGTATATGGGAATGCCCCGACTTATTTCCGCTCCAAGATGGGGATGGCAATGAGCATTGGGTTCTTATTGTAAATCTTAATCCGGGGAGTTATGCCGGTGGTTCAGGGGGACAATACTTTATTGGCAAATTTGATGGCAGGACATTTAGGCCCATAACCAATATCAACAAACCTCTGTGGCTGGACTACGGCAAAGATTATTATGCTACAGTGACATGGTCAGACATACCAGAATCAGATGGCAGAAGATTATCATTGGGTTGGATGTCCAATTGGGAATATGCAAATAACCTACCAGTAGCGCCTTGGCGCAGCGCAATGAGCTTACCGCGTCAGTGGGTGGTATCCGGAAAAGGGAAAAACCTTCGACTTCAACAATCACTGCCCGCCGAATTTTTTGGCCTCAGAAGATCGGGCAAGAGTTTAGATCACGCAACTGTAAATGAAGCGAATCAATTTATCAAAAATCAATTTGTCGATCTCCAGCCACCATTTGAAGTATCCGCTACTCTTGTGCCGAGGCATTCTACCGAACCAGTTAGAATTTCATTTTTTAACCACAATACTCAAAAGACTATTCTTGAAATTGATCATATGGGCAGGATGGTTGAGTTCGATAGATCACAATCAGGAAATGTTTCATTTCACCCTCGATTCCCGAGTCGAACTCAAATTCCTTTGGAAGGCTCCAATAAACGTATCCATATGAAGGCAGTGGTCGATAATTCTTCAATTGAGATATTTCTCAATGATGGATTACAAACGATTACCTCTCGTGTTTTTCCAGTAGATAGGGGAACACCAATTACGTTTTCGGGAGATGAAAAAACCAGACTACTAGATCTTCATGTCTGGAAACTAAAACAATCTATGGGTATAAAGGACTGAAGAAAGTTCTAATTGTATGAATAAAAAGTGGGAAGAATTCTTAAAAGACTCAGATCCTCATGAGATGTATAAACTAGCTCGAGCTGGTCTAATTATTGTTGCTGCATTAGGGCTCGTATTGGGCCTTCTCTCAGGCGGTGCGAGGGGGGGCTTATCACTCATTGCGGCCTCAATATCACTTTTCGGAATTGGAATATTATCAAAATTAAAATGAATCAGGACAAAACACTTATGAGAGTCGCTAGCGTGGTGATAACCGCATTGACTCTTTTTATTTACACAAACTATGGGTGGAGTAAATCTTATAATGACCGACCGAATGTTGTTGTTATTCTAGCTGATGATATGGGGTATGGAGATATCCAAAGTCTTAACCCACACTCAAAAATACCAACTCCCAATCTGGATGGACTAGCAAAATCAGGAATGAGATTCATTGACGCTCATTCTCCATCTGCGGTTTGCACGCCCACCCGCTACGGACTCGTGACGGGAAGGTATTGCTGGAGAACAAATCTCAAACGAGGTGTTCTTAATGGCTATTCAAAATCATTAATTGATCCAAACAGATTTACCCTTGCGGACCTTTTCAGGAATGAAGGATACAGGACGGGTGTTATTGGAAAATGGCACCTAGGTTTGAACTTTGCTAAATCTAAAAAGAGCCCGAATAAATTCGACTTCTCGAAACCCATCGGCAATTCACCGAATGTGAATGGATTCAGCCATTCGGAAGTCATACCCGCTTCCCTGGACTTCCCCCCGTATGTCTGGGTAAAAAATGATAGAATTGAACAATTCCCTTCAGCGAACCAATCAGCCATTAGATTTCCTGGCTTTCTCAGAAAAGGAGAAAGATCGCCAGACTTTCATGCCGTCAAAATACTGGACCAAATAGCATCAAAGGCTTCCGATTTTATTTCAACATCAGTAGAGAAGAGCAAACCATTCTTTCTCTATATCCCACTCACATCGCCTCATAAGCCGGTTCTACCTGCTGATAGGTTTGTTGGAAAATCAGGTCTTGGACTTTATGGAGATTTTATAATCCAAACTGATTGGACGGTCGGACAAATTTTAAATGCAGTTAAAAAGAATAAAATCGAGAATAACACGATTGTGATCTTCACCAGTGATAATGGCTCATTTATGTATAGGAAAAATTTTTCAGAGACCGAGGACCATGTTTCTGATGAAACAATTCAAGCATATAATGAGACAAACCATCGCTCTAATTTTATCTTCAGAGGAACTAAAGCAGACGTATTTGAAGGAGGACACAGAGTACCCTTCCTAGTCAAATGGCCAGGAACCGTAAGGGGTGGCTCAATCTCTGAAAGAACAACTTGCCATGTGGATATTCTAGCAACACTGGCCGAAATTTTAAACACCAAGCTCGAAGAATCAGCTGCGGACGACAGCTTTAGCTTTTTGGATGATCTTTTGGAGAAAGAATCGAAAGCACTCAGACCGCCGGTGATCAATCACTCGGCTAACGGGACATTCGCAATCAGGTATGGCTCCATGAAACTCATTCTTAGTGAAGGTTCAGGTGGAAGAGAAAAACCCTCTTCAAAACCATTTCAAGGGAAATGGCAACTATACGATTTAAACAATGATCCAAGGGAACAAGTAAACCTAATTGATGATTTTCCCCAAATCGCAAAAAAAATGGAGTCCCAATTCAAGGAAATCCAAAATGGTGATTATTCTAGATTTAGATAATCAATAATATGGATCGAAAAAGCGGTAGCGATTGTAGTGACCACGGGTTGTGTCGCGTTGGATCTTCATGACATTTTCATGCCTCATGGACTCGACGTGCCCGTCCATGAAACCCATATTAATTTTTCCATTGTGGTAGGTAAAGTTTCCTCGTGAAGCGGAGCCACCAGGAAAGAAACTGGCATTATGCATGGTCTCTGGAGATTCATCTAAAACCATAAGCTTGGAAACGGGCCTTTTTACTTTGAGTAATTCAACGCCTCTTTTGCCCACTCTGCCATTTTTTAATCGGCGATCCGGGTCAATCCAGGCGTTCATGCTAAAATTAACACGTCTAGATCGCCCCAACTCACCGGTACTTGGGCAACGATAAACGTCATGTGTTCGCGTATAAAAATCTGTATCCCTTCTGCCAGCTTTTGGAAGAACACGAGGAAGACCAGTTACATAATTAAATATGGAACCAGATTCGGCATGCAAAGCCCAATTTGAACGACTCCACTGCCTTTGATCATTTGGGTTGCTCATTCTGTGCCCACCCCAAACCCAGTCAGGCTGAAGGTTTCGATCGACACCACCAGCCCATGGCAAAGTATCCTGACTGTCTTCAGCATACATGACCATCCCCATGCTGATCTGACGAAGGTTGCTTTTACATTTAGCTGATCTACCTGCCTCTTTGGCCTTGGCAAGAGCAGGAAGCATCATGCTAGCCAATATGGCAATGATGGCAATGACTACAAGAAGTTCAATAAGAGTAAAACCTTTTAATCGTTTTCCTGATGGATGGATATGCATTTAGTTGGTTATTTTATGGTTTAGATCATGTCCCGGCAGACGTGATGATATAGATTAAGTAATCTATTTTCGTATGAAAAACAAGGGGGTCAAACTCCTATTTCATAAACTTTCGACGAAAAGTCCTCCCATTTCTTCCTAATGCATTTCTACAGAGCATGTTCCGATACCCGAAATAAGATAATTGAATTGGACATTCGGGTGGTTGGCCAATAGAGACATGGGAACGCTGGAATCCAGTAATCCTTCGGATATCATAAGACAAGTCAACCTTTGCCCAAAAGCATTATCATGACATCCAGCATGCCAGATAGACACTTTTTCAGACATCCAGGTTTCTTGAGGCCCAACAGTCACCGCTTGTGATGGGACCAGTGAAATATTTCCCCCACCACTGGTTCTGGCATTTTGAGATATGGTCAGAGGATGTAAGTTTACAACTCGAGTTCCAAGTTTGGAATAAGCTTCAAATGTGGGTGGGGTATCTTTCCACTTCCCCTTTCTCGGAAGTGGGTCATTGAATGCCCAGTGCTTAACATCTCCCTGCCCTCCCTGCATCAAGGCGCATTTAACACCAGATTGCCATGTCTGTTTGAATGAAGTTATATCTGACGAGGGAAAATGAAGGTGGGAATTCGGGAACTGAAGCTTCTTCTTTATCCGACTAAAACACAGCTCCCTATCTGCTTTCTCAAAAGACAAAGGATGGTTTGATGGCACTGACTTTCCATCAACAACCCATTCATCCATTCCCCAAAAATGCCCTGACCTCAGGTCGAGGTCCAAGTCATTAATGATTCTAGCAACAAGAGGAAGCTGTTCGGTGGGACCTATTGGCCCACAAATACCAACTGGGTTATCGGCTGTCGACTGTTTCCATGCATGAATGTATTCCAAGGCTTCTGCTAAATAAAATTCTTCCAAGGTATCGTACATCACAACGGAAAACCCAGGCCTTGAGAGCTTCTTCATTTTAGCTGGTGTCAGAGCAGCGGCATCTCGAATAAGATCGCTATCTAATGTGGTATAATCCCACCACCCCGGTGCGACGGAACTGATTTTTCGAGCCATATGAATATATTAATTTCTATTTATAAGATAAGGTTTCAGGGCTTTTTCTAATGGTTTAAAGTTAGAATCACAATACCCAAAATGAGAGTGTGGCCTCCACCCTTCTACAAATCCATCAACATGCAGAGACTTGCCCACCTCTTTCAAATTTGATTCCATAGTATTGATGTAGGAATCGATTCCCTGGCTGGCATCCAGCCAATCTTTTTGACTTTTATGTGATAAGAGCGACTCTCTTTTTTCTGCTATTACCGACGACACATCAACTCCAAATTTTGGTTCAATAAACTCACCCATTTGATCTCTATTCATATGCGGTTGAGAATGGTAGATCGCAATAGGAGCATCGAAGTGGCTTTTGGGAGGTAGGGTTTTAAAATTGGGCATACCCCGAGAAAATGCAGCTGTCACTGCTAACCTTGAAGTACACATATGATCTTCCATGTAGTCCTGCGGAGAGTGGGTCAACAAAATAGTAGGCTTTATTGAACGAATCAGCGCTGAAAGTTCACGGAGGTAGTTTATATGATATACGATTTCAAGATCATTCAAAAATGGAGGATGCCAAGTCGCGCCCATGAGCAACGCTGAGGAGCGAGACTCTTCAGCTCTGACCTCTTTGATATCGGACTCCGATAACGTATTGCTCCCCAAATTCCCTGAGGAAAGATTGAGGTAATGGATTTCAAACCCAGATTTGCGAAGCAACATCAGTGTACCTGACATCACAAACTCAATGTCATCAGGATGAGCAGCTATAGCTAAGGCAACCTTCTTCATTCGAAAATATTTATCTCAAACTAAACTCTGAATGGAAATCGGCTTTCCTTCTTCGGCTGAGAGATCCGCAGCAAAAATCACATTATGCGTTTTCATGGCACCATCAAGACCTGTCTCGACCATGGGCTCACCTGCGAGAATTTTTTGAAAAAAAATGGTAAACTGACTTTGATAAGGATGATCAGCGACGTCACCGGAGTCCACTAGCCCGAAGTTGAGATGCCCCCATTTATTTTTATTAAGTCCGTGGATTTTTTCTGTATGGATTTTATTGTCCAAAAGACTCCCCTGACTGCCAACTAAATGAGTATGAAAATAATACGGCTGAATACAATCAATTACAGAAGAAGTCTTTCCAACTCTTCCGTCGGTGAATTTTAAAATGGTGACGGAGGTTGTGTCGTATTCATATTTGGAAAAATCGTCATTTCGAGATTTTGTAGAATAGCTAGACACTGTCTCCACTTCTCCCCCCATGCAGTAAAGAAGTGCGTCAAGGGCATGACACCCAGCTGAAAGTAGCGAACTGCAGCCCCCATCTTTTTTTACATTCCAAGAATATTGCCCGTACCATGGGCCAATCCCATGATAATAATCAACTTCACCATAATGGATATCCCCTAATAAACCTTGGTCAATAATAGATTTAGTCGCTTTAAACTGGCTTGAAAAACGGCACTCAAAACATAAACAGAATCCAACTCCAGTTTCCCGAATAACTTTTGACAAGGATTGGCAATCCTCCAAAGAAAGTGACATTGGCTTTTCAAGAATTATATGCTTACCCGCAAGAGCGGCTAATTCTGCTTGCTCCCTGTGTTTCCATGGATGACTGGTTATTGAAACGACGTCTAAAGTTTCATCCATAAGGAATTCCTTTAGATCTGTATGAACTTGCAAACCAGGGCCATGCTTTTGGGAGACCTCGTCAGAATCTAATTCGCGGGAAGAGAAAATAGAACGGACTTCCGCAAGGCCTGAATTATTAATTGCTTCTATGTGAGCCCCAGCAGCCCAACCATACCCAATAATGCCTACGCTTAGTTTTTTCATGAGGAATGGCGAATATAACCTAATGGCTATTTTTGAAAACCTCTAACATCAATAGAAAATAGAATCCTCATTAAACAAAGATCAAAGAGGGACATTTTTATTGAAATTTCCCTCCATTAATTCATAAAGGCCATACACTTAATAACACAATCGACTTGTGCGCTGTCCGGATCTAAGAAGAATAGCGCATTAGGAAATTGAACTTTTACGGATATGAGTAAGACACGAAGAAGCTTTTTTAAGGATATGAGCGTGGCATCTGCTGCTGCCTTATCAATGCACCCTTTATTTGGTAAAGCGGCTCAATCCACAGATACAGAATCTGTTTTGGTAGAAACTGCCCATTTTGAAAATCTCGGTGGCTGGATGTTAGATAACCAGTTCGAGAACCATTTAGGATTTAGTTATTTATTGGCACATGGGCTCGGAAAACCTGTAGATGATGCGACCGGTCAAATTAAATTCCCCAAAAAAGGCAAATACCATGCTTGGGTACTGACCAAAGATTGGTGCCCGGGAAATTGGGAAGCCCCCGGAAAATTCCAAATCCTTGTCAATAATAAGCCATTACCAGAAACTTTTGGAACCAAAGAGGGGTGGGCATGGCAATACGGTGGCCAAATTGAAATCAAAAAAGATGAGCTAAATAACTCCATTTCATTGAAAGACCTGACTGGATTTGAAGGAAGATGCTCGGCTATATATTTTAGCCCGGACAAAAATGATAGACCGCCGATTGAAAGAGAAATTCTCCCAAAATGGCGAAGACAGAAAGTAGGACTCCCTTCTTCTGCCTTTGATAAAGGGCATTATGACCTCATCATTATCGGAGGAGGGATTTCAGGCTGTGCAGCTGCTATTGCTGCGAACTCACAAGGAGTGAAAGTTGCCCTTATTCATAACCGGCCTGTTTTGGGAGGTAATGCAAGCAGCGAAATTAGAGTACATACGGAGGGAATCCATTCAAAAGCAGAGGAAATCCTCAAGATGATCGACACACCTCATTACCCTAATTCCTCACCCGAAGCATTAAAAGCCGACAAAAAACGTATGGCTAACATGAATGCGCTTGAGAATGTGGATATTTTCCTGAGCCACACAATGGTCGCCGCAGAAAAAAAAGGAAACAGAATTGTATCAGTCAAAGCAGTAGAAACCGCCAACGGAATTTTGAAAAATTTCTCTGCAGATCAGTTCATTGATACATCCGGAGATGCTTGGCTGGCTTACATGGCTGGTTGTGAATTTCGCTACGGTCGAGAATCAAAAAATGAATTTGGTGAAGGCTGGGATAAACACGGGGACCTGTGGTCCCCTGAAGTGCCAGATAATAGAGTTATGGGATCAAGTGTTATGTGGTATACAAAGAAAAGAAATAAAAGGATCTCTTTTCCCTCGGTTCCTTGGGCTAAGCCTGTAGCTAAAAACCATGTGGCGACTGCAGGTGAGTGGCAGTGGGAATTTACCCACAACGAACTCCATCAGATACATGACTCGGAGACTATTCGAGACCACATGTTTCGCGCTATCTATGGGTCATACGCGAATGCTATTAAGCGTCGCCAATTTGCAAATTTAGAATTGGATTGGATTTCTTTTCTCGTTGGCAAAAGAGAGTCTAGAAGAATAATGGGTGATCACATATATACTGGGGTAGACGCTCGAGACTCAGTTGAATTCCCCGATACGGTAGTCACTGAAAAAAGGAAAATTGATGTCCATTACCAGGAAAAACTTTTGGGACGATCGGTAGATTTCTTATCAGAGGCACTTTTTCAGAGTATCAAAAATACCTTTTACTACATCCCATACCGTTCACTCTATTCCAAAGACATTGATAACCTCCAAATGGCTGGACGATGCTTTAGCTGCACACATGTTGGACTAGGCGGACCAAGAGTCATGAATACATGCGGGCAAATGGGTGTCGCGACAGGCTTCGCTGCCTCTCTTTGCAAAAAATATAAAGCAAACCCAAGAGAAGTCGGAAAAAAACATATCCAAGAATTACGGAACCTGTGTGGATATTCATAATACCAAATCACTAGTATGAACAAATTAAATGACATACGCAAATTACCACGACACAGGTATAAGCAAACGTTCATGCATGCCACCGTAGATTTACCTATAATTATCGAATAGGCACCTAAGACACCATTCAACTTTTATTTTTAATATGAAGCATTATGTTAATTTTACATTACTGCTCTCCTTTGTGGTTTTGATATCGAGTGCACTCCTTCGATTTTTTCAGCCATTTTCTTTAGCTACAACCAGAGTACATATTGTTTTTGGATTCTTAGTTTTTATCACTGTGGCTCTCCACTTATTGGCACGCTTGCATTATTTCACAAAAATGTTGAGAGCTGATAAAAATGGTAGCCGACGAAAAAGTAATGGCATTTCATTATTAATTATACCTTTAATCTTTTGTGGATATTTTTTGGGAGCGTGCGTGTGGTCTTGGTGGCCTGTTCCCCAGCTGTTGTCATGGAGTTATGAAGTGAGAAATACATCAATCATCTTCCGTCCTGAGGACGACGTTCATACAAGGCATTTAATCGATCAAACACAAATTAAGAAGTCTACCACTGATAAATCCTCCGTATTTGTTGAAATTGAATGGGGTAGTTCTTACGACCCCGTGGCAAGGTTTCCTACCCCCTTTAGTGGGGCTCGGCCCCAAATCGCAGTCTGGGCAGAATCTTCTGTGGGTTCTCTAATAGAAACTTTTTTTGTCTCGGAAGAGAGTGCTTTCAATGAATCATTCTCGTGGGGAGAAAACCAGAGGAATAGGGTAGATATACTTCCGATTTGGAGGCATCAATTTACACTTGCTTCAGGTGTAGAGCCAAATGGAGATATTGATACTTTTTCAGGAGCTACCCCCGAACATAGTTTCTCTGTTGAAAAATATATCGATGAAGATCCAGAGGGGTTTTACATTTGTGTGGAAGTAAATATCCCGGATGATGGGAATGGTTTCTATAATTCTGATCAGCAGGAAAACAACGAGGGATACACCCTTCCTGGCGTTGGGCAACCCTCAATATATTTCAGCACTTTTGTGGATCCTTCAGAATCTAAAAAATACTATTTAATGGATTATGTGGGCCACGGGGGCAGTAAAAACCAGCAAGCCGGAGAAATTTATTACGATTCAAGCCAAATCACCTCTGCTCACAATATTATTGAAAAAGTTCTTATCAGAATTCAAAGGCCTTAAGACGCTTGTCCTACTCGTCTCATTGGCTCCGCTTCTATCCTGTCACCCCCCACCTTCGCTAAAGCACATACATGGGGATACGATGGGAACGTTTTTCACTATCACCTATTGGGCAAAGCATTACACAGAGGAAGAATCACTCAAATCGGAAATCCAAGGTATTTTTGCACGACTAGATGCCCAGGTATCAAACTGGAATCCTGATAGCTGGATTAACAAATTTAACAGCTCCCCTTCAGGCATACCAGTTGCAGCACCTGATTACGCATTCGAACTTTTAAAGCTTGCCATTGACCTTGCCGAAAAATCTGATGGATTAATAGATCCTACCCTTAGTCCGCTCATTGACCTTTGGGGCTTTGGTACGAAAAAAGGAAACGTCATACCTGATGAGCCGCTCATCAAACGTGCGCTGGCAAAAGTTGGCTATCACAAATTGGCCATAAACACCGATGAAAAGTCGGTTTTAAAAACTCAAAAGGAACTACAACTCAATTTGTCATCAATAGCAAAAGGGTTTGCCGTAGACCTGGTCTCAAACTACCTCAGTAAAAACAAAATCAATAATTACATCATCAACGTTGGAGGAGAAGTAGCTGCGAGAGGAAAAAAAATAAATAATGAATATTGGACTGTTGGGATTGTATCCCCCGATTCATCGCACCCAATGAGAGGCCGTAATAAAAAATACCAACTTATAAATCAGTGCCTGGCAACCAGCGGACATAATCAGAAAAACTTTAAAATTGGCGAGAAAGTTTATTCTCACATCTTAAATCCAAAAACGGGTTCCCCTATAGAAATACAATACGAATCCATTACAGTAATCGCTCACTCATGCGCCCTCGCAGATGGACTGGCCACACTGGCGCACATTCTTGATGAAGCTCAAATGAATCGCCTTTTGAGTGAGATCCCAGAAGTTGAGGTGCATAGGATTTCGAAGCTTTGAATCCCAAAAAGAGTCTTCAAAAAAATCTTCAGATCTGAGTTAAAGCACTTACTTCTCTGAAGATAGGAGGAACTCCACATCACTCTCGGCAATGAGTTTATCTTGAAAGGCTTGAAGATTCTTTTGTAATTTTTGGGACTTCAAGTGGTTTGTAATATCCTCCGCCAATTTACCCTCCAATGGCTCCATCTTGGATGGTTTCATCTCAATAAATTTTATTATGTGAAAACCGTATTTTGATTTAACAGGATCACTTATCTGCCCGGGAACCATTTGCATGGCAACTTTTTCAAAATCCGGGTCCAGTGATCCAGCCACAAACTCATAAACACCTCCACGAGATTTCGTGCGTGGATCCTCAGAATACTTTGAGACCAAAGCCTCAAAATCGGCCCCCTCTTTTTTAGCCTCTTCTGCTATCGATTCTGCCTCTCCTTTTTTCTTAACCATATCAGCAAAGGAAATACTCTCGCTGCTCGCAGGCATGCGAGTTGACAACATGATGTGGGCTACTTTGTATTGCGTAGGGACTTCAAATAATGACGGATTAGAATCATAGTAGGCTTTGACTTCTGTGGCACCAACTTTGATCATGGAGTCCATAAGGCGAAACAAAACTGTGTCCGCTAATTTTCTTTCCTCAAGTTTTCTAATATATTTTTCCTCTGTGAGGCCAAGTGCTAGAATCTGTGCCTTGAAGGACTGTTTTTTGATATCAGAACTCAAATTTTGCTGAATAATCTGGTTTGTAAGATCTTTTGCCGACTTTTTTTCCTCTTCAGTAGACTTACTTTGAAGTAATTTTGAAAAAACTATCCGTTTTAAAAGATTTTTTTCGTAGACGTGTTTAAGATTTTTATTCAGCTTGATGCGTCCATTCCGTTCCGTCTCGTTTTTGTATATAATATATTCTTCCTCTAATTCATTTTTATAGATTTTGAAGTCCTCTCCTTGAGCCACGACAGGGTTTTCGAATAGGGGTTGCTTTGCTGGTGCCGGTGTCTCTTGTGAGTGGGCAACGACGCTCAAAAGGGTCATGCAAAACGATGTGGCGACAATGTAAAGACCACGGCGCAAATTAGTTTCATTTCTAAAAAATATATTTTTCATATTGCTCTCTTAATCGAATAGCACCTATAGATTGACGATTTGAACACGTGTGATGGACGGATCGCTTTCGATTTCAGCAATGGCTTCCGCTGGAGGCACTGAATCTAAGCTTGCCACTGACAAGGCATCTCCTCCAATAGATTTGCGGCTAACAGTCATACTCGCGATGTTCACATTATGTCGGCCCAAAATAGAACCTAAATTTCCGACAATACCAGGTTTATCTTCGTTCAAATAAAACAAAAGAGTTCCTTCGGGAACGATTTCCACTGTTCTACTATGAATTCGGACAATTCGAGGATCATGCCGAGTCCCGAATATAGTCCCCCCAGCAGATACTTTTTGGTCTCCGGATATGGCAGCGACATGCACCCACTCGGTAAAATCGGTCTTTTCAGTCGATTTGATTTCTTCAACTTTTAAGCCCAAGGAGTCAGCCAATGTGCGCACATTGATTTCATTGATTCCTTCACCACCAGCCTCTTCTAAAAACCCTTTGAGAACAGACCTCGTAACTGGGTCACAAGGAACATCGGTTACCTTACCTCCATAAGTAATGACCAATTTGTCATTCCTCTTTTCTGAAAGTTGACCAACTAATTTTCCTAATTTTTCAGCCAATTTTAAATATGGTTCAACTCGAGCAAAAGTCTTTGCATCCAGATTTGGAAGGTTTACGGCGTTGCGAACTTCACCATTTTTGAGAAAGTCAACAATGGCTTCAGCCACCTCTATTCCAACATTTTCCTGAGCCTCTGCCGTACTCGCACCTAAATGGGGAGTCATGATGACCTGCGGCATGGACCGGAATGGATGTTCCTCTGCTACTGGCTCAGATTCGTAAACATCGAGTGCAGCTCCAGCTACCTTTCCGCTCTTGATCGCCTCAACCAAGTCATCTTCAACAATGATTCCACCTCGAGCACAATTGAGAATCTTGACCCCATCTTTCATTTTATTGAAGGACGCCTTATTTATCATGCCCGATGTTTCAGGTGTTTTGGGCATGTGGACAGTGATATAATCACTTTCTGCGAGTAAATCATCCAATTGTTCCTTCAACTCAACCCCAAGCTGCTCCGCCCTAGGTCTCGATAGATAGGGATCGTATGCAAGAACTCTCATTCCAAACGCCAAAGCACGTTGACTGACTTCGGCACCAATTCTGCCGAGCCCTACGATTCCCAAAGTTTTTTTATAGACCTCATTTCCTTTGAAGGCTTTTCTATCCCATTTCCCTGATTTCATGGAGGCGTGGGCTTGAGGGATATTGCGAGCCAAGGCCAACATCATAGAGCATGTCAACTCGCATGTTGAGATGGTATTCCCGCTGGGTGTATTCATCACGACGACACCCCGCCTTGTCGCCTCAGAAACATCTACATTATCAACGCCTACGCCAGCCCGACCAACAACTTTGAGTGCAGGCGCATTATCAAGAATTTTTTTTGTGATCTTTGTTTCAGATCGAACAACAATGGCAGATACGTCCTTACATATTTCCACCATTTCATCTTCTGAATGCTTACGATCCAGAACTATTGCCTCAAAACCTTCTTGCTGTCGAAAGACTTCGACTCCCCTATCAGATACTTTGTCGCAGACGACTACCTTCATATTTATAACTATGAAGGTAATTTATCTCACCCGGCTTGGTCAAATATCGAAATGAATTTATGTAATTTCAACCAACTTTTCAGCTATTTGCACCGCATTTAGAGCTGCTCCCTTCAGAAGCTGATCACCGACAACCCAGAAACTCAGCCCATTTTCAAAGGCACAATCCTTCCTGAGTCGCCCAACAAAGCAATCGTATTCCCCGGCAATATCAAGGGGCATTGGGTAGATATTCGCTGCGGGGTCATCTTTCATTTGGACTCCCTCAGCAGCCGAGATAGCCTCTTGCGCTCCTTTTACTGAAACTGGGTTTTCAAATTCAGCAGCAACTGAAATTGAGTGAGCACGATATACAGGAACCCGAACGCATGTACAACTTATTTTTAATTTTGAGTGATGAAGAATCTTCCGGCCTTCATTCTCCATTTTCATCTCCTCTTTGGTATATCCAGAGTCTAGAAACGCATCGACGTGAGGAAGTAGGTTGAAGGCTATCTGGTGCGGATAAACCTCGGGCTTGACTTCATGCCCCGCAGTCAACTGCTGGACTTGATCCTCTAATTCCTTAATGGCCATAGCCCCAGTCCCGGAAACAGCTTGGTATGTGGAGGCTACCAACCTTTTCAATCCAAAAGCCCTGTGCAAGGGCGCCAGGGCCATGAGGGTGACAATAGTGGAACAGTTCGGATTAGCTATGATGCCCTTGTGATTCTTGAGATCTTCAGAATTTATTTCAGGTATGACTAACGGAACATCCTCATCCATTCTGAAAGCACTTGAATTATCTATAACCACCGCCCCAGCTTTTGTCGCATCTGCGGCAAAAGCCTTCGACGTTCCACCTCCGGCGCTGAAAAGCGCTATATCCACACCTTCAAAAGCCCCCTCTTTCAACTCTCCAACTTCGATCTCATTGCCTTTGAAGTTTAATTTTTTTCCCTTGGAACGGGCAGATGCTAATAATTTAATGTCCTTAACCGGGAAATCCCTATTCTGGAGGACTTCCAACATTTCTTGGCCAACAGCACCGGTGGCTCCGGCAATCGCAATGACTGGTTCTGAATTCATAATTCTAATCCATCCAGAAATAACGCTAAAAAAGTAGCTGTGTCAAACAGGTCTCACTATAATTTTGGATAAGATGAATGTCTTCCAACTTATTCCGAGCCCGGCAGAAAAGGCTGAGGCGAGGACTGATTGGTCTTTTGAAGGGCCGACTTTTTGGCTCTCTCGCCATCCATCCAGCTCTTAATAGCCTCTGCATTATTGATCTCAGCCTCACTTGGCGCATCCAGATCCGGTTGAAAGTATAATTGCCACAATAAAAGACCCACCAATGTTGTCCCAGTAGCTATTAGATAAAGATACTTTGAATATTTGCTAAGTTTTTTCATGACTATACTAGCTATCAACAGGAGGGTTTTCAGCTACGGTCGGATCAAATCCAAAGGCCATAAAACCACCATCGACGGCCAAACATTGCCCGGTAATAAATCGAGACGCCGGCAGTGCGAGAAATGTTACCGCAGAGGCCACCTCGTCCGCTTCGCCAAATCTTCCGAGTGGAGTCCGCTCGATAATTCCTTTATATCTCACAGGATCTTCAATAGAAAACCGAACTAGTGGAGTTCTCGTATACCAGGGACTAACGGCGTTGACCTTGATGCCATCCCGAGCCCATTCAACACAGAAATTCTTGGTCATCTGAATCAATGCCGCTTTTGCCATAGCATAAACAACCCCACTCCGAATGTGAGTCATTCCAGCTACAGAAGCAACAGTGATAATCCTTCCATCGCCAGAAGCTTTTAACATGGGATGCAGTTTTCTGGAAATCTCAAAAGAAGCCCCCAGGTTCCAATCCATTAACATTTGATATTCTTGAATAGTATATTCTGAAGATTCCTTTCGCCTGTTACCTCCAACATTGTTTATGAGGATGTCCAATGATCCCCATTTGGAGTTTAGCGCTTCAACAACGGGGCCAACTTTCTCTGGAGAGGACATATCGCATGCAATTCCATCCACCTGCAAGCCTTTACTCTTCCACTCGTGTAACTTGCGATCTAATCTATCTTTGTCGCGTGCCGCCAGAAAAACTTCAGCCCCCATCATGGCTAAGCTCTCCACACACGCAGCACCTATACCTTGGGTTCCCCCTGAAACAAATGCAGTCTTTCCTTCAAGTTTCCAATCTTTGAGTTCCATTGATACGTAGAATGAATCCAATAGGAGGATGTCGCAATCCCATATCCAATAACGTTAAAAATTCCAGTCTATTGACGCCATTTATATGGATAAAAAAAGATAAGTTATTTGATGTCACCTCAGCTAATGATAGGAAAGATTGGTTTCCCCTGTACATCTGTCAGTCTGAATTGTCTGCCTTGGTATTTAAAAGTTAGCTTCTCGTGATCGACCCCAAGCTGGTGCAGGATCGTGGCATTATAATCAAAGGTGGTTACCGGGTCTTGAACAATGGAATAACCGAGGTCATCTGTGGCTCCATACGAAATGCCAGGCTTGATGCCACCACCAGCCATCCAAACCGAAAAGGCTTCTTTATGATGGTCTCGACCAGTATTTTTATTTATGACCCCCGTTCCGGAGGTCGTTTGAGCCATGGGAGTCCTACCAAATTCGGAATTCCAAACCACAAGCGTATCATCGAGCATCCCCCGCTGCTTAAGGTCTTTAATCAGAGCCGCTATGGGTTTATCCACAGACCTCACCTTGTTCTTTAGATTATTGAAGAGGTTATTGTGGTGGTCCCAACCTTGATCAAATAATTGCACAAATCGCACTCCCCTCTCAACCAACCTGCGAGCCAGAAGACAATTATTGGCAAAACTCGATTTCCCTGGAGACGTACCGTACATTTCATGAGTGGCCTTTGACTCTGACCTGATGTCCATCAGCTCAGGAACTGAGGTCTGCATTCTGTAGGCAAGTTCATATTGACTGATCCTTGTTTCTATTTCTGGATCCTTGACCAAATCAAAATTCATTTGGTTCAAGTAATTGATGTGATCGACAACATCTCTTCTATTCTTACGAGTAAAAGACTCTGGGTCGGAGAGAAAAAGTACGGGATCTCCTTTGCTTCTGAATTCAACACCCTGGTGAACTGTTGGTAAAAAACCACTGCCCCAGGCACTATTCCCAGCACCAAGTACAGAGCCTGTGATCAATACAACAAAAGATGGCAGGTTTCGATTCTCAGACCCCAGTCCATAACTGACCCATGAACCAATACTAGGCCTTCCAAACCTTGAAAATCCAGTTAGTGAAAAGAGCTGTGCTGGGGCATGATTAAACTGCTCGGTATGCAACGATCGGATCATGCACATTTCATCCGCAACGCCTTGAATATGAGGTAATAAATCCGAAATCATCTGCCCCGACACACCACAAGGAGAAAACCGAAAATCTACTTTATCCGGTGTTCCCATGAGATTTGGCTGCTGCCTAATAAAAGCTAAATTTTTCCCCTTAAAAAATTCATCGGGACATAGTTCGCCGGTCCTTTTTTGAAGCTCGGGTTTGTAATCATATAGATCCAGATGACTAGGAGCCCCAACCATATGGAGAAATATAACGTTCTTAGCCTTTTGGCGGTGATGAAGACCACTTGGCAATCCCTGGGTTTTAAAACCCACCGGCCCGCTTTGAGCTGATCCCATGACATCTTGGTTAAGCAGGTTAAGAAGAGCAGCTCCTCCTATGCCATACCCTGCTTTTTGGAAAAATAGCCGTCTGGTAATCTCTCTCAATTTTTGTTGATTCTGATCCATGCCGTTATCCTCTGGTCACTGTTTCGTCAAGGTTCAGTATGCTTGTTGAAATTAAAAACCATGCCGCGAATTCCGCAGGGTCTTGAACATGAGGCTTATAAAAGACCGACTTTTGAGATAGCAGTTTTTTTGCTCTGCCCGTGTTCTTTTGGAAATCTTTCAAATGCTTTTCATACGCCTGCTTTAGGTAGGCTAACTCGTTTGGATTTGGCTTCCGCGAAAGGCTCAGCATGTATAACATTTCCAATCTACTTTCAAAATCCACTCCCTCAGCTTCCCTAATGACTCTATCAGTTAGACCAATAGCCATCTCTATATATGCAGGATCATTCATAAGAGTCAGAGCTTGAAGGGGTGTATTAGTTCGTGGTCGTGACACAGTGCAGGCAGAACGATCCGGAGCATCAAAATTGACCATGCTTGGATAAGGAGCTGCTCTTCTATAGACGATATAAATTCCCTTTCTCCAGCGGTCTTCATTTTTCATCTCACGCCATACTGGTGCATTTCGTCCGACTGCCCGCCACACGCCTGTAGGCTGATAAGGCATCACCGGGGGCCCAAACATTTTTTGTGAAAGCAGACCACTAGATGCTAACATTGAGTCACGTATTCTTTCCGCATCCATTCTGTAACGGGCGCCCCTGCTAAAGTATTTATTTTCAGGGTCAGCTTTCATCAGTTGGCCACTTATCCTCGATGTCTGTTTGTAGGCACGAGAGGTGCATATTACTTTTAGCAATGCTTTCAAATCCCAACCACTATCCATGAAGTAGGTTGCAAGCCAATCTAACAAAATGGGATCAGTAGGGGCCTCTGATTGCATACCAAAATCTTCCAGTGTCCGCACAATACCCGCCCCCCAAACTTCGGCCCAGACCCTATTCACAGCTACTCGCGCCGTAAGCGGATTATCTTTGTCTGTAATCCATTGCGCTAGTCCAAGCCTATTATCCGGGTATTTTGGTTTTTTGTCATGAAGTAAGCCTAATGTGTTTGGTAATACCTCGTGCAAAGTATCCTGGTAATTTCCGCGCCTCATAACCTTGGTAATCCTTTTTTTATCCAATTCCTGCATTACCAATGTTTGATAGGGTTTTATTGCGTGATATCTATCATTTATCTCATCCAGTTCACGCTTCGTCTCCTTGAGTTCGGAAGTCGATTGATAATACTTTTCTTTAATTTTTTTCCTCTGCCCTTCTGTCCATTGTGTTTCGGGCTGAGATAAAATTTTAAGTAATTCTTTATTCTGCTCTTCGTTATCTTTTGATCGCTGTTCCTTTAACCAGGCCTGCAGGCCTTTTTGGGGATCGCCCTCTTTTGACTCAAGAGCCTTTTGGAGTGTGAGTGCTTGGATGCGAAGCTGATCTTTGTGCTCGCTTCGAATTTTGGACATGGGCAGAGTCAGGTAAGGACCTATAAAGTTGTGTTGTACGTCGGTAACGCTGGAAGGAAGCTCAACTTCAAGGGGAGTATTATTGAAGTAGGCAAAAAAAGAATAGTATTCGTCAGTAGATATAGGATCGTATTTATGGTGGTGACATTGGGCACACTCAAGCGTCAGTCCCAACCACACAGTCGCCGTCGTATTCACCCTATCAAATACCTGATCCACCCGATTTTTCTCCGCGTGGACACCGGCTTCGACGTTGCAGGTCACTGTGCGATGAAATCCGGTTGCAATCTTCTGTTCCAAAGTTGCTTGAGGAAGTAAATCTCCAGCGAGCTGTTCTATCGTAAATCGATCGTATGGCATGTTTGAATTGAGAGCGGATATCACCCAATCCCTATAAGCCCAAGAATCCCTGAGCTGGTCGGCCTGGAAGCCATTGGAATCTGCATAACGAGCCAAATCCAGCCAGTGCCTTGCCCATTTTTCTCCGAAGCCTGATGATCTTAGTAATTTGTCCACATAGGACTGATAAAACCCCAATCGCCCGCGCTTGATACCCTGAACAAATTCCTCAACCTCCGAGATACTTGGAGGTAAGCCTACCAAATCAATATGCAACCTTCGGACCAATTTTTCTGGTTGCGCTTGCTCACTAAAATCAAGACCTATGGATTTTAGATTTCTCTCAACCAGGATATCAATCGGGTTTTGTTCGCTGGTGTCGATATGAAGAGCACTAAAATCAGTTTCAGAAGGGTGTATAAATGCCCAATGATCGACATACTCGCCACCATCTTCTATCCACTGGCGAAGGATGTCTTTTTGTTTTATATTTATAATTTTCTTGGATTCAGGCGGGGGCATCACCTCATCGGGGTCTGATGTTGTTATGCGTTCCCACAGTGCAGACTGAGAAAGATTACCTGGAGCAATAGCCCTGATCCCACCGCGAGACAAGTGGGCACCTTTTTGGGTGTCCAAGCGTAGATTAGCTTTGCGCGCGCCTTTGTCGGGGCCATGGCATTCAAAGCAATTTTCGGATAAAATACGCCGAACATCTTTATTGTAATCAACACCGGGCAGCTCAGTCTTAGCAAAGAAAATAGCGATTCCCATTATCAGAGAAAACCATTTTTGGATTGCTATCATTTGAACACTTCCCATGACAAATTATTTTAGATTAAAGAAAGAAATGAAGAAAATAAGTAAAGCTATTCTGCAGGATTATCTTTTTTAGATTCTGCATCACCAGATTGATTTGAATTTTCTGAAGATGGATTCATGATCCTTTGGGTGGCGGCATTCAACTCTTTTAACCCCTGCTCTGTCTCATTAACCAATGCAGAGAAAAAATTTTCAGCCTCGGGTGAATTTAACTTAATTGTTATTTTCGCCGGCTGCGCACTTTCGTCACTTTCGTATGTCCATTGGTCAGTGTTCTCCGACGTCCAAAGAATAAGTTTTTTTAAATTAGTCACAAAATTCTCACAGGATAAATAATACGTCTCAAGCTTATTAACAGAATCGGCGTGAGGAAGAATCACTTTCTCAAATAAGAATCTCAATTCCATCCTCTTCAGCAATATTCCGTCACTCTTATCCTCCCCAAAGAACTCTTTGAATGCCTCGCTATTCCTCCGCAGACTTTCAATAGTCGTTAGGTATTCATTTATAATTTTAATTTTCTCTTGTGCCTGAGTGTTCTCTCTAAGGTCGGGGTAATTTACGAAGGTATCAGTGAAAATCGACTTTTCCAGCTCAGATAATTTGGCTGAATTTTCGTGTTTTAAAGATGTAAAGGTAAGTATGTTTTGAAATAATTCTTTCTGCGCGCCATCACTTTGGCTGGACATTTGGGCGAGGTAGTTACTGTTTACTAAAAATATTTTTTGAACTAACTCGTCTGTCTTTTTATTTTCCTTTTTTGCTAAGTCATATTTCTTCTGAAGGTCATATCTATTTTTAACAAAACTCCCAAAGGTCTTAAAGTTTTGTGGGCTCGAAACCTCTTGGGCGAGTATCCAACCAAATGTCGCAATAAAGGCAATATAGTAAACTATCCCTGATAGGGTCTTATTGCATTTTGTGCTGACCCAAACGACATAACTCAAAACTAATGGGATAACAACTAATGAAACTGAATGCTTGGCGAATAGAATCAGATACTCAGAAATCGGGGCTCCCTTCCCAACAACCAAATTTAGAGCAAAACCCAGGATAACAAGACCTAAAGCCAATATCCCCCAACTCAATTTCCCCATAAATTTTTGCGGTTTACCAATGCCCTTTGGATCCTCACTATTGGGATCGTTTTCTACTGTCTTTTTTTCATTAGTATCACTCATGGGATTTAAAGCTCTTTTTATCAGTTCCAACCATCAAATACACCAAAATTTATTTATTTATCAGGATTTGGTTGGCCAATCCGGTTTATAAATTCCAGTTAAAAATAAAAAAGCCCTGCTGGATAGGCAGGGCTTTGTGAAAGCTAATTGAGAATTCCTTTACTTGCCGGCTTTGGCGAAGTGTTTTTTGGTGTATGCCTTAGGACAATTTGGACAGCAGAAATTGACTTTAGAGGTCTTGGTAACAAGCATCATGGTTTCAGGATTGGTTTCCTTTCCTGAAAGAGGGCATTTGACAGGCCCTTCATTTTTCACTGTAGCGACCTTCGCAACATATTTTCCTTTGCAGTTGTTACAGCAAAAGAATACTTTCTCGCCGTTGTGAATAACCATTTTGTCCGCTTTGGCAGGCTGACCAGACATTGGACATTTGCCAGGTTTGCCGTCCTTGATGGCTAATTTGTTTTCTTTGGCATATTTTGCCTGACAGTTGTTACAACAAAACTGAACAGCTTCAGTTTTTACATGGAGAATTTGATTATCTAGAGAAGCTAGCTTTCCTGAAATCGGGCATTTTCCTGGTCCCTCTTTGTCCTGGAGGTTCAACTTAGAAGTGAAGTCCTTTTTACAATTCTTGCAGCAGAATCCAACATCTTTGCCATTGATGTTTTCAGAGACTTCAGCATTCACCGGTCTTCCGGAGATCGGGCATTTTTCGTTGGAAGCAGCATATGACGAAGTCACTGTTGCCAATACAATGATTGAGAGAAGTGTTTTGATTATCTTCATAGGATTTTGGTTATTATTGAAAAATGTATCAATTTAGCTTGAACTTTCAACAATTAGTTCAGGCTCAGAACGACTTCGGCTATTGTCAAGCCAGTTGGCTTCGTTTTTACTTTTTTCTTTGCCGAAACAGCCTTGTCCTTGGCTACTTCAGATTTACTCAAAAAGAGAATAATGTCGGAGATAGAGGGAGCTTTTGCCTCAGCGCTCTTCTTAGTCTCTTTCTTTTCGGCGACCGCAGCTTTCGCTTTCGGTGCAGCCTTCTGAGGCGCATCTGCCTGGCTCAAAAACAATATAACGTCAGAAATAGACGGGCCTTTGGCTTCAGCACTCTTTTGAGTCTCCTTCTTTTTGGCAACCGCAGCTTTCGCTTTCGGTGCAGCCTTCTGAGGCGCATCTGCCTGGCTTAAAAATAATATAACGTCAGAAATAGAAGGACCTTTGGCCTTTGATGATGGCTCGGGTTTTTTCTTTTCGACTGGGGCCTTGGCTGCCTGTTTAGGTGCCGCCTCCTTTTTCGGTTCTTCCTTCTTGGGTTCTGGAGCAAGCGCTGCTAATTCGATTCCTCGATTAATATAAATCCATGGGAGTTCAGATTTGAGGGCGTTTGCGCCTGAATCGGTCACTTTTGTCTGCCAAAGGTAAAGCTTTTTAAGCGTCTGTATTTTACTTAATTTAGCCAGACCTTTGTCAGTCACTGCTGTGCCGTAAAGATTGAGATAGGTTAGATTCTTTAGTCCAACAAGGTGACTAAGTCCCTCATCAGTTATAGCAGTGTTGTTAAGATTGAGGCGGGTAATGTTGGTCAGATCCTTAAGATGAGCCAGGCCGGAATCAGTAACACTTGTCTTTGATAAATCTAAATCTGTCAGATTTTTAATATCTTTGAGAACAGCTATGTTTTCATCCTTGACGGCTTCGCCAGCCAATCGGAAATTCGCCTGTACCCAATTGACATTTTGCGCAACCTTCATAGCCAGAACTCCTTCAGATTGGAGTTTTGCTATGGCGGCCTTCTCCGCATCCGAAACTTCTGTCTCAACCAACTGAGGTTCCGATGCTTTAACTTGTGGCATCTCAGCACCTTTGGCAATCCAAGCCATCAGTTTTGTTTTTTGATCAGCTGAAAGACTGTCGAGTATAGGACGGATGTCTTGGTTAAAATCAAAAGATGAATCGATCTTGTCCGCAACTTCAGCAGCTTCTACTGGTTTTTCAGCAGCAGGAGTGATTATGTCAACTCCGGTGTATTTGCCACCTTCTTGAATCCAATTTTTAATAATTTCGATTTCTGCCTTTTTGAGTGGCTTTCGGCCATCGTCCAATGGAGGCATGATGTCATCGTCGTCAGCAGGTAGGATGACTCGTTGGTATAACTCAGACCCCTCAAGGTCGCCTGGGATTAGAGAGTCTTTGTGAGCAAAGGCCTCGGTGTCCAGGCGAAGTCTGCCCTTCTTCTTTTTGGCTCCGTGGCAGCTAATGCAATTATCTCGTAGAATAGGTAATACATCCTTTGCAAAATTGACCTCTGCCTGAACAGAACCCATTGCGCAGATGGTTGCGAAAGTGGCTGATAAGAAAAGTCTTTTCATGGTTAGTAAAGGTTGGTCTCTAACGTTTGAAAGAGACATTTTCCCAATAATACCAGAAAAACGAAGAAGTGAAACATTTTTCCATGGTTTAATTGGAGTTATTAAGCCTTTCATTGAGAGAACGTTTTCTCCGCGAAAAAGTGCCCGATAGCTTAGTTGTGGGGCCAAAAGCCGGGCAAATGGTAACGAATTATAAAATGGAGTGGAGGTATTTTTTAAATCCCTCTAGGGCTCTTGACCGGTGACTAATTTTTGACTTCGTATGCTCCCCCAATTCGGCCATCGACTCTTCATATCCATCGGGAATGAAGAGCGGATCGTATCCAAAACCATGAAGTCCTGAAGGTGTATTGGAAATACGCCCAGGACAATCCCCATGGAACGTCTGAACATTCATCACCGGTGCATTTAGAGGCAGACAAGCGATGACACAAACAAATCTTGATTGCCTCTTATCAGGATCTGTTGTGCTTAAAAGCCTCAGTAACTTCTCATTATTTGATGAATCAGGAGAATTACCTTCAATACCAAGTTCAGTTGAAGCGAATCGTGCAGAATGAATACCTGGTCGTCCACCTAATGCATCCACTTCGAGGCCGCTGTCGTCTGATATGACTAACTTCAATCCAGGACCACATAGGAAGGGATGGTGCGGGTGTTGTGATTGGATGAATTGAGCTAATGCTTTCGCTTTTATCGTAGCGTTTTCAGCAAAGGACTCCCCATCCTCGACAGGATCAAGAAAACCTTCAAAATCATGCGATGAGTAAATCGACTCAGGACTCAGGCCTAAGATAACAGCGATTTCTTGGAGCTTGTGCTTGTTACCTGTGGCAACAGCTATTGAAATATCCATCGCGAGTGGAGAGGGAATGAGTCAACTTCTAATCAAACTTTTTCAACAATATTGTTGATACCAAAAAACCCCTGGGCATTTGGTTTTTTCACCCAGATATTCACAAATGAGTCGAAATCATTTTTAACAAACTGAGTTTGATTTGGCTCCTGACCCTTTGTTTGGGCGTGCTCGACAACTTGCCAGCTTTCCGAGAACGATTCACGAAACAGGATTTGATATTTGATCGCGCGCCTGGCCAAAAACTTAAATTCAAGAAATTCGCCCTCTTCAACTGGCTGTAATTCTATGGAGTATCCAAGTTTGGGAACTTCTATAGAAAGAGTGCCTTCGGATCCCTCGCCAGTAGGCTGCCATACGAAGTCATACTTTTTCAAAGGAGCGGAAGCCGGACCACTAATCCGGGTTCCATCCAATTGCCACTGCGAACCGTGGACAGGACAGCGTAGTCGAGTTCCGGATTGCTGAACCATCCAACTAGCGTGTGTACAATTGGAATCAACCACAAAATAATCACCAGGACCATTGCGCGTGATAAGTAATGGAAAAAAAGTCGTATTCACCGGGCGGCGTTGGCTCCCTCCTCCGGAAATTGCTGTGAATCCCAATCTCAAGGTTTGCCCATTGGTTTTCATCTCTGGAAAATCTTGGGTCTTGAGGTGGATATAACCAGCACCAGTAGCAGGCTCAGGTAGTAGCGCGCCTATGGCTGAGTTCCCACAAAGTTTCTTCAAACCGCACCCTGCAGCAGCCACATATGCAAAGGTTTTTATAAAGTTACGACGCGATGGTTGGTCCTTAATTTTATTCATGAAATTTGGCTTATAATTGGGGTCTATGTTTGATAGAGCCTGGCCTAAAGTCACTCTCACTACATTGTGTGTCAATAGTTAGCAGGCTAATTCTTCGATTTTTTTTGTTTTTTCTCCACTTCAAGATCCCAGTCAAATCCAATAAAGATCCCATGAGCTTCGAAGTCATTGAATCCGCCAAAAGATGGCTGATCCCAGATAGAAAATGAATATTCAGCAAAGGCACTAAAGTTAGGACGCAATTTGTGATGTATTCCAGCCCGAGCCCTTTTCCACAAATAATCCAGTCCATGGGCAAAAGCAAAACCACTATCACCATCAAAAAAATGAGCCCTGTTTATATCCCCGGAGAAAAATACATTCGTCTTCGTATTAAGAATGTAAGACCAATATGTGCCGGCCCACCATGTCCACCCCTTGAAAGGTGACACACCAGCAAAACCATTGGCCTGGCTAGCCATATCCCAACGAGTAACATTGCCATGAACCGTTCCGTGAACTCGAGGGGCAGGCGTCCATGTCATCGTCAATCCCGTCGTATGAGTCTCGTATTCAGCAGAATCTATATTCCCCCCCGGGGAAAGAATCGAACCGCTGAAATCTCTGGCCGCATCAGTTGTCGTCTCAAAGTCAGTCTTAGCCCATTTGTAATTTTTCTCAAATTGCAGCTGGCTGTGAGGCCTCCAAGATATTCGTGCATCCAACTCCATACTTTCCGAATAACGATCTCTCAAAAAGGCGGGATATCCATTACCCTGAACTCCAAATTCCTGATCCAATGGATGATTGAATTCCGTTATCTCGTGAGAGAGCTTTCCTCTCAGATGTATGCCTAATTTAGAATGCGGCCTCATCTGCCATCCAGCAGAATACTGGCCGTACCGGTGGTCCGCTTCCGTCATTCGGTTGACGACAGTTTCGAGTAACTCACTCTGATCATACCCCATCTGGCGGAATCTCGTTTCAACGTATATCGTCTGTTTCTTTAACCCTGTATAGTTTGCTCTTAAATACTCTGTAAATCGCGTTTGATCCCAACCTGTATCCAAGGTCTGTGGATTAGCCCCAGGAAAAGGTATAATTTGCCCTTCTCCATCTTGGGTAAGCCAATCAAACTGAATTCCGGATGTGAAATTCACGGCACCAAACCACGGTCCACTGCTTAGGTTAACGTTCCCCATTTGGCTATGCTGGTTCAAAATAATCCCTTGTCCCACAGGCCCCTGAAAAGAAAAGGGAGAGCTTAGCCCTATGAAATTCTCAGCAAAAACTGATTCACCCTCCATGAGGGCGAAAGAATGCCCCAAAGAAAGTTGCCACATATCATCGAGTTTTTTGAGCATTCGAATGGAATTGGAACCACGTAAAGAATCCCAGGTGTCTCTGCGGTCTACCCTTTCTTCAGGACTAGGCACTCCAGCCCCGAATGAAGCATACTCACTTCTGGTCTCATCAAGAGATTGCCATACGATCGTGGCTTGATCCTCCCAATAAAGATTCGTGTCCTCGCTGGATTTAAGAAGTATGTCCAAACGATGCACTTGATTATCCCGGTCTTTGGTCGCAGGCCTTATTGATCGCAAGGTATAATTAGAGCCTATCATTTGAGCTACAGGGCCAAATGATGTGAGTGACTTCTGTCCATCCACAGAGGCAATGTTGTAAGAGACAGAAAGACTGGGACCATCATCACTTTGAATGCCCCACTTGAAATAAAAATCCTTGTGCGTCTGGGCTATGATTCCAGGAAGCACTGGCGCTGGGTTTGAAAATTGACTCCAATACCCACCGGTCGCAGTATCAAATGATTTCCATTGTTCTATTCCACTTTCGAACCAAATACCCGATGGCTGGTCATATCCAATAGAAAGTTTGTATTCGTCAGGACGATCCCATACAGATCCGTTTAAATACCACTCAGCACCGTCTTTTACCGGGTTGTTAAGAGAGAATGAGGTCAGCCCAGCACCATCATCCTCCCTATATCCCTGAAGCTGCCGAAACTGATTCTTATTGCCCTCTACCCACCAAATTCTGGCGGTAGACTTTACATTGGCACTGACAACTTGAGGTGATACCTCTTCCCATTCAACTCCTTGATCTATCCACGCACGCAAAATGGATATCTCCTTCAAGCTAAGTTTTTTGTTTCCCTCTCTGTCGTCAATCGGAGGCATCTCCCAATCTTCAATAGCGTAGGCCACAAAGTGAATTAACGGACTTCTAAACCCATCACCAACGATGATATTTCCACCGTAGTCTCCCGATTCAATGGCGAGTTCTCGGCTCGTCATCCGATAACCTGATTGAGGTTTCGAGGAACCGTGGCACTTTATGCAATGCCTATCTAATATGGGCCAGACCTCGGACTTAAAATCCACCTTTCGACCTATAGCCTCAGGAATCGCTTTTAGATTTACTCCCTCGGACCAATCTAAATCTTCACCGTAAACAAGCCCCTTGAAGGAAAGGAGGAGAAACAAGGACCAAAAAGAAACTATTTTCCAAATCGGATACATGGGCTTATTGATCTCTCTTGGTTGAGCCACTAATAAAGAAGTGTCGGTTGAACATTCGATCCGTGAACCGCTGTGTGGCAGCCTGAGCTCCAACAAGTTCCCTGACTCACGAAATTACTGTGGTCAATGGCACCTATGATTAAATTTCCTGGCGCAATAGACGGCCCGACAACTTGTGCATGACATTTCAAACACAAATTAGGACCAGGTGTCGTTAACATCTTCCGGTTAGGAGATCCGTGCGGTTCGTGGCATGATTGGCATCCATCTGTCATCGCTGCATGCTCGAAGACAAATGCGTGCGATTGTGCCGGATGACACTCCCCACAGAACTGCCTTGAAGTTTTGCTAATGAGCCCGCCCGCCGGTCTAAAAATGTTTTGGCCATGGGGATCGTGGCAATCCACGCAATTCATCCGCCCTTCAATGACAGGATGCCGGTAAGGAAACCTAAACTGAGCATGCTGCGAGATATGACATTGCAAGCACGACTCAGGGTTTTTTCCTGGGTTGACAATCAAACCCTTTTTATTACCACCAGAAGCCACGTGAAGACTTCCAGGACCGTGGCAGCTTTCACAGCCAGTCTCTCCGGACTTCCCAACCAAATCATTTTCGTTGTGAAATTGTCCGTGTGGGCTCGAGCCAAATTCATCGATATAACGCTGATGACAAGTTTCACAACTCGAATTGCCTACGAATTCGGCAGACTCGGTCATAGGAGTGGAAATGCGAATTTCGGATTCACGATAACACCCAGAGAGTGGGCCCCAACTCAGAATAACCAGAGCTGGGATGAATAACTTCCACGGGCTAAACATTTCGAGAAGGCCCTCCTTTTTCACTCCATTTCATATTCGCAGACCTTGGTAAAAGTATCACAGTGCTGACAAAAATAAAAGCCCCTAGGGACTCTAGGGGCTCTCAGAAATTAAATTATTCAGCTTTTTGAAGTGGGACTCGATTTTAGTCGCGTTCTGATTTTGGCTTCCAGGTTCGTTTTGGCGGCTTTACCACTAGCCCCTTTTTGATAGCACTCGCTGCTACGCGAACATACCGCACCTCGCCGTCGATGACACATTTCACACGCTGCAGGTTCGGATACCACTTGCGCTTCGTCGATTTAACAACGTGCGTGCCTATACCACCTTCTTTTTTCGCTTTACCGCTGCGAACTATACTACGACCTTTTACAGGCCTCTTACCGGTTAATGGACAAATTCGTGCCATAATGATTCCCAATTTAAAAGGGCAAGAAGTAAAACAGCTGAACCATTGACTTGCAAGCCGATTTTAATTTTTTTTATATAAACTGGTGTTTGAAACAAAATTATTAACATTTCTATTTTCTGAATGTTATGAGCTCCCCCAGATCTAGTCGGATATTTAAGTTTTGGGGCCGGGTTGTTCTTCAGGCGGGCCGCGTGGTGAATGGAGAATTATTTTTGAAGATCAGGAACAGGCTTACTTTCACAACCCGATGCAAGCTGAGGAATTTTTCACCGATTGGTATATAGCACCAATGAAGCGATCGGGAATACCCTGGGAGAACCGGTTCAGGGATGTATATGTGGCCAGCAAAGGTAGGGCATTGATGAATATATTTATTTAATTTGAGATTACTTCTATGCGAGCAGGGATCGTTAAAGAACTGCAAATTACCGTTGGAGTTCCTGGACAGAAGCGTCGTCTGGCGCCAAGAAAGCGTAAAATGAGATATCCAAATAAGTGAGTGAAATGGAAGGCAAGATAAGTCTTATTAGGAGAAAACATCAGGGAAATAGCCTGGTTATTTTATTCAAACGGGCCCCTCTCAAAACCACAAAAAGAAAAGATTTAGCGGAGAATATGCCAGAAAGCACCATGGAAAAGCCATCCGAAAGGGCATCCGTTATTTCACTAATGGGTTGGTCATCCGAAGCGGGAAATTTTGACGTAATTTCTTGAAAGCCATCGGGATGTGCCCGTGGAAAGAAGAACAATGCAGGAACAAAAATTAAAAAGCGACATTGGTAATCCCGAATAATAATTGGGTAATGACATCCATAGATGTTTTAGAGAATAGCTTATATGCCACCAAGGTTAAACCAGACGGGTCATCCTCATTATCAGATTTTTTCTGCGCAATCTACGCAAAGGGTGTGCGTCGGATCGAATTCGAGACGGTGTCTATTAATTTGATTTTTGCAGCCTAAACAAAAGCCATATTTTCCGTCATCAATTCTTTTGAGTGCTGCTTTAATTTTGGCTAATTGAGATTGGCGCCTTCTTTTCAGCTCTATGGCCATTTGCTGCCCTTGGATAGAATCCATCCTGGAGAGCCGGCCAACACTTGTCTGGTCGAGAGTAACCGGCTTCGCTTGCTCGCTAGAGGATTGACTCAGATTCTCAAGCTCGGTCTTCAGCCTGAGCAATTGCGAACGGAAAGAATTCAATTTTTGTTCTTCCATAAATCCGATTTTTTAAATGAAAGGAAGCCAAATAAAAACACCAACTTGAAAATCACGGCTTTGGCTGAGATTTAGTCTCCTCATAATCTCTAATGCGTGCATCTATCTCGGAGACCTTGGATTGATTATTGGCAGCCTCGTATAATTTGCGAGCCGCCTTTGAGAATTTCAACGCGCTCTGAAAATCTCCAGCGCTGGCGTGAGCAAAAGCATATGTCTCCAAATACTCAGGATTTTTGTTTTTAGTTAATCGGCAAAGGACTTGACCAAGAGCTTTAGCTTCTTCAGGGTTTCGCAAATCTGGGTCAGCAGATGTAGAGAGAATAAGAGAAAGATTATTTGCGGCAGACAAAAGCTTGTTATTTGCACGCAGAGCAGACCGGTATAGTGGGATTGCTTTTGCTGCTTCGCCTGCCTCGTTCAGCTGATTAGCTTTTCCCATTAAGACTTGTCCCTGGAGTCTTTTAGCTTCTGTGTTCTGGGGTGCATGAGACATCATTTTGGAAACTTGCTCAGAGGCATTTCCGAATTGCCGAGTTTCGATAAAGAGCTCTGCCAAATCACGCTGTATACGAAAATCATCTGGCGAAAATTGCTGCGCTTTAACTAGGGTCTCCTCGGCTCCTTGCAAATTTCCATTATTCCTTTCGATAACGCCTATCACATAATGGACATCTCCGAGTCCCTTTTGAGAAAGTTGACCAGTATCCTGAGCTAACGTGGCATATCGTTTTAGATAAACAACGCCTTCGTTGTATTCATTTGCAGAGACAAATTGCGAATTGACTAAAAGCGGATTACCGCTCGCGGGAGGAAAACTCCATCGACCAGCAAATGGGACTGAAGCATCCCTGACTTCAGTTGGAGACATTCCCAAAAGCTCCAAATCCGAAAGGATCTGTTTTGCTTCAACTGGGCCTTTGTATATGACGGCAACCCTTCCCGACTTGTCTAAGAGGAAACTACTCGGAACAGGCAGGTCCGTCCATCTATCCAGCATCGATCTTTGAAATAAATCGAGGTTGCGAACCGTTTTTGGTGAGGTATCACGAGATTCAAAACCAAAATTTATTGATTTTAAAAACTTATCAGCTGCAGATTTAGAAGCTATTTCTGAGTTGAGAGCCAGTAATCGTAAGCCAGCCTGTTCAAAATCCTCTGAATGCCCCACCCATGATTTGAGTTCTACCCTGCATGGAGCGCACCAGCTGGCCCATAGATTAATGAGAAGAGGCCCTTTAAGTTGAGTTACTGGGTATTCAGATTCCGTTCCATTCTCCACAACGTATATTGGAGGCAATGGCATGCGCCCAGAAACAACAATGCGAGCTGTAGGATCGGGTTTAGCTAATTTGGGTTGGGATGGAATTAAAGACTTGCGGTTTATTGGAGGTTTCCATTCCAAAGGTCGCCCACCTGGAGAAACCAAATACTTATTTCCTTGCGTCAGCCCCGTGTCAAAGGTTTCTAAAATTCCTCCCGGCCAGCGCACAACCAATTTTTCAACTTGGGATCCTTCGGGAAATGCAAAATGTAGCCAGCTTGAATTTTGAGATAAGAAGGCATCACCTGCATGAACTGTTTTGATGAATGGGATAAGTTGCCCGGAAATATAGAGCTCGGCTCTCGCTCCAATGGCATCCAGATTTATCTTTTTTCTATCTCCAACTAACTTGATAGAAATCCAATCCGAGTTTGATTTAGAGTCGTTTAGAAGAAGCCGCAGTCGAGGGGCCGTCCTTGCTGTGGTCCATATATCAAGGTCTCCGTCAAAATCCCAATCGGAAACAACCAAACTCCTGGCATCGTCTGTAAAGTCAAATCCAGTAACCGACGAGACGTCAGCAAAACTTCCTCCCCCGCAATTTAAAAAAGCACAATTTCTTTCATTGCCACTGAATGAACGGTCCTCATGAAGCAATCGGTTAAGGGCCATCCAGCCTTGTCGATATTTCAAAGTATTTTCTGGGGTAATTTTTCCAACTGGTGATTGCGACACGACCTGCCGCCAATAGACACTTCACAAATCACCTGTGTCTTCGGTGGATATGAAACCATTGGCGACGACAATGTCTTCCCATCCATCGCCATTGATGTCGGTGAATCTGGAACCCCAGGCCCATCTTCCTATGGCAACTCCCTGGGATTCACTAATATCCAGAAACGGGCCTCCGTCTGGACTTCCCTGAAAGAGACTGTTCCCCCTTGCATGGCGCTGGTATTGTGCCTTTAGAGAAGTGGAGGTACCCGGCTTAAATTGACGCTGGAAAGTAATTCTGTTTCCCGCTGCCGAAAACATATTACTTACATAAAGGTCTAAGGCACCGTCACGATTAAAATCAGCCCAATTGGTTGACATTCCTGCGGACATATCTTCGACACCCAACTCAGCGGCTGCGTCCTGAAATTTACCTCCAATATTTCTGTAAAGATTATTTCGGCCGTAGTCATTGGCAACATAAAGATCTAGATCATTGTCATTGTCAAAATCAACCCATGTCGCCGCAAAACTAAATCTATTATTATTTTGATCGAAACCGACTTCGGACGTTTTCTCGACAAATGCCCAATCCCCTTGGTTTTCGAGAAAAATGTTTCTACCCCCGTTTTGTGCATCATGATAAGGCATGGGTTCTCCAAGTGCCCCCGTACGTATCCGATCTCCTGATGGGTTATATCCACAAGCAAAAATATCTAGATCCCCGTCCTCATCATAGTCAGCGGCAGTTATAGAGAAAGTTTGGGCATGGGCTGGAATTCTTAAAATTTGCTCAAACTTGGCCTCTCCATTGTTCCGCATAAAAATGAGATTAAAATCCTGAGCGATAACCAGATCTCTATGCCCATCATTATCGACGTCTATGATGAGAGAACTGGAGCAATAATCCAACCAGCCTGTTTCACTTTCTTCAGTAAAATCTGCCAGCGCCCCATCTGGTTTTTGAATAAATAATCGGTTAGGCAAGCCACCTTGTTGACAAAGGTAGAGGTCATCCAATCCATCACCATTGACATCTCCGAGTGCTATGCCGTGATTGGCCACAACGTCCAATCCATATATTCTGGGTATTCTGGATCTCCAATGGTCCGTACTTCGCATCAAGTGCTTTATATAAACATCATTTCCATCAAAAACAGCTTCGGTAACATCAGAGAACAAAGGATCCCCATCTTTACTCTTTCGAATGGCCTCTTCATAGGACGACAATGTCATTTTTTCGAGCATTGGCTTTTTGACGTTAGGCTCCCACAAGCAATCAAACTCTGTGTTAATTTGCATGCGACCAGATTCTGACTCCCCAGTCGCATGGAATATCACACGCGTGAAGACGCCCTCAGTCCGCGGCTCAATTTTATAAAGTTTAACTCCTGTCTGAATGATTTCAGACTGCAATATTGGTGCCATCAGAGCCTTGATGGCCTGCTTTGGATCATTGAATTCCTTCAGCTGCTCAAGATCGCCACGATTGATTTGGAAAACATCGTCGGAATAAAATGGTTTTACATCTTCAGGTAGAACCTTGAGAGATGGGCTAGATCCAAAAATATTGTAAAATTGTCCTGTTTTGACCTTTTTTGGATTTGTCAGATCCTTTGCCAGATTTTTCAATTGCTTGGAGGCGGCTTCGCTGAAAGCCTCACTTTCCCACCCGTCTCGCGTGGGATCGATTCGGCTGTATGCATCAGCAAGAGGAGCGACATAAGTGATATTCTCGTTACCAAGGCCAGGGGCAGTCACTATCTCATCGATTAGGTCCTGAGCATCCACAGCAACGGCTGACTCAATTTTCTCTCCTCCAGATTTTTCGACTCCATCTTGGCTTTCAGGGGTGCAGGCAAGAAATAGAAAAGTAATCAAACAAACCAAGCCGCACGTTGCCTTACGCTTATTTTGATGATTTTTGCCACTTTTTTTTCGTTGCTTACACATGAGATAAGAAAATTTAAATCCCATTAAAGCAACGGGCAAGAAAGAAGAGATGGTGCCCCCGCCGGGAATTGAACCCAGATCTTCGCTTTAGGAGAGCGTCGTTCTATCCATTTGAACTACAGGGACAGCCTACGGGCTGTTGGCAATTTCAATTTCTCACACTCACACAATTCCAGAGTTGCATCCCTATGATGGGATAATGGGTAGTCCCAAAACAACACTCAGCAGGCCTAGCTCATCTGAGAAGAAACCACTCTTTAGCCGTGTTGGTGAGAATCTTTACCGCCATGACGAGAGTTAAATTTACTACCTGCGATGCAAGAAACAAGGAAAACAATTTAACCGTTCTCTTCGAACAAAAGACAGGGCTCTTGGCTGACATGAAATGAGCAGAGTCTTGGGAAGTAAAAACTCAATTGGCTATATTATCCCATTGGGAAGCTATGTCGAAAACCCCCTTCTGTGAATCCTTGTATTGCCTGAAATTTACTGCACTAGCAATGATTAAGTCCACAAGAGCCAAATAGTAATCGTATTGTGACTTAATCCATTCTTGCCTGGCTTTGAGAGAAGTTTGCTCTCGAATCTGAGGAGATAATAAATTAGTGGCACCAATTCTAAATCTATCGTATTCAATTTCTCTCAAAGCGATGGCCAAATCACTATTTTCGGAAGCTAATTCCATATTAACTTTTGCAGCATTGGATGCAATGGCGCCTTTGGTCTTATTTCTTTGCAGAGGCAAACTAAATTCCAGGCCTAGTTTGAGTTCAAATTCACCTGTGTCTTTAAAAAGAGATCCTCCTACACTTTGGTTTCCAGCAATTGATAAATCAAACTCCGGTAAGATTTGGTTTTGAAAAAGCTCCGTTATGATCCCTAATTTCTGAAGCTCAATTTCATATATCGCTATCTCAGGTCGAGGTCGAGGACATCACTAAACGGGAGTATGTGGCATACTTGGCTGAACTTTTTGAGTCCTACTCCATCGGCAGAGTCAATGCTATCCAAAGCCTCATTATTTGGATTGGTATTTGGGCATTGGAAATTGTTTCCCGAACTGGAACACGATTGTTGGAACCGAAAGCGATCACTTGGGGCGATATCGATTGTGATAATCGCGAGACCTATATCAAAACGGCCAAAGGGCGTGAGCACGAAATACAAGAAAGGCACGTCCTATTCATTGGTGGGGTTGAAGAAATTTACAAGCAACTGCGAACAGAACTTTCAGATCGTTGATTCCCCATTGGGGAGGAGGATGCAATAATACCAATTGTCACCTTCAATAAGGTAATATAATTGGCCTTTAAAGATATGGGGCGAAAGAGTCTCACGCTGCATGATTTCAGGCATTTGTTCGCCACACGTTGCATTGAGAGCCGTGTTGATATCAAAACCGCATCACGTTGGCTTGGTCACGAGAATTGCGTCACACTGGCTATGAGAACTTATGTCCATTTGCTGAATTCAAACTCCAGGAAGGTGGCTGAGATAGTTAAGATTTAAATGGCTTAAGTTCCTCCTAATCTCCGAGCAAGTGCAACCAATAACAAAAATTATGATTCATGAACGATAACGATAATTTTTTATTAAAATTAAACCCAACCAAAATGGTCTCAATTTGCTTCTTTACCTTTTTTTGGATAATTTACCACATGGAAAACGGAAAATCGCCAGCGATTCCCAAAATTATCGCTATCGGCATAATAAAACCGTTCGGCGAAGAAACAGCCCGATGGAAACTAAGTCAGAACACTTTTCAACCTCTGGCCTCTGGTGAAGCGATGGCCGCAGGATTCAAAGCAATCTCCTACCAGTACATTACATCGCTTATTGCCGGTCTATCCCTGAAGGTTCATGGATCCGATCTCCGATAAAGACCCGACCGGCGCAGCGACATCTGGCGGTGAGTGCCCTTACGCCGCCGGTGTTTTCGATCATGCGCGTCGCTGGCGGGCTGACGAGGCTTGGAAGCTAGTTCAAAGCATGTCGGACGGCTCCGGCGGGATGAAGCTGGCCGATGCCGCACGCCTAGCCTGGCGCGAATCAGTGCGTTGCATCGGACGTCTGCACTGGCGGTCGCTGCAGGTCGTCGACGCCCGCTCGCTGGATAATGCCGACGAAGTATTCGAGGCCTGTGTCGAACACCTGCGCGTAGCCACCAACGGTGGCCGCATCATTCCAACGCAAACGGTTTTCGCCAAGTGGCGGGAAGGGCATCCGAGCATTCGGATATGGAACCACCAGCTGATCCGCTACGCCGGATACCGCCGCCCGGACGGCTCGGTGTTAGGCGACCCCATGAACGTGGCCTTCACCGAGCGGGTCCGCTCACTCGGCTGGTCGCCACCGGTTGACCCCGGACGCTTCGATTTGCTGCCTTTGGTCATCGAGGTGGACGGACGGGTTGTCGTCCGAGAATTGCCGCGCGAGGTGGTATTGGAGGTCGAACTTGAACACCCTGAATATCCCTGGTTCGCGAAACTCGGGTTGCGATGGCACGCCGTGCCGGCGATCACAGACATGATGCTGGTCACGCTAGACGATGTCTTTCCCTGCGCCCCCTTCAACGGTTGGTACATGGGAACTGAGATCGGTGCCCGCAACCTCGGCGATGCCGACCGCTACAACCTCCTTCCAGAAGTGGCAGAGCGGCTCGGATTGCAGCTTGGCAGAAACCTGTGGAAGGACCGTGCCCTGCTCGTGCTCAACGAAGCCGTATTGCATTCCTTCGCCCGTGAAGGTGTGCGCATGGTGGACCACCACCAAGCTTCACGCGAATTCCTCGCCCACTGTGAGAGCGAGCGATCTCAAGGCCACGAAGTACAGGCCGAATGGTCATGGATCGTGCCGCCCATCTCCGGCTCGTCCACCGGTGTTTTCCACCGCCTTTATCCGTTGGAACCACGATTGCCAAACTTGCTGCCTCAAATGGAAGCATGGAAAGATTACAAAAGGACAGCTCAAACGGCACCCTTGAGCACCCATAAGAATAAAAAGAAGAATGCCGAACAAGGCAGAGCGGGCAGCGCCTAACGGCGTGCCTGTCTTTTGACGTTCGGACAAAGAAATAATTATGATAGGGTGGGTATTATTTGAGTGAAACCTCCTAATGCCTAAGCGATCAATAGGCTTGCCGAGGTGGCATCCTGGGAAGGAATTGACCTTCGGGTTCTCACTTTCATCTGTTACCCGCTCAATGTAGCTGATCTATTGTGTATTTTTTGAGGACGTAATAAATTCTACTGAAATCAATGAGACTAAAGAAGCCAGTCCGACCTAGCGACTTTTTGGATAGCCAAAAGAACAGCTGCAGGTAGGCAAACTAGTCGCGATTAATAGAGTTCTGCTTTAAATCAATTCCAAGTATTGTATTCATGAAAATCTGCTACATTGCCTTGAAGTTTCTTTTTTAGGAAAACCCGACTTTATAGAGAAATGTTGCTCCAATACACAAGCTCAATACCAGCAAGCTCATAGTCACCTTTGAATTATTCTCTGCGGAGTTTCGTATCTTCCTCTTTTGTCACGTTGTGAACTTACTCCAGCCGTTTTACCTCCTCAACGAATTCTTTCTCGTTTTCTCCTTCAGACAAATGCCTTCTGATCAGTTTAGTCAACTCTGTTTGAATTCTTAGAAAGTGCTTTAGCACCAGTCCGACATTGCTATTATTATTGATTGCCTCCTTACTAACGAAACCTATAAAGAAGCGAACTTCCCTAGATAGCTCCGAACCAAGCCAGTGGGTGTAACCAGTTCGTATTCCGCGCGCATTAAGTAATCCACGCCTAGCTGATAACATTATGATCTGGTAGCAAAGGGCAAGTTTTTCATCCAGTGTCGTTTTGACTGTGTCCAGATTTCAAGGATCAAGCAAATAAATGAGAGAACTTCGGGAATTTTATCGTATTATGAGCCAGGTTTTTGTGTGTGATATGGTTTGGTTTTTAAAACGATCTTCTTCATTTAGATCTGGTCATTATTCTTCCTCACTGTCGAAAGTTTTCAGGAACGTTACCCGTTGGTAATACTACCTTGTCCTATTAGACTTCTTCACAAAAAATAAAAGCTCTTTCGCGCCGGACTATATTTTTAGAAGTGGTTGGCATTTGAGGCGAAACCTGGGTAATCTTAAATCCTATGAAATACCCTGCACAAATTTTGGCGTTTTGTCTCCTTTTTAGCCCTTGGGTAATCGAAGGTGATGAATCATCATCAAATCATATTTTTAAGATCGCCTTTGGATCGTGTGGAAGCCAGAATCACCCACTACCAATTCTTAATCATGTTGTGAACCATAAACCGGACGCGTTTATTTTTCTTGGTGATAATATCTATGGCGACACCAATGACATGAATATCCTTCGGAAAAAATATCAACTACTGGGCAGTAAAGACTCGTATAAAAACCTCAAAGAAAACACTGAAATTTTAGCGACCTGGGATGATCACGATTATGGTCAAAATGATGCAGGGAAATACTACCCAAAAAAAGAAGCCTCCAAAGAAATTTTTCTGGAATTTTTTGAAGAACCTGAGGATTCAGAAAGATATAAGCATGAAGGGATCTACCACTCAGTTTTTCGTGAGGTCGCCGGGAATACCATACAAATCATCTTATTAGATGGGCGCACCTTCCGGGACAACCTTTTACCTGGAGATCAAAAAAATAAAGACCGGCGCTTTTTCTATCACTTAGATTATTCCCCACACACGGACACCTCAATGACACTTCTCGGGGAAAAACAATGGAGCTGGCTCGAGCGCGAACTGCTTAAACCAGCAGACTTTAGAATCATTGCTTCAGGCACTCAATTTGGCATCGAGTACAATGGTTACGAAGCATGGGCAAATTTCCCACATGAACAAAAACGAATGATTGACCTCATAAAAAAGACTCAAGCCAATCATGTTGTTTTTCTGAGCGGCGATGTCCACTACGCAGAAATATCCAAATTGGAAAGTAAGGGCTGTTACCCATTGTATGACATGACAGCAAGTGGTTTGTCATCGACATGGAAATTTGCGACACCAAATAAAAATCGAATTGAAGGCCCGATTATGGACAACCATTTTGGGCTTATAACCATCAATTTCTCCGACAACAAACCTTATTTAATGTCTGAAGTCTGGGATATTCGAGGAAATCAACGTATCGAACATATTATACCATTCACCGAGATCAGCTTCGCGAAAAATTAAATGAAAGCATAGAGCTCGACTTACCGCAATCAGGGGTAGGGGCATGTATAAAAAGAGCCCTATAGATTAATATGGGTAGCTCCTGCGATAACTATCGTATCACCCGTTGCAATGACTCTATCGACGGCTGATACATTCGCAAAGGAAGATTCCATTAAAGGGTTATCCCATATGTTGGACCCACAATGATTCAAACCGGAAGGAGAAGACATTGCAAAATCTCGGCGATGCGTGAAACGGGACTCTGGATAACCTAAATAAACGAAAACACAGTTTCAGCTCTCGAGTAGTTGGAGGAGAATTCCTCGGGTTGGATTGGATTCCCCGCTTTGCTGGGCCAACGAATCAAAGGTTTGGTTATTGATCCAGCAGCCGCTCAAGCTGAAAGTCAAAGGCCGGTCCATTCTTAATCCATTAGGTATCTAAAGAAAGGGCGCAGTTTTGAGGAACCATATTCAGTGAGGTGGTCATCGTCCCAGTAAAAGTATCCCCCTTCATCTTTGAGTTTGAACTCATTTTCGGTGAGGAATAATTTTAGAGGGTCAAGAAATTTCACCGTCGGAAATTGGGCTTTGAGTTTCGTAAAAATCTCATTTTGCTTTTGAAATCGCCCGTTAAGCTCTTTCTCAGACATGGAATAATTTTCTTTTGCTTTCCAGCTGAATGAATGGGTATCAAATTTGATATACCATTCTTTCAGTTCAGGCATAAGAAGATCTGTAAATTGGGGCACCTGCTCCATAACGACCACCTCATAGTCATTATCGATCAGGAAACTGATTGTTTCGATCAAGGCTTGCGAGAAGTTTAGTGATTCTTTAGTGAGCAAGCCTCTTTCATGGATATATAACCACCACCTTCCCACGAGAAAGACTCGCTCAATTCCGTTTTTTTCCCGCCCTTGGGACAAAAAATCGAAAAGGATTTTTTTGTTGGTTCTTCTTTGTTTTTGGAGAAACTTGGAATGCATGCCAACTAACGGAGGATTCCCGGAGTCACAAAAAGCAAGTCCAGTTAGCCCATTTTGATTACTGAAACGGTCCAATTCGGGCGCAATGGGCTGGGCATGACTATCCCCGAAAACGAGATAGGTTGGCGCGTTTTTTTTATTTCCTAAAACTGGTAATGAATCAGGTATTTTATCACCGACTTTCAAACGCAATTCAAGATCATGAAAAGGGCTTCTCTGCCCTAATTCGATCACTGGTGTTCTGGTAACCTTCCCATCCTGAAGTCTAATAAACAACCCGAGTGAAAAAATCGTAATCATCGCGGCAGCACTAATTATAAAAACAGAATTACGTGACTTTATTAGTTTCTTTGTTCTAAAAGGCTTTTCAATGAATTTGTATGAAAGCCAGGATAAGAAAAGTGAAATCATGAGGATAAAAATTTTCACGCTAACTGAATTTTTCCACATTTCTATGTAGTCGTTAAAAACGAGGAGTGGCCAATGCCAGAGATAGAGTGAGTAGGATAATAGCCCAATCCAAACAAGGATTTTATGAGAAAGCAACTGATGGATTAAACAATCTTTTTGATCCCTATTATTTTTTATTCCTGCCCAAATGATAAAAGCGGTACCACCAACGGGTAGCAGGGCGGCTGATCCGGGAAAAGGAATCTCGCCACTGTATAAGAAAAAGGGAATTGTAATAAAAATCATCCCAACCCACGACATGGTAATTCTTATTTTTTGACTGGATATTCCGGGAGCAAAGGCGATAAGCGAGCCTAAAACTAATTCCCATGCTCTTGTATGTAATAAATAAAATGTATCAGATGGGTATTCAAACGCCCCATATACAGAGAGAAAGAAGCTTATCGAAGCCACCGCAGCGAGCGCCTTAATGATAAGTTTTACTCTTCCCAATTTAAATAATAGTAAAAGGGCAAATGGCATTATTACATAAAATTGTTCTTCCAGGGATAGAGACCAAGTGTGAAGCAAAGGCATTGTTTCTACCGGCCCTGTAAAATAACCATCTGAGTTCCTCCAAAAATAAATATTGGAAGCCAACGAAGTCAGCATAAGAGCCGAAGATCCATGACGAAAATAATCAAATGGAAAAAAGAGAAAGTATCCGCAAATAAGAGAGAAAAGAACAACCACGAAGAGGGCAGGAAGAATTCGACGAGCCCTACGTTCCCAAAAGTGAAGTATGGAAAATGAACCAGCAGAAAGGTCCTTGATAATAATGCTAGTGATTAAAAAACCAGATATCACAAAAAATATATCCACGCCAACAAACCCACCAGAGAAACCAAGCCCGGCGTGAAAAAACAAAACAGCGAGAACAGCGATGGCTCTCAGCCCGTCAATATCTGGTCTATAAATCACTATCGTATTCCGTGCTCATTAACGCACCCTGCATCCTTATTCCGTTTTACGGCAAAATAACCTGAAACGTCACCAAAATAATGCTCACGTATTTAAACGAAGATAATTTCGAAAAATTAAGATCAAAACAGACTTCACTGGAAATGAATCCCTGTTTTGAACGAAAAAATAATTATGAATTGTATTTAAAGAAAAGGTTAGGAATCAACAGCTTCACCCCACTCGATAATACAAATAGGCAGTTTCCAAACTCATAAATTCAGTTCTATCATGATGCTAAAAAACCCGTGAACCTAGAGTCCACGGGTTTTATGTTTATATTATTACTAAATCGCAAATAATGATTATTGAGAAACTAGCATTTGATCAAAAGCATTCCTGAAAGCCCAGGAATCTTTGGTGCTATCGTGTGATCGTGACGCTTGGTCAATAACCATTTTCATTCTGTTTTTGTCAGTTTGCGAAACAGAACAATCAGGCATCATGACCAATGCTTGAGCAGCTATCGAATATATGGCTTCGCAAGTCTTATGGTTACCAACATTAAAATGAGATACTCCATGGTTGATAGCTGTAGATAGAAATTTCTTAACATCTTCGTTTTCAGCCTTTTCGTAATTTTTTCCAGCTGGTGGAAGTAGAACAGAATCAATGACATGAATGACTCCGTTTGAGCAATCAATATCAGCTTTAATCACTTTGGATTTGTTAATGAACAATCCATTGGCGGTGTTTTTGATACCCAATGATTTTTTGTTAAGAGCATTCGCTTTCGTTAAGGTCACAGCAACTTTGCTAGGAACCTTGCCGGCAACAACATGGTATGTCAGGATGTCAACAAGTTTGTCTTTGTTCTCGGGCTTGAGGAGAGATTCAACAGTGCCTTTTGGCAACTTGGCGAATGCATCATCTGTTGGGGCGAAAACAGTGAAAGGACCATCAGCTTGAAGGGCCTCTACTAGACCACCAGCTTCTAGCGCTGCCGCCAGGGTTTTGAAAGCACCCGCGCCGACTGCTGTCTGGATGATATCTTTCTGGTTGGAAGCTTTTTGGTATTTCTTCTCTGCTGGTGGTAGTAAAACAGTATCAATGACATGAATGATTCCGTTTGAACAGTTAATATCAGCTTTTACAACTTTAGATTTGTTGATGTATAGGCCTTTTTTGGTGTTGTTGATTTTAAAGGTTTTTTTGTTAAGAGCTTTTGCCTGAGTGAGCGTGACAGCGACCTTGGCTGGAACTTCCCCCTTAACAACGTGGTATGTAAGAATGTCGACAAGTTTCTTTTTGTTCTCGGGTTTGAGGAGGGAAGCAACAGTTTCCTTAGGAAGCTTAGCAAATGCTTTGTCCGTGGGAGCAAATACTGTAAATGGTCCCTTGGCCTGAAGGGCTTCGATGAGACCACCGGCCTTAAGTGCTGCTGCGAGTGTTTTGAAAGAACCAGCACCGACAGCGGTTTCAATTATGTTCTTTTGCTCAGCAGCTTTTTCGGCAGGTGGCAAAAGCACGGAATCAATAACATGAATGACGCCATTCGAACATTCAATGTCGGCCATGACAACTTTGGATCGATTGATGTAGAGGCCATTTTTCGTATTGTTGACCTTGAAAGATTTTTTGTTGAGTGCCTTGCCTTCTGTCAACGTCACAGCGACTTTGCTGGGGACTTCACCAGAGACAACGTGGTAAGTCAGGATATCTACTAGTTTTGCCTTGTTTTCGGGCTTCAGAAGGGATTCAACAGTCCCTTTAGGAAGTTTTGCAAATGCCTTATCTGTTGGAGCGAAAACCGTGAAAGGTCCTTTTGCTTGAAGTGCTTCCACTAGACCGCCTGCTTTTAGTGCGGCGGTGAGCGTGTTAAATTGCCCTGCTCCGACTGCAGTTTCGACGATATTTTTCTTTTCGGCTTGAGCGCTACCCATCGCAATGAAGAGAGCCAAGACTGAAGCCGCTACATATTTTGTGAATTTCATTTTTGGTGTTATTAACAATTGGTTTGAATCGATATTGATTTCCAAAGCACCGTATAATTGTTCTTCGACATCGCAAATCCGTGTACAACTTTTTTGTTAAACAAATTCTAGACATAAAATTTTTGTTTTTTACAAAACTCATATCAACCAACGGAGAGTATGAGAAACGTTAAGTAAGAACCTCAACAAACGTTTAGGTTTTGTCTGAAATTTAAGAATTTCTGCTTTTCTGTCTAATATTTAGGGAAGCAAATTTGGCGATCTTTCTCTCTTGAGAGGGCATCAGATGAAATCAATCTATTTTTTCATTTTGTGATTTTCAAAAGCGAAGGATCCAAACCAAGAAGTAGGGCCTTCCTTTTCATTGCAAGCCAGGAAATGCAATTTGGAGAGCCAGACAAAAATGACTTTCCCGATCTTTTGTAATGAGATTAAAAATATGACCACTCAAATGCGACCTCGATGGCGGTTTCTGCGAGAGACTCATAATATCATAGGACACACATTCCCGATCCCACATTAGTGGCCCAGTCCAAGATAAAAATCAATTAATCGAACTGTCACTTTTTTAGAAATAATTTTCTAATCTCATTTAAAAACATGGGGCAAGTGATTATGTGAGGCCGCTTGTGTTAATAATGGAGCACTATCTCTATGTTTGGAATGTCTCCTTTGCCCATGTTAACACGTCAATCCATTTAAAAGTTTACAACAGCTTTGCTATATTTATATCGATATACCGTTATTGACATTGAAGGATTTTTGAGGATTCTTGATGGAGGTTAGGACGCTGTCTTATAACGTCTAAAAACTAAAAACTAAGCAAAATGACATTTATACTACTTATAGTATTTACACTCGGAATCAGCTTTTGGGCTTCATCTCAAGTGAATGGCAAATACAGAAAATACTCACAGTTGGGGGTGTCATCTGGAGCCACAGGTGCGCAAGCAGCGGCCGAAATCCTTCGAAGGGAAAACATTCAAGACGTCGAGGTCGTCGCCAAGCCAGGTAAATTGATCGACCATTATGACCCCATGAATAAGCGTTTGGTTTTATCGGAACAAAATTATTATGGCAAATCAGTCGCTGCTGTTGGGATAGCTGCTCATGAAGTCGGCCATGCCATTCAGCACGCGAGGTCATACAGCCTTTTAAATTTGAGAATGGCAGTTGCTGGAACAACCAACATTGCCAACCAAATGGTTATGTGGTTGCCGATTATAGGGATGTTCACCGGCATATTCGCTACAGGCACAGGGTTCATGATTATGGCCGTTGGTTGGGGAATAATCATGTTCTTTAACTTAATTACTCTTCCCGTTGAATTCGATGCCTCAGCAAGAGCGAAAAAGTGTCTTGGTGACTTAGCGATAGTAAGGGGAGGCCAAGAATCTACTGGAGTGGCTAAAATGTTGGATGCTGCAGCATTAACGTATGTAGCAGCCTTCTTAACTTCGCTAGCCTATCTTTTATATTACCTGCTCCCTTTGATCGGAGGATCAGACGATTAAACGCATTTAAGCATCCAATGATTTTAAATTGAATAATGCCGACCCTCTCAAATTTTTTGGAGGGTTTTTTTGCAACATTGTTTGTTTATTCTAAATGGAAAATAAAAGCACCATGCATTTGTTCGAATATAAGTAACCATCGAATGGGACAAGGATGTCCATTGACTAGTTATCTCAATCGCTCAAAAAAATATAGCCTACTTGTGTGAATCTAATTTTTTGGGTATACGATTCGTACGCTGAGTTGACTGCTGAGATCAATGGATGACTCGGATAATCGATAAATAAAAAATTTTACCCGGAGCTTCTACATTCAAAGCCACACCAGAGCAGAGTAAAAAATTCTTTAGCTTAACTTTTTTTCCATGAACCTGATTAAAGGGTTTACTAAGAGCCATAGTTTTTTATGGACTCAGTCATGAGGAAGGGGCAGAATTGAAACATCTAATACCATGAAAATCTTAACCAAAACACCAGTGTTTTGGGGATGCTTGCTCATCGTGTTGCTCGCAAACCCAGTGATCTCACCTGCCGCCGTAAGTGTATCTTCCTTGTTCGGGAATCACATGGTTCTCCAAAGAGATCAGGAAAATCCAGTATGGGGATGGGCTTTGGCTGGGGAGGAGGTTTCAGTTACTGTCAGTACTGGCGCCGCGCCAAAACGGACGCAAACGAGAATCGATGCCTCTTCTGAAAGAATCATCCAATCTCATAAAACTCAAACTGGCCCTGATGGAAGGTGGGTTGTTTTATTAGACCCTTTACCAGCAAAAACTGAGGTCAGACTCAGAATCGAAGGGGTAAATAATTCCATAGAGATTAATGATGTAAAGTTTGGTGAAGTCTGGATCTGTTCCGGGCAATCTAATATGCAGTGGTCCATCAATGCTTCGAACGATCCTGATCTGGAATCATTGAGTGCCAATTACCCTGATATTAGACTCATAAGCATTCCGCAGGTTGGCACGCAGGTTCCTCAAAATGACTTCGAAGGCCAATGGGAAAAATGCACACCTGAGACTGTTAAGAATTTCTCGGCTGTTGGTTATTTTTTTGGGAGACAACTTCACCAGACTCTGGACATGCCAATCGGACTTATCGACAATGCATGGGGAGGGTCTTCGGCAGAGGCATGGGTTCGCAGAGATCTTCTCAAAGACAAATCCGTATTTACTCCACTTTTAGAAAGATGGGCAAAAACCGAAGCTGACCCCAAACTCAATAGTGCCATGAAAAATTACCAGAAGTCACTAGAGGACTGGCAGAGAAAAAGTTTTCAGGCAAGAATCAAAGGTGAGAAAATTCCAGCCAAACCAAGACGCCCAAGAAACCAGCTAACTAACCAGCATCGTCCTGGAAATCTTTATAACGGAGTCCTAAGACCCATTATTGGATACGGAATCAAAGGGACTATCTGGTATCAGGGTGAAAGCAATGCAAGTCGAGCTTATCAGTATCGTGATCTGTTTCCACTAATGATCCAAAATTGGAGAGATGAATGGGGGCAAGGTGATTTCCCTTTCTATTGGGTCCAGTTGGCAGATTTCAGAGATGAAAAAACTGAACCGGCGGAAAGCGATTGGGCAGAACTTCGAGAAGCACAAACAATGACAATGTCCAAGCTACCAAATACAGGTGAAGCCGTTATCATAGACCTGGGTGAAGCTCATGACATCCATCCCAAAGATAAACAGAACGTCGCTAAAAGGTTAGCTCGCTGGGCTTTAGCAAAAGACTACGGATATGAAATCGTTTATCGAAGTCCCGTCTATAAATCGTTTTCTAGTAAAGGCGGTAAGGCAACTGTGACATTTGATTACGTCGGTGGAGGCCTGGACACATTTGACTTCAGAACACCTGTGGGGTTTGCTATTGCTGGCGAGGATAGAAAATTTCACTGGGCTAATGCAAAAATCATTAATAATACCACTGTAGAAGTTTGGAGTGATAAAGTTCCAAACCCAGTAGCCGTTAGATATGGGTGGGCAGACAATCCCGTTTGCAACGTCCAGAATAAAGAGGGGCTTCCATTGACACCTTTCAGGACAGACGATTGGCCAGGCTTGACAGCGGAAAAATTCTAAAACTCAGGCCTTATTAAATAATAAATAAGATAATACCTCGCGAAAAAAATTTACCGTCGGCAATGAGATTAACACCGCAGTTTCGATACCCCTGTAGGGGTCATGCGGATGGGAGCTAAGCGACTTGGACTCAATCAAGGTTTAATTCTGATAGCCCATTGAGATAGTCTGGGCATCCCGCAGTATGGCATTGGCACCATTCAACCTTGCTAATCCCATTCTTAAAAGTCAGAATCCAATTTGAGTTTGAGTTTACAGGCGCTAGGCCTGCCTCATTGTGATTTAAAATACAGATAATAACATAAATTCTACAGCTAAATTAGAACCTATTGACCATGACTGCTTCGACGTCAATTCTGCCGGACAAACTACATGAGTATCCCCAACAAGACGTGATCGATGGATCCGGCGCAGGGGTAGATTCAATTCTCGATGATTGCCTGAACGAAAACGATGGCGTGTTACAACTTTTACATCGTTATGCAGGCCGGACCTTTTGCACTCCGGGAAAAAGAATTCGTCTCGATGCCAAATCTTATTATCCAGATTACATGGACGGAACCGGGCTAGATGAACTGTGGATGTGTTGCACGGTTCCTATAGTGACGGGAGTCATTGATACGCGCACAAATAAAGCACCATTTCGTGAAGGGGAATCGCATGTCCTCACGCCAGGCGGTCAAGTTATCTCCCTCCAGAACTTAATCGCGGCTAAACCAGAAGTTGTGATTGGTGAAAAAATGACAGCGTTTTCGAAATCCCTATTCGGCAACCCTACATGGCCGATTGTGTCTAAAAAGTTTGATAACCTAAACCCGATCCCGCACCACCTTCATTGGGCCAAATGGGAGGTTTACGACATCAATTCATACGATAATCCAGGAGTTAGTCCTTCCCATTACCACACCACGGCAATGGGACTCTACCCATTTGTGACAAAAGACCAGTTCCTGTCATGCATGAAAAATTTCGCACGAGGTGAATATAACGGAGTCCGGCATTTGTCTCCCCATACAATGATGCAACTTGATAACGGCTTCGTCATGCCTAATGGAGTGCTCCACTCACCGACTGACCTTTGTACTCACGAGCTGCACGTGACAATGGACGAGCACTTCCTTGCAGAAGACCTTACTCTAGATGGAAGTATCGGAGCAGCTGATGCTTTTTACGCCTGCAGAGAAGAGGACTATCCAAAAGACCGTCACGAAGACTGGGAATTTCTCGTTGATACTTTTGATTTCGAAGCAAATCAAGACCCGGATTTTGTCATGAAAAATTCACGTCCGGCAATCTCAGCTGAAGAGTTCACGGGCGATGGAGTGGACGCAAGGTGGATTATTTATGGTGACTTCCTTGGCGACCAAAAGTGTTCCATTCTCCGCCTCATCGTGGAACCTGGGGCAAAAACAAATTTCTGTCCGGAAAGCCCTGCGCTCTTTCACACGAATGGCGGTAGTGGCCGTGTTGGTAAACTTGCAGTGCGGTACCACCAGGATATGAAGCTCGGTGAAATTTATCCCGAAATCGGATTCATTACTCAAGCTGCGCTCAATAAGGGCGGTGTCGAGATTGAAAATACCGGAACGGACCCCCTGGTGCTTACCTTTGACTTCCCACAACAAGCGCATTCTAAAACGCCCGGCAAAAATTAAGCCTCGATGATTTGGCAAGTGATCCTTTGGAAAAGTCTTCACCAAAGGATTCTTATACCAATATTGGGGTATGATTTAGATTTTTTTCAGCTGCTTAATATTCTATGGAGCTGGCTCGCCTATTGCCTTGGGAAAGGCATTGGTTGTTGCGGGATCAATTAAATAAAGTAGAGTCCCTCGCTCATTGGGATTGTTTCCTTCCGATGGAAGGAAGAGAGTGATTACCAGTTTTCTCTTGTCTTCTGGGTCGGTAATCCATGTCGTGTTGGGGTTAGCAAAAGCAACTGAACCTTTATGAGTCTTTATTTTAAGTGTTCGTATCGGCATTCCGTCACCACGACATAAACATATACGCCATGAGCTCCAATCATTCCTTGTTCTTTGAACTTCCTGAAGGTAATAGACATCTTCTTGCCAAATAAATCTATCTCGATCCCCAAGATTGCCTTTCCACCCTCTTTTTATAAGCTCCAAATTCACCACATCAGATGACTTAGATTTCCATGTTTTAAAATTGGATAACGTCCCAAAAGCAAGTTGATCCACCCTTGCATTCTTAAAATAATGAAAGCGAATCTGAATTTCGGAGGAATCAATTCGATTCCTTTCCAAAACGACCGACTCTAAATTGGGTGTACCTTCGGCCGTTGGTGCAAGAGTGCGCTCTATATCAAACTCCTTTTCATGATTTCCGGATACAAGGGAAGACAGAGTTTCATAATACCGAAAACGAATCCAACATGAGTTAGGGGCATCTTTTTCATAGGCTAATAAAAATGCTTCATTATCACATTGCCATATCGTGGCTTGAGAGGCGTTCTTGTCTAATACCGCTACGTGAGTCCATTCAATAAGATTGGAAGACCAAGCAAGATGTATCGAGAACACGCTTCCATTGCGGCTGTGGTAAACCCCCATGACTTTTCCACCAGAATAACGAGCGGGTTGAAATACCTTGAGACAATCCATTCCCATCCCTTTATTGTCACGAAGACCATAGGTGGATTTATTGGCCGTTTGAACGAATTCAAGATGCTGGATAAGTGAATTGGTTTCACTGGCACCTAATAAAGGAAAAACACTTGATGAGAAGAAAATTAGAAGGAAGCTGAAAGCTGATAAAATCATGACTTTTTCAGTTATATATACGGCAAATAAACAACGATGACCCCGATGATTATTTAAGAGCTGTTTATCGCAATAATCATTCTGCATATTTGTCAGCATATACACAAATAAACTGATATTGGAATTTCAAGATTTTCCCAACCGTCCTCTTTTAACCGTATTTATTGCAGAATTTTGTGCTGGGAAATGGCTAAAAATAGATTCATCAAAATCAAATTAATAAAAGCTAAGAAAAGGCTAGCTGAAAAAATAGGCATTATATTTGCCTGAAGAAAAATGTGATATGGCTTGCGTTGACCCTATTGGATTATCCTATTTATCGGAATGAAAGATATCGGATTCCAGTTCAAACAAATCGGATTCCTCCTCTAGGCCTTGATTGAGACTTTGATCATTTAATCTTTCATCACTGCGGTGACTGCCGGGCGCTTTTGAGATAAGATTTTCATCCCAATTACTATATCCAGAAGGGATCAGTTCATTTAATTGCAGACTAGCCTTTTTGATGACATCAATCTGAGGAGGGCTCAAAAATGGCATTTTACCGACGACTGTCAAAACCCCAGCAGCCCCGGGCATGCCAAATACGAAAAAATTTTGTGCGGAAGTATAATGGGAAAGCGCTGGCATTTCATTATCGCCCAAAAGGTCGTGAATTTTTTCTGCGGCGGAATACATTCCCCAAACCAAAGCGCCCAAAGTATTTATTTCGATTGCAGGCATTCTCCCACAATGTCCAACAATGATGCCGGAAGGCGTCATTACAAATAAGCAACTGGCATCTATCTCCTCGGATAAATCGCCCAAAACGGATTCCAAATTGTATTGCTTGTTGTTAGACATTTTTCAAGTGACATCCTATAAGGAATCCGAGACACCGGAAGGCACTTCTTTTTCAGAAGATGCTGGCTTGCCCTGCATCAAAAACTTCCTTAGTAATATTTTCGAAATCCCATTCAGAGTTGGAAAAACGCCTTCACCCTTTCCAGCAACAGCTTCAAAATAAGGTCGGTTCTGCTTGTTTAACAAGTTGTCCATGTAATCAACAGAGGCTGCATTTTCTATGTCTCTCTTATTGTATTGAAAAACCAGTGGAACGGATTTGGGGTCAATCCGTAACTCTTTTAAGTTTTGGTCAAGATTCTCAAGGCTCTCCACACTATCATTGAGACGGTCTTGAGAGCTATCTGCTACAAAAACAATCCCATCAACCCCTCTAAGTACTAACTGCCTAGTCGTATTATATATAACTTGACCGGGAACAGTATATAATTGGAAACGGGCGTCATACCCATTGACTTTGACCGTCTGAAGGGGCAAAAAATCGAAAAAGAGAGTCCTGTCATTACTTGTCGCGAGATTCACCAGATCGCTTTTGTCACTCGCTTTTTTGGATTTTACTGATTCATGAACTCTTACCAGGTTTGTCGTCTTTCCAGACAAGGCTGGACCATAGTAAACAATTTTTAGCTGGAGCTGTTTTGTCTTTCGATTTAAGTAGGCCATATCAACCGAGTTTTCTTGAAAGGTAAGTTGTTATAAATTTAAGATTTCCTCGAGGTATTTGAACCTCTGGATTACTAAAGGCTATTAGAAAAATATTACCAGATTTAAATGCGTGAACGGTTTGATCCTGGAAATAAACAGACACGTATTCTGGTAAATCGCTATCAGATCCGCCACATATATGAGATGCTTGACTAAACATAGTTGGTGCTTCCTTGAGGAATTGATCAACATTAATACTTCCAGGCACTTCCGACCCGATCATGAGCCCATCATCAAAGAAAACAAGCAAGCCGATGATACCTTCGAAAAGTGAAGCTTTACGGATGATTTCTTTAACTGTCCAAATTTTCTTTTCTGGCTGCAGAAACATTTTGGCTAAGCGAGCTGTGAGCTCGTCTTGATGAATCTCACCAGCCCCACTAATGCCATCCTGATAAAGCTCCGGGTCGTATGCCTTTCGTGATTTTTGGACAAATGAATCAAAAGACACCGATACTTCTTGCCCTATATCTGTCTGCTCCTTATTCACAAAGTCAGCTTGACTTTCAAGCCCCTGAAGAGGTTTTTGAACTTCCGTTTTGTGAGACTCGAGTGAGAAACCATTAACACCCTCCAAATCATCGATAATATCTCTATCTAGCGCCTCTGCTACCTCAGCAAATCCAAGCGTATCATTGACTTCAAAATGGATTCCTTGATCTTCTGGCTCGGTGTCCGCACTAACATCTTGCACTAGTTTCCTATGGACCTCAGTTTCGATATTAGATTTGGAAACTTCTTTATCGATGGCTACAGATTTATCGGTTTCTTCGTTTTTCTTGTGTGATGCGCTATCAGCAGGCAATGCCTTATCACTAGCAGCCTGTTCATCATTCAAGGAGTCCTCCAATCGAGATCCAATAGCGAGGTGTGGCTCAGATTTACCTGTGGAAGTGCTAACGACATGGGTGTCATCACCGGTATGAGGGAGCTGACTAACTTCTACTTTTTGTTTTTCTTTAATGTAAGAAATACCACGAGCTTCATGTTTCGTTGTAGGCTCTGGAGAGTCGGTATCAAGGACTCTTATTTCCATCTGTGATGTTTTTTGAACTGAAAGACCTGATTGCAAGATTGGATCTGGTTTCAATTGGTTTTTTTGAATGGCCTTTTTCTCATTCACTGAAGGGGCCGGAGCTTCCAATTCTTTTTTCCACTCCGTAAAGGCAGGAATAAAAAAGTCCATGGGGATGTTCACGGGGTCCGAGTAATCAAAACCTGTTGGCTCTGGAGATGGATAAAACCAGGACCAAAAATCACTCCACGAAGCAGTCGCCTCAGCGTTTTCGTAAAAGGATTGCGCTACGGCATATGGGATATGTAAGGGAGTCTCGAACCCCTGAGGCAACCTCAAAATCTCAGACTTACAAGCTACAGTAATGTAATCCTTTATTCTGCTTGCAGATATGACTAACGGGCTCGGATCATCATCTAATTCAGGGGTAGAATGTCCGAGTGAACTCTGAGAACCATCAGACTGGCACTGACTGTTTTGGTCTGGTAAAAGCTTTGTTCCCTGAACGTATGCGCTATCTGATTTCTCTTCAACTTCCTTCGAAGGAACATCCAAATCTTCTGCTTTAAAATTGGATGGAGATTTCCCACTTAGCTGGTTTTTGGTTTCCTCCAGATCAAGTTTCACTCTTTTGTGATCAAGACTTCTATTATCTTCAAAGATACCAGAGGGAGACATTTTTTTCAGCGTACTGAAACTAATAGTCAGATCACTTTTTTGGATTTTTCTGGTTAGAAGAGCTGCTGGCAGGCGGATGTTATGCCCTGCCGGCAAATCCTTTACAACGTGTCGTCGAAGCTCATCTGGTAAATGGCTAATAATATGCCGCAAATCGTATACAATAATTGTGGCTGAGCTAGAGGCTGGAACCCGATTGGGATCCTTTGGTTCATCACATCCTGACGAGGCAGAATCGTTGAATCTTTTTTCATCCAACGATAAGCCTACTCGGTCTCGATTTGATGAGACCTCTGACCTGTGATTGCCAAATACCTTTTTTAAAACAGCCAACATAGGCGACTATAAATTTAGTCCATTGAAAAACCAGTGATTATCGAAAACATGCGTTCCTCTAATTGAATCGTCCGTTTGCTAAAATGCTTTAGCCACAATCAATTATGAAAAATTAACGAATCGTTTTTGCATTTGGAGCTATCCGTGAAAGAGAGCTGTTGAGGATCGTTTTAATTTCATCAGAAGAATGCTGAGGACAAATGTTTACGAAACTTCTTAGAATTTTGACTGTTTTCTTATACATTTGCATTAAAACGGGACATTAAAGTGATGACTGATGGCAAGGAACGAGCATTGAGAATAGTTGCTTTTTTCGCAGCGGTATTTATCCATGTCGCCATCTATTTGTTCTTCAACGGCCCCGGAATGAATTTGATGAGTCAATTATTTCCGGAAGTCTCTGAAAAACCTGCAAGGATCGAGCCCCAAAAACAACTATTGGACATGGTTTTTGTAGAAGTCCCTTCGACTGCACAAAGTCCACCTGATGAAGAAACGCCATATTACTCTAATCAGGATTCTCAAGCACACACAGAGGATCCAACTAAAGAAGATACCAATTTAGCACCACAAGAAGGCGAGCAAGAAGATATTCTTAGACTCGAGGATGTCACCCTCGAGGAATCAGTAACCTCCCAGCTTCAACCGGATGAATCAGAAAGCGAAGATTCCAACCAATCAGAGCAAGCGGAACCACTAGAAGATGACAACTCTGATAACCTCGAAAACGGGGAAGGATCATCTGCTGCAATATCTGTCAGGCCTCCAACTTTGCCAGACAATAAGGGAACTCCTCCAGCTCTGACCGCCGATGAGAAAGAGAGTGAATTTCCGGCCATCGATAAAATCAATGTAAACCAGGATATTAACACAGATGCACCTGATAGGAAAAAGGCCCTAATCGAACCTCCTGAAGCCGCCAAGCCTGCCCCCCCTTCGTCCCGCCCCCGCAAAAAAAGGCCTAGAAATTTAAGAGAGGCTAAGAAAGCAAAAAATCTTGTTGGAGAAAAGACGAGGATATTGAGCCAATCGGATAAAAACCCGGGAGCCACCGGCATGGTGGATGCTTCAAACAAGTCTTTTGGTGATTACGACCTCAGGCTGCAAGTGTCCATTCAAAATACCTGGTATAAGTATATTTCAAATCTGATTGCTGGCTCTGTGGATAGAGGTGTCGTTAAGATCAAGTTCAGGCTGCACGAATCAGGAAGCATAGAGGAAACAAAAGTATTGGAAACGGCCGTGGGTTCGTTATTTACAGCTTCTTGTCAAGATGCCATTGAAAACGCCGCACCGTTTGGAAAATGGACTAAGAAGATGCGAAATGAAATTGGAAAACCATATAGAGACATAATCTTTACCTTTATTTACAGATAAGAATATCAGTTGGACTTACAATTAATTACCAATATGCAAAGGAATCACATTTTAATAAGTTTATCGGCATGCTTTCCTATCACCACTGTGAAAAGCCCACTCCATTTCACAGCCCAAAAAACCGACTCAACAACGCGCTTATCGGGAGATTCGATCTAGTATGGAAACAGCTTGGAAATTTCTGGAACAAGGCGGCCCTTTGATGATTCCCATCGGTATCTGCTCCCTTGTTTCCTTGACTGTAATTCTTGAAAAGGCATATGACCTTCGGTCATCAAAGGTCATACCTGATTTTCTCATTCATTGGGTAAAAAAATTCTCCAGACATGAAATGTCACCTAATGAAAAAATTTTCACCTCACCTGCAGGTAAACTAGTCCGGCATGTTCTTGAAAATAAAGATAGAAGCCTGACTGAAAATCGTCAGTTGCTAAATACATTAGGGCAAGAAACCCAACTGCGCCTACAGAGAGGACTTCGCACATTGGAAATCGTAACCACCATAGCACCATTGCTTGGCTTGGCTGGAACTATCCAAGGGCTTATTTATCTTTTCGGATCAATTAGTGACGTATCAAATGTGGATAATATGGATTTGGCTAAAGGAATAGGTATAGCCCTAATGACGACCTTCGCAGGACTTATCGTTTCAATCCCAAGCGTAATCGGCTGGCATGTTTTTCAAAGACGAGTAGAAATAGTCGGAGCTCAAATGGAATCCCTCTGCGATGAAATTTACAAAGAGCTCTACCAACCTGATTCAGATACCGAGGAGGATAGCTAAACATGGCATTTGGTTCTCCAAAACCCAAAAGATCGCCTGAAATTCTTATCGTGCCATTGATTGACATATTATTGGTCGTCCTCATTTTTTTGCTCGTTACGACATCTTTTAGAAAATTTCCTGTTGTGGAGATTAATTTACCGAGAGCAGGTGAATCAACCAGCACCGAAAAACCAGAAGTTGTAGTTGTATCTATCACAACGACCCCTCCAGCCATCTATATCAACCAAGCACTTACTGACATAGAGGATATTAAGTTTGTTTTTGAGGATATTGCCCGAAAAAATCCTGAAACCCGAATCGCGCTGAACGCAGATAAAGATGCTCCGTATGGCATCGTGATGAGAATTTGGCAATCCGTGCAACAAGCTGGATTAACTAAAATCCAAGCTTTAACTCAAGAAGCAATCATTGACTCTAAGCCATCTCAATAGCATTTTCCCAGTTATTGAAAACCCAGTCTGGATTTTTATTGAAGCATAAAGGGTCGTTTTTCTTTAGCCTCAATGACTGCTTATCACCAGCAAAGAGGGCGGCTTTAAATCCTACTGATTGCGATGCCACCACATCTTTTAGCATGTCATTCCCAATATATAAAACGTCATTGGGTTTTATTTGATAATGCTCAAAGAGACGCGCTGCTGCAATCTCGTATATCTTTTTATCAGGCTTGCCTACGAATTCTTTATACGACCAAACACACAATCTCGGATCAAACCCTGCCGAGGGGAGATCATTATCCAAAAATACTTCCAACATTAATGGCGTATAAAATTGAGAATTTGACACGATTCCCATCGGGATAGAATTGGTATGTAATTTTTTTAAAGTCTCTTTAACACCCTTGTATAACCACACTGGATTTACAGCAAATTCATAGTGTGTTGCCACGATTGCTAAATCATGATTCGTCAGATTTTGAAATAAGCTATCACTCCCCCACCGAGACAATAAATTTTCCCATATCTTGAGAATATCAACTTCAGGAAATTCAATCCCCTTGATTCGCCCGGCTTCGTGTTCCTTCAATATGAGATCACGAAATGCTTTTCGAGGAGAAAAGTTTTTGGAATGAGCACAATCAATCCACTCCTCTGCATTGCCGATGGAGTGACGCAGAGCATCAAAAAAATACTTATTCCCGGTTGACTCTTGAGTCAGAGAAATATCCCCTACACCAGAGCATACCATTGTCCCGTAAACATCAAAAACAACTGCGGAAAAAGGAGGTATTGGAGAAACATCAAAATCCCAATCAGGCAAATCTGGCACTATTGATCGCGAATTGTTTCTGATAATTTGCTTAACCGATTCCTGCGTTCCGACAGGTATATTATGGGATAAATTACTCACTTATGTGCACAGAAATTTGAAATTGCCCGGATGTAAAAAAGAACTCAAAACCTTTTCAGCTGAGACGACCCCGCCATGCCCGGCATTCCCTTCTCCAATTGATTTATAAATATGCCCCAATCCAATAACATATTTTTCAGCCGAATAATGATCTAAAATAACAGACTTGTTAGAATCGATTAATTCAGATGATGGCAAAGAAGGGAGTTCGCGTGGAACAATCTCCAGGACCATATCTGTATCTGACCTGAGCGCAGCCAAAATAGCATTCATATGGTTTTCGCTTAATCGCCCAAAGTCTACCCTGCCCTCGACTATCATTTCTTCCAACGCTGCCTGAAGTTGATCTTGGGAAAGATCACAAGAATACGCATCATAAGACTGTTCTACCGCTCTTGTAAAATCGCCAATAAAATCTATCTTCTTGTGAGCTAACCAATCAAGGGGAACCATTATCTTATCATAAAGAGATTCGCCAAAATCAACCCCAATACTTGAGAAATCGCTGGTTATATCGGGTAGGTTTCTACCGACTATTCCTTTGTTCATCAACCAAGGCTCAAGAAATGCCAGGCCGAATCCTTCCGCGACACTCGTCGTGAGGAAACCATCACAGGCATTGAGCAAATCGCGGAATGACCATCGGGAGCTATTCCCGAGCTCAAAGCTAACAGGCAAAGCCAGTTCTTCCCCCCACTCTACCCAATTATTATATATGTCGAGTGCCTTGGGATTTTCAGGCTTTAAGGTCAGCCCAATATGATATGGGTTATCTAATTGTGATGAAATAAGCCCCCAAAGAATGGCTTCTCCAATATTCTTCCTGCGAATGCACCGACTGGGATAAAGAAGAAATTGCGACTCCCCCTTTTTGCATATCATATCGCGAGTATGAGAGGCTTCATTTTGAATACCATTTTCAGATTCAAAGTTAGAGATGGGATTGGGAATCAGGTGCAAATTCTGATCTGTCAAACCACTTTGATTTAAAATGTTGTAATCGCGATTGTTTAAGACACCGTAATGGATGTTAGATGCCTCTCCATGAGGGTATAGGTATTCGGAAAGACTTTTGTTGACTGCACTGGCGGCAAATCTCAAGCAACTATAATTAATCTGCCGACCGTCTTCTGGGAAATCATGAATGTGGAGTAGTAGGTGCTCGCCCATTTGGCCAAGATCCCCCACCGCTTTGGTGAGCCTAAAATTCTTTCCCAAATGATGGTTGTGAAAATGCCAAATATCTGGTGAGGAGCCTAGCTTCATGCGGGCCGACTCTAAAAGTCTTCGGGCAAGTCCAGATTCACCCTGAATGTCAAAATCATTGTCATACGCCAATTCAGGAACACATTGACAATAGGAATAGAGAGGAGAATCGGTGGAAGGTAAATCACTGGATAACACGACAAGTTCATGGCCCAAATCGCTGAGAAGGGGAACTGAGGATTCCAGTACCTTAGTGACTCCACCTCTCTTCAAATGATAATGAACTATGACAACCTTCATCTAATTAATTGTTAAAAAAACTCAAGTTTAGCTCTTAGTAGGATGAAATTTATCTCGATAGGCAGGAATGGTCATCATTGGCGGACGCTCCTCTTCCTGAATTTCCTTTTCAATAATTCGGTATTCACTATCTTGAGCTTCAAAATGTCTGTATATCTTTTGAAGCTCCGCCATGTCTTTGATCATATCAAATTGTTCAAGCCTTGTCAGAAAGCTTTGCAAGATCCCAAATGACATTTTCCCGAGTGCTGTCGTGGCTTGATTTCTGTGGACACGTTGATCTAAATCGGTTTGGGCGAAAGCATTCATTCCCCATTGTTTATAAACATCAAGGATGTGGGAGGTCTCGACACCGTATCCAATAGGAAAAGCGATTTTTTCCAGGACATCGCGCCTGACGGCATACTCCCCAGAAAGAGGTTGAATGATGGCCGATAACTCCGGAAGGAACATCGAGAAAAGGGGCCTGACTAATATTTCTGTCACACGCCCACCGCCGGAAGGTCGAACGCCTTGTGAAAAGGCCAATGGTCGGTCATAGAAGGCTTTGACATACTTTATCTCATCTTCATACAACAACGGGCCGACCAGACCATAAACGAATCTCGGGTGAATATTGGCTATGTCAGCATCAACGTAAACAATAATATCACCTTTTAACTGATAAATGGCTTTCCAAAGGTTTTCCCCTTTTCCCTTCTTGTGCCCAGCTTCGGGCAAAATATCTTCAGCTAAATAGGTATCTGCGCCGAAAGATGCAGCGACCTCCAAAGTTTTATCCGTAGAGCCAGAATCGATAACAGCGATTTCATCAATAAGAGGATATCTATTAACTAATTCGCTCTTGAATATCACGATTTCCTTACCAATGGTTTTCTCTTCATTCAGGGCAGGAATGCACAGTGATATCTTAAGTCCCTTTTTCTCCTTTTGCTCAACCAGCTTTAAGAGGTCCCAGAATTGAGAGTGGTGAAATGTCTTATTTTCCAGCCAGTTTTCAATTTTTGCTTTCATTACAAATCCCTTCATCAATTGACATAAGAACAGCTATCAGCTGAGCAATTCCAGAATACATTGGTTCTATATACACAGCTTCTTTATTAAAATCATGAGTTGCCGCTTTCGTGATTCCCAGGGTGAGACCTGGGATGGATCTATCGATAAGAGCAGACAGTTCACCCATACTTGGTCTGACTGTCGGTGTCACTCGCAATTTGTTCAGGGTTTTGCGAGCCATTGAGGTCAATGGATGGGAAAACCCAATGCCACCTGGTTTGCGCCTGGCTATTTCCTCTAACCAAATGTTTAGGCCAGATTCACTTTCTATCTCCTGAATGATCTCACAAACATGGTCGTTTATGCGGGATACCATACCAACCTCTTCGCTGGTCACTTCAAACCTCAACCTTGCTTCATCAGCTGGTTTATTAAAGGACTTCCCAGCATGACATGAGCCCAATAAAATTTGAGTCTTCGGTTTATTAGGAATAGGGATCGTTTGAAGTTTTGAAATAAGCTCTGCCAAAGATTCGATAGTTCCCGTGGTCATTCCCGAATCATTATTAGAAATTTTACTTCTAAGCATGACTTCTCCTCTTAGCATTCCGAGGCTATTGTATGAAACTCTTCCCAAATTAACCCCTTCAACAAAAATCCCAGCCTCAATTGGTGATGAAAAATTTTCTAGGAAAAAAGAAATGCCTTGCAAGTTCCCTCTACCCAAACTTCTAGAGGCTCCCATCAGCAAGATGTTAGATTGAAATTGAATCCCCATCTCCTGCAATAGGGTAGGAAGCGATGTGACAACGGCTACTCCGAGACTGTTATCGGCTATCCCTGCACCTGTGATGACTTCTTGTTCCACGCGAACCGTGTGATCAACGGTGTTGGGAAACAAGGTGTCCATGTGCGCCGAAACTAAAATATTGCGATTGGTCTTACCTGGGAGAATAGCGTATGCATTGTCGACTTCATCAGTAGAGATTTTGTCGAGGCCGCATTCACGAAACCTGTCCAACATGAAGGTCTTCCTATTTTGCTCCTTAAATGTTTCTGCTGGAATTTCTCCAGCCATCACAAGATTGGCTAATAAGATTTCTTTGTTCTGGGCAGTTTGTTCTTTAATCTCATCTAATTTATTTAAAATTGGATTAAGCGCTGGCATTTGCCTTTCCATAAAGTCAATATAAACGGACGAATAGAGGATTAAAAGCCTGACTATTCGATTTCGAATCTATTGTGCTTTGATTTTCGTAGGTTTCTGAAATAAGTTGCCTCAGTTTTTGTTAAGAAAATGCCAAAATGGACAGCGTAACAGATGGACTTAGGGTCGGATTCGTTTCCACCAGATTTGCTGGAAATGACGGAGTGTCACTAGAAAGTGCAAAATGGGCAGAAGTTTTATGGGAAGACAGAAATGTTTCCTTTTGGTATGCAGGGCTTCTCGATCGAGATCCTTCAATCAGCATGTGTGTTCCCGAGGCCCATTTCGCGCACCCTGAAATCGTTTGGATTAATAAATATATTTGGGGGATTTCCAAAAGGCCTCCCATTGTCTCTGAAAGAATACGAGAGGTAGCGGAATATCTCAAATCAACCCTGTATGAATTTGTTGATAAATTTGATATAAATTTACTCATACCTCAAAATGTTCTGACAATACCAATGCATCTACCGTTTGGAATTGCTGTGACTGAGTTTATAGCGGAAACTCAAATACCGGTGATTGCACACCATCACGATTTTTATTGGGAACGATCTCGATTCTCCATTAATTCCGTTCATGATTATTTGGACATGGCCTTCCCTGCTCGTGGAAACTCGGTCAGGCATGTGGTGATCAACCAAGCCGCACAAGAACAACTTTCTTTGAGAAAAGGAGTCTCATCTTTGCTCATCCCGAATGTTTTTCATTTTGAGGCAGACCCTCCTAAGGTAGACAACTATTCCAAGGATTTCAGACAAGAAATCGGCATCGCAGAGGACGATATTTTAGTACTTCAACCAACTCGTGTGGTTGCCCGAAAGGGAATCGAACACGCTATCAAACTGATCAGCCAACTCAATAATCCCAGGTGTAAATTAGTTATCACTCACGAATCAGGTGACGAGGGGCCAGAATATAAACACATGATCGAGGAGTTGGCAGCTGAGGAAAATGTGGATCTTAGATTCGTTGATGATAGAGTCTCGGAATTCAGACAATTGGACCAATCTGGCAGAAAAAATTACACATTGTGGGATATTTACCCTCATGCAGATTTGGTGACATTCCCCAGCATATATGAAGGTTTTGGAAATGCTCTATTAGAAGCTTTTTATTTCAAAGTTCCAGTGGTCATCAATAGGTATTCTATTTTTGCGCAGGACATTGAACCGAACGGGTTCCGGCTCCCAATTATGGACGGCTTCGTAAATACACAAGTCGTAAACGAAGTTAAGAGGTTACTCTCTGACTCGGACTACCGAGAATCGATAGTTAATGACAACTATGAATTAGCAAAAAAATTCTATGGCTACGGAGCTCTGAGGCGAAGTTTAAGAACGATAATCACCAGCCTTACTGGCATATAGAACCATCAAAACTCATACCCTAAAAAATGCTAAGACAAATTTATCAAAAAGAATTCCTTGAGGTGGTTTCGAAGCATCTACGAGTTCTCTATCCGGATGCAAACCTGGATCAACTTATCAAGAGGCTTTTATTAACGACTGGTAGATATGGCCTTCATTCACAATCATCCCAAAAATCTGGTTTGGAAGATACGGGAATCTGGTCAGAGAAGGATGTAGTGCTCATAACCTATGCTGACAGTCTCCTGTCAGAGGAGAGCTCGCCGATAAAACAGCTGAGAAATTTTGCTACACAACATTTACAAGAAGCAATCAGTACGGTCCATTTACTCCCCTTTTTCCCTTATTCTTCTGATGATGGATTCTCGGTCAAAGATTATCGAGCAGTGAATCCGGAGTCAGGGACCTGGAATGACATCACGCTTCTTGGATCCAACTTCAAATTAATGTTTGATTGGGTTCTCAACCACGTCTCAGCAGAATCTCAATGGTTCAAATACTATACCAACAGCATCGCACCTTACAGCCACTTTTTTGTCGAGGAATCCAAAGACACCGACCTTTCTATGGTCACCCGACCAAGAACATCACCACTTCTCACAAAAGTCGAAACACGCAATGGTACTAAATACGTGTGGACGACATTCAGTGCCGATCAGGTCGACCTTAATTTCGCAAATCCTGATGTATTTTTTGAAATGTTGGATATATTACTTTTCTACATTTCAATGGGGGCTCAAATTATACGCCTTGATGCCGTTGCCTTCCTGTGGAAAGAGATTGGAACATCCTGCATGCATCATGAAAATACTCATGAATTTATAAAACTCATTAGGTGCATTTTAAACCAAGTGTCTCCTTCGTCCATTCTTCTTACAGAAACCAATGTCCCTCACGAGGAAAACATTTCATATTTCGGAAATGGTGACGAAGCCCATATGGTCTATCAGTTCAGCTTACCGCCATTAGTGCTCCATGGTTTATTAAAGGAAGATGCCTCTCACCTCACCAAATGGGCATCGAACCTGCCGGAATTACCTGAGAATTGTACGTTTTTTAATTTTACTTCGTCACACGATGGCATTGGCATGCGCCCATTACAAGGGATTCTCTCAGAAGATGAAATTGCATTCTTAGTTGATAAGATCAAAGAGAAAAATGGAGAAGTTTCATACAGATCGCTACCTGATGGGTCTAAGAGTCCTTATGAATTGAACACAACTTACTTCAGTGCTTTGGCAGATGAAGATAAACCTTATTCTGAAATATCATCGCAAAGATTTCTCGCTTCCCAAATCGTAGCTCTTTCAATTAAGGGAATCCCTGGAATCTATATCCATTCACTTCTTGCCTCGATGAATGATCTTGAAGGAGTAAAAAATTCAGGAATTCCAAGGCGAATCAACAGGAAAAAATTAACTCAGAAAGAACTTGATCGATTTCTAAGCGATACCACATCCGCGCAAAGAAATATCTTTCTAGACTATCTGAATATTCTTAAAAAAAGAAGGAACTGTGCCGCCTTCGATCCGGAAGCAACCCAGGATATCATCGATCTATCTCATAAAGTCTTTTGCGTGAAACGTTCTTTGATCAAAGACGAAAAAAATATTTCTGTATTATGCCTTCATAGCTTCTCAGGCCAAGTAGAGGGATTAAAGTTGCATGAATCTTTAGAAGAAGGCACCTACTTAGATCTTCTGTCAGACGGGGTTTTTACCGTTGACAAAAGATCTTTCCAGCTCCAACCATTCCAGTGTTTGTGGCTTATGAAGAATTTTTAAAACACTTAAGAAAGCTGCATTCGAATCAGAGGCGCAGATTCACTGCTTTTCATCAGGATTTTTCTTTTGCTGAGGAGCTTTAACGTCAATGTAGAGCTCTCTAAGCTGACGCTTATCAACTGTGCCCGGGGAGTCCGTCATCAAACAGGCCCCTTTTGCTGTTTTAGGAAATGCAATAACATCCCTGATACTGGAGGATCCAGTCAGAAGGGTAATGAGCCTATCAAAACCGAGAGCAATCCCACCATGTGGAGGGCATCCGTATTTAAATGCTTCAAGCATATATCCAAATCTTTCTTGGATAGTATCTGCCTCAAGCTGCAAAATATCCTGGAAAATTTTTCGCTGCAGATCCGGCTGGTGAATACGAATCGATCCGCCACCAAGCTCAACACCATTAACAACAATGTCATAATGCTGGCCGCGGACTTCTTTCGGATCAGAATCGAGCTTATCTGCATCTTCCTCAACGGGCGCTGTAAATGGGTGGTGACTGGAATACCACCGATTCATCTCCTTATCAAAAGCTAAGAGCGGAAACTCAATAACCCAAAGAAATCGAAAATCCATTGGATCCAGTTTTAAAAGACCCTTGGCCTGTAATAAACCCGCGTTATAAGTGCGAATCAATCCCAGTATTTCACAAGCATTGAGCCATTTATCAGCTGCAAATAAAATTAAATCGCCCTCTTCAATTTTAAGTCGCTCGATTAAAGCAGCTTTTTCCTCCTCACTAAAAAATTTTGTAACAGGTGATTTCCACTCACCATTAACGACTTTTATATAAGCAAGGCCTTTGGCTCCATGGCTTATCGCATAATCTGTCATGGTCTCCATTTGCCCTTGAGTCGCATCGGCCATGCCTTTGACATTCATTGCCTTTACGACTCCACCACTCTCAACAACTTTTTTGAAGACATTAAATTTAGAACCTTCAAAGACATCACTGAAATCTACAATTTCCATGGCATACCTCAGGTCTGGCTTATCACTCCCGAATCGATCCATGGCTTCCTGAAAAGACATTCTTTGGAACGGAGTGGAAATATCCATGTCGAGGGTGGTTTTCCAAATCCTCTTTAACAACCCTTCGATGAGTGCATAAATATCCTCACGATCGATAAAGGACATTTCTATATCCACCTGAGTAAATTCAGGCTGCCTGTCCGCCCGTAAGTCTTCATCTCGATAACAACGAGCAAGTTGAAAATATTTTTCAACGCCACCAACCATTAAAACCTGCTTGAACTGCTGAGGACTTTGAGGAAGAGCATAAAAGTGACCCGGCGCGTTTCGACATGGGACAACAAATTCGCGGGCACCTTCGGGGGTTGACTTAAATAAGGTTGGCGTCTCAACTTCCAGAAACCCTTCCTCCTCCATGAAAACTCTTGTAGCTGTTGCTGCGCGACTTCTAAGCCGTAGATTGTGAATCATCTCTGGCCTTCTTAAATCCATGTAGCGGTACTTGAGCCGATGCTCTTCATTAACCTTTCCCGCTGACTCAGGGTCATCAATTGGAAAGGGCAAAACGTCTGCCTTGTTTAATATTTCAATCTCATTGGCAAGAACTTCAACTTCTCCAGTAGGAATTTTTTCATTGTTCGTTCCCTCCGGACGATGCCTCACCTTGCCACAAACACAAACCACGGTCTCACTGCGAACGTGCTCTGCAATAGAGAAAATCTCACCGGGCAGATCAGCGGGATCAAACACAGCTTGAGTCCGACCCTCTCTATCACGAATATCCAAAAATATCACACCGCCGAGGTCTCTATTGGAATGCACCCAGCCGCATAGGATGACTTCTTGACCTATATGCTCACTTCGCAACTCATTACAATGATGTGTCCGTTTCTTCATTCGTTATTTTCTTAGTAAATTTAACTATTTAAGCAAAAATGGACCACAGTCTGACGATATCACGCAAAAATTCCAACAATTTCTTTAATTGTTTGGGCAAAAAATAAAAGATTCTTAATTCGAAGAGCCTTTATTTGCGATTTGATTTTCAAAAACGTCCGGATCTGCCAGCCAGAATAACTTTAAGCTCACCCATAAACCTTTGCATTGCCCGCCTCACCATCAATACCCGTAAAATATTTTTCCGTGTTAGAGGCAAAATTTCTTTTTGATGAAATTATGCATCGACACACGCGGGTATGCCTGATTCCAACGTTTGATAGAATGATTTGGTCAATTAGAGAGGATGAACAAAAAACAAAGGCAAAAAGAAATGGAGCGAGTGATGAGATTCGAACTCACGACAGTCACCTTGGCAAGGTGATGCTCTACCAACTGAGCTACACTCGCTTGTGGATTTAAAATCATGGGTAATATTTACGATTTTGACAAGTCTAGAATTTGAGTTTTTTTAACGGCCATGGTGGCGTATTATAAATTTGTTTATGGCTGATGGTTTCCAACTTTTACTACGTGCAACTCTGAGCTATCTCAGAGAAGAAAAATCGAAGAATAGGACATTCTTACGGTTGGAACCCGCCAGCCTGGAGGCACTAGCAAAATTATCGAGTAGAGGTCTTTCGGAACCCACCCCCACCCACAAGCCAGTAGTTAAACAAAAACCATTTAAAAAGAGTCCGAAACCTAGCGGTCCTGCGAATGTCGAAAAAAATAATATCAACCCCATATTCGACAAACAACCCGTCGGAAATAAAACAGCTGCCATTGAGTCCTTGAAAGATGAAGTAAGCCAGTGCCAGAAGTGCGCTCACTTGGTCAAATCTAGAACACAAACCGTTTTTGGCGTTGGAAATTTAAATGCTGACTTGATGTTTATAGGTGAAGCTCCTGGATTAGACGAAGATAGACAGGGGCAACCATTCGTCGGCAAAGCAGGCCAACTACTCACTAAAATCATTCAAGCAATGGGATTGAAAAGGGAAGAAGTCTATATTGCAAATATTCTGAAATGCCGACCCAACACCCCGGGAAAATCATTTGGCAACAGAAAGCCTGAACTCGATGAAATGAATAGGTGCAAACCCTATTTATTCAAACAAATTAATATTGTTCGCCCCAAAGTTATTGTGGCATTAGGAGCGACTGCTTTACAGGGACTGTTTGATAAACCCAACGAAAGTATCACACGCACCAGAGGAAAATGGAAAAATATTGAAGGTATTCCTATAATGCCTACATATCACCCATCCTATTTACTCCATAAAGAATCCGACCCGGCACAATCAATAGCTGAAAAAAGGAAAGTGTGGGAAGATATGCTTCTGGTTATGGAAAAGTTGGATTTTTCGATCTCAGAAAAACAAAGAAGATTTTTTACGAAGCCAGGGAAATAGCTTTCTCATTGGATCCGAAATTATAATCACCTGCTGCTGCTAATACCTTGCTGCTAACAAGCTTCTCTTCGATAAGAGATAGCCGCTTCCCACTCCTTGTTATAAACCCCCAAGAACGAACTAGCTGCTCTTTTGAAATGGGCAGGCAAAATAATTCACCTGATTTAATTTCTTCTGTTGCTATCCATGGGGCTACAATACCGACCCCCAAGTTGAGTTTCACCATCTCTTTGGTCGCAAGCATACTTCCGAGTTCGGTCACATTCTCCAACTCACTGCCTTGACTTTTAAAGTAGTCTGCAATCATGTTAAAAGTATGGCTTGCACGATCATAAAGAATAAATTGCTGTTGCGATATACCCTCGGTGTCGACTTTTTGATTTTTAGCCCATTCATGATCTTTGGAAACTAGAAAACAAAGATGGTCCTCAAACCATGTTCTGAACTCTAATTGAGATCCACCCTTCGGCTGCAATGCAATAGCGATATCTACCTTTCCTGCCCTTAAAAATTCTATCGCCTCGGCCGAGTCTTTAGAATGAAGGACTATTCTGCTATTAGGAAATTCTGATTTGATGGACTTCAAAACTGCCGGCATGAGAAATTCACAAATAGATGAGCTGGCTGCTAATCTGAGGCGAGTCTGACCCCAGTTATTTAAATTTTGGATAGAACTACGGGCCTTGGCCATCTCACGGAGTATTCTGCTCGAATAAATCAGTAATTGCTCGCCAGATTGTGTCAAAAGTGCTTTCTTCCCCAGTCTATCAATGAGCTTACAGCCTAGATCTGACTCAAGCGCTTTGATTGAATGGCTCACTGCTGACTGCGTAAGATTGAGCTCTTTTGCTGCTAAAGTAAAATTTTCTTGTTTTGCCAAGCAAACGAACGCTTTTAATTGCCTGCTATCTAATATTTGGTCGAAATCCATTTCCATGACTACTCTCTCCAGTTGGATACAAGCATTTAATAGGCCAGCTATGAATATTATCGATTAGTAACCAGAAATCCGTTAACAAAATCTTTTAAAAGGTGAAGATAGAACTCTTAATGATAATTTTTAATCATTAGGGTCATTTTTATACACCCCCCAACAGTCGTGGAATGCTAATAAGCAGGCTCAAGCACTTAGTTATTGTTCGAAAATCGAACCAGAACCGATCGGATTTTTTTGCTGTCGGAGCAGATTAAAGAGGTAAACCTGGATTTTTTGAGAGGCACGCACATGACTCACCTTGCCGGCTTTGTCCAAAAGCCAGAGCTGAGGATATACTTTGACCTGCATCCGTTTGAGTTGTTCGATATTTTCCTCCTTGCTGATATCCACAGTGAACCACGGCTCGAATCTATTGAGCTCATCAATTTTCTTAACAAATTGTTCATCAGGCAAAAATGAGGCAGAACTATCCGCCCCTTCAGCACTTCGGATAGATGAAACATTTAAAGGACGAAGAGGAATGTAAATGATGCCAATAGGGTCAGGTTGAAATGTCTGTAAAGTTGCCAAAAGGTCTTTTAAAACCTGAACGGTCGGCCTATCAACCTCAGATAGAAAGAATAACACGTTTGCTTGGTGTCTCAATGATTGGAGGTCAATATTGGATTGTTTTCCTGTCTTGGGGTCTCTGAGCGAATACGAGAAGTCCAGGGACTTCCCGATGAACTCATCTTGCTCGCCCTCTGCTTTCAAGACGGAGGTTACTGTGTGAATCGCAATTTGTGCATCGTCTTTGATGTCTTGAGAGATATCCAAACCCAAAACATAATTCAAATTTTCTCTAACTTTGTCCTGAATCCTCAACTCAAAGAGCGCTGCTGCATAATCCAGACGCGTCCTCGCTGCATCTTCTAATGTGTTCTCATCCAACTCCAACCGCCCAATCTCTTTCTCAATCTTTGCTGATATTTTTAAGAAATCATTGGTTTGCTTATAAACATGAAATGCTTTTAAGGGCATAAAATACAATCCAATGGATTTTGCCTGGGCAGGAAATTTTTTAATTAATTGATCGGTTCCAGAGTTTAGTTTTCTAGACATGGCTAGTATGCCATTTTCTCTTTCTCGCAAGGCGGCTTGTTGCACCGCTTGGAGATATATTTGGTATTTTTCATCACTGGCTATCGTAGGGTCTGATAAATTTTGTAAAACAAGTTCAGACAGCCTTTTTTCAGCTAACTTATGATTGGACGAAGCAAGAACAGTGACCCATCTTTTCTCATATTCTTTAGCTTGTTCTCTCTGTCTAGCATCTGGATTAGATTGCCAAAACACTCTTGCAACCTTGGAGGCCTCCCAAAGCACTTCTCTGTAATTTTCCTGAAGCTTTTGAACTTTGTCAGATTCTACATTGTCCGGTAGGTTTTGCACCTCCTTCTCAAGAGCCATAATGGTCTGATAGGCATTTTCAACATCCTGAAATGTGATATTTGCTTCACTTAGGACAGGATCCTGAGATGTTTGTATTTCAAAAGATTCTCCGATGTCCACATCGGCACTCTTTTCCGACTCCGCTTCTGCTTTTGGCTCGTCAACAGCGGTTATATCCTTAATTTCAGGTCGACAACCTGTTACCAAAATAAGACAGACGAAAATAAATATGATTTTCTGGTAACTGAAATTTTTCATTTATATTCCAATCATACCTCAGGTGGCGCTATGTTTTGTTCGCTTTGATTCGCTTGAGTTTTTCCATAATGATTTGAATTCTTTTTGGGTGATTCACTTTAAAGACATCACCTTCCCTCATACCATTGGGTAGTTTTTCTGAGTGAGCTTTCAGGGCACCCTCGATAACATCAAGCTCTCTATCCGAAAATGAAATGGATATTTGATCAGAAAGTTTTGATTTTGCCTGTATCCTTGCCAGCTCCAACAGCACAGCGCATGGCTCCAGGCAAGGAATGTTGCTCGGGCTCCCCATCTCGTCTTTGAAACCTCCATTCGCCCACTGCCATTGCCTGCTCTTGAGGCAAAATTTCGCGTCACAACATCCATGTACCATATCTGCAATGTCTTCAGAATCTAGAGCTGAAGTGCTTCGATACATACCAGTTTGCCGAGAAGTATAATCCGGGTAATCTTGAGCTACGGAATCCCCCTGTGTGGAAAATTTATAATAATCTGAGACATACCCGGGATAAATGATCTCGAGAGCCTCTGCTAATTCCAAGGGATCTTTTGCGAGGAAAACCCAACCTGGTTTCAAATTTGGAGCAGATTTTAAAGGCCTGAACTGGTTTGATTCTGTCGTATTTATCCAATCCCTGAGATCAGATAACTCAAGATTTTGTAAATCCTCTTTGCTTTTTTCGAAATCAATTTTTGACCTAAGTTCATATTCCCCATTCGGACGCACAGCAATTCCTACCTGAGCAATCTCAAATGAGCTTTCAATCGAACTTACCAAAAAATCAATATCCGGGCGCATCATTTTTTCCTGTTCCATAAATGGCAATAGACAAAAAATTCCCGAACTTGCAAATGCACGTTCAGGAATTCTCTAAAATTAACAATCAATTTATTGAACGATTTCCAAAAGCTCAACTTTGAATTTGAGGGTCGAACCACCAGGAATAAGGCCATTGCCAATATCATTTTTGCCATACGCTAGCTTGGAGGGAATCCACAGCTCAGCAGTCGAGCCCACCTTCATCATTTGAAGCCCCTCAGTCCAACCTGGAATCACTCTATTCAGAGGAAAAGTAGCAGGAGCATTACGACGATAAGAACTATCAAAAACTTTACCACTCAATAGCGTCCCCTCGTAGTGGACCTTCACGACACTCTTTGCAGTAGGAGACTCTCCTTGACCTTTCTTGATAAACTTGATCTGTAAACCACTCGGTGTTTCGATCACTCCTTCTTTTTCACGATTTTCAACCATGAAAGCTTTACCGTCCTTCATGTTTTTTATAGAAGGATCCTTCAGCTCATCAAAAGCTGCCTGATCATTTTTGAAAGACATGGCTTCTTCCCCAACTCTCACAATTTTGACACTCTCAATCTTATCACCTTTTTCTATCTTGTTGACGATATCCATTCCAGAGACGACATGACCAAAAACGGAGTGTTTGCCATCAAGCCATGGCGTTGCTTTATGGGTGATAAAAAACTGACTTCCATTAGTTTTCGGACCTGCATTGGCCATACTTAATATACCAGGCCCGGTGTGACGAAGGTCAGGGTGAATCTCATCTCTAAATTTATATCCTGGCCCGCCTCGGCCCGTACCCTCCGGACATCCTCCTTGGATCATGAAATCATTTATGACCCTATGAAATACGAGTCCATCGTAGTAAGGCTTACCGTCCTTTTTGTCATTCTTGATTTTACCCTCGGCCAACCCAGTGAAATTGATGACGGTTAAAGGAGCTTTCTTAAATTCCAAATTGAGCAAAACCTCACCTTTAGAAGTCGTCAATTTTGCATACAGCCCATCTTTCATAGCTGGATCTCCACTGCTACCAGCTTCGAAGGCTCCCGCGTCTGAAGCCGTTTTTTCATTTTGAGCATGAACAAAGCCAAACGATACTAACCCCAGGCAAAAAACCGACACCAAAGACAACTGTCCCACTAGTTTTCGAATCATAATCTTAAATTATCACAGAATAGATAAAGCTCCAGTCTCTTTTAACCTCAATGAATCACCAGTTAAAGCCTTGAGCTTCTATAAAAAAGAAGGGCCGATCACTTCTGACCGGCCCTTTGTTATTTAACTTAAATTTTTAAGTTATTTTGCGACTAACTAATTAGTTCACGTCTTGATATGCCTTGAATGCAGCACTGTCGTCAGGTCCATTGATCAAGTGACGAACTCCGTCAGCATCCAATGTCCACCATTCGACGTTGGCTCCGCCGCCGCCTTCATACCAAAGGAGTCGCATTGGATAGATACCTGGCTCAGGAACTACGAAACGGAAGATTGTGTCCGATGCACCGCGACCACCGCTGAAGACACCAAGAACTTGATCATCATCGTTTAGCGCAGGCTCCTCACCGTGTGTGACACGGAATCCATCGTCAGAATTGACAGCCATAGTGACAATACCAGCTTCTGTGAATTCAACATATGTTAAGACCTCCCATGAGATGTTGTCAGTGTTGATTTCATCCATGAGACCTGCATCGAACATGCCAATGTCATCTCCAAAACGTCCAGCATTTCCACCGACGTCCTGGTTATGGTTGATGTATATCACTTCGACATTATCCGCTTCGAATAGGTCTCCACCACCAGCTATTTGAGCTTCGGCATCTTCAGTGCTATTACCGCGACCTTCTGTGCTTTGGCGAGCGTTAACGAGCATACCTGAGTTTCCACCAGCTCCGACATCAGCAGCTTTGTTAGCCAATGTTGGGATGTCTTCAGTCTGGAAGGTGAATGTGTGAGTCATAGGTTCATCAGATCCGCCAACACCGTAAGATACAGTGATTGTGTAGCTTGTATTCAGGTCGAGAAGTTCTGGAAGCGTTGCAGTGATGGTGATGTTACCACCTGCTGTTACTTCAGATTCTAGCATCTCGTCGCCGAGTTTGACTTCGACGCTGTCTGTGTCCATTGGGCTAAACTTACCGTCTTGGAAAGTGAAGCTTGCAGTTCCAGTGTCAGCTTGGAAGCCATTTGCTCCATCAGCTGGGCTAGCAGCCAAGAGTTCAGGGAACCTGAATACAGGCAAGTTACTGATTAGGTATTCCCCAGCAATTGGAAGAGTTCCGTTGGCTATGTCAGCAGGCTCCTCACCATCTGGTGCGAATTCCCAAGCAACGGCGAGGTTGTCACCACCGCCACCTTCAGACATCAAAGCCTCAACATAATATCTTTCACCTTCTTCAAGGAAGATAGGCTCAGATTTGTTGATATCTTTGTCGTATTCACGTCTGCTGTTCCACTCATTTTCGTTAGCGATGAGTGTTGCATTTTCTGGATCATCATCAGATGAGAGGTAGAGTGCCGCATTATCATCAGCACCAATACCGAATCTGTAGTTACCTGTTTGTGGTGGAACAATGTATCCGTAGACCACGAGAGCGTAGTCGTTTGCCACGCCTGAAGGAGGGACAACATTGATGTCACCAGTAGCCGGTGCTTCAAAATAAGGTGTAGTTGAAGAATTACGGTTACTCAAGTCAGTGATGTTTGGTCCAGTTCCAAATGGGTTGAAGTTATCTGGGTATAAACCTCTTCCACGATCTTCTTCAGGATAGAAGTCTAGACTTGTTCCTCCATGGTCATAAAAGAGGACTGTCAGACCGCCAAAACCTTCTTCAAACGAGATAAATTCGTTTGGTGTTCCATCTGTGACATTTGGAGTTTGGGCTAAGTCGGCGACTCCGCTAACAGATAACTGGTATGGAGTTCCATCAGCCTGATCAGCAGTCATAACCGAAACAGTCGTTGGGTTGCTTACAGTAACGCCTGTGATTTCAAGACCTTCGATGCTGTAGTTGTCAGCATTTCCAGCAGTTTCTTCAGAAACTGGCTCAGAGAAAGTCACAGTCGCTGAGTTGTTTAATGGTGAACCTGATACAGAAACAACCATTGGAGCAACAGTATCTGGAACGACTGTCACAGAGACCGTATCGGATTGGACATCAGAGAACCAGTTGGACGCAACAACATAGTATTGACCCGCTGCTGCTGGTGTTGCTGTGAAACTCAAGCTGCTGCTTGTTTCACCTTCAAGCATAACGCCTTCGCCATCACCGCCACCAGCGGCGTCAAGAACGCGGAAGAACTTTTCATTACCAGATGCTGCCTCTGAGTAAGTGGCTTCGGTGGCTGAGCTAGCAACCGCGGTCCAAGGACCATTGACACTGTCTGATGATTCAAGTGAACCGACGTAGGTTATTGCGATGTTTCCGTCAGCAAGGGATACATTAGAAATGTTTCCTGCAACTCCGGCGCCACCGCCAACTTTATACCATTGGAAAGAACGGCCGTATGTAGCTCCACCAGCTATAGCAGATAGTGTAACCTGTGAGTGCTCTGCTGCTCCAGATACACCTTCTGGCTGCTGCTCCATAGTCACAGGACCAATAGGGCCTCCAGAAAGGTTGATGTTAACGTTATCAAACCAGTGTGATTCCCAGGCACCACCAGTTCGGGCACCAAAACCAATCTGTGCGTCAGAAACACCTTCCCAACCGACTGGCTCATTTTCCATGATAGTGACACCATCATAAACGACTGTAGCTGTTCCGTCTTCACCTAGTGCGATTGAAACTGGGAACCATCTGTCACCTCGGTGAATAGAAGGTATACCTTCAGGGCTTTCTGTAGGCGCTCCACCTGATGTGACTTCAGGAGTAGCGACGAATGCGCGAGATTCGCCAGCATACTTAACTTCAATACCGACACCTAAGTCAGCACCACCAGATGACCAGTTGTCACCTGCGACAACCAAACCTTGTGGCGGATCACTTTCTCCACCGCGGTATCCTTCTTCTGATTGCTGGTATGTGCCAGTCGGCATGTCATCAGCAACGTTGAATGACCAACCGTCAGCTGGACGACCTGATGTATCACCGATACGGGCATCAAAGCTGAAAATAACTTGCTGAACATCGATACGCTGAGTGATGAGGGCCGCACCAAGTTGGCTTCCAGCACCATCAGTGATTTTTAGATATCCGGAATCACCAACACCGCCAGAGTCGCGAACTTCCGCGTTTCCGAAGAGCTCCATGATTGGATTTCCATCACCATCGGTAGGGATACCGTCATTAAAATCATAAGTAATGCCTTCGCCACCAACGTAAGCTAATGTCTTGTCAAAACCTTCGATTTCGTTTGGAGTAGCCGCACGGTCAACGATACCTGAGAAAGAAACAGATTTTCTGTCACCCTCTTCCATGTTGAATGGGCCAAGAACAATAACCTCTGTTCCCGCGTCGTTAAGACTGATTGTCGTTCCTTCAGGAAGTGGTTTTCCATCGAATTCATAATTTGAGAGATCGAGAGCAGAATCAGGATCTACTGGCTCAGAGAATGCAGCAATGAAAGCATTTGGGTTACCTCTGTGGCTGACGAATCTAACTGTTGGAGCCTCTGTATCTGGTTCAACAATAAGTGTGTAGGCCATAGAAGTTTCGTCATCAACCTTAGCGCGGTATTGGTTGCCGTCTTTGTCAACGGAAATGTCAACAGTAAGCAACGGGCTGACAGCACCTTCAATGTCGTCCCAGCCGCCACCGTCGTTCATCTGCCATTGGATGGCAGCTGCGCCGTCTTTGTTGAATTCGACAATAAAATCAATACTGGTTTCGATGTTTTCAGTTACGAATGGCTCAAGATCCATGAAATCGTTAGGAGTGGTGAAGAAGTCTAATGGCTCTTCGATGAGATCCGAGACGCGGCTACTAATGTCCCTTTGGAGATAAGCAGCAGGGATGACTTCTATTTCGCCACCATCAAGTGCCCAACCTACTTGGAACCAGTCACCTCCGCCACCTTCTTTGAATAGGAATTCAAAGTAGTAAGCTTGACCTTTTTCAAGCTCAACAGCTTCAGACCCTTCTGGGGCGTCTTTAGTGAAACCTCCGCAACAACCAGTCTCTTCAGCTAAGAGAACCATGTTGTCCGCGTCAGCGTCAGTGCTGAGGAAGAACTGCGAAGCATCGTCAGATCTTACGTGGAATGTATAACTTCCATCGGCGGGAGCGTATAGAAGTCCTGAAATCGCTCCACCGTAGTTATCCAATCCGGAGTTACCTTGTGCGAAGCCATTAACAGTTTGGCGAAATTCGAAATTACCAGTGGTAAGTTCGATCAGGTTAATTCCTGGTTCTCCAGGAAGCGCAGTGACCAATTCTACAGCCGATGGTTCATCGGGATATTGGCTATCTGCAGTCAAATCAGCGACCGCAGCACCAGCAATATCAAAACCGCCCAACGCGGCACTTCCGTAGACTCGGAAATCAAGAGCAGCTTGGGATGCCAATGGCGCAACAGCGACAATAAGCCCCAAAATCCAACTCAATTTTGTGTGTTTAGGTTTATTCATCAGGTTTATTAGTTATTTTTGTTATGTATAACAGTAAATTGTAATACAGAAACCCATCCGATAATACGGACAGCTATCTAAGATAGACTGTTTGGGGTCACGCCATATTAACAATGATTTAACAAAAGACACAACCATTTTTTAATTCTAAAAGTGGTGTGTTTTTAAACGCACACTCATGAGATCAAAAAAGCCAATGTGTCTCAAGGACCATTGGCTCAGAGCTTGTTGAGTAGTGTTGTAAAAGTGATTAAGTATTAACTGGCTTGGGCAAATAGGGGGATTTCATCAAATTCCAAATCATTGACGTCTTGATCCTGCTCAATTTTGGTTCTTAGTTTTTTGAGGGCTGCGTTTTGAAGCTGCCGGATCCTTTCACGAGTAACCCCGAAAAGCTCACCAACCTCCTCAAGTGTCATTCCCGGATTCCCGTCCAACCCAAATCTTCTCTTAAGAATTTCTGCTTCGCGGAATGTCAGCGTTTGCATCAAACCTGGTAGTAAGCCTTTGAGCGCTTTGTCTTCGAGCTGATCGTACGGATTGATAGCTTTTTCATCCGGGACAATGTCGCTTATGCTGCTGCTTTCATCATCCCCAATGGGTGTTTCCAATGAAAGAGGACGCATGCTGGCTCGTCTCAACAATCTCACTCTCGGCAATGCTATTTCAAGCTCGTCTGATAGTTCCTCATCTGTAGGTTCCCTTTTAAATTCCTCGAAATATTTTTTAGCAATTTTTCGCATCCTTGAAAGCCGGTCCACCAAATGTAGCGGCAAACGAATTGTTTTGCTTTGGTTGCCAAGAGCCCTTTTGACAGCCTGTTTGATCCACCAGGAAGCGTATGTAGATAGTTTGCTTCCTTTGCTAGGATCAAATCTTTCAACAGCTTTCATAAGGCCTATATTGCCCTCGTTTATGAGGTCTTGTAATGGAAGGCCAAATCCTTCGTATTCTTTAGCAATCTTGACGACCAGTCTCAAGTTTGCAGTGATCATTTTTTCGCGGGCTGATTCGTCACCTGCGTGAATCAATGCAGCAAGCTCTCTCTCCTCTTCCGGCTTGAGAAGGTCGACTTGACCTATTTCATGCATGTATCGCCCTAAGGAGCTTCCTGTTTCATTAATGCTTGGAATAGGGGCTGATTTCCTGGTTTGTTTAGGAGACTCAACTCGGAGTTGAACTTTCTCAGGGAGTTCATCTGCAAGCAGTATCTTCCCGTCCAGCGTCGATGATTCTTTGATTTCATTTTTGGAAGATTCGCTTCTGCGGCTTTTGCCGGGATTGACGACCCTATTTCCTGTTGTTGACCGAGTGGCATTCATAATTAATTCTAATATTTCAGAGTGAATATTCGCTTAAATTTAATACTTAGACGTATGGATCTAGGTTTTGTTCAAAAAAAATATGTAGTTGTCTAAATTTTTTCCTCATAATCTCTACATCGAGTCTTGTTTGTCTAAAATATACAAGTCTGTTTAGTTTTCAAATGTTTTTTGTCTATTTTTTTATTAGACATTTAGACAATACACTGGAATACTATTAAACAGAGTATGAATGTGAGATCTTCGGAGATAAGCGTTGGACCGGCAGAGGATAACCTGCACCCTATCAAGGTTGTGTCTATCCGCACTGGGTTATCGGCTCATGTATTGCGGATATGGGAGAAAAGGTATGGAGCCGTAACCCCAAAAAGAACAGGATCCAACAGAAGACTTTACAACGACGAAGATATTCAACGCCTCACATATATGAGGTTGGCTTCTGAGCGCGGGCACAGAATCGGGCAGCTAGCAAAGATGTCATACGCCGAACTCAAGGAACTCATCCATGAGGACCAGCAAGTCGAAAAGAATCAGCAATTCAATCCTAACACTTTCACAAAACCATTAACACCAAGTGAAGTGGTCTCTAAATGTCTTGTCGCAACGAAAGAACTGGATGAAGTGGCGCTTGTCAACAACCTAAGAGCAGGTGCTGTGCAATTTGGACATCAAGGGCTCATTGAAAAGGTTATTGGTCCCTTGGCCAAAACAATTGGAGAACAGTGGCTGGGAGGAAATCTAAAAGTTGCCCATGAACATTTCTCATCAGCAATAATCAGACAATTTTTATGCGAAATTGGTCGCCCATACGTCACTGACCCGTTGGCGCCCAAATTGATTATAGCAACTCCAAGTGGTCAGCTCCACGAGCTAGGCGCTGCCATGGTTTATGCTGCAGGTTCGTCTGTTGGTTGGAACTGCAAATACCTCGGATCAAACATCAATGCTGAAGAAATTGCTGGTGCGGCCACTCAAATCTCCGCAAAAGCAGTTGCGTTGAGTATTGTATACCCGGCTGACGACCCAAAGCTGCCTGATGAAATTGGGCGCCTGCACGATTACCTTCCGCCCTCAACCTGCATCATTCTTGGTGGAAAAAGCGCATATGCTTACGCTTCGGTCAAATCCAAATCACAAGCCAGAAACATACACAACATCGATTCCATCCCAGACCTCTACGCCATACTTGAGGACATAAGAGCAAGAAAATACGTTTAGTAGTTTCTTAAAAATAAACAGAGTACCAGGTACTTATTTATTGACATAGTTCCATTGTTTTTTAAAATCACGACGAATATGCGAGTACCAAGGAATGTTCAGATCTCAAAAAACCGAGCCCAATGTTTTCATGTGATCAGTAGGGTTGTGGATAGACGGATCATCATGGAAGATAATGAAAATGAGTATTTACTGAGGCTTATTCGAAAACACGAAGCCTTTACTGGCCTGGAAGTCCTGTCTTATTGCCTCATGGGGAACCATTTTCATCTTCTAATTCATTTGCCAGTCAAGCCAGATGAAATCTCTGATGAGGAAGTGCGCCGCAGGATGAAAAATATCTACTCTAAAAAGAAAATTGCTCAGATGGATATAATGATCGAACGCCACAAAAACTTCGGGAATATCAGGTATGAGAAAGAACTTTATGACCAGTTGCGTCAGAGAATGTATAACCTTTCTAGCTTTGTCAGAGACATAAAACAGAAATTTAGTAGCTGGTATAATCGTAAATTAGACAGGAAGGGAACATTGTGGGAGGAACGCTTTAAAAGTGTCTCCATAGAAGGTCGCGAAAACGCTTTAATGCGAACAGCAGCTTATATTGAATTGAACCCAATACGTGCTGGAATGGTTCGGGACCCCAGCGAATATCGATGGAGTTCCTACGCAGAAGCGATAGCAGGAGGAAAGAAAGCCAGAAAAGGCATTATGCAGTTATGCGCAGGAAGAACGGGCATAAACGAATGGCAAGAGGCACTCCATCGATATCGAGTATATTTGTACGAAGTGGGGGGTGAACAACGGGAGGGCAAGAAAAGTTTTACTCCTGAGGAAGTCATGGCGGAGAGAGAGCGCAAGGGGGTGTTGAGTGTAAAAAAAGCACTGAAGATGAAAATTAGATATTTTAGCGAAGGGCTAGCTATCGGAAGCGCTGATTATTTAAAGGAATATTTCGAGCATCGCCACCAATGGCTCGGGAAAAAGAGAGGGAAAGTGGCACATAGCATGAGCGGCACTGGAATAAGAGACCTGCATTCATTTCGGAATGCAGGCGGGTAGTCTATAGATAAAGATAAATAGAAATAGATAACCAAGGCTTTATATTCACCTCAACAAATAGGCCGATTTTTGTGAACTTCTCGGATTCTACTCAACAAGATTATTCAAAGTATAAAAACCAATATTATTGGTAAGAGGCATATCGGTTTGTGATTTAGTATTTTTGAAAGTGAATTTGTAGACTCTTTCCGTCTCCAAAGGTAGTGAAATGTTCACCACCGCCGGATTATTTTTGGAAAACTTAATATCGATGGGGAGCTGTTTTTTATCGACTTGAGGAGAGCCATAATCAGCATGGTATTTGTATTTCCAGCTTTCAATTTGAACGTTCTCAGGGTTTTCGAATGCTTCCCTCGCAACTGGTTGAGTGAACACTATTCTAAATCCCTTTTTAGTGAGCCGAATTGTTTTCATTTCAAATGGCGTCGTCTTTCCATCCCAGGAAATTCTCCGAAATCCAAAGAGTTCTTTTCCAGCGGAGCCCCAGCCTCTTCCTGTCTGGCCTATGTATAGTCTTCCTTTGGAATCGAAAACCTGACGTATGACACCACATTCGAGTGGGCGGATAAAATTCCATACAGCGCCTTGATATTCTCCTTTGACCTTCTGCATGGAAACCCTCATTAGGTTTGACATCGTTTGGTCCCCCACAAATGCCTGGCCTTTAAAAGGGCCAAATTTTCCACCGGTATTGTCAAATGTTGGTTCGCCAGGGCTATTTGACAGTTGGCCATGAGGTAACCATACAGCAGGACGAGTCCAAATTTTTTCATAATCTTTGATTGAAATAGAATTCAGGTCTTTATTTTTGAAGTCGGGGTGGTCCATCAATGAACTTGGATGTCCATGGAAGCGTCCCTTGACCACATGATGTAGGGAAGATGTGGCATTCCAGTCCCCCTGATTGTCCGTGTAAAAAATATCTCCTTTAGCATTAATACCGACGCCTGCCGGTGACCTTAGTCCAGACGACCAAGGTTCAAACTTCCCTTCTGGAGTGATTCTAAAAGACCATCCACGGTAAGGGGCGGCTCGACCCATTTTTGAGTCATGAACACGACCAATGTCCCACCTGTCGCTGCCAGCCCACCCAGGCCAACTCAGAGAGGTATTGAGCGTGCCGTACAAATTGCCATCTTTGTCCTTAACCAATCCGAATGCGTATTCGTGATAATTGTCAGTTAGTCCCCAATCGTCGTTTATGGTTCTGAAAAAATCAGTTTTTCCATCTCCATCTTCATCGACGAGCTCAGTCATTTCAGGCCTTTGGACTACAATGAGGGAACCTTTTTTCTCGTTCACGAGGATACCGAGTGGCTCGTGAAGCCCTTCAGCAACAAGCAACCATTGATCTTCTTTATATCTCCAAACTTGCCCTTCCCGGCTGCAAAGAAAAACTTCATCATTTTTGTTAATTGCCAGAGCACTAGCACCGAGGACCACTCCTTCAGGAGTGGCAATTTTTTCAACCTTATATCCAGCAGGGAGCTTATTCCAATCAAGGCCCTGCCCGAAAGCGACCCAGGAGAGACCGAAAGTGAGACATCCAATTAACGCGGTTTTTACAAATTTCATAATGACTAGTTCGGAAGGTTTTATGTGGCGTTTTTATTCAGGTTTAGAAACTTTAGGATGAACAGAGATAGTAAATTTGGTCGATTCAGCAGGGGTCAATGTGACCAGGCCGCCTTTGTAATTCCCTTTATTCGAAGAGACGACAACTTGCGAATCATCGAGTTTAAAGTTGAGGCTTTGAGAAGCCCCGGAGATTGAGAAATGGTATTCAAGACCATGGGATTTTTTATCGGGTTTGATAAGTTGAGAAATTTTTATGGAATCGTTAATAGAGTAATAAAATTCTGGATATGGTTTTGTGCGGTAACCAAGGAATTCTATTTTGGTTGGCTTCGATCCATTGATCAAAAAGGGAAAACCGGCATCGCCGATATCAAATTTTTTTCCGAGAACTTTAGCGTGCTTCCCGCCTCTTCCTTTGCCATAGCCACGATCGGGGCCAATATCCAGGAAATCTCCGGACCACGCGGATACGACCCTGGGATTGGAAGCATCAAAACAGTAGTGGATACCCTCAGGAGTCCCAACAGAAATGGCTCTGGCCGGACCACCAACGATGAAGGAGCGCAAAACCATAGGCTTTTTAACCTCGTCCTGGCGAATTTCGTAATCGCTTCTTTTGTAGCTTTGGGCGATGGCGTTAGTTTGAATCCCAGCTATCGTAAAAATCAGGCTGACAACAAAGTAAAAAGCAGTCGGTTTGTGGTGAGGCATCTTCGTAATTTATGCAAAAATTAAAATTAAGCCATTCAAAAATGAATGTGAAATTAGTGAGCTTCAATTGTGTTCGGACGATTTGACTCGAAATAAGGGAACCAGTCTAAGGTCGGGACGCCGAGAGTCTCTTGCTCGTAATTGCCATTGGAATTATTTTCAAGAATATCCTGAATCCATGGTTTCATGTCTTGCACTTCGGGCGCTTGGAGGAGAGCTTCCAAGAGTTTTCGTTCGGTTTGAAGGAGCTGATTGTTGTCATGGCCGGACCCAGACCTGAAATTCATATGCAGAGGCTTGAACGATTTTCCAGTCAATTTTCTCAACTCACGTAAGACATCAAACCCAATTGCATCAGAGTTACCGAAAAACCAAAAATCAAGAGAATCTGGCAGTGCTTGAAGGAACTTCACTGTTGGCTCGTTAGGGTAATCTGACCGGACTAAAAGGTCGCCGCAATTCAATTTGACTAACTCGTAAAAGGCTGCTTCTTTTTGGACAACAACACAACGAGGAGAGCTGACATCAACATCGATAAGACTGTGAATGTCAATGTCCTCAATTTTTATACCGGAACGAAATCCAGAGAAATCAACAATAGTACGATTTATGTGGAGCCTAATTCTCCCGTGGAAATGACAATGGCACGATTCAAGGATTATTCCAAAATCTTGGAGGCCGGTAATACTTCCATCGGTGAAGGTGTTGAGAACTTTTATTAACCTCGGGTAAATTTTGTGTATACGAGTGGTATCTCCGCACAAGACACCGCTTACAAGAGATATTTGGCTGGCATGCGGCCACTTGAAGAGTTTGACAATAAGTTCAAGGATCTCTTTGATTTCCTCTGGTTTATCCTTATTGAAAGCAGCAAGCGCCTTACCTTTAAGGGCATTTTGTGAGTGAATTTGGCACCAGAAATTCCAAGCTCCGCGATAAGCATCTGGTACAGGGGCATTGATATAACTTCCGAATAATTCTGAAAGAGCCATGCGCTCCTGTTTCGGAGATAGTTCGCCGATCGCTTTAAAAAGCTCATTCTCCTGTATACGAGAAACGCGAATTTGAATAATTGACGAAAAATCTTTTTGGTCACGATCCAGGGTGAGCCCCCCCAACCTCTCGACGGCAAGAAGTTCATTAATGGCATTTTCTGTCTCGCTGGAACGCGTAATTGAGACGTCTTCAATGAGTTTACCAAAATGAATACTGAAATCCTTTGCGGCTTCACCTGTTCTGCCGAGTTTAGATTTCCGGTAGTGGACACCGAGGCCACAAAGTATTTTTGATTTTTCTAAAACCATTTCCGATTCTGAATATCTGGAATAAATTTGATACGCAGGGCATTTTTATCAAACACAAAGACCGAATTAAAGGCGCGATTTTCATGCATCAAAAAAATGACCATTGGGGAAAAGTAATGTCAATTTTGATTGTCGACACTATGGACTGGGGTAAGCCTTACGATCGAGCCCACCCGTATGCGGCTCGGGGAGCGTGGTTCCGCGCGGGGCTTGGTCGAAACCCCGCTTTTAAATGCCAATACGTCCATTGGGCGCAGAAAAAAGAGCACTGGAAGACAAAAAATTTCGACCTTTGCATTCTTTCGGGGTCCATTCGCAGTGTGACGAAAAATGATTATGCCACTCAAGAGATGGAAAAATGGGTGACTTGGTGCATTGAAAACGAAAAGAAACTCATTGGGATATGTTATGGGCATCAACTTATTGCGTCGGTTTTTGGAGGAAAGGTTGAAAAATTAAAATCTGGCCCGCGCGTTGGAAACGTCAATCTCAAACCTTTAGGCCAGAAGGACAAATTTTTAATTGCGAGCGGTTTTCATGGATTCGCCAAAACTAATTGGCTGACCTCACACTTGGAGCATGTGAAAGAGTTACCAAATGACTTGGAAGTATTAGCTGAGAGTCGTATCTGCCCTATTGAAGCATTTAAATGGAAAAACATGATATTAGGTCTGCAGTTTCATCCTGAGATGAACGTAGATATTTTAAATTTCTTATGGCGACCACATTTGAATAAGACATGGACGACTCGGGGAAGTGTCCCTATCAAAGATCAGCTCATTAAATCGAGTGAACCGACTTTGGTCGTTTCCTTCGATAATTTCCTATACCAATGGACTTCTAAAACCAATGGTTGCGTCTAGTTTTTTATTTTGTGTGGAAAGTTATCCGAATTGCCTCAGAATAAAGGAATGTACGAAACAAATTTGTGGCAACCGTGGCTTAGAAATTTTTTATTTATTGCAGGCTGCTCTTTTTGTCTCAGCTCCTACACTCAAGATACTTCGACAACGGAGCTGTCAAAAAACGCACAGGATGCAATCGTAACGATTAAACAGATCGACCGGCGAGGCGAGGAAAGTGGTATAGGAAGTGGTTTCTTCATTAGCAGCAAGAATCTGGTTGTCACAAACCTACATGTGATCGGCGAAGGACGCCCTGTCACAGTATCAACTAAAGATAACCCAAACATAAAGGTAGCCGGAGTTCATGCATGGAGCAGGCTCCATGATATTGCTATTTTGAAAGTTGAGGGAGTTGAGAATTCATTCGAACCATTGATTTTAGGGGGCAGATCCGAACCGCTCAAGAAAGGTCAATCGGTTATCGCAATTGGAAATCCTCAAGGATTAGAAAATAGCGTTGTTGAGGGGGTTGTAAGTGAAATCCGGACATTTGATAAAACTGAAATGTATCAATTGGCTATGCCAATAGAGCCTGGAAATAGCGGAGGGCCATTGGTGGATCGTCAGGGACGGGTTCATGGTGTCATCACTCTAAAATCACTAGTTACGGACAATCTTGGTTTCGCTGTGAGTATAAAGCATGTACGTGAATTACTTGAAAATCCGAACCCAGTTTCGATTAAGAACTGGGTTCGTTTGGGTGAACCGAACCCACGTTTATGGAAAAATATATTCGGAGCTTCATGGAAAACACGTCATGGCAGTATCAAAGTCACTGGAGTAGGAAATAGTTTTGGGGGAAGGTCTCTACTCATCAGGCAACTACCTCTCGATAAATTTCCATACGAAGTCAGGGCCAAGGTGTTACTTGACGACGAGTCAGGAGCTGCAGGACTTGTATTTGGTTTTTCCGATACTGGCGAGCACTGGGGATTCTATCCTTCAGCAGGAAATATCAGATTAACTCATTTCAAAGGCCCTGATGTTTTTTCGTGGGACATTGTTGCACAAATATCAGCCGCAAAATACAACCTCGGTGAATGGAATGATGTTAAAGTGCTTGTCAGTCAGGATAAAATTGAAGGGTTTCTTAATGGTGAAAGAATAGTGGAACATATGACTCGAAATCCAGTCAAAGGATTTAGTGGTTTGGCAAAATTTCGCCAGACACACGCGGAGTTCACTAATTTCGGTATACTGGAATCATCGATGTTTCCTACTGAGCGATTCAGGGAAAAGATTGTTAAGTCGTTGGAAAAGAATGAGAAAGGGTGGGAGGAAGATTTTTTGGATTCTGAACTTGTGAAAAAAAACCCATCGACAACCGCTGTTGTTCTTAAAAGCGAATTAGAAAAATTAAGAAAGCAAGCGTCTGCTTTGGAATCATTGACAAAGAAACTTCACCACAATTCTGTCCTACAACAAATTGTGGCTGAAACAAAAAAGAAATCTTTTGATAAGAGCGTTGTGAAAGCGGCTTTGCTTTTGGGAAAATATGAGAATCCAGATTTGGAAATACAAACTTATACCGAGATGTTAGATGAAATGGCTGAAGAGATTCTCATTAGTCTTCCTGACTTCGCAGACCAAGAACAACGACTGAACACACTCATCGATTACCTATTTGAGAAGAATGGTTTCCGAGGAAGTCGAAGTGATTATAGCAATACCGCCAATAGTTACCTGAGTAAAGTTTTGGATGATAGGGAGGGATTACCCATTTCTCTTTCTGTTTTGTTTATTGAGCTTGGACAAAGATTATTTATTGATGGATTATCTGGCGCCGCTTTCCCGGGGCATTTCATGATTGCTTGGGAAAGAGATGGCGACTCCATAGCATGGATAGACGCTTTTGATAATGGGAGAATCCTCCCCGCAGAAGAGGTGGCGGAATTGATTTTTGGCGACACGTCCTCAAGCAAACAGGTCATGAACTATAAAGGATATAGCTCAAAAGATATCTTTATCCGAATGATTCGAAATTTAGTGAGCTTTTCAGATAATCCTAAAAATTTAAAATATTTGGATTTACTCGTGACCTTGGAGCCAATGGATTACCAGACACGCTTCCAAAGAGCTTTTGAATATATCCAAGCGCGCGATTTTTCTTCTGCTCGTTTGGATTTAGAATTCCTTTTAGACCGAATGCCCGAAGGTTTCAATATCCCACGGCTTAGGCAATTATATAATTCTATAACTCAGGCTATGTAATTGTGAATTCTGTTACCGAGTCGTGAATGAGGGAACAACATTTGGTTTTCTCAAGAGTGCTGTTACGCACACAATCCGTCTCAATTTCCTCATAGAGAAATGAAAAAAGCCTACCGCAATAAGCGGTAGGCTCGAATAAATGTAACGTCTATGAGATGCGATTATCTTGTAATAAAGAATCTAGCACCCTCGTCGAATGGAACAGAGTATGGTGAAGAAGCTCCTTCAACAGCATTGAAATCATCTCCAAGGCTAGGAGCTGAGAACAGCTCACCAATATATTCGATGATTAATGACTGACCGTCTTCTGAGACAGAGACTCCAGTGATTTCAGGCACTTCAATTTCTAATCCATCAGGAAGCGGTGAATTAACGGCATCAACGGCAATTCCTTCAGAACCAGCTTCAACGATAGCTTGAATTTCATCACGGTCCAAGCTTCTGCTGAATATAGCTAGGTCATCAATGGATCCTTCCCATACAGACGGTAAGGCGTTGAAGTTAAGGTCTAGAACATCATCAGTTTCTTCGAGATTTGCACCTATGGCTAACCATCCGAAGGATGATTCGTTGATATTTCCAAGATAGTCTCGTGCACCTGCGGCAACACCATCAATGTAAAGGGTAAGAGTCTTACCATTGCCACTCAATGCGTAGTGGTGCCAGTCATCTCCGCCTTCAGCTGAAAGCACAGAAGCAACAGAAGGAACGTTTGGTCCGACGCCAATAAGACCGAGGGCTTCAGGAGCCAAGCTGAGTTGACTGTCTAAACCTTCGCGAATTTCGAGAAGGAATTGCCCCTCATCACCTGTGGCTCTGGATGGCAACCATGCTCTCACGATTGGTCCCCATGCGAAGGAATCTAAGCCTATATCAGATTTCGCCCAAACAGATAATGTGAAGTTCTCTGTAGGCTGCTCATAAGACTCAAGGAATGCGTATCCTTCAACACCGTCCAATTCAAGCGCACCATCAATGATACCCCCATTACCACTTATGTCAGCAGTATTGACTAGCTCTAGCCCTTGGTCACCGCCTTCAGAGTCGAACTTGATGTGGTTTATCAAGCCAGCCTGAAGATTATTTTCATCGATGACATCAACGACTGCAGGCTTACTTACTACACGGCCTCCATCATTAGTTGCTGATACGGTATATACTCCAGCATCACCAGCGCCCAAGCTTGGAAGCGTGAGTTCTGCTCCAGTTGCACCAGGAATAGGCTGACCGTCCTTATACCATTGAATTTCAGAACCTTCTGTGACTTCGACAGAAAGAACACGGCTACCACCAACGAAACCATTCAAGGAGGCAGGTTGGGCTGTGATACCGGGTGCCGGTGGAGGTGCAACAGTATCCAATAAGAGCTGCATACCAGTCATACCGACGTTACCGCCATTTGGAGCCCAGATGTATAGGAATAATTCGCTGAATTCGCCGGCATCTATGCCATCGAATCGAACCATGTTGCCAACTGCTCGCGCTTCTTCAGTTTCAGCACTGACCAGAATCCAACCCGGAGCAGGGTTGTATTCGTCGGCATTCTGAGGGCGAATGTATCTCTTACCAATAGAGACTTCTTCACCATTGTCGTTGAGAACAGTTGCTTCAATGTTAACTTCGAAGAACTCCAGCGGTCTGTTTAAGAAGTAAAGAATTACGGAGTGCTCTTCGCCATTTGGTAGAGCACCAACTCTCAATGTTGGTGAGATTGGTCGTGAATTCTGAGGAAGAGTTGTGTGACCGTTCAACATTCTCTGGGTCGCATTTGCTTCACCAGCACCTGTTCCCCACTCACCGGCAGATTGGAATTCAATGGTAATATCTTCGACTACCTCGTTGTTACTGTCGACTGCAACTGGTGTTTCGCCATCTTCTGGATCGGAATCCCAAATGGCAAACAAGTCACCAGTGGAAAGATCGGTGTTGTTCCAGTATGCCTGATTATGGAAACCGGTGACGTCCTCAGGGAACATTTCAGTCGGAGCACCATTAGCTCCCTCTCCCATCCAGTTAATAGCGATTGAACGGGTGTCGGATGGAGTAAAGAGAGTCGCTGTCACTTCATTAGATAATTCGTAACCCTCAGGGCTAGATAGTCTAGCTCTGTAGACGGCACCAGAATTGTCTGCATTAAGTGCTGGCGTGACATACTCGGGGCTGGTTGCGCCTGCTATTGGTGAGAATTCTCCGGATTCAGCATCTTTGACTTCCCATTGAACTTTCCACGGACCAGCAGGAACGACTGCGAGTTGAGCTCCGACGCCTTCGAGGGCAACGGCATCTGTTGGCTGCTGCCTGATAAGGCCGGTGATTTCAACGTCGGCGCCACCAGATGTGAAGGCGAGAAGTTCGACTTCAGCAATTTGCATTGAGTTAGCTCCGTCTACGTTAGCGACCTGAGGGAAGATAACCCTGTAGGTTTCGTATGCGTTGTCGTTCGCAAAGAAAACATAGCGCATCTGGAAGCGATCTGTGAAAGCAGGAACATCTCCTGAACTGATCTCAGTAAAGCTAACTCCACCATCATTTGAACCTTCAAGGAGGTAGGTTGCAGGATCTCTTTCTGGGGCATCATTAGCTGACTGAAGTGAAAGACCTATTACGGTGGTCTCTCCGATTTGAGGGGTGACAGTGAAGCCAGTGTCCAGCTTATCGAAATTGAGATACTTCGTTGGTTGATCATCAATGGAATTAGCAACGCCTTCAGAACCCGGGCTGTTGTCTGATGAAGCAATGATAGTGTCACTTGGCTGAGTGACATCAACTGGGCCTGAAACACCAAGAAGTTCAACCTCAGCAACCTGCATAGAGTTGGCACCTGCCTCGTCTGCGACTGTTGGGAACGTCAATCTGTAAGTTACGTAAGGTGTTCCGTTATCAAACAAAATTGTGTTGGTCTGAAAACGCTCTGCAAAAGCAGGAACATCTCCTGAGCTGATCTCAGTGAAGTTAACTCCGCCATCGTTTGAACCTTCAAGGAGGTATGTTGCAGGGTCTCTTTCTGGGGCATCATTAGCTGACTGAATAGTCAATCCTGTGACCCAAGTGATTCCAACGCCTGGAGTGACAGTGAAGCCAGTGTCCAACTTGTCGAAGTTTAGATATTTGGTGGGCTGGTTATCAATGATATTGGCAACACCTTCAGAACCAGGGCTATTGTCCGATGAGGCCATGATGGCGTCTCCTGGCTGAGTGACATCCTGTGGAAGTTCAGCAGCTCTGCCCAAGAATTCGACTTCAGCGATCTGCATGGAGTTGGCTCCGTCCTCATTCGCAACGGTTGGGAATATCAACCTGTAGCTAGCAAAAGCACGGCTATTTTCAAAGAAAACATATCTTGTCTGGAATCGATCATCGAACGCAGGAATATCACCTGATGCGATTTCAAAGAAAGAACTACCATCAAATGAACCTTCTAAAGTGTAGGATGCTGGATCTCTTTCTGGGGCATCATTGGCTGACTGAAGTGATAATCCAGTAACAATGGTTCCACCAACACCTGGAGTAACAGTGAAGCCAGTGTTTACTTTGTCGAAATTGAGATACTTCGTTGGTTGGTTGTCGATAGCATTAGCGACACCTTCTGAACCCGGACTATTGTCAGAGGATGCAATCAAAACATCTCCTGGTTGAGTGACATCTGTCGGCCCCTGCACACCGAGAATCTCAACTTCGGAGATCTGCATGGAGTTGGCTCCGCCTTCATCTGCGACAGTTGGGAAAGTCAGACGGTAATGAAGGTAATAATTTGAATTATCGAAGGCAACGTTCTGAGATTCAAATCGATCTGAAAAAGCAGCAACCTCACCTTCAGAAATAACATCGAAGTTTGTTCCATCCAGAGAGCCTTCCAACCTGTAGGATGCTGGATCTCTTTCTGGGGCATCATTAGCTGAAGTCAGATTTAATCCACTCACCAATGTGAGTCCAATTGAAGGGCTTACTGTGAATCCGGTATCTAGCTTGTCGAAGTTGAGGTACTTCGTTGGCTGATTGTCGATGACGTTTGCTACCCCCTCAGATCCTGGAGAATTATCAGAGGAGGCAACGATCGAGTCACCGGGCTGGGTGATATCGCTTTGAGCATCAACGCGCTGCGCGATGGAAGCGATAACCGCAAATGCGGTCAATATTCGTATGTATTTTTTCATGGTTATTAGTTAATGATAAAAAATAAACACCTCCAAATTGATCGAAGGCGAGAATTTTTTAATCTATTGTAATCTGAACGTAAGAAAAGTATTACAAAAAACTTATAACGAGGCAATCCAATTCAATCGGGTTGACGCATTTATTTTAGTGGCATTTCCTAGTCTTGTGAGAATGTGAAATGTCGATAGTCATTTTCCTTTAATTTGAATGACTTCACTACCCAATTACTCTCACCAGGCCATCGGATACGAATGGAGCACCTCTCTAAATCCCCTGCTTTCAGGGGATGTATTGTGGCAGAGAGACTCGATTGTGAGAGAACCCCATGCCCTGCGTGAATTTCACGCAATGGTCCGAATTTTCCATCGGAGAAAATGATTTGGTAAGAGGTTCCGAGAGCAGAGACATTTCCGTCTGTCCCGACCAAATTAATGGCATATCCTGGCGGTGAGTTCGAATTTCTATACAATTTAACCTCGGAATTACTTTGTGAGACCGCCAGGTCCATCCTGAAATCTGAATCGAAATCTGCAACAGCGACGGCTCTTTGTTGGCCGTTTAGAAGAATACCAGATTCGTGTGGTTTCAATGGATCAAAGCTTCCATCCCCTTTCCCGATTAACATGACTCCCAGACCTGCGTCAGATCTATCGAGATCGATCCTGGTTTCAAAAAAATTCTGAGCCAAAAAAATGTCTTCATGCCCATCACCATTAAAATCAGCCACCCCGATACCGAATGCGGGGGAAAGTTGGGCATCCATCGGGAGTTCTTTTGCGACAAATCGTTCACCTTCGTTACTGAGGAAAATTGATGTAGCGAGCCGGTTAATCGAAGTTTTTTTTGCGAGCCTCAATCTGTTACCAAGAAGTGCTTCTACCGATGCTTCGGCGTATTGTTTGCTTGTTCGAACATTGGCAAGAATGTAGGGGAGCGATGAGACCACAAATGGCAGATGTCGGCGCATAAGTAATTTAGCTCCATTTGAGTCATATTCCGTTTCAATAATATCCATGACTCCAGGCTGAGAAATTTGCCCATGAAAGAAAGTTAGAGGCTCATTAGGGTTAACCTGATAATCGGTATTCAACCCCCAATTTGTGGCGATAAGATCGGGAAAACCATCTTCATTGAAATCACCACTGGCAATACCATTCCATAATCCACTGGTGGAAGCGCCTACTCCGTAGTCTGAAGATCTATCTGAGAAGAATAGTGTTGGTTTGGTTGGGTCTTGAATGAGAACATGGATATTCCCCCAGTGGGATGCCAGAGCCAAATCCTGAAATCCATCTTGATTGATGTCAGTCCAGATAGCACTGCTGACTAAACCAAGACTTTGTAACAATGAAGAAATGGAATCTTCTTTTTCCCACAAATTATCCCTCTTCAAATACAAGGCTGCTGAAGTGGATTCTGGGAATAACTTCGAGCCTTCACCAGAACCGGTCACTAAGCCAAGCGATTTTGATTTTGCCAGGAAAGTAACGGCCGAAAAATACCCCGAAGAGACACCCCCTATTTCATCGGAAAAAGAATATTCATTATTTCCATCTGAATTTAGTTGGAGGAGTTTTCCATCCCCTGACAATTCGTTTAGGTCCAGCAAACCCAAAACCTCAGAAGAATTGGATTTGCGTTCAGATATGATCAGAGCCGCCCCAAGTTCGCCTTTTGTGAATTTGTTCCTTTTAACTTCAAATTGACGAAACCCTTTTCCGCCTTTATTGAAGAAAATTGAAGGCTTACCAACCTGACTATCCCCTACAAATAGATCATTGTTTCCGTCCCCATCAATATCACCCCATGATATTCCGGGCCCTCTGCGAGTCGTCCTATATGGTTTTAAAGGCTGATTTAGAAAATCATTAAAGTCAGATTCTGGAACGACATGCCTGGATATTAGATCACTGTAATCTTCCATTAAAGAATCAGCTTCTTCAGTTTTAGAGGGACTTACGTAATCTAGATTACCTTCGGTGATGTGGTACAAATTCCCCGGCTCTATATTATTATGTTTCGAAACTTTACCGGAAGGCCAGCGGACAAGTAACTCTCCTTTCAAAGTCTTCCCACTCGTGGAATTTGGAGCAGCAAAACAGACTAAAGACTGGTTTCCAGATAAATAGGGCCCACCCGATCTTATCTCCCGGAACTGATTTACAAGTCCGGGCCATTCTAGTGTCAATGTGGCCCCTATGGCGTTGCTATTATACTTATTGCTTTGAAGTTTGACAGCGATTCTCTCTCCTTGCCCGGTATTTTCGTGCAGTTCGACTTCTGAGTTGAGACAGGAAATAACCAGATCCAAATCTCCATCGAGATCGAAATCGGCTTTGGCCATTCCATGTCGTATTGATTTTGATGAAGCGGTCCACTCTCCGGTTTTTTCAACAAACTTGAAGTGCCCTTTATTCATAAATGAGATAAAGGGCATATCTAAGTCAGGATACATTCTGTTATGCCGTATCATCTCTTCAGTATAAAGCTTCTTAATTTCATTACCTGAAAGTGAATCGGGTCTGGGCTTTTGTAGTTTTTGAACGGCTCTGGATGCATCGTAATCCTGGACATCATGTGCATGACCAGCAGTGATGATTAAATCGGAGAGTCCGTCTAGATTAATATCGAGAAAGATGGGAGCCCAGGACCAATCAGACGCTTGAAGTCCTGAGTAATAGGCCAGTTCCTGAAACTGTTTCCCTTGCAGATTGCGATAAAGTGTATTGCGTAAAAATTGCGGGCGTGTTGTTAAAGGGCTTGGCTTCTGTATAAGAGGAGATTGGGCATGCTTTTGCATTTTCCGCATAACGGGATCTCGACTCAGCATGTCTAAAACAAAAAATTCTTGGTAACCATCCCCATTGAGATCAGCAAGATCAATTCCCATCGAACTAGCGGAAGAGTTCCGCCAGGCATTCGTATCAAGGAGCTTAAATTTAGTATTCCCAAGATTTAGCCATAAGCGATCTGGACTCCAAAAATCATTGCACACATAAAAGTCCATCAAACCGTCTCCATTAAAGTCGGAAGCAATGACTGAAAGGCCCCAGTCCTGGGGCTGAGATGACAGTGGCTTCCCCTGCTCGTCCAAAAAATTCCCTTTATCCCAGGGGATGAGATTGAATCCACGTCCCTTGTTATTAATATAAAGTTGGTCAGGTTCACCATTTTCGTAGAGAATACCTTTATCAAAGAAGATTCGATCTTTGAGGTGTCTGGGAATTTCGATTTTTCCATTTACCTTTCTCAACTTTAACCGACCAGTATCCCGAATATCCTGAGCTCTGTTGTTAGCAACATAAAGATCTAGAAACCCATCTTGATTTACATCTGCTAAAGCTAAAGAGGAACTTCCGTGGGTCGTAGCAAGGTTCCATTCATTGGTTTTTTCAATAAATGAATCTCCATTGTCGTTTACAAAAAGCCGGACACCCTGACCAACAGTGGACACCAGAATATCTACCCAACCATCAGCATTGACGTCCGCCATTACCGAACCGCGCGAATATATACCTTTGAGAGCAAAACTTGTGGCACCAGTTCCTTTCCATTCCTTAAACTTCCAGTTTCCAAGATTTTGATAGAGACGATTCTCATTATCCAAACCGCAAAGAAAGATATCGGGCAAACCATCATTATTAAAATCACCAACAGATAATCCAGCTCCATTGATCAAAACCCGATTTTTTGCTGCAGACTCTTCGCTCAGTTTATTAACAAAATTTATACCATAACCATTAGTAACTGGGACCACAGAAAATCCATTTTTAGGAGCTCCAAAATGTGGCACTGGCGATTCTAGAGTTTCAATAACAACTGAACCTTCGACGTGGAAAAATGAACACACAATTTGGACAATGGCCAAAAGCCATATACCGAATCTGAACCCTTTTTGTCGTTGGATCTTGCTTTTATTCATAAATGAACAACGAAACTGGTGGTAACATATTTCAGTGGGAGAAAATAAGCAACAGTCCGAACAGCTATAATAGCCCTTGTCTCAAAAATGATGAGTGCAGCCTGATAATAATCAAACTGACAATAATAGAAATCATCGTATGAAACTTAATTCAAAGAGATGAATACCTATCAGGAAGATGCTAATATAGTGTCTACAAAATATCCTGAGTTTAGAGAAAGTATTCCGAGTAATAGATAGCTCAAAAAAGCAGAGGTGAGGAGGTATAAGAAAATTTCAGTAGTTAACAGTTGAGCTTGGCTCCACCGACTGCACCCCATGACAAAGTAGGTGCGCATTTCCCGCTCCCTTAATTTAAGAGATAATGAAATGACTAATCCTATGAGGAGTATAGTAGTCAAGGTGACCAACCACATCTGAGCTTGAAAAAAAGATTTGACCTGAAAAACAACCGAGAGCAGTTCATTAATCTCAGCTGAGGGAGAAACAAGTTGTACATTGTCCTGGCTGGAAAGAAACCGGCCTTGGAGAATGGAAGAGGATTTTTGATCATAAGGCAAAACCAAAGCAGCCGTGACAGGAAAATCTGATGAATCTCCGTGAAAGTGAACTGACCCGGCATTTTCCTTCGAAATTTCAGTATACGGCAAAACAGCTGCACTCGCTGAAATGACCTCACTGTCTGGATTACCATTATTTAAGTTTTTCGGAGAATTTTTTTGTATTTCCTCATGACCGTGGCCAACACCCTCAATGATCCATGACGTCTCCAGACTCACGAAAACAACCAAATCATCAGGAGTACCAGTCCAGTAATTAACACCGACTATATTTAATTTAAGTGGATACGCAGCTGCAATATTAAAGACATTCTCAGCATCAGTGATCAAGTGGGATCCTGGTTTTAGATCAAGGTTTTTTGCGACTTCCGACCCAATAACAGCCTCTCCAAACATGGCGAATTTACGCCCTTCTTTTAAGTCAAGGTTTCGGAATGAAAGGTATTCTAAGTCTACCCCCACGACCCGGATCTTCTGTGCTTTACGAAGGTTGGTAATGGGATAAACATCAGCCAAATTTTCAGTTCGTATATCTTCAACATCCTGCATAGTAATAGTGCCAGGAGCATCACTAGAAAAATACAATCCATGCAAAACAAGATCCAATTGACTTCCTTTTTTACCAATGATGAATGGAGTGGACTGGGCCCTTTCATTCATGTGTTTATCAAATTCCGTGACTATGATTTGAACGCCGCCCGGAATGGAGATCGTCATAACAAGGCTGAGAACAACCAGGACTGATTTCCAAACGTGCTTTCGGATGTATGCTTGTGCAAGATATAATGAAGAAGCCAAATTCATACTCAAATCGAAACAAACTGATTGAAATCAATCACCTTATCCCAACGATTAAGCAATCCGTGATCATGGGTTACCATGACCAGAGTAGCGCCATCTCGGTTCGCTTGCTGTTTAAGCAATTCAACTATTTCAGCTTTGCGCTTGGGATCAAGATTACCTGTAGGCTCATCTGCCAAAATGAGAGAGGGTTTGTTTATTAGGGCTCTTCCTATTGCAACTCTTTGTTTCTCGCCTTGAGACAGATTATCCACCGAATGAGTCAGATACTGGCTTAAGCCAAGTGACTCAGCCAAAATTTCAGACTCATGCATAAGAGCCTTGTCTATTTGTCGTGAACCATCTAAGCGGATAGGCATCAGAAAATTTCCCCTGACATCCAGATAAGGTATTAACTCGAATTCTTGAAAGATAAATCCAATATTTTTCAGACGAAATGAACGACGTAACGAATCCGACCAATCACCTATTTTATGATTATCGAGTGAGACTGAGCCGGAATGTGCAAGCAATATCCCAGAGACAAGTTTTAGAAGAGTACTTTTACCAGAACCACTGGGACCAATGATAGCAACTTGTTGACCGCTCTCGATAACCAGCTCAGGTATCTCGAGGCGGAATCCGTCCAAATCGCGAGAGTATTGGAATACTAGATTTAATACAGAGATCTTCAAAAATTGCTCTATGTTAAATACGAATAGAACGTGATTTACTTATTTTTTAAATCCTCCAATGTTGTTAAGACAAGCCGATTAACATATGAGCTCGCCCGGGCGGGGTAACCCTTCACATTGGTCGGAATGTTCTTAACCTTATCGAGTATAGGCCGGGCTTTTTCATCAAGTTTGTCAATTACGTTCAGAGCCAATGTAGCGACATAAACATCAGTATTTCTGTAATCGGCAGCTTGAACAAGGGTTTCGAGACAATCAGGTAGTATAGCCTTACGCCCGTGGTTGGATAGGGCTTCAGCAGCAATGACTCGCACGCTCCAAGAGTCATCTTCACGCATCGCTTGTTCCAATTGAGCAGTAGCTGGCAAAACTCCTTTTTCCTCCCTGATCAACAGCCCCATGGCTGCCCAGTATCTAATCGCGGAGTCCTCATGATTTAAAGCTTTTATAAATTGTTCGGGGCTCTTCATCTCTCTTGTAGTTGCCGCACCAGCCATGGCGATAATTTCTTCCATTGGGTACAGCTCCTTATTGTGCCCCATCTCATATGGGGATTTTTCGTGTCCTGCTCCTCTGTGGTGTATTTCCGATTCTGGTAAAAAGCCGATGTCTCGAATTCTCTGAAAGTGGTGTTGCTGGGCTGATCGGAATCTTTGAACAACATCATTGTAGTCGGGATTAGAAGCCAGGTTATTTACTTCGTCCGGATCAATTGTGAGATCATATAATTCCTCAGTAGGTTTCTGTAACCAGAATTTACTTTGTGCACTATTGAGTTTACCTTCGTCAAACATGCGCTTCCATACCCGAGTTGTTGGTGTTTGAAACATGTATTGAATGTGTTGGCCGTAAATTCTGTGAGGCATGTAATTTCTCACATAAACGAATCTTTTATCCCTGGTCGTCCTGAGCAAGTCATACCTTTCGTCCATTCTGCCTCTAAATCCATGGTTGTAGTTTCTTTCCAATTCTTCATAGTGCCCCATAAAAGCAAAACCCTGCATATATGAAGGCGGTTTTATCCCCACCAAGCTTAAAAGAGTGGGAGCAAGATCGATAAAACCAACAAGACGATCCGACTTCGCTCCCGGCGCATAACCGGTGGGCGCCAAATGAGAAAATTTTTGGGGAATATAAACGACAAGGGGCACATTAAGACCACTGTTGTATGGCCACCTCTTATTGCGTGGCATACCCGAACCATGGTCCCCGTAATAAAAGATAATTGTATCTTCAGCTAAACCAGCTTCCTCAAGCTCTGATAGATTTCGCCCAACTTTTGTATCCATTTCGGTTATCTTGTCGTAATACTGAGCCCAATCTTGCCTGACTTCTGGAGTATCTGGATGGTAAGCAGGAATGCGAACCTTTTTTGGATCGTGAACAGCCTTGTGTGGTCTTTTCCTAAGCTGACTTTCGTGACTGACGGTGTGATTGAAAATAGCAAAGAATGGTTGGCCTGGCTTTCTATTCTTCCAGTGTCCCTTTCTGGAGGATTCATCCCAAACTTTTCCAGGTTTGGTGAGGTTATAATCCTCCTTGCTATTGTTAGTACAGTAGTATCCTTTTTGTTTTAGATATTGTGGATACATTTTCATGAATGCTGGCAGCTGGGCCTGGCTCCTCATGTGCTCGGCCCCTGTGCTTGTCGGATAAACTCCAGATATTATTGTCGTTCTTGCTGGGGCGCATACTGGAGCGGTTGACCAGCAATTGACGTATGAGAGGCCCTGAGATGCCAATTTGTCGATGTTCGGGGTTGTGGCATAAGTATCACCAAATGCCCCAATATGTGGGCCATTGTCCTCGCTCGTAATCCACAAAATGTTGGGTTTGTCTTGACCCCCGGAAGTGTAGATGCCAAGCATCAAAACAAAAACGCATAAGAGATTTTTGGTTAACATAGGATCATGTAATTAGCAAAAATGAGCTTATTTGGCGATAAGTTTAATATAACCAGTTATTTCCCAACTCCATTTAGTGCTCACAAATAATCATTTAATAAGCGCTCATTTGGATAATTTCTCAAGAGCCTCATGGGTAAGTTTATTCAGCCGATCCGATGCCTGCCTGGAAAATAATTCATATTCAGCAAATCGAGAGGCGGATTCAGTGATTAACTGAGCCATGCTTACCGTATCACTAAGGGAAACATATTCTTGGACGATTTTATTTTTAAGGCCACAGTTATGATAGTTTCCCAATGGAATGCACATCGCAGCCACACGGTAGCCATGGTGTTGGAAACCAGTCGCCTCGCAGGCCCCTCCTGGCATAAGGGCTTTTTGAAATTTAAATGATGTGGATTTCTTACCTAGGTCTTCAGCAACGCGAGAAAGAAAATAGACTCCATTGCTGTCAAATTGGCTCAATCGATCCCCTGACCTTATCACGACTCCTTTGCCCATCTTCACGGGTGGTAATTCCTTACTGTTTTCCAAACTGACATACAGACCGTTTGATGGGATTGTCTTGGCAGCTGCAGCAGCTAGGGCACCGTGAAAACCCACTTCTTCAGCTCTGGTGACCAATCCAAGCACCCTGCCTTTTTGACCGGAATTTTTGAAAGAAATAAGCCCTGCCATTAGTGCCGTTAACCCCATGAGATCATCGCATGCTCTTCCGGAAATTTGGTCCCCGCAATTGTCGAAAGCAGGAATATCCCAGACCCCAAATTCAGGCCGAGTCTTGTATGCATTGCTGAGTTTTACTGAATATACTTTATTCCCTTTAAGTTCGGATATGAGGGTCCCTGGAATTTCCCCTGGATAAAATTTAAGTTTACTACCTTTCTTAAAATAGCTTTTGGGAACACCACCCAAAAATCTCACTTTAAGATTTTCTTTAGTCCGAGAGCCAGAGACTACTTCAAATCCTGGGTGGTCCATGTGAGCCACATAATATACGGGCTTACCTTTTCGGCCATTGCTGACATTAACATGGATATTACCGAATTGATCGTGCTTGTAATCCAAACCATATTCCCGACAAATGTCGACCACGGCGGCATTAACGTACTGTTCATGGTAAGCCACAGCTGGCTGTGACATGATTTTCTTGGCTAAGTTCCTGACGAGCGATTTTAAATTTTTCATAGAGATTTTATTTAAAATAAAATGAGATCCAAAAATTTTAGTCGATAAAATCGAGTGCTACGCTATCAGCAAATCGAAGTCCTTGAGGGGTAAGACGAATTCGCCCCGGGGATGACTCCATCCAACCACAATGAATAAACTTTTTTATCGAACTGCCCCAGTTGTCTTCAAGCCTAATCCCTGTTAATGAATAATACTTATCTAAGTCCCAACCATAACTTGTCCTAAAGCCAAAGGCAGCTATTTCGCCTGCTCTGGCTGAATCAGACAATTTTTCTTTCCACTCCAACGCCTCCCCCTGGAAATCGATCATTTCACAATAACGGGAGGTATTCGCTACATTTTGATAACGGAATCCGTTTATAAAACCATTTGCCGATGGCCCTAAACCCAGATAAGAACCACCTAACCAATAGTTCAAATTATGCTGACAGGCATATTTAGGAAAAGCAATTGGAGGGTTTGATTCGTCAAAAGATATATTATTATTGGACGGCCGTGATTCATCACGTGCAAAGTTGGCTACCTCATATTGGTAGAACTCATTAGCTCTTAATTTCTCGATAAGATTGAGATACATCTGCTCTGCAAGTTCTTCATTAGGCTTAATCTCGCCCGCCTGCAGAGACTTAAATAGTGGGGTATCTTCTTCGTATATGAGTTCATAACAAGACATATGTTCAGAACCAAGAGAGAGGATTCGCTCGAGCGTCTGGTCCCACATTTCGAGGGTTTGCCCCGGGATGGCAAACATCAAATCTAGGTTGATATTTTCAAAACCAGAGCTGCGAAGGAGGTCAAAAGTCTTCAAAACCATATCAACCGTGTGAATACGGCCAAGCTTTTCCAATAAAATTGGCTCCATGGATTGCACACCCAGAGATACTCTATTAACGCCAAAATTTTTGAAGACCTCAACCTTGTCCTTGTTGAGCGTTGCGGGATTACATTCGACTGTCCATTCCTCTACTTCTGTCCATTTTGCTGATTGGATAGCACTGAAGATTTTAGTTAGATGCTTCACAGGTAGAATAGACGGCGTTCCTCCACCAAAAAAAATTGTTCGTGGCTTAGCAGAATGAGAAGCATTCTGAATTTCTCTGACTATCGCATCCACATAAAGCTCGATTTTCTTTTTGTCAGGTTCCTTTGAGTAAAAAGCACAGTAATGACATTTGACGGCGCAAAAAGGAACATGAATGTAAACGCACTCTACAGAGCGGTCTGGAGGAGAGAAATCGAGCCATGACTGACCAGGACTCAAAAGCTCAGACTGACAAATTTCATTATCCAATGTTCTTTCACGAGAAACCATAACCAGGTTCAATGCAATAAAATTGTGTTAGTCAGGTGAGTTTACATGAATGGCTAGTAAATATATGGTGGTTCAATGAGTATTTCGTGCCCCGTGATATCAGTAAAAGAAATGCAGCTTTGGGAAAAGGCTTCATGGGAAATTGGTATCAATGAAGAACATGTCATTAGGCTAGTAGGCAAGGCAATCGCCGAATGGATAGTGAGAAATATAGATCCAGGCAGTCGCATTTTAATGATTATCGGCAAAGGCAATAATGGTGCAGATGTCAAGGCCGCTCAACAATTTCTACCAACAAAAGACTTCGAAATAAAAGGTGTCAAAATAGACGATCCTCAAAATGCCCTGACGGATGTTTTAGAATCTCTTGCAGTGCCAATTCAAACACTTTCTCAGTATGAGGAATCACCCGACATAGCCCTTGAGGAAGCTTCGTGGATACCGGACCTCGTCGTGGATGGTCTTTTTGGTATTGGATTAAGAGGCGGTTTAGAAGGGCATTGGCAGAAGCTTGTCGACTTCTTGAACTTGCTTAACCCGATTTTGAGTATTGATTGTCCATCCGGGATCGATTGTGACACAGGTCAGGTGGTCTCAACAGCAATTAAGGCGACATGGACAATGACTGTAGGCGCTCCTAAAACTGGCCTCGTCCTGCCAGTTGCGGCGCCGCATACAGGGCGTTTGCTATTAGCACATGATGTAGGACTTCACCCTGAATTGCCTTTAAATCCTTCGCTGCGAACCATGGATGCAGATATTCAGTGGGTTTGGAACAAGGGAATTACCGATGTCTCAGGAGAAGTCATCCGAGAGGTCGAAGGGCATAAGGGTGATTATGGACACATGGTTGAGATAGCAGGGAGCCCCGGATACCATGGAGCTGCAATATTGGCTGCCAAAGCAGCTCAATCGCGCCAGCCAGGACTTATTTCTGTCTTAACGATTGGCGACGCTTTTATTCCAGTGGCATCCAACCTTCTTGGTCCAATGGTTCATAAATTCTCTAATCAGTCATTGGAAGAATTAATGGATAAAGCCACTTCGATACTCATTGGCCCTGGCCTAGCTACTTCGGAGGCGAGAAATTATGTTTATCCAGTTTTACAAGATCTTTGGAAACATTCCGAAAAACCACTCATTGTCGATGCTACTGCATTAGACTGGTTACCGGTGGGTAAAGTCTCGACAAATAGCCTAAGAGTCATAACGCCCCATGCTGGGGAGGCAAAGAGGATGCTCGCAAAAGCGCATATCGAAAACATTGATCCTCAAGTTGATAGATTTGCCGCTGCTAAAAAACTTTCTGAAACTTATGGAGGCTGTGTCACTGTTTTGAAAGGATACCTCACACAAACATATATAGATGGCACTCATTTTTTAAACCCCACAGGTAATCCTAGCTTAGCACAGGGGGGTGCAGGAGACGTGCTTTCGGGTATGATAGCGGGCAATCTTGCTCATCCCTATAAAGGTTGGGATCAAAATGAAATTCTTAATGAACAAAAAATAATGGTCTTAAGAGCAATTTGGCACCATGGAGCTGCGGCGGATACCTTACAGTCTGACGCAATGCACTGGACCATAGAGGATGTCGTTGAAAAAATAAAAGTTCCTGCAGCCTTCCAATTTATGATGTCGCCAGACTGAAATAAAGCTTAGGAAATTCACATCTGAAATTTTACTTGCCTGATTTGGGTCGATTATCTTTTTGAGTTCTCGCCCATGCCTGAGCTGCGTCCCGATCTTTTCGCGACCAGTCTCTATAAAGGCTTCCAATTGTGGAGGACCGCAGTCTATTATTAGAGATCGACTGTGCCCATTCCATGGCTTGAGAAGGGTCTTGGTCAAAAGCATTTCTTGCGAATGCAGCTACTGGTGCGTCCCATTCGGCAGATGAAGGCTGGTTATTGAGAAATTCAGCCACGCCCACCGGATCGTCCTTTGCCCATTCACCAACGGCTTGGGCCATAGCGTATTGTCGGGTTTTATCATTCTCAATCCCGGAAGCATATTCGAGAGCAAAAGCAGGATCTTCCTTCGAAAGATTTTTGGAGAGGGAAAGAGCAGCTGAAAATGGAATATTTTCACCAAACTGATCCATAGCATATTCGAGAGCTCCATATGGATCGGAATTTGACATTTCTCTAGTTATCTTTTCTAGTGCGCCCCTTTTCATTCCGGGGTCTTCAATTGATTCTGCCCAAAATTTCGCTCCAACAGGATCAACTTCGTAATACTCATTGGCAATGGCGGCAGTGGAGTAGTTTCTCGTTTTTTCGTCCTGTATAAGGGAGGTCATTTGAATAGCAGTATTGAGATCTGTCTTCATGGCGGTCGCCAGAGCTGTATACGACAACTTTCCAGAACTAGTGTAGCCGATTTCGTTGGATTGAACGAATTCTAGTGCTCGCATTGGGTCCGATTTAGCCCAGTTTTTGACGACCGAATGCGCTAATCCCCCTTTTTCTTTGGATGATAAAGATTCTCCCTCGGCCAGGTAGGTCATCGCAGATTTCGGGTCAAAGTTGGACCAGGTATTCATCATGAGTTCCCAATCTCGATAACCAGCTTCTGATTTCTCAAATGCATCAATGACGGTATCCACATTGGATTCATCCATATTTTTGAGATACCCCGTCAATTTGAAGAGTCGGTCGACGGGATCTGAAGTCGATAAAATGTCGTTCAAGTTGAGACCGGAGAAAGATTCAATAAGATCGGCCGAGAGGTCCGATTGTGCTTTGATGAGGTCAAGGGAGGTTGCAGGTGCTAAACCTGGCGGAAGCTGCGAACGACCAGCCCCAATTTCATCTCCTTTACTGTCGGTGGTATTTGCTCGGTTTTGATTCGATGATTGAGCAACAGCATCCCCTTTAGAACGAGTTTTTTGACCATTTTTTAGGCCGATTTGGTAAACACCAATCGCAGTCAGAATGTATAATAACACAAAAATAGCAGGGGAGTATTTTTTCATTTTACAGGTTAAC
>CBFHOE010000003.1:242860-245423 GCA_965657355.1 Limisphaerales bacterium | reverse complement strand
CATTCATGCATGGGCTTTTTAAAGATGAGAAAGCAGCATAAAAATGTAATTTATTATTTACATCTAAACTACCTTTGAGGATGATCGTAATCTACTTTTGGAAGCGACATTCAACTTAGGCCATGGGAAAGAACCGATTAAAAATTAGGAATAATATCAAAGAATTGAGGGCTGCTAATGGTGACATGACCCAAGCCCAACTGGCAGGTAAGTTAGGTGTTACCCGGCAGACAGTTCTGACGACTGAATCTGGTCGAAATTATCCCTCAATAGAATTGGCTTTTCGCATGGGGATCATCTTCAAAAAACCGGTTACTGAGATATTCTATGTAGACCGAGATGATTTAGAGGATTTTGAAGAAGAAATGTAGGGATTAGCAACTTGGCCCTGGACCTTCAGAGACTCTATGGAGCAGTATCTCGTTCAAAACAGTAGAATTTGGGATCAAAGGGTTCACAAAAAGAAAGCCCATACCAGAACGGTATCTAAAGAAGACCTAGAGAACCCATTAAAACATATTGACCCACTTGGCTGGCTCGACGGAAATGTTGCTGGAGAAAAAGTTTTATGCTTAGCCTCTGGGGGTGGCCTGCAGAGTATCTTATTCGCAAAGGCTGGTGCAGATGTGACCGTTTTGGACATTAGTTCTGCTATGCTAGATCAGGACCGAAAGCTGGCTCGTGATTTAGGACTTAAAATTAAGATCTTGCACCAGACTATGGAGGATCTTTCTAACCTTCCGGACTCCTATTTTGACTTAATCGTTCAGCCAGTCAGTACTTGTTATGTTCCAGATGTGGTCGGGGTTTACAGGCAAGTGGCGCGAATTATAAAAAAACGAGGCTTATATATTTGTCAGCACAAACAACCTGGTTCACTGCAAACAAGCGCCCTTCCTAAAAATGGATCTTACACTATTGAGGAAAAATATTATCGCAGCGGGCCTTTAAAATCTTTAAATGGTCAGTTTGAGCACAGAGAACCGGGAGCCGTTGAATACCTACACAGATTGGAACACCTTATAGGCGGATTGTGCAGAGAGGGATTTATCATTGAAGATCTTATGGAGCCGAGGCATGCCAATAGCGAAGCCCCGGTTGGCTCCTTTGGTCATCGGTCGCTTTTTTCCCCGCCCTACATCCTGATAAAAGCAAGAAAAAGAGAATTAAATATGGATCAAATTTCACATAACCGGCCAAGTGGTCTGATTATTCCTGGTTAAAATTATACGTGTGGGTTTATCCAGGATTCTTTCGTCTCTATGGACTTTATGAACGGAAGAAAAGTCATACGATCCACTTATTTAGCAACCGGATTCAGCGTCAGTGGCCACCCCGAAATTTGATGGCGATAGGAATCCCAAATGCGAACATCATGAACACAAAGCTCAAATTGAACTCCTTTTTGAATGAGACGAACTCGGGCTTGACCGTATTCTTCCAAGACCACAACGATATCGTGTGATTTCGGGGTTTCCGCGTCTGACAAGCCGAGTGCGGCCTGTTCCCATGAATTTTCTATTTTTCTGGCAATTTCATCGCCAAACGCGAGTAAGGTTTGATCACAAGCACATCCCGCCTGCCTGCCAATCTCCATCGATGCCATATACGAAATTGACTGACTGACAACTCGAGCCATTAATCCATCTCGATAGTTAATGAGATCAGCATAAGGGCTAAAATCAAATACGAGGGCAGCCTCATCAAACTGAGCTATGCTACCTTGTTCCATGCCTTCGGGAATGGATTCAGCGTGGGGCCTTGATAAGGGAGATCGATCAATGCACTCAGAATCTAATTTTGAATAACCCCTCTTATTACCAATTTCAGACCCGGAATGAATGTGGTTAATAGGGCGAGTTAATGATTTCTTGGTTTTTATGCCACCACAGCCGAAAATTGTTTCTGCATACTTGGGCCTTGTTTTTTTCTTTAGAATCTGTGCGTTCATAGGTCGAACAGCAGATTTGTATTTCAGCTCATCATTGGATTGGGATAGTGCAAATCCTTTCAAGCTGTTTTTAGAATCAGTGGAACCGAATTGGCTTTTGGAAAATTCTTTGGTTTCACCCGTGGTTTCAGCTTTTTCAACCATTTGATCGATGATTTCCATGGATATTTCACTTTCGCCTCTTCTTGGTGATAATTTTCGCATATTGAAGGAATCCTCTTACGGTTAATATATGAATAAGACACTCTTATTATTTCTTTCAGTAAGCATCGGGCAACCAGTCGTTTTGATAACTTCACAGGGTCTATCCAAACACTGTCCTTGAATATCCATGCCTTCGAAGGCTGATACAATGGATTGTCTAGGAAATTCCATAAGTCTTTGGATAGTAAAGATTGGAGATTCTAGCTGAGCAGCTTTTTTGTGACTCATTGCAGTATCGAACTTTGGTATGGGGATCATTCGGCCGCTTTATGACAAAACAAAATGATATTTTTTTATAGATGAATTCTCTGGCATATTCTCTCAAACGCTGAGTAGGCGCTGCGACTTTGGTAAGATCGTCCATACCGAATGACCGCTTAACATAACGGAAAATACTCGTATAACATT
>CBFHOE010000003.1:218169-242800 GCA_965657355.1 Limisphaerales bacterium | reverse complement strand
CGCATTCAACAGTATAGAAAGCGACAGTTTCGGCCATGACTTGAGCATCTTTTTCTAGAAATACCTGGAGAATAGTGACTTACTATCCATTAAGGTTAAATTTTAATCGTTCTCGTGAGCAGTATAAAAAAGATAGTGATTATAGGAATCGGGGGAACCTGTTTGGATATTCTCGATACCATTCTTGATATCAATGATTCTTCAAACCCTGAAAAATGGGGAGGACCATTTGAATGTTTAGGATTCATCGGCGATAATCAAGATTTCCCCGATCAGCATCTCATGGGCTTCCCCTATCTTGGAGCCTTGAACAAGGCACAGGATTTAAACGACTGCTGTTTCATCAATGGTATCGGGAGCCCAAGATCTTATAAACTAAAGAAAAAAATTATAGAGAATCTTGGCTTACCAAGGGAACGCTTTCTGTCGATCGCCCATCCGACCGCGAGTGTCTCTAGGTCCGCAAAGATTGGGTCCGGAGTAACAATTTTTCAAAATGTTACCTTAACTTCTAACGCTTCTGTAGGCGATCATGTGGTTGTTCTGCCGAATACAGTAATTAGCCATGATGCGACCATTGGGGCTTTTTCCTGTGTCGCTGGTGGAGTTTGTATTTCGGGAAATGCAACCATTGGCGAGAACTGTTACCTTGGCACCAATTGTTCCGTAAAAGACGGCGTAACTGTGGGAAGTCAATCTCTTGTAGCAATGGGAGCAGTAGTGATAGACGATATCGACCCTCATTCAGTGGTCAAGGGAATCCCAGCTAGATAGTCCTTATTGGGAAGTATTCTTAACCTTATTTTTTAAAGAACTATCAATCATGAATTCAACAATGACTGGAAGGTGATCGGAACCGACATACTTGCCTATCTTTCTATCGAGAAGTCGAATTTCCCTAGACAAGAGCACATGGTCTATTGGGACCCCCATAACCGATGTGAATGACGGCCAGGTCGTTTGCAGCCCGTATCCAGCCGATGAATCTGTCATTTCAGAATTAGCCAGAAGCTTTTTAAATTTACTGCTCCATGGCACAATATTTAGGTCCGCCATAAGTAGAGTGGGATCATTATTTTTGCCGACATCTGAGAGAAGCCTGAGCTGGGTATCCCTAAATTCTGTACCTTTCCCACCGAATGGGGGAAAAGCATGCGCAACCACCAATTGTAATGTCTTTCCATCGACATCAAGACCTAACCGTAAGGTTGGCTTAGATGCCTCACCAAGATATCGTATCTCCTCATTAACGATTGGAAATTTGCTTAAAACGGCTAGCCCAAAATTATCCTCTCGTGCCAAGAACTTCATGTAAGGATACACATCATTGACGCCTCGCAGATAAGATTGCCAGGACTCTGTTACTTCTAGAAGTGTTACAAAATCGGCACTTTCGTTGAGCACATATTTACGAACTAAATCTTTTCGAATATTTCCTGAATTCAAATTTATTAGAAGAGCGCGATAAGGACCTTTACCACTGATCTCAGAACTTGGTTTCCCCTCAAAAAGGGGCCAAAGGAATACCAAATTAACCACAAATACAAAAAGATACTTCATAATTAACTTTTGGTCGCGCCGGCGCATCACTGATACGACCAACAAAAGCAAAAGAGAAATAAAGAAATACTGGATACGAAATTGAGAAAACAAATCAAATACCCAGTAAAAATCTCCCAAAAAGCCAATAAATGTAGCTACTAATAAAATAGCTCCCGCAGAATGAACCCAACCCCAGATGTTGAAATCATCGCTAACCTCGAGTTCACCCTTTTTCACCCGCTCCTCCAATGACGAATTTCTTTTTCGCATCTTTCCTTTCTAAAAATGCAAAATATGCCATTTTCTCATCTAATTCACCAATTTTTTCCCATTTTGACACCATTATTTCCTCAATCTAAAATAGTTTTTATTAAACTTATTTACACACATATTATTTGTGTACAAAATACTTTTTCAAATTATGCCTGGAATTGACATTGAAAAGGAATGAACCCGAAAAAACAGGCCGCTCAAGAAAGCATTAATGAACTGGAATCGGTTGACTTGGTCAACTTACCAGTAGTTCCTAAGGAGCGATATGACCTAAGAATACTTGGGGCATTGAGAAGGATAATTAGGTCAGTAGATATTCATTCAAAGAAGCTTTCGCAAAATCATGGAATCACAGTCCCCCAGCTCCTTTGTATGCTGAAAATTGACGAACTTGGACCGATGACGCTGAAAGAACTTTCCAATGAAGTTTTTCTCAATCCAAGTACTCTCGTTGGAATTGTGGACCGGCTAGTTAAACAGGAAGTATTTACCCGGGAAAGGTCGGTTAAAGATAGAAGGAAAGTCAGAATCTCTTTGACAGAAATTGGTAAATCAAGGTTGGAGGAAGCTCCATCTCTTCTCCAAGAGTCTCTTTTGGACGAGTTAGGAAAACTAAATGAACTGGAGAAGTCAACAATCGCTCTTTCTCTGGAAAAATTATTATCCATCATGGTCCCTGAAGAAACAGAGAGAGAAAAAGAAGAACAAGCACCCATTTTAGAAACCAAAAATCCATTGGAAGATATCCAACAGACATGAATGACTCGAAACAAAATTATGGCCCGAACCCACTTAAATCAAGGGACACAGACAAATATAAATCGGAATATGTAAAAGGTTTCGTAGAAAAATGGGATGAATTAATCGACTGGAATTCCAGAGCTGAGAGTGAAGGGCACTTTTTCATAGATATTCTCAAGGAAAAGAAAACTATTAAGGTTTTAGATGTAGCCACTGGCACTGGATTTCATTCCATAAGACTGATAAATGAGGGTTTTGATGTCACGAGTGCTGATGGTAGCCCACAAATGTTAGCCAAGGCATTTGAGAATGGCTTGAAGCAGGATCAGATTCTAAAAATCTCAAAAGCTGATTGGCGATTTTTAAATAAATCTATTGACGGAAAATTTGATGCTGTTATTTGCTTAGGAAACTCATTTACACATCTGCATAATGAAAATGATAGGCGTAAATCTTTAGCTGAGTTTTATGCCGCGCTCAATCATGATGGGATTCTAATTTTAGACCAAAGAAACTATGATGGGATTCTAGATAATGGTTTTTCCTCTAAGCACACATATTACTACTGTGGAGAAAATGTAAAAGCTGAGCCTGTTCATGTCGATGATGGCCTGGCTCGATTTAAGTATTCTTTTCCTGATTCTTCAGAATACTACCTAAATATGTACCCCTTAAGAAAAGACTATACAGTTTCCTTAATGAAAGAAGTGGGGTTCCAAGAAGTGAAAACATACGGAGATTTCCAAGAAACATATAAACACGACGATCCGGACTTTTTTGTTCACGTCGCAACAAAAGAATATAAAAAGTCAAAATAATGAAGACAGAGGGTGAAGATTTAATAGCCGAGAAATATTACGACAGCGATGATGCTGATACATTTTACCAGCAGGTTTGGGGGGGAGAAGATATTCATGTCGGTATCTACGATGATCCAAACGAAGAAATTGTAAACGCCAGTCATAAGACAGTCGAATTCATGGCTGGGAAAATTAATATTATAAACAAACCCTGTAAGGTTCTTGATTTAGGTGCTGGCTATGGCGGGAGCGCAAGGTATTTGGCAGAAAAATTCGAATGTGAAGTCGACTGCTTAAATATTAGTGAAGTTCAAAACAAAAAAAACAGGCTAAAAAATAAAGCACTGGGACTGGCAGACAAGGTTCGCGTTCATCACGGAAACTTTGAAAAAATCCCATTTGAAAATAATTCTTATGACTGTGTTTGGTCACAAGATTCGATTCTGCATTCAAAAAATAAAGACGTTGTATTTAAGGAAGTCTCAAGAGTACTCAAACCAGATGGTGAATTTATTTTTTCAGATCCAATGCAGAAAAATGCACTGGTGACTCCTCAACTAACAAAAGTATTTGAACGAATTCATCTGGATTCAATGGGGCATCCAGATTTATACAAAAAACTGGCTGACGAGAATGGAATTTTCATCAACGAGTATTCATCAATGCCAAAAAGTCTCCTTTTTCATTATACCAATGTATTAAAACAACTAGAACAGAATCAAAATGAATTAAGGGGTAGGATTTCAGATGAGTATATACAATCAATGAAAGAAGGTTTAAATCATTGGATTGGTGCGAGCCGCTCTGACTTGCTCGAATGGGGTGTCTTCCATTTCAAAAAGCCATAATAAAATCTTAAGATTCTTAACCCCAATTCAGATGAGAGCATTTTTTGGTTTTTATTCTAAACTCAATGTCCACAAGGTTGTATTTCCATTTTCAGCGGCAATTGTTATTATCTGCGTCATTCTCTCGATCGTATATGGAAAAGAGTCGGGTCAATATATTACGAATGCTAATAGTTGGATCTTGAAGTATTTTGACAATTTCTATCTTATCGCGGTCAACGGATTCGTCTTGGCCCTATTCGCTATAATCATTTCACCTCGGGCCAGCATTAAACTTGGCGGACCAAACTCTAAGCCCGAGTTCTCATTCCTGGCTTGGGTTTCCATGTTATTCAGCGCAGGAATGGGCATTGGGCTGGTATTTTGGGGGGTTGCAGAGCCATTGAATCATTTTAATAGTTATCCGTTTGATAAATCCATTTCAGCAAGCCAGGACGCATCGATACCAGCAATTAGCCTTTCATTATTTCACTGGGGAATCCATGCATGGGCCATTTATGCTATTGTTGGATTGGCCTTGGGCTACTTTGCATATAACAAAGGATACCCATTAACACTTCGCTCAACGCTCCAACCTCTGCTAAAGAAAAAGGTCAATGGAACTCTTGGCAACATCGTAGATATTGTAGCCACTGTTGCTACCCTTTTTGGCGTTGCCACTTCCCTAGGCTTTGGCGCAAAACAAATAAATTCAGGCCTCACTACTGTTTTTCATGGTTTGGAAGTTTCTGCATCCGTTCAGATTATAATCATCTCATTCATCACGATTTGTGCCACTTTCTCAGTAGTGTCCGGGCTCAATAAGGGGATCAAATTACTTAGTAATACAAACATACTCATAGCTTTGTGTTTGATGGTCTTGGTATTCGCCCTGGGCTCACCTTTAGAGATCCTTGCAGGGACATTCAAGAGCTTACTGCACTATTGCAGTCATTTTGTCCAGACAAGCACCGTCAAGTGGACAGGTGGTGTTGAGGATGAAGGATGGCTAGGCGGAAACACAGTCTTTTATTGGGCCTGGTGGATAGCTTGGTCACCCTTCGTAGGAATGTTCATTGCAAGAATATCCAAGGGCAGAACGGTAAGAGAATTTCTTTTGGTGGTATTGTTCATTCCATTACTAATAACCTTGGTCTGGTTTAATGTATTTGGCTATTCATCAATTCTATACACTCTGAATGGAACGACTCAGATTAGTGAAACAGTTAGTCAAAATTACGCTATGTCCTTGTTTGCTTTGTTCGATCAAATCCCGTTTACGCTCTTCCTTTCTTTTATTTCAATCGTCGTCATAATTCTCTTCTTTGTCACGTCTTCAGACTCGGCCTCATACGTTGTTGATGTCATTACTTCGGGAGGAAATGAAGCCCCCCATAAATACACCAAAATATTCTGGGCTGTATTGGAGGGACTCATTGCAGTCATTCTAGTTTATATAGGAGGGCAAAACTCACTTACGACGCTGCAAACTGCTTCTATCATAGTAGCACTACCTTTATCCTTCATCCTCGTAGTTCTTGCGTGCTCGCTGGTCAAAGACTTCTACACTAAATGTAAGGATTCTGAAACTTAGTCATCATATTCGTCCAACCGGTTATGAATCACATCTCCGCATGGTATTCCTGGATGGCAAGCCATTGATCCGTCTAAAGTTGATAGGATGGGGTGCCTGACAATGAGTGTTGAGCTCGCAAGGATCGCATTCGATACTTTTCTCATTTTGACAAATATATTCAAGAGCCAGCTAACCAATCTCTTACTTTTCTGAAGGTGGAAGATTTTAATAAGTTATCAATTTCGATTTGTTTCCCACAATAAAATGAACCGCCATCTAAAACTCAGAAGCCATATTGTTTCACCTATACCATGAGCACGGGTCCCATCTATCCAAATTTATTTCGGTAGCAAGATAGATATCCCCCGAAGGCCCAGATGCTTGCCTCTGTTTGATCTAGAAAGGGGGAAAATGATAGGGGATTATTAATCAATCTGACGATATCATGTCATACGCCTATCTTGACCTGTTTTTAAATGCAGATTTTTTATCATAAAAAATCCTGCCCTCACGAGAGCAGGATCTACTAGATTGAATTCCAAATAATTTAGATAAAATGTAACTACCTTTTTCTGGTGGCAATGTGGGTGGCATGTCCGAAGAAGGCCTCTGCCGACTCCATGATTGTTTCGGAGAGTGTTGGGTGTGCATGAATTGTTTCGGCAAGATCACGAGCCGTGGCGCCCATTTCAACAGCAAGAGTGGCCTCGCCAACAAGTTCTCCGGCACCGTGACCGACTAAGCCGATTCCTAAAACTCGTTCCGTTTCTGGGCAAACAATTATTTTTGTGAGTCCATCTGTCCTATCAAAGGTAAGCGCACGCCCCGATGCCGACCATGGAAACTTGGCAACCTTTACCTTTTGTCCTTTTTCTTTAGCTTCAGTTTCAGTAAGTCCGACCCAAGCAATTTCTGGATCGGTGAAAACAACTGCCGGAACGACAAAATTATCCCAAATGCTATCCTCTCCAAGAATAACTTCAACAGCAATTCTAGCTTCCTTGGAGGCTTTATGAGCCAGCATCATTCCACCAGCGCAGTCTCCAATGGCATAAATGTTAGAGTCGCCAGTTTGCTGTTTTTCATTCACTTTGATGAACCCCTTATCATCAAGTTCTACTTTCGTATTATCGAGTCCTAGTTGCTTGTTAGCGGGGACTCGACCAACGGAAACCAAAACCCTATCAAATAATTCTTCTGATTGCTCGCCTTCTGGGGACTCAATGACGACCTTGATCTTAGGACCTTGCGTTGCCATGGAAATGATCTTGGTGTTGAGTCTTACGTCCTTAAAATTATCCTCTGCGTATTTTAGGACTGGTTTCACCAAATCAGGATCTGCTGCCGCAATAATAGCTGGCAAAGCTTCAACAAGAGTGACCTTACTGCCCAATGCAGAATAGACAGAACCGAGTTCCATTCCGATGTAACCCCCACCAATGACGAGAAGCTCTTCCGGTATTTCCTCCACTTCAAGAGCACCTCTTGACGTCATGATTCTGGGATTACCCAAATCGAACACCCTGGGCAATGCGGCTCGAGAACCGGTCGCTATGATGGCATGCTCAAAAGAAATGAACTGCTGCCCATCGCTTGTCTCAACTCTGAGGGTATGAGAATTCTCAAAGTGGCCTCTTCCATAAATCACATCAACACCACGAGATTTTGCCAAGGCAGAGATACCACCAGAAAGCTTACCGAGAATAGAATTTTTCCAATCTCTGAGTTTATCCAAATTGATGGTCGGGTTATCAAATACAATTCCCCTATGAGCAGATTCTTTTGCTTCATGGATCATTTTACTTGCATGCAAAAGAGCCTTGGACGGGATACACCCCCGATTGAGGCAAACTCCACCCAAATTTTCATCTTTCTCGATGAGAATGACCTGCTTTCCTTGATCGGCTGCATAGAATGCGGCGGCGTAACCACCGGGGCCACCACCAATGACGACAACTTGTGATTTAATTTGATCCATGTGCGCTATCTGAAATTACTGAGTGGGTTTTATAAGCTGAGTTCTTTTTCTGTTAATTCTGCGAAAGCAGATTTCAGGTCCACGGTAAAGCGTGCCGCTTCACCCCCATCGATCAATCTATGATCGTAAGAGATGGTGATTGGCATGATGAGTCTTGGTAGTATCTCATTATTGACGACTGACGCCTGAAGGGAACTTTGGCCTACCCCGAGTATTGCAGATTCGGGTTTGTTTATGATTGGAGTAAAGTGAGCACCACCGATAGCCCCCTGATTAGAGATTGTGAAGCTTCCTCCTTTCATGTCATCACCCGAAATAGACCTTTCTCGAACCTTACCAGCGAGTTGTGTGAGGTCCTGTGCTATTTCAAGTGGGGATTTTTTGTCGGCATCACGTATGACGGGAACCATGAGGCCTGCCTCTGAATCAACGGCCATTCCGATGTGATAATACTCCTTAATAATTATTTCTTCGGTAACATCGTCGATAGAAGCATTAAATAAAGGATGCTTTTGAAGCGCCTTAACGATGGCCATAACAGTAATAACCGTCATGGTTAAATTCGTGCCCTTTTCTTTGTAAGAGGGAGCAATCTTCTTGCGGAGGGCGTTCAGGTCAGTGATATCAATGTTATCAAATTGAGTAACGTGAGGAAGCGTTTGCTTATTTTCCACCATTCGCTCGGCAATGACCTTCCTGAGTGCCGAAATCGGTTTTTTGGAAATATCACCAAATTGGCTAAAATCGATACTTGGCTTTGACCTTGGCTGGAATATGCCTTCCTTGGCGGCCTCACCGGCTTGACGAAAGGCCATCATTTGGCACCAGCGCACGTATGTTTTGAGGTCAGACATGATGACTCTTCCACCGCCGCCTGATCCCTTAATTTTGCGGATGTCTACTCCGATTTCCCTAGCAGTACGCCTCACGGAAGGCGAAGCGGGCGGCATGGGGGCGTTAGGGTCGACCTCCTCCTCAAAATCGAAGTCTTCGATAGAGAGGTTTCCTCGCCTGCTGGGTCTCGGAGAGGCGGCCGGTGGAGCAGCCGGGGCCGGGGCCGGAGTGCTTTGAACCACGGGGGCTACACTTTCTGAATCTGCGGAAGAACCTCCTCCGTCCACTTCCATGATAGTATCACCCACGCTGACTTGATCACCGACAGCAACATTAACCGCCGTCACTGTCCCAGCGGCAGTAGATGGCACAGGCACCACAGATTTATCCATCTCCAATTCGAGAATGGTTTGATCGATTTCAACGGTGTCGCCGACACTGACTAATACGCTTGCAACAGGGATGGCTCCTGCTGCTTCGCCCAAATTTGGTAACTTAACCTGCATATTCTAGAGTTCTGAAAAACGAAAACCGACCTTTATTGGCCGGCTTCAGTTAAGCCTATTACATGTATATAATTCCCGCTGAACAAACTTTTTTCCAGCCGAAATGTAAAATTCTTTCAAGAAACCGAAAAAAATCGGATTTACTCGCAATAGCCGAATGATTTTTCTGGATCAACCTTAAGGTCAGTTATGGCTTGTTTGACGACAGAAGAAGGGATTTTACCCTCTTGGCTCAGTGAATAGAGAACCGCTATGACGGTTGATTCCGTGTCGATTTCAAAAAATCTTCTGAGTTCTTCGCGAGTGTCGCTTCGCCCAAATCCATCTGTTCCAAGCGTTAAATAATAACCTGGCACCCATTCGCGTATTTGATCAGCGACTATTTTGAGCGCATCAGAAACTGCGACGAATGGCCCTTGGGACCCTTCGAGAGCTTTTTCAAGGAAGGATTTTTGCGGCTGATCTTGCGGGTGGAGCATATTGGACCGGCGACATCTTAGAGCTTCTGTTCTCAGCTGCTTGTAATTTGTCACGCTCCATACATCGGCAGAAACATTATATTTTTCTGCCAGAATTTTTTGCGCCTCAAGAGCACTATTAATAATTGGACCTGAGCCAAAGATTTGGGCCTTGTGCTCTTGCCCCACCGGACCATCCTGATACTTGTATATCCCCTTCAAAATGCCTTCCTCAACACCTTCCGGCATTGGCGGCATGGGCATATTTTCATTGTAGAGCTGGATGTAGTAAAAAATTTCCTCACCTTCTTGGTACATCCGCCTCATTCCATCCTGAATGATGACAGCTAACTCGTAGGCGAAAGCCGGGTCGTATGCATAAAGGGTCGGTATAGTACTTGCGCAGAGCAAACTGTGGGCGTCCTGGTGCTGGAGACCTTCACCGTTAAGAGTGGTCCGACCGGCTGTAGCTCCGAGCAAAAAACCTTTCGCTTTGATGTCTCCACACAGCCACATCTGATCTCCAACTCGCTGGAAGCCAAACATGGAGTAGTAAATATAAAAAGGGATCATATTGACACCGTGGGTGGAGTAAGCGGTAGAGGCAGCAATGAATGAGGACATGGCACCGGCTTCCGTGATTCCTTCCTCCAAAATTTGACCGTCTTTCTCTTCCCGGTAATAGGCCAATTCTTTACTGTCCACGGGATCATAGACCTGACCCTTGGAGGAATAGATCCCAACTTCTCTGAATAAACCATCCATTCCGAATGTCCGAGCCTCATCTGGAATGATGGGAACGACGTTCTTGCCAATTTTTTTGTTTCTCAGTATTGGGGCGAGAAGACGAACGAAAGCTTGAGTTGATGAGGTAGCTTTTCCTCCTGAACCTGCAAAAAATTGTTTGAAATCCTCAAGTTTTGGGACTTCGAGTTTTTCTGCTTTCACAGTGCGTTTGGGCAAGTATCCGCCGAGCTCTTGCCTGCGTGCATGAAGGTATTTCATTTCCTCGCTGTCATCGCTTGGGCGATAAAATGGCGAGCCAGCGATTTCATCATCATTTATAGGGACTTTGAATCTATCGCGAAAAACCCTTAATTCTTTCTCATTTAACTTTTTTTGCTGATGAGTGATGTTCCTGCCTTCACCAGCTTCACCCAAACCATAGCCTTTGATAGTTTTGGCAAGAATAACGGTTGGCTTTCCTTTGAACTCCAGGGCTGCTTTATAGGCGGCAAAAACTTTAAGCGGATCGTGTCCACCGCGAAGCATACGTGTCAGTTTATCATCCGTGAGGTGATCAACCATCCGGTGGAGCTCAGGGTATTTTCCAAAGAAATTTTTGCGGATAAAGCTGCCGGATTCTACGGAATACTTTTGATATTCCCCATCGACGGTTTCTTCCATTCTTTTCAGAAGTAAACCTTTTGTATCTTTTCGAAGCAGCTCGTCCCAATCGGACCCCCAAATCACTTTGATGACGTTCCAACCAGCTCCCCGGAAAAGCCCTTCCAATTCCTGGATTATTTTGGCGTTACCGCGCACTGGCCCATCAAGCCTCTGGAGGTTACAATTGACAACCCATGTTAGGTTATCGAGCTTCTCGCGTCCTGCCATTGTGAGGGCTCCTTGAGTTTCAGGCTCGTCAGACTCTCCATCCCCAACATAACAATAAACATGAGGCTGGTTTTCGGGACGTATAATATTCCGAGCTTCTAGGTATCTATTAAATCTAGCCTGATAAATAGACATAATGGGGCCTAGGCCCATGGAAACTGTGGGAAACTGCCAAAAATCAGGCATTAAATAAGGGTGAGGGTAAGAGGATAATCCTCCACCTTCGTGAAGTTCCTGACGGAAGTTGCCTAATTTTTGATCATCCAGGCGACCTTCTAGATAAGCCCTGGCATATGGCCCAGGGGAGGCGTGGCCCTGAAAGTAAACGATGTCACCGGGAAAGTCGCCATTGGCTCCTCTAAAGAAGTGATTGAAGGGAACTTCGTATAAGGTCGCGCTTGAAGCATAGGTAGAGATATGACCGCCGAGTCCATCGTGCTTGTGGTTAGCAGCTACCACCATAGCCATTGCGTTCCACCGAATGTAGCTTTTAATTCTGTTTTCTATTTCAACATCGCCCGGGTATTCGGGCTGATCTTCGGGATCTATGGTATTGATGTAAGGAGTGCGGGTCAGAGGAGGAACATCAAGTCCACCCTGGCGTAATTCCATAGTTAAATCGTCTAGTAGCTGCGGCAGCCTTTCACTTTGAGCATTTGAGTGCAATAACTGGCGAATGATCACTTCGAGTGACTCCAGTAACTTTTCCGAATCCTGGCTTTGATCTGGTAGGTCTATCGTTTTCACTATATATGGACTATTTCGGGCATATCCTGCTGGATATTAAGTGTAAATTCCATCACGAATAGTCGTGCTGAATGCTTTGGTTCGTGCCCGTAGCTTGTTTATAATACCTTGTTTTTTGTCCGAAACAAATGAAATACCTTCATCAATATATTGACGATCCGTGGGAACTAATCGCCCATGACGAGGCCCTTTTAGATTGGGCAGAAAGCCAAAATCCAGGTCACGGGGTCTTAGCGACATGGGAGTCGGAGAAATATTTTGTTGTTCCAGGCTTCTCGAATCGTATCCAAACTGAAATATTTGTCGACCGATGCCATCAGGACGATGTTCCTGTGATACGGCGCATTTCAGGTGGAGGGACTGTAGTTCAAGGCCCAGGCTGCCTGAATTATTCCATTATCCTACCCATTGATTCTGAAAAACAGCTGTCTACAGTCACCTCAACAAATGAATTCATGATGAAAAAACTGGCTCTGGCTTTAAGAGATGCATTTGGGCAGGAAATTAAAATCAATGGGATCACAGATTTGGTCTTCCAAAACAAAAAATTTTCAGGAAACGCTCAGAGAAGAAAAAGAAATACAATTTTATTTCATGGCACACTTCTTCATTCGTTTAGATTGGAATTAATTTCACGATACTTGAAGTTTCCAGCAATAACCCCTGAATACAGAGAAAATAAGTCTCATAATGAATTTGTGCATAATTTTCCAGCTTCACCCGAAAAACTCATCCATACTACTAAAAGAAACATGGCAGGCTCATGAATCTTTATCATCAGATATTTGGAAAAATTGTCATAAAAAAGCCAAAGAATTAGCGAGACAAAAGTATAGAATGGAAGAGTGGAACTACCGTGTCAATTAAGCACAAAATATAATATTTGTCGGCGTTATTGACTCTGGTAAGGGCTCACTCTGAAAAAAATCTTTTCGGGATCTTCTGTGACAGGCATCAATAGACTTGCCGTACCATCACGCTCGGTTATTTCTGCGTTTTGAATAAAAACCTCCCATGTGTCAGACAAATTTGAGGAGTATTCAAAAGTAAATAATTGGTCCGTTTTACCTTGGATCAAGAAACCAAAATAATCCTGATCTTCATAAGCAATCTTTTGAAAAGCTTGTATGGATAAGGGGTCTTTGAATTCGGTAAAAGGGGTTCGAATAATTACTCCCTCGATACCAGCTACAATCAATCGCCCGTTGAATGGTGATAAAGTGTAAAGAGACTTGGAAGTATTTGTTGGCAAAGATTGCCATTCATTTCCATTGACGCTTTGCCAGACCCTCCCCAGCGTGCCAGAAGCATAAAAAACTCCGTTGTAAAAAGTAATATCGTTTATAAAAGCAGTTGAGCTTGGAGTATCAGCAATTGCCCAAGTGGCCCCATTTTCACTGCAGGCAACAACCCCTCCTTGACCAACGGCGTAATACTTATCATTGAGGCAGCGAATTTGCAGCAGCCAATTATTTGTAAACGCTGGCACACTTTGCCAAGAATCTCCTTGGTCCATTGATCTTACCAACTTCCCTGAACGACCTACAGCAACCAAAGTATTTCCTTTGGCACTTATACCGCTGAGAAATTCTGATGTGCCGGAGTCCATGGAAGTCCACTCTGTTCCATTTTCACTCCTTAAAATGAGCCCAGCTTCACCACATAAATAATAAAAGCCCTGATGGAAGGTGGACCCCTTGAGGTCTCCGCTTACTCCTGGGATCTCAACCTGGTTCCAATTGATACCTGGCACTAACAATTCTTTTACTACAGTCACTTCCTGGCCATCGATAATTTCAACCTCCTCGGAAGAAACGAGTTCACTAGGAGAAAACAAAACCAAACCATCAACTCCACATGCAACCAGTCCCTTATTTGATCCAGACACACTGAGAATGAGTTTATTTGTTATCTCCTCAGGCACAATTCGACTATCCCAAGATATGCCATCAGAAGAAACGAGTACGGTTCCAAAATCACCGACTGCGAATAATTGATCATCGACAACCGCCATATCCCAAATCCAGCTCCTGAGAGATTGGTCTGTTGTAGACCAAGAAATGGATGAACCGTCCGAAGGTATATTTCCAGAGTAGTTCAATCCGGCACTACCAGTAAGATACCAGCTTCCATCGCTATACGCGGAGGACTGCCATAGATATTCTGGTAGTTTGCCCTGAATAGTGGCGTCAGTTTCAATTGTTACTCGCCCAGAAGAATTGATAGCCAAGGCTGTATTTTCGCCGGCAGCTAAAAAATCAGTAGGGCTTGAAGATACTGTTAATAAATCCTTTGTAGTATTCGTATTTACGGGTGACCAGGAAGTCCCATTAGAGCTCGTCAGGAGGACGCCGGAATCTCCAGCAATAGCAAACTTATTTAACCCATTATTTGCGACCGCATTAAGATTCTGTGTCGTGCTTGATGAAATGAGTGACCAGCTAACTCCGTTAAAACTTGTAATTATGGTTCCATTTTCCCCCACAGCCACGAATCGATTACCACCAAATTCAATGTCACGAAGCCACTCTGATGTCCCTGAATTTCTTGCTGTCCAAACCACCCCATCCTCAGAAGTGTAAATGGAACCATTATCTCCAACGGCAACTATTAAGGACGATGAGGCAGCTATCCCTTCAATCCAGTCATCGGTGTTTAAATCGATGACCGAAAAAGATAACAGGTCATCGGTCACGAAGATTCTCCCCGATTCCGCTCCAATGTAATAACGTCCATCAAAAATGGCTATGGAACGAAGAGAAAAATCATAACCCACATTAATGTTATTCCAGTTCTGCTTATCGGATGACCAAAAAATATTACCTAACTCTCCGACTTGTATACCTGTTTCACCGATGATAATGAAGTCATAGATGTCAGTCCCATGAGGTTCTGGATTAGACCAGCGCCATGACACATTATTACTATCTATTCCAATAACCAACCTGCACAACGAAAAAAACAGCATCGTAATGATGATCATCGCCCAGTTCCCGTTTTCAAATCTCTTCATATCGTTTCAATCTTTTACATCGGATCAAATTAATACATTAAACCAATGAGGATTTGTTATTATATCTGAATCTAGTCCTTCTAATAAAAGTGGGACGTATTGAATAAATACGCCCCTCAGGGTTTGGTTATGGGAAGAAACATACGTTCCTTCAATTTTTGAGGAATCAAGTTCCTCCGTATGATTTACTCAACTTCTGGAATTTCAGGGACCTCAGGAGCCTCAGGGGCTTCAGGCTTTTCAGGCCTGTTCTTGTCATCCTTCTTTCCGCGCCCTCTTCGCCTGTTTTCTTTTGCCTCTTCTTTTGCCGCTTTTAAAACATCGGCAAATTCGGAATTATTTTCGGCCAGCTCTCTAATTCTTGAATGTATTTCTTTTTTGAGATCTTTCATTTCGTCTCTGAATGCTTTTGCATTTTCGCGAGCTTGAGTAATGAGTTCTTTCTTTTGTTCACCCGTTGCATCTTTGAATTGATCGTGAAGTTCCTTTTGCCCAGAACGAAATTCATCGCTGGCCTCTTTTAGTTCATCAACCATGGACTTAATATCCTCCGGAAGCTCAATATCTTTGAGTATTCCACCTCCACGAGGGTCCACTTTTGGACCATGCGGCTTTGAATGCTTCGGCGGCTTAGGTTTGCGCCCGCCTTTTGCATCAGCGTCAAAACAAAGAGACATACCTCCGACAAGTGCCACAGCGAATAATAATGATGTTAATTTTTTCATTTGTTACCTTTCTATCATTTAACCATTTAAATCAGTATCTGGAAAATTAATCCTTAGTCCTGTTTCTATTTCGCCGGAAATCTCCTCCGACTTACAAATCATATGCATCATTAACCGTGCCATTTACAGAGGATGGAAAAATGGACAGTTTTGGTCAAAAACCAGCCTTATTGGGTGTAAAAATTGGAAAAGTGGGAAAAGTGGGCAATATACCCCATATGATTTTGGGGTATTTACCCCAATGGGAAATATACCCCATGCGTTTTAAAAAGAATTACTGACTATCATCTTCGAGAGGATTAACTCTGAAAAATTCAAAGGACGAATTTTCGTCAGCCTCGTCGGTTAAGAAGTCTAATAAGAAGAGATAAAGCCCATCTGGGTCCGTAATTCTATCTTTAAAAACAAGATCCCAGTTTACACAATCGATACTAGATTGAACCTCAAATTTTTGATCAGTTACACCAAATAGAGCCATTCCGATATTATCTTGATTTAAAGAAGAAATTATACGGGGATGATTCAATGAGATGGGATCGAAGATACTTTCGGTTAATGTTCTTAATATAATTCCTTCTATTCCGGCAACGAGTATTCTTCTAGAGTTCCCGGAAATGGTGTATAATGATTTCCCTGTGGGAAGATTCATTTCATTCCATTGGTTTAAATCTCTGGTCCACCACATGGCACCTTGCGTTCCAACGGCGTAATAAACATCTTGATGATGAAAAATATCTTGCACCCATATATTGTTGTTAAATGCGGGGATCTCTTTCCAAGATTTGCCGTTATTACTTTTTAGAAGAAGGCCATTTTGCCCGCTGGCAAAAAAAGATCCGTTCACAAACCTCACCCTGATTAACCAATTTTGTGTCGGAGACGAAACGAATGACCAATCCATCCCATTGGAGGAATATCCAGTGGTGCCCTCTGAACCTACTACGACCATAACCTCACCATTATTTGCCATACTCGAAAGCACTGCTGTTTGAGAAGTTTGAACGAATTGCCAATCTATTCCATTTTCACTTGTTAAAATAAGACCTGAATCTCCAGAGGCATAAAATTTATCGTTGAAACTAGTTATGCCCTGAAGGTCCCCATCAAAGCCCTCCGGGCGAACATCGGCGAATTGCCTTCCGTTGACACTTACTAGATTGGTAGTAATGACTTCTTTATTATCAACAATGTTAGTGGTGTATGAATTGGTAGAAATTGGAGGCGAGAAAATTATAGCACCATCAGTCCCAACTGCTGCGAGACCAAGCTTATTGTATTCGAGCCCCATCAGGAAACTATTTGTTACTGTATTCGGGACTTCGAGAGACTCCCATTTCACACCTCGGAAACTTGTCATTACTGTTCCAAAATCACCGGCAGCGAAAAATTCACCACCAGCAATCTCCAGATCCCAAATCCAATTTCTCAGAGAATTATCGAAGGTTCCCCAATTAATAAATGAGTTATTCTCTTCATTTAATGGCAGTTGAAAAGTAAGCCCAGTTCGACCACCAAGGTAAATAGCGTCATTCCAGTATATAGATGAAAGCCAGACCCAGTCAGGGAGTCCTTGATCAATTTCGGACCATGAAGTGGTTGATGATGTCTTATGTAGCACCACTGAATTTCCCCCTATCAGCTCACCACTATTGGATAGGGCAACATTGAATAAGTCATCAGTAACATTTGAATTTTCCGCGACCCAGGATATACCGTTCGAGCTTGAAAGAATAATCCCATTTTGGCCAACTATGAGATGTCTATTATCCAAGCTTGAGATTCTATTGAGATGCTCTGAAGTTCCAGAGTTTCTGGAGACCCAGTTAATCCCATTAAAAGATGTCATGAGTTGTCCATTTTCCCCAACGGCGATGAAGAGGTTTCCGGTGTAGTAAATACTGCGCAACCAATTTGAGGTTATCGTTGGCACCGATGTCCATTGCACTCCATCTGTGCTTGCCCATATTTTTCCATTGTCGCCAACGGCGACTACTTGGGTTCTGGAAGAGGCAACTCCTTCAATCCAATCACTTTCAGATAACTGAATTTTTTGAAAGTTAACCAAATCATCAGTTCTTAATATTTCACCATTAGCCGCACCTATAATTAGTGCATCATTAAAAACTGTGGCCGATCTTAAGCTATTGCGTGTGCCAGTATCGGCTAAATCCCATTCCTCGCCATTCAAAGAAAAATAGAGTTTTCCAGAATCACATAACTGGAGAAGGTAGTCGCCATATTTGACAAATTCGAAAATATTGTTTCCGTGCGGCTTAGGATGACTCCACATCCAAGTTGGCATTTCAGGAGCTGTTCCTCCAACCAACCTTGGCATATAAATTAGAAAAATGATTAACACATGCCCCTGCAGGTATTGAATCATTTTCAGTCGACGGATTAAATTGTCTGACGTTGTATTCAAAATGTGAAGTTTTGTTTAACAAATCAGCGATTCTCTAAACAGGGCAAATGAAGCATAATCATATGCCGTTTCTCGGAATTGAAGCTAAGAAAACGGAACCAGACGCATCGCTACTTTCCAGCACCAAATCCCCCCCAGCTTGTGACATCAGTTGACGACTAATTGCCAATCCAATACCGCTCCCGGTGGCTTTTCGAGAAACCTTCGGCTCGAAAAGCTTGGAAATCAAATGATCTGGAATTCCTCCAGCATCATCCACTACACGACACTCTACCATCCCATCGCTCAAATTAGCAGACAATTTAACAGTCGTCTCAGAACCTCCTGCATCAATGGAATTCTCAATGAGATTAGTCAGAACCAGCACTAAAAGATTCCAATTCCTAATTAACACCTCCTGGCTCAAGATGCTTTCTTTATCGCTCATAATCCGAATTCTACTTCCACCCTCACCCAAAAACTTTCCATTTATTGTTTCGAATAGATCGAGTATGGAGAGAGTACCGGACGCACTAGATTTTTCGTCTTGAATCATATAGACGACGTCATCCACTAGTTTTTTTAATTTTGACATGGAAATTTCGGCATCATTCCAACTGGACTGATTTACCTTTTTTGAATCTGATTTCCCAAATTCTATGAATTGTTTTAATCCGGCCAAAGGACCTCGCAGACCGTGGATGAGATGAGCCGAAATAGATCCTAATGCTGAACTTTTAGCATACCTTAAAAGCTCGCCGTTTGCTTTCATTAGTTCACGCGAATGGTGAATAGTCTTGACCTGTGACTTATATAGAAAAAACAGGAATATAAATGATCCAAAAGTTATAAGAAAACAGCCAGTCCAAACGAGCAACTGTGCTTTTGTTCGTATTTCATCTAGAATGCGAGATCTCTCATCCATAAATGCGGTGCCGGTTTGATAGAACTCCACAATCCCACCAGACATGGATGATTCATCGCCTGAAATTGGTAAGCGAACGATGACTACAGGTTGCATGGCTATTGAACTGTCTCCACTCAACTCAAATGAAATGAATTTTTTACTCAGGTCAAACTGCTCCATAAAAACAGCTTCCCCTCCATTTTTGGAAAGTTTATTTATGATATCGACACCAATTGGTTCTTCAGACTGACTTGATGGGAAAGATTGTAAAAATGAGCCATCAGTATTGTAATGGCGGATCCCAAGTAAAAGGTCGGAAAATTCAATCGCTGGTTCCAGCACCGTCTGAAATGAAAGAAGCGGGTCACTGAGCCAAACTAAATCAAGATCGTCCATGTCCTTAGCCACCTGACGGCGAACGAAGTCAATCATATTCTGGGTTAATCGGGTTTCACGTTTTAATACCTCTGATTCAAGAGATATCTCCAGATACGAACGGCCGATCCCGACCATTGAAATATAAACAAGGTTAAGAAAAATTAGACCGAGAATGGCATACAGCCAAAATAATCCAATGGGAGCACTAAGTTTCGATTCGTTTGGCTTATGCATTTGCTTCCTTTTTAACGACGGATTACCACTTAAGCTCATAATCAAAGCCCGTTATTATAGAGAAAACTTCGTATTCATCCGCAGGATCACTCGAACCGGCAATTTGGCTCTCGCATTCCCCAAACCACTTCCAATTGTCATTGACATGGTATTTAATGCGAAAGGTTAAAAGGGAATCATCACGAATCAGACTTTCTGTGCCAAAAAACTGTAACTCATAAAAATACTTTCGATAAGAGTAACTGACCTCAACATTCCACAAATCATCTTCATATCCTAAGGTTGGTCCAATAGAATATCTGTGATAATCAAAAAAACCTCCTCCATTATCCTCATTTCGCCGGTAACCTAATTCAACTCCCGTCCACCAGTGTCCATCTTCATCTATGTCATATTCCCATTCCAAAACAGAGTCCAAGCGTTTAAACCGGAGTGGCACTCCAGTAATTGTTTCATTTCGGGTGTCATAGTCTCTATTTTGAAATCGAGATTGAAATGTTAATTCATGGCGAGAATCGGTTTCCCAGTTGGCCTCGAATACAGGTCCCCATTGCCAATAGTCGTCCAATGGAAAAGCAAAAACTTGTCTTTCTGCAGCAGCGCTCAATTGGAGGGTCAAATTTGAATCAAATTTTTTCTTCCATCCCAGTGATGAGGAGAATTGGTGCCCCATAGCCTGAACTGTGAATAAGCTGTCTTCAGAGCTCGACACGTCAAATACCTGGTCTTGATAAAGGTAACCAAAATCAAAAATAACCTTGTGTTCTTTATAAACCGGCAATTCGTAATTGAAACTTGAAATCGCTATTTGTTCTTTATCAGCCTGCCCCTGGGCAAGAAACCCAAGGTGCTCGAAGTAATTATAAAATGTCATCCGATGCCCCGTGTAATTAAGGCCCCAATATAAAAATTCACCATGCACTCCAAATAAAGATCTATCCTCTGCTACGGGATTACTGGCATACAAAACATTCGACTTCCTACCAACTAAACTCCCAAAAAGTATACTTGTTTCATTCAGGGAAAAAAATGCTGCTGAATCGTCTTCTTCAGAAACCTCTTCCAAAATAGATAATAAATCGGACTCGCCTATGCTGTCCAAAGATTCATCCCAGGTTAGCTCATCGAAATCGGCGTCGTTTTCTAAAGTTTCACCTTGATCTTTATCACTCAAAACATCTGCACCATTAATGACTTCATCACCCCGATCTGAGCCCAGCAAAACATTTTGATTATCATTTTGGCCTATAATAGATACGGGCCAAAAGAAATAAAACATAAGCAAATTAGATTGGACGATAAATCTCCACATAAACCATAACCAATATTATTTGGCCTCAACTTTTTGAGTGCAAACGTTGTGAAATCAAGCGCACAATTAAAATTTGAAGATTCCCAATATATAATGAGACGCAGAGGATATCCGAATGGTTAAAAAAAAGATGAAAAACTAAGAGGAAGAAGCGTCATTTAATCGTCGCCTCTTCGGACGTCATTCTTATTATCTTCTGCAGCCTCTTTGGCAGCATCGAAGATATCTTTGAGCCTATTGTTTTCTCTTCTTAATTCTCTAAGTCTCTGCTCAATCTCGCGTCGCCTGTCCTTCTGCGCGCTGATGAAATTAACCGCCTTGTCTCGAGCCTCCTTTAAAATCGTTTTTCTCGCTGCGTGAGTAGCCTTTGAGAACTCACCCCGCAATCTCTTGTGGTCTTTGGCATAGTCCCTCTTTGATTTTTCGAAATCTTCGATGAGTTTTCTAAGATCTTTGGGCAGGTCTTTGGCTTTGATCCCTTTAAGTGTTGAAAGGACATCCTGCGGTGGCCTTTTTCCTTTTTTTCCGTCCTTTTTTTCTTTCGTAGCCTTTGGCTTATTTAGCGTTTCCGGTCTGTTAACACTATCGGAAATTTTATCTTTTTGGATCGTATTAGGAGCGGAGTTGCCAATCCCTTTCCGCTGCTGGACATTTGACTCAGAGCCGCTCAGCTTTGATTTGGACCCACGAGTATTGACCTGACCGTAGATAGCCGTGGTGAAAATCATCATTATAAAAATAAGCAAACGAGCCTTCATTGTGTCTGTTTAATATTCTTTAGGAATTTGTCCAAATGATATTAATGTAGCATTAAATGTGCCTAATCATTTTCATTCGTTTTTTCCAAAATTTGCAAATTTTTCACCTATAGCGAGCTTGTTTTTTGAAAAAGTTGGCAATATTGCCCACTACCTATTGGGAAATATTACCCATCTGGGGTATTTTCCCAAATCAAAATACCCACGTATTACAAATTATCATTATCAACAAGTTGGTTACAATGAGTAAATTACAGGTATAACGGAAGGGATGAAAAATCGTTTGTTGTATCTGAGAAAAGATATTTGATTGGAACTACAGTAAAATTCAGATACTAAACTAATTGTGGATAAGCCTATTCAGGCTTCAAACGAAAAAACTCTCAAGAGACAAGCCAGCGGAAACAATCATGCTTTTTAATAGTATTGAATTCGTAACCCTATTTGCAGTAACAGGGATTTTGTACTACTTTCCCGGCCTTAAACGATATCAAGTTTTTACTCTAATCGTATCCAGTTTTGTCTTTTATGCGCATCATAATCCTGCTCTTTCTTTTCTTTTACTTTTTTCGATTCTTAGCAACGCCGCAAGCAGTTTTGCAATCATAACGAACTCTCTAAGTAAGGGAAAATGGGTTGCCGCTTTTGCGGTTACAGTCAATTTATTCGTTTTGTGTTGGTTCAAATACGCAGGATTAATTACGCTGACCATCTTAGGAAAGGGCCTTGAGGATAATTCTGTTGGTGCATTTTTACTTTCAATACCACTACCGCTTGGCATCTCATTCTTTACATTTCAAGGTATCAGCCTGGTAATGGATTGCTTCCGGACACAAACCAAAAAGGATACAAATGAAAGCGCAAATACCATTCATAAAACAGCAGAACTGGGTTTTCTAAAATACACCATTGACACTGCGCTTTATATCTCTTTTTTCCCTCAATTAGTTGCAGGACCTATAGTAAAAGCTCGAGACTTTTTTCATCAAATAACGCACAAATCACTGGAAAACATCCAATGGGAGAAGGTATTCAGGTTTTTAGTTATTGGCTATTTTTTGAAAATGGTCGTTGCTGATAATTTAAAGGACCTGACTTATTACCTTAACTATCCTCTCTTCATTAATATCGATTGTTTGACGCTCCTAACCCTACTTTTTGGTTATTCAGTTCAAATCTTTGCAGACTTTGCTGGGTATTCATCGATCGCCATAGGGCTTTCCGCTTTCTTCGGATATAATATACCTGTTAATTTTAACAGACCATACAAAGCTCAGAGCTTTGCGAACTTTTGGTCTAGATGGCATATTTCACTTTCGACTTGGCTGAGACAATATCTTTACTTTCCGCTCGGGGGAAACAAGAAGGGCTCTTTTCGCACATTTATAAACCTTTTTATCGTGATGTTTCTCGGAGGACTTTGGCACGGAGCCGGCTGGAATTATGCATTTTGGGGAATTTTACACGGGCTAGCACTCGCCGTTGAACGACTGACATTCGGGGCAAAGCCACCAGATTCAAAATCCACGTTGATTGCAATAATGAGAGTCATGATGATCTTTATATTTGTTACTCACGCTTGGCTTTTGTTCATACTGGAAAATTTCGACCAGTATATTGCCTTCTGGGGAGCTATTTTACAAAACCGTGGGATACCGAACCTTGTATGGATGACATTTGTCGGGCTGTATTCGATACCTGTCATCTTATATCACTTAAAAGATAAAATTGCCCAAGCAGGCAAAAACCATTTCACAAATTGGATGGAACCCCTTGCATTTGCGATAATGCTTTGGCTAATCATATTCAATTCCGGGTCAGCTGGAGAATTTATCTATTTTCAATTTTGAAACAGAAATCATGTCTAAAGAAAATAAAGACCTAAATCGATCAAAACTTATAGCCCGTAGTGGTCTTTGCTTCTTGATTGTTATCATCAGCCACTATTTGGTGACGACTACCTTACCTGACTCAAAAAGACTCCCAGAAAGGGGGCCTATCGTCGCAGCCCAAAAATTCATATTACAGGAGAAAACTCCCCGTTGTGTTATTGTGGGATCATCATTTGCTGATCGACTTGACCCATTTAACACAGATCCAGAAACGACTATGATAACGATCAATGGGGGAAGTAGTTTTGATGGGCTTGCATTAATTAAAGAAAGGAGTTCATCGCAAACCCCGCCAAAGATTATAGCAATAGAAATAAATCGATTGATTATTTACGATGAAAAAGAATGGGTAACCAAGCTTCTAAGTGAGACCAATAAAAAAATATGGAAAAGCACGCCTTTTCTCAGAGATTATAACAGACCGCTGTCCATCCTAGGTTGGCCAATACATACAGGTTTTAATAAGTTATATTTAACTGTTACATCAAAGCTACCATTGTTCAAAACAACAGACGCCAAATCAACTGAGTTACAGGATAGGTTTAACCGCAATATTGCCGGACAAAAAGAGTACCTAGAAGCAGGGATAGAAGATGACAAAATATCTTCGATAACAAGCAAACTTCGTGCATATGTGAAGGAATTTTCAGATAAAGGAGCCCATATAATTTTATTCTGTATGCCTATTCATCCCGACTTAGAAAAATTGGAAACCCCGCGAAAACTCCTCGCAGGAATTAAAAATGGATTCCCGGCACCAGAATTTAGTTGGTTGGAAAATGTGGATGCTGCAGAATATGAGTATACTGATGGTATCCACTTGGCACCTAAATCAGCAGAAAAATATTACACAATTCTGACAGATAAAATCACCGGTATCGAAAAAAATGAACGATAAAAAAATGATACCCCTCACGCATGAGCGTCGATTTTGCCTTGAGAAGAATCAACCAATGAAGATGCCTCAATGAGGTTAACCATAGCTTTTCCCTGCTGTTCAATTTGGTCGTTTGCTTTTTCAAGCATCCTGACACCAATTTCAGCTCCAACAGCACCGCTACCGCTAACGTGACTAGCAATCGACTGAGCTAAAGATATGTCCATATAGAAGC
>CBFHOE010000003.1:206266-218152 GCA_965657355.1 Limisphaerales bacterium | reverse complement strand
TTCACTTTACATACTAAAATCAGCGACTTCGAAAACAACTGAAACCCAGTACCTTACAGGATAAATTTTTTTTAAGGAGAATGATTTACTTTATTTGAAAAACAATGTCATCAGGGGATTTGTCGTCAGAGACCAGCGTTTGGTCTTCTAAATTTGGTCCGATAGAGTATATCAACTTTTTCTCGGACACATACCGGATCGGTTTTCCATCATAAGGGTCGAGAGGGACTTTATCCAAATACCCGGGAACTAAGTCTTCGAGTTTCTCCGGCGTCTTCCCTTTATCAAATTGGTATTTTTTTAAAATGACAAGTAGTTCAGTGCCGGAAATAGAAAAATCTAATGCATATAATTTTTTCAAGATATTTGGCGGTGCAACAAGTTTCAAAAATACGTTTCCAACAAAATTAGGATTGATAAATGACAAAAACCCATCCGGTTGTTTGACTAATTTTTCTAATGGATCGTATGTTTTATATTCCGAGAAAGGTTTTTTTCCAGATTCAATCAAGTTTCGGGTATTCCCAGCAAATAACTCCATCGTTTTATTTCTTTTAAAAAAAATACGTCCGAAGTTTTCACCAGCAGGAAAGGTCCCCTGCTGGAATGGGGTCCCGAAGAATGGCATGTCCCCATTATCGAGCGCATCTATCGTCTGATACACAACTCGAAATTCACCTTTCGTTGCTGACACATACCCGTCATAGGTATTATTGCAGGCTTTAAGGGATTTAGATATACGGTCTAAATGTTTCATTTGAATATCGGGCGACTCAAGGATATGGCGAAGCTCTTTGAGTCCCATTTCCATGATGGCGTCACCGACCAAAAATGTTATAAGAACTTCTGAATCATTTTGTATCATATAACCAAACTGGATAGTGGATATTGCAGATTCAACAGCTTTATCTAAATCTCCGCTCCGAAAATTCAACCTTGCATCAACGGTAAATAATAAAGCAAATTTTCTCCATTCCGTCAGATGTGGTAAGTTGTCTGAAAATGATGTAACAGCTGGTGGTCGACAAATTTCTTTTTCTAATCCTTTTCGTATTTCCTGCAAAGCCAAAGAGTTATTTTTGATTATTTTCGATATTTCTGAAGCATCTGATTCTTTATCCGATAGAAATTTTTGAATTTCAGCATTATCAAAGTGATCGAAAAAGTTGGTTGCATTGCAGAAATCAAAATAGGCATTGTCCCCATCAGAAATAAACTTATTTTCTAAAAGGAGATCCGAAACATCTGGAGAATCAACATCTCTCCAAGCAAGGACAACCACCACAATCAAAATCATAGCAACAAAGCCTGTGAAAATGAGAAATCTTACTTTTAATTTTTTTTTAGTGCTCATGAAATAATTTGAAAAAGAATTTTTTAAAACCGTATGGGATACAAATTTCTACGTATCACTACAGCAATTATTACTTTTGCATAACAGCTAATCATTATAAGCAGAAAATTAAATGTGAACGATAAAAACTATAAAAATCATGAATAGGTGTGGGTATTTGATATAAAGCACACATTTTATATGTTATGTATTAAAAACCACACAGAGTTGAGGATAATGGATGGACTAAACATAAAAGGAAGAGCAATCAAATTATTTATCTTTATTTGTTTATGCGGCATCAACCTTCTGGTCGGGGCTGAAATCAGGCGAGGCCCATATTTGCTGAACCCGCACCCTAAAGGTATTACAATAAAATGGAGGACTGATGACCAAATAAAGTCACAGATTTCTGTTCGAATAGGTATCTCACCTGAGGATCTTCCGACCCATGTAAAGGTGTTCAGAATGAATCCCAAAAAAGCTAATAAAGTTGACTGGATTGCTCGTATAGAAAATCTTAAACCAAATACAAAGTATTATTACGCTATAGAAGCTGATTTTGCAGTGATAGCGGGAGCGGATAAGGAGCATTTCTTTAGGACAGTTCCAGAACAAGCTTCGACTGAAAAAGAGTATTCTTTTTGGTTATTAGGGGATTCCGGAAGTAACAGGCCTTTTTCAGACAGGAAAATTTCGCCTTTTGGAACAGATCTCTCAACTCCAATTAAAGTGCGTGAAGGGTTTCATAATTTTATGAATGGCAAGTCTTTGGATGGTATCATTATGTTGGGAGACAATGCTTACCCGATGGGTACTGACAGGGAATATCAAACCGCCTTTTTCAACGTCTTTAAGAGTAGTTTAAAAACAACCCCCATACTGCCATGCACAGGAAATCACGATATGGATTTGGCGTTTCTTTCCATTTTTGCCGATCCGTTTCATAACAAGATGGCCACCAACCCAGGTCGCTATCCTCTTTATTACTCAACCGAGATAGGGGACGTCCACTTTACATTTATTGACCCTTGGAAGAGCTGGCTTGAATCGACATCAAACCCAGATCATCCCGAGTGGAAAAAGCAGCTAAAGTGGTTAGAAACCGATTTTAGATCGAGCAAGAAAAAATGGAATGTCTTGGTAAATCATTTTCCATTTTACTGTGACGGTGACTACAATTCAGATACGAATGGGGCGCTCATTCAATTGCGTGAAATGATCGCGCCATTGGTAGATAAATACGGTATCGACCTTGTCATGTCGGGCCACGACCACTCATATCAAAGAACTCACCTTATTAAAGAGCATTACGGTAAAAGCGACACATTTGATACATCAAAGCATCTAGTATATAAAACCGACAATGCATCAGTTATTTATAAGAAACCAGGCCCGTACTCCGGAACTGTTTATGTAGTATCCGGTGCAGCAAGCGGGGAAAGAGCCAAACCAAAATTTGACCACTCCGCCTTAGTGAAGTTCGGATCTGGTAAAGATGCGAAAAAAGGAATCGCTCAACCCGGAAGCTTCTTTCTAAATATTAATCAAAATAAACTAACTGGAAAACAGATTGGCACGAATGGTGAGGTTCTGGATGAGTTTTTTATCACCAAAAAAAACTAATTATTCCTGTATGAATAATGCGGGGCTCAGGTTATTTCTAAAGACAAGAAACGAGTCCTTGTTGAAGCTTGATACATTTTCAATCCACCGCCCGGGAAAAATCCTTTTAACATCAGAGAAAAGTCTGACACCAAGCTGCCCGAGGTAATCGAATTTTATTCGACCGCCTGAATCGATTTCTAGTATCCCACCACCGCCCGAATCAATGGGCTCATAGTCATTTTCTAATGAGGAGAAATTTTGACCGATAACAATTCTTATTTTACCAGCATTTTGTGATTGGAGAATAGCAGAGGTCATTAATGGAGCCTCTTGGATTATCGAGCCTAAATCCAGCTCTTTAAATTCTAACCTTTTTCCCGCTCTGAAGATTTCAAAAATTTTATGCTCTAATGTATTGATAGGGTCGTTGTGGTATATTCGTAGAGTTGGAATTTTACTCTCTAAATCTTTTAAAGTCGCTAGAGCGTAAGATTTTCTTGTTGGGTAAATTTTAGATAATTGAGGAAAAAAACTATTTAATGATTCACGATCCGAAAATAGGTATTGTTTTCCTTCATTATCCTCGACGGGCAATGAAAGAAGGTGGCCGGCATCTGTTTGTGCTAAAACCCACCTCAGACGGCCTGTATTTCCATACATAAAATTTTGACCAATATTACCCAGTAATAGGTAATATTTATCACCCATCCCAAATAGGTTTGAGTGCATCCAAAGGCCAGAATATTTTTCACCAAGACTAACACCTTTGGTGGACAATTGACCGGCCCCCGGTGAAACAACATTGAGAATTTCTATAGTCCCACCGTGGAGTGTAAGGATAAGATGATTCAAAGATTCATCTATTTTCACCCACTCTGCACCCACTATTGGAAACCGGGCGGGGATAAGCTGAGTAGCTTGCCTCAAGTAAACCCATTTATTATGGTGATTCTTAAAGAAGATGACTCCCCCACCCTGATTTCGACTAGAAGTTTGGCTCATTTTTGCCCCTATAAACAGGTAGTTCCCATCACGGGAAAATGTCATTTTGCCAACCTCTTGTCCAATCCAATCAAATGACTGACTGACCTGTAATTCAGGATACATATTGGTATCGACGAACATCAGCCAGCTCTTAATTTTTGCTGCATCAGTTTGGCTTGTCCCAAAAACAACAGTTTGGCAACCGCCTTCGTTTAGAGCGTTATCTGAGGCCATTTTCATACCCAAAGGTTGTGATGGCCAGTCACTTTTCAACCTCAAGCGGGTGACATTCCATAGGTAGTTTTTCTCTGAGTCTCGGTCAATATGACAAAGCTTGAACCCGTTTTTATTATCTGGCTGAATATACCCCACTGAGCCATGCATTTTGACGGCCTCACCAAAATTTGACGCTTGAAGAGTTGCGGTATCCCAATGCCGAAAAACAGGTGATTGAGAATTTGACTTCTTTGCCGTCGAAAACGTCCATTTAGGACTATTTCCAGGCACGATTAACTTTTCATATTCTTTGCCAGGGAGTGAGACTTCATCATTTCTTTTAGGTTTGCGACTATCGATAGGGTCAACCTTGATATGAGCAAGAGAATTCCTCTCTATGGATACTGTCGTTATTGGGGATATGTCTCCTGGGCCATATATATACAATTCGGAAACCTGATCATGACATGCAAATACTATGGCGGTAGAAGACTGACTCAAGTAACCCTGACTTGTTCGTACGCTTCGATATTGTGACTTCCCTCCAGATTTCAGTTCAAGTCTGAGTCTGTCTAGGAGCCCTGGATGACTTCCAGTATCAATCCTGACCACAATACGAGGAGATATAGTGTCACATCGATACAACTCTGGAATCCCATCAAAATTATTTATGACGACCTCGTTATCACCGTCTCCATCAAGATCCCCGAATGCCATCGACTGAGAATAAGAATTACTCGAAAAGTTCCATGCGTCGGAAAATTCACGAAATTTAAAATCACCCAAATTTTTCCACACCACGTTCGGGACATTGTGTGGAGGCAGGTCTGCGGGTAGGAAGCTAAATTTTTGTGTTGTTTTGTTTGAATAGAGGAGATCTATAGCATCTGAATTTTGTACGTCATGTGGTGTCCCATTCCCCACAATAATGTCCAAAAGTCCATCCAAGTCTACGTCTTCGAATCGAGTTGTCCATGACCAATCACTGGCCGCCAGGTTGGATTTAAGTGCAATTTCTGAGAATGAGCCATCCCCTCTATTTCTGTATAGAGTATTTCTCATGACCTGGTTGTTGAAGCCATTGGCCCAGGTCATCCAAACATTTGGCCCCATGTTTGCCGTTTGCCTTATTCTGTCTTCACGTTTCCTAGCCAACATGTCGACAACGAAAAAATCCTCTAATCCGTCATTGTTCAAATCGCCCCAAGCCACATCCATCGAAGAATAACTAGTCTTTGGAATAAATGGCCAACTCAATTCACTAAAGCCACCTTTTCCATTATTCACCCAAAATCGATCTGGACTTAAGAAATCCGAGCAAGAATACATATCCAAATACCCGTCTCGGTTGAAATCATGAAAGCAGGCGGACAAAGTCCAACCATCCAAAGGAGACTCATCGTTCCTATTTAGTATTGGGTGAAAATATTCTTTTGGTTCAATTTTATCAAATTGTCCAGCGCCATTGTTAATAAAAAGTTGATCCTCTCGACCTTTTTCCATCAGCATGGGTTGTCCCTTGAGATTTCTTGTTGAAACGAGCCTATGACGAAGGGATTGAGGAACAATCCAGCTTCCTTTTTGGTCCACTTTAAGGTCTCCGATTAAAGATCGATTATCCTTAATCGAATTTTCTCTGCACATCGCTTGGTAAAAATCCAAATCGCCGTCACCATCGATGTCGCCAAAAACGCCTGAAATTGCGCCACCTATTTTCGGAAAGCCAGGTCGTGATTTTTGTTGATAAGTACCGGATCCTTCGCAAATGAATAACTTAGGCCCTTCATCGATGGTGGATATGATCACATCTTTAAACCCATCATTATTGACGTCTGCTATACTGACTCCTGTGGAATAATTATGAGGTAAAGCCATCCCAGCAGCACCCAAAATTCTTTCAAAATTAAATCCGCCAAGATTCCTGTATAGTTCATTTTTCCCCTCTGCTTTTAAAAAAAGAATATCGTTTCTCCCATCACCATCAAAATCAAAAACACCAACACCTGAACCCAGAAGGAGAACTCGATTTTTCCTTCTTAGTCCGTTGCTAAGCTCCTGGGCGAATCGAATACCCGTCGTCTCTCGGTCTACCAGAGAGTATCCCACTTTTCTATTGTTTTGACCCGAAACAGAAAGAGGTGTGATGGCTTGGATATCGATTTTGAAGGCCTGACTATACGCACAACTGCAAAGAAAAAAACTGATGCCAAAGAAAAAAAATCCTGAGATCTTGTCATTCATTGAAACGGGAATTTTCATTTCTTTTTAGTTTTCATTTTTATTCTACATCTTCTTTAACATTCTGATAGACCATTATAAAAAAGCAAAATGTAAATAAGACTCTGCCTTGATATTTTCCTATTTTCAGTTACCTTTTTAAATGGCTAGCATGAGCATTTAAGTATCAATTTCCCTGCCATGCGCGTGATTATTATACTATGTCCTTGAACCTTAAGTGTTAAAAAATGGAGCCATGAACTTCATTGATGCATGACAGCAAGCCTTAACTGGAAGTTGGAAGCACGGAAGCGGTTCCACTTATATTTCCATTGTTCAATGGAAAAGTAATACACGGCATTGAGGTGGGGAATTCATCTTGTAATCGGGAGTTAAAACTCCCGATCTTTTTTATTTACAAAAAAGGCAACGGGTAATGAATTTTTTGACAAAAAAACCGGTTACCGGATCACACAAATTTGAGAGTGAATATCCTTATTTCATCGATAGAAAATTGAAATTTGCCTGCCATTGAGTTTTTTTCGGGTAATACAGATCGTTGGAAGCCTTTTGAATGCGATCATATGGCATTTTCCTGGTTTTGAATTCTGGAAAAAGTAAAATCATAAGTTACGGGGAATCTCAAAAAACGATTTTGAGTTATGTGTCTATCAATAGAGTATGATAGCAGAAAGTATTGCGGAGATTATTGAATTGAGTTCGAGCCTTTCATAACCATTCCATAATGGCGGGGATTTGACTATCGCAGCAATCCAACCAAAAACTATTCTCAAAAGAGGAAATTTTTGAGAATCTCCAGGTAATGAAATAATATTTGGATATCAGGCAAGACTTTAATTGGTGCTTATATAAATATCCAAATGCATTGACGAGGGCCTTTTTTTGATACCTCAGACAATCCTTTTTTTTGCTAGCAGTTAACGAAGTTGCTCTAAAAAGTATCAACTGCTAGAGTGAACATAGTTATTATCAAATCTCATGCAGCCACTAGTCATTGCAGTTCTCTCAGCTATTGGATTTGTTATCGCTTACAATACATATGGGCGATGGCTCGGCAGGAAAATTTTTAAGCTCTCTGCAGATGCAGTCTGTCCATCAAGGGAACTTGAAGACGGTGTCGATTATGTTCCCACCAGCAAAGAAATAGTTTTTGGTCATCACTTCACTTCAATTGCCGGAACTGGACCAATAGTAGGACCAGCCATTGCGATAATGTGGGGGTGGCTTCCAGCTCTTTTGTGGGTACTCTTTGGATCAGTTTTTATCGGTGCAGTCCACGATTTTGGAGCTCTTGTCGTCAGTTTGAGAAATAAAGGGCAAACAATAGGAGACGTTGCCGGAAGACTGATGAACAAACGTGTAAGGCTTTTATTCCTTTTTATACTCTTTTTTGCACTAACGATTGTTCTAGCTATATTCGGCTTGGTCATTGCTGTTGTTCTAAAACAATACCCAGCTGCAATTTTCCCTTGTTTCATCCAAATACCTGTAGCCATAGGGATCGGCATCATGCTCCATAAAAAAGGAATTAACTTATTTATTCCATCGGTGATTGCGTTGGGAGTGATGTATTTGACCGTTATTTTTGGAAATTATGGGTCACTTGGAGAATTAAATTTAATAATGAGTAAATGGCCAGTATTAACATGGGTCATAATACTCTTGATATACTCTTACGTAGCTTCAGTGCTGCCAGTATGGACTCTTTTACAGCCTAGGGATTATATCAACTCTTTACAACTCATCGCCTGTTTAGCATTAGTTTTTGTAGGCCTAATCGCGGCTGCCTTTGCAGGTGGCCCCCCGCACGATGGGGAAAAACAAACACTTCAGATGGCTGCCCCCATGTTAGAGCTTAACCCAAAAGGAGCTCCAGTTATTTTCCCTTTCCTATTTGTCACAATTGCCTGCGGAGCCATTTCTGGGTTTCATTGCCTCGTCAGCAGTGGAACGAGCTCAAAGCAACTCAAAAAAGAGACTGATGCCAAGATGGTAGGCTACGGAAGTATGCTCACAGAGGGATTTTTGGCAACGATTGTTATTCTGGCTTGTGCTGCAGGGATTGGTTTAGGAATTCCCGGATCCAACGAAGGATCATGGCTGACGGGGCCAGAGGCTTGGCACGCGAGATACAACTCATGGCAAACGGCAGGTTCGTTGGGGGCTAAGGTTGGCGCTTTTGTTGATGGATCGGCAAATTTTCTAGGAGCTATCGGGATTCCACACACAATAGCACTGGCTCTGATGGGCGTTCTTGTGGCCTCTTTTGCTGGGACAACTCTAGACAGCGCATGTCGACTTCAGAGATACGTTGTTCAAGAGCTGGGCAGAACCATTGAATTTGGTAAAGATAATCAAAAGACTAGACCTTTGGGATTTCTTCAAAATATGCATATCGCGACAATACTTGCAATTGTCCTTGCTTTTATTATTGCTGCACTACCGATAGGAGGAACGCCGCTATCTGAGTGGTCTTATTCATCCGCTGGAAAAGGAGGTTTATTACTATGGCCACTCTTTGGAGCAACCAATCAATTACTTGGAGGGCTTTCCTTCTTAGTGATTACTTTCTACCTTTGGAGGAGAAAGAAACCGCTTTGGTTTATTGCCATACCGATGGTATTCATGTTGATCATGCCGATGTGGGCGATGCTTATAAATCTTTTCCAAGGGGAAAATAGCTGGATAAATGGCGAAAACCCAAATGCCCTTTTGGCATGCATCGGAACAATAACAATTCTTTTGGAAGTTTGGATGATCATCGAGGCAGTTAGGCTTATGCCCAAAGCAAAAGGGGTACTTGAGCCCACCGCATCGGAATTAGCTAAAGAGAGTTCGGAATCAAATTCCTCACCCTGTTAAAAAACTACGCGCCCTTACCCCCAAACCTGGCAGTTCTGATATCAACTTCTTTCCCTGTTCTCTGTGTGAGGGGCGTATATAAATCGGGCCGCCTCGCTGTGATCCACCTTTGACCAGTATTATCATCCCGCAACTTATGATCGAGATTCGCTATGACCATTGCATCAGCGGCAGCCCATGTTTCTTTTAAAATTCTTCCATAGCTGTCAATAATCATGGCATTCCCGGTTCGAACTTCGTTGTCATCCATCCCAACACCATTACTAAAGGCATAGAAAACACCGTTGTCATGAGCACGACTGGGAAGCCACCGCATCAACCAACCGCGCCCTTTATCACCTTTCAACTCATTCTTGATAGCTTCGGGGTCAGATTCTCTATTATACCATAGTTCAGGGTTGACGAGCCCCATGATATTTGGGTCTTGGGTTTTACACCCACCTGTCTGATGGGGTGCCAGTATGATATCAGCTCCTCGCAAAGCGGTGATCCTTACATTTTCGACCAAGTTATTATCATAGCAAATTAAGACACCAACTCGACACCCATGAGGTGTGTCGAAAACTGTATACTGACTACCGGAGCTCATCTCGGCATTGACAAAACAATGGAGTTTTCGATGTGACTTTAATTCACCGTTAGGCATGGCAACTATATATGAATTGTATAGGTTTTGATCAGAATCCTTTTCTACCAATCCAGCACCGATAGTCATTCCAGTTTGCTGAGAGAGATCCATCAGTTTTTTAGAAGATGGTCCGGACGGAATATTTTCAGCAAGTTCGAGTAACTCCTGCCGGGTTGAGTGCCTGAGACACCAATAACCGGTGATACAGCATTCAGGGAAAACAAGTACCTCTGCGCCAGCATCCGACGCTTGAGAAGTGAAAGCTTTTATCTTTTCAAAGTTTGCTTCTTTATCAAAAGAAGTATGTTCCATTTGAACAGTAGCTATTTTTACATCGCGGTTCATCATCTATGATTAAAATGGATTTTTTCGCCAGTCATGAGCCTCTGCTATCACACTAAGATGAGTCTTTAACATCGTAGCTTTCATTGAGTTGAATTTATCAGGCAATAAAATTGAGAGGTCTCTTTTCTGTTCAGGGTCCTCTTTTAAATTATATAATCGAAAGTTTGTTAGCTTAGATTTTTTGATATCTCCAATATAGGATTCCTTAAACATATTACCCTTTGGAAGTTCGATAGTGGGATCAGCTACGAGGCAAAATTCATTCTCTCGAATAACGCATACTGGTCGCGAAGGATTATAAAACCAATACAATGGAGTTCGCCTGTTGATTTCATTCCCATAAAAAGCTGGAATTAGACTAGCTCCGTCTATCACACGGTCGACAGGTGTGGCCACGCCAACGATTTCACAAATTGTAGGTAGAATATCCACAACACCGGCTGGCTGGCTTGATTGAGTGCCTTTTCTAATTTTACCAGGCCATATAAAGATACCGGGTTCTCTGATTCCACCCTCCCAGAGTTGCGTTTTCCGACCAGTTAGGCTTCCATTACTTCCTTTCATATAAGAGCCATTGTCAGAAGTGAAAATAATCGCGGTATTATCTTGAACTCCTATTTCTTTAACTTTGCTCATCAGGCGCCCAATCTCATAGTCCATATTTTCAATACACCCATAGTAATCGGGATTATTTTTGTCGAGGTGCCGGTTTCTAAATCTTGCTGGGGCGGCGACTTTAGCGTGCGGCTCATGAAACCATAAGTTCAAATAGAATGGTGATTTCTTAGAGGTGCGATTCTGTAACCACTGAATAGCTTCATCGACAACAAGCTGGCAGGAGTAACCTTTAGTTTCTCCAACAGCCACTCCATTTTTAACAAAATTATTGGGATTCTGATGCGATGGATTCGCGTTGTTTCCAGTAGCCATCCAAAAGTCAAATCCTTGATCTCCGGGATTAGGTTGATTGCCGGAATTTTTTTCTAGTTGGTAACCAAGGTGCCATTTTCCGATATGGGCAGTATCAAATCCTTTGGATTGTAATACTTCGGCGATGGTTTGTTCTTCTCTTCTCAGATGCATATTCTGAGATGGGTGGATCCAACTATATACCCCAGCTCTTAAAGAAAAACGTCCAGTTAACAATGATGCACGAGAAGGGCTGCAAACGGCGCTGCCTGCATAAAAGTGGGTAAACATCATGCCTTTCGATGCGAGTTTATCAATATTCGGGGTTTTAACATCCTGGCTCCCATAGCAACTCAAATCCGAATATCCCAAATCATCAGCTAAAAGGAGAATAATATTTGGACTTTTGTTGGAACCACTACAGAAAGCAGTCATGAAGTTGACCCCAAGAAAAATCACCTGCAACAATTTCATAGTATATCTAAGAATGTCATTTAAAAACAGATGGATCATAGGTTCATAAATTGGCCCTGATAATAATTGTGGGTATTCAGAAAATGACAACAACATAAGACACAATTTATTGAAATAATTTTCAAATATCAGATCCAGCAACTACAAATCTTACATTAATATATTATTTACTTATAATTTTAGCGCAGTAACAGTTTGTTGATGGTGGAACCCGTTTTGTGGAAATGGTTATTAGCATACGGAATCCTAGGCCTTGCGCTTTGGTTCATCACCTTTGGGGGAATTCGGT
>CBFHOE010000003.1:199324-206202 GCA_965657355.1 Limisphaerales bacterium | reverse complement strand
CCTGGTCGAAGTTCAGGGGACGGCAGAATCCGATAGCCCAATTACAAGCGAACTGGCTAAAGCAAGGTGTGTTCATTATTCATTTTCGGTTCAAGAACACTGGAGCCGTAGAGTCACTGAAACGTACAGGGGTAGCGGCGGAAAAGCCCGCACAAGAACAAGGACTGAAAGTGGCTGGAAAACAATTGAATCAGGTGGTCATGAAATTCCCTTTTATTTAAAGGACGACTCTGGATTGCTGAGGATTGTTCCAGCAAAGGCCAAGGTAGAACCTATGACACTATTTAGTGAAAAGGTTCGGAGATCCGACCCACTCTATTATAGTCGAGGCCATCATTTTGCAGTCAGCAATTCCACTCATAAAAGGAGGTTTCTGGAGAGTGGCATTCCTATGCACCACGATGTGTATGTAATAGGGCAATCCAGAGAACGTGAAGACATTGCAGCTGCAGAAATAGCCCATGATGAAACGGTGAAAATGTTTATCATTTCAACTCGCCCCGAAGAAAAGATTCAAAAATCATTCCGTAATGGTTTCTGGGGATTTATTATTTTCGGCTTACTTGTATCAATAGGGGGGCCCTGGCTGCTACAAGACATATTGATTCATGCTCAATCTTTTCCACTCTTAAGCTCAGGGATAACCGTTGGCGTTTATTTGATACAACTTATAGCCCGGTGGTCTCTGATGGTATTTAATGACCCAGTTGATCTGAAGAACAGAGTTTTTCAAGCTTCCGCGAATATCGATGTTCAGCTTAAAAGAAGACAGGATCTCATTCCTCGCCTCGTTAAAGTTGTCAGTGGATTGAAAGATTATGAATCAAAACTGCAATCACATTTAGTGAAGTTAAGAGCACAATCCAATACCACAGTGAAAACAAAAGGCACAAAACCTTCGGAATGTTTCAGTTCGATAACAGCTATTGCTGAAGCCTACCCCGAAATGAAGTCCGACGATACTTTTCTCAAACTTCAGAAAAAATTATCAGATACCGAAGAGAGAATTGCCCTGGCCCGGAATTACTACAACGACATTGTCACACATTATAATACAAGAAGAGAGACAATACCCGATCGATATTTTGCCTCTATTGCGGGCTTGAAGCACATAGACTTATTTGTGGCAGAAGATTTTAGAAGAGCGACCGTTAAGGTGGAACTTGTAGATTAAAAACCCCACCTAAAGAAGATCGAAGGTGGGATCTTGATCAAAAAATATAGAAAACGATTTACTTTGGAAGAACTTGTTTAATGATCATATTGGCTTTCATTCCGACTAAGGTGTCAGGGCCAGACTTGACGATTTCTTCGAAAACTTTCCGTGCCTCATCTTTTTTGCCAGATTGGAACAGGGCCGCTCCTTTCCAATAAAGTGCCTCCTGGAGAACGATCCCTACAGGTTTTTCTTCTTCGATAAGTCCGTCAAGAAGCTTTAACAACTCCTCAGCGGGTGCCTCCTTCAAAAGAATCTCCTGTAGCTTTTCAGCAATTTGAGGAGCTCGCTTTAACGCCGAGTATTTAGCGCTTATGGATTTATCATTGGTTTGGTCGAGCTTGATAAGCTCTTCTACTTGGGATTTGTAAAAAGTGAGTAAAATTTCCTCATGGATTTGGTCGAGCCCTTGAGCTAATAATTTAGCTTTTTCATGACCAGCGGCATTTTCAGCTTTGGTTAATGCCTTATTTCTTAATTCGAGGATAGAAAGTTTCTTCTTTAAGTTATTAGTAAAATCATCAGCCGTTTGCTGAGCATAACCTACAGTTTTCCAATAAGGCTTACCGTTTGCATCGGCGAGAAAAAGTGTTGGGGGTCCGGCAACCGAAAATTGTTCGACGAGTTTTTTATTTTGTTCTATCTCTTTTTGGCTTTGCTTTGATGTATCTGCGGGGCTATCCAACTTGAGAAAAATGACATGTTTTGCCATTTCAGTTTGAAAGATCTCCTTACTAAAAACATTTGCGTCTAAAGCCTTACAAGGCAGGCAATAATCAGAACCAGTAAAGTTCATGAAAATACTTTTACCTTCTTTCTGCGCCTTTTTCTTCGCTTCTTCGAAATCTATTAACCATTTATATCCCTCAGCAGCAGGGAGTTGAAATGTCGTGGCCAAAGCCACGGTTGCGAGCAACAGTGTGTGTTTATATACCAGTTTCATTGAAAGATTGATGATGCTTCTCATTCCATTGGATGGTTAGAGTTACTACTTTGTTCAAAATTACTAGGGTTAAATATAAAATAGGATAATCGAGTTGATCAGAATTCGGTAGAAAACTGAAGCGATTAGCTTTCCACAGTTAATTCTTCTCCAAATGGAAGCAAGGAGAGAAATTTTTCATCACACTCGATTTCTTGATCTTTTTGAGTTTCAAGAAATTTGGAGAAAAACTCCTTATTCTTATCGAGAAAATAATCGATTGACCATTCGTCGGTAAAGAGTATTACAGGTTGTTCTTGTTTGTCGTAAGCAATCCTGGATCCAGTTGGCATCAAAAGGTTTTGAAGATCTTCACTGGGAATCTCAGGATTGATCCACCGCATGGCAGACCAACTTGCCGACTCTAGTCTAGATTCAGCATTATACTCATTTTTCAACCGGTGTTGGACAACCTCAAACTGGAGTGGCCCCACAGCTGCCAAGAGTGGGACTTTTTGAAGGCTATCTCGTAAATCCAGAGCCTGGACGACCCCCTCTTGCAATAACTGATCCAAACCAGTTCTAAATCTTTTGTATTGGGCGGTACTTGGATTTCTTAAAAATGCAAAAACTTCTGGGGTAAAACGTGGGATAGCGTTGTAGATTATTTTTTTATCCTCAGTTACAGTATCCCCGATTGTAAAATCGGAATGCCCGACAAGCCCCAACACATCCCCGGCATAAGCTTCATCAACAGTTTCTCTGTCCTGAGCAAACAACTTGGTTGAATTAGATAATCTCACCGTCTTTCCCGATCTTGGATGAAAGACCGACATGTCTCTCGAAAATTTCCCGGAGCATACTCGGATGAAAGCAATCCGGTCCCTATGTTTAGGATCCATGTTTGCCTGTATCTTGAAAACGAAACCACTAAACTTTTCAAAGTCTGGTTCAATGACACCTATGCCAGCCTTACGGGCACGAGGTGGACATGAAAGTTTCAGAAAATAATCCAATAGAAGCTGAACACCAAAATTATTAATAGCACTCCCAAAAAATACTGGAGTCATTTTACCATCCAGAATTTTTTGTTCGTCAAGATCCGCCCCGACCATTTCTACCATCTCGATTTCTTCGAGTGTTTTGGAGAAAATGTCATCAGGAAGTTTGTCTTTAACCATTGGATCGGAAAGATTCTGGATAGACTCTGGAGCTCTAAATGCTCCTCCTGGGGTTCTTTCAAAAAAGTGAGCTTTACTCCCCCTCAGATCGTAAACACCTTTAAAATCCGGACCTGTTCCTAAGGGCCAATTTACCGGGCAAACTTCCAGACCAAGAACCTTCTCCAGCTCATCTAATAAACTAAGACAATCTTTAGTTGGGCGATCCACTTTGTTTATGAAAGTAAAAATTGGGACCCCTCTTCGACTGCATACCTCGAAGAGCTTCTTTGTTTGGCTTTCAACACCTTTACCTGCATCAATGACCATAACGGCTGCATCAACAGCCGTGAGAACTCTATAAGTGTCCTCTGAGAAATCTTTGTGCCCGGGAGTATCGAGCAAATTGACATGAAACCCTTCGTATTCGAATTGCAAGACAGTAGAGGAAACGGAAATTCCTCTTTGCTTTTCAAGCTCCATCCAGTCAGAGGTGGAGGCTCTTTGGTTTTTTCTGGCTTTTACCGAACCAGCTAAATGAAGTGCTCCACCATACAAGAGAAACTTCTCAGTGAGAGTCGTTTTTCCCGCATCCGGGTGAGAGATGATGGCAAAAGTTCGTCTGCGATCTATTTCTTTTTGGATGTCCATTCTCTTAATGCAATCCTCTTTCAAAAAGGAACAAAATCTTACTCATTTCTCTACCCATTACCAGATTTTAAAATTAAGGGAGGACTCCCTAACCGATAAATACAGAGCAAAAGCGCGGGAGAAAGCCACCTTTTATCGAATTAATAGAAATAAAAGAGATGGAAAGAAAAATCAGGGACTCGTGTAGGTAAAGGCAATTAGCATTTTCCGCCAAGCCGTTGGAGCCGTAATACTGCTTAATTGAGTGTTTTTTGGGTTTTCAACCTAAGCTGCCCACAAGCAGCATCAATATCATGCCCCTTCTCACGCCTTAAAGTCGCTGTGACACCGAGGCTAGAAAGCTTAGCTGCGAATTTCCTCTGCGTTTCAAGAAGTGGTCTTTCCCAGTCCAAACCGTCAACTGTATTATAAGGAATCAAATTGACTTTTGCACTGAGCCGTTTGGCCAATTGAGCCAAATATGGGACTTGGTCTAAACTGTCGTTGATATCTCTAATCAATATGTATTCTAAAGTAATCATCTTGCCCTTCTTTTTTTGATATTTCAGACAAGCCTCTTTGAGTATCTCGAGAGGAAATTTTTTATTTACCGGCATTATCTTATCACGAACAACATCCGTGGCACCATGAAGAGATATGGCAAGACGATATTGCTGTGGTTCTTCGGCAAGCCTTTCAATTAAAGGGGCCAGCCCGCTAGTAGAGATAGTTATTCTGCGAGCGCCTATATTGAGCCCCCATTCCGCATTTAAGATAGCAAGGGCGGGAATAAGATTTTTATAATTTGCGAGCGGTTCCCCCATTCCCATAAATACCAAATTGTTAATAATTGGCCCAAAGTCTCCCGTTTGTTCGGCATGCCAATTTTCTACGGCAATTATTTGACCGACAATTTCATGAACATTTAAATTTCGTTTCAGGCCGTCCAGGCCACTAGCACAAAATTTACAACCGTAGGCGCAACCTACCTGGGAAGAGACACAAAGAGTTTTCCGGTCACTTTGATCACCGCCATCCCCAAGGTTAGCCGGTATCAGAACGCTTTCAACCATGTCACCACCACCAAATTCCCAAAGGAATTTTGCGGTGGTATCTTTTGATCCCTGAACACGAACGAGCTTAGGCACATCCAGACTAAATGAGTTTTTTAAACTCTCTCTTAAACTTTGGGGAAGATTGGTCATCTCATCCAATGAGTTGACACGCTTTTTGTATAGCCAACTAAGAATTTGCTGAACCCGATATTCTGGTTGTCCAGAGCTGCTAACCCAGTCTTTTAAACCAGAAACATCTATGGACCTAATATCTTTGATATCTGAATCTTTCACTTCGATGGCATTTGGAAAATTAATATATTTTTAAATTATCCAGTGCAGTTAAAATTGGTTCATTAAAAACACCGGGAAATTCTATTTCTTATAATATTTCAAGCTATATTCCTTAACCATTCTCCACGTATTATATTGAGGGACTAGAGTAGCCATGGCATGCCTGATTCTTTTTATCCAGGCACGGGGTAATCCATTTGCATCTCGTTGGTAAAAAAGGGGAATGACCTCATCGACTAAAGTTGTATAAAGATTCTCACTATCGATATGATCCTGCTCTTCGACATTTTCTGGATGAGAATCAGGCCCTATTGCAAATCCATTTTCACCATCGTAAGCCTCTCTCCACCATCCATCAAGAATGGAAAGATTCAAACCGCCATGCGACGAAACCTTTTGCCCAGAAGTCCCCGAGGCTTCGAGAGGCCTTCTGGGATTATTTAGCCAAACATCACATCCTGAAACCATCTGTCGACACACGTGAATATCATAATTTTCTATAAAGACGAGATGATCTTTTAACTCTGAGTATTTACTCAAATGGATGATATGCTGGATAAATTTTTTCCCTTCATCATCTCGCGGGTGTGCCTTTCCTGCAAAAACAAATTGCAAGGGTTGTCGTTTGTCTTTGATAAGCTCAACAATCTTTTCAAACTGCTTAAAAATGAGAGGCGCCCTTTTATAAGTGGCAAACCGCCTTCCGAATCCAATCGTCAAAGCGTCAACATTAAGTAATTTTTCAAAATAAATGAAATGATCTTGATCGACATAATGTTCCTGGAGAAGCAATCGTCTTCGGGTAAACTCAATCATTTCTCGGCGTAATTCGAAGCGGAGGGCCCACAATTCTTCATCGGAAACGAATTCAGGGTCTTCGAGCTGCTTCCAAAATTCTGGTTCATTAATATTGGCATCCCAATTATCTCCTAATCTATGCTGCCAATAATTTCGAAGTGGCCCTTTCATCCATCCCATTAAATGAATACCATTTGTGACATGCCCAATTGGAACTTCTGTAATATTTTTGTCTGGGTATAGTTTATGCCACATTTCGCGACTTACCTGACCGTGAAGTTCCGAAACTCCATTGGCATCACGAGAGCATTTGAGTGCAAGAACTGTCATACAAAATGGTTCATCATCCCCACCATCTCCTACCCGGCCCAAATCAACTAAATCCTCGAAAGGAATTTTAAATTGTTGTCCATATCGAGCGAGAACGTAATGCATCAAATCTACCGAAAACCTATCATGCCCGGCCTCAACTGGAGTGTGCGTAGTAAAAATACATTTTTCTTTGACTTGATTTTTTGCGTCCTCAAAGGCCACACCTTCGGCTATCTTTTCTCTTATCAGTTCAAAAGTGAGAAAAGCGGCATGGCCTTCGTTCATATGAAATACGCCAGGATCTATGCCTAATTTCCTTAATAAGATGACACCACCAACACCTAGGAGCACTTCTTGCATTATTCGAGTGGTACTGTCTCCACCATAAACTCGAAGTGTTAGATCTTTGAAACGTTGTTCATTTTCAGGGCGATTTGTATCGAGAAGAAAAACTACAATTCTGCCGATTTTGACCTGCCAGACTTGAAAAT
>CBFHOE010000003.1:185557-199262 GCA_965657355.1 Limisphaerales bacterium | reverse complement strand
TGATCAATCGGCAAATTCTTAGGATTGAGAAGAGAATAAAATTCAGTCTGCCAATTCTCCTGGTTGATGGATTGTTGAAAATAACCTTCGCGATAAAAGAGACTTATTCCATAGAATGGAAGTCCGAGGTCACTTGCTGACTTTGCATGGTCACCAGCCAGAGCGCCTAATCCACCAGCTGCGATGGGAAGGGTCTCATGAAATCCAAATTCGGCACAAAAATAAGCGACAGGAGACTTTTTCAAGTGAGGCATTTCGCGAGAAGCCCACGTGCTTCCCTCATTGAGATACGATTCAAACTTGTTAAGAGCTTTCTTAACCTTCACGGCGAAAAGTGGGTTTTGGAGACGAACTCTTAGTTCGTAGTCTGAAACTTCATGGAGTATCGCAACTGGATTATGGTAAAGCGTTCTCCAACCTCGAGGCGATAAGTCATGAAAAACCTGTTGGGCCTCCTGATTCCACGTCCACCACAGATTGCGAGCCATGCGGTGAAGGCCATTTGTAAGCTCCGTTAGTTGAGTTGTTGTCAGTCTCTGATAATTCGGCATACCAATTGCTACTGCTCAATCCCTTATTGAAATGAGCTACGGTTGACGCTAGCCCGGTTATTAAATGCCTTCAACGATTATTTTTTGCTCAGTCAATTAGAGTAAACTACTGGGATTTTTAGGAAAATTTTTTTCTCAGCAAGGTGATTTGCGACATAGCAAAAAGCGGAGAACTTAAAGAAATGCGGCATTTGCTTAGTTCTATCTAAAATTCTTCACTAGCATAGTTATCTCAACCATTTATGAGTATCAAGTCCACGGGCATATCCAATTTTTGATTGAAATGATGTGACAGCATTCTTCGCATGATAAAGATTTCTGAAAAGTGCTTTAAGAAGGCATCGCCCCAGTATTCTCGTCCGACTCGGTATTCGTTTATATGAGCACCTTAATAACCTATACTCTGCTGGGTTTCCCATAGAGGCAGGAATTGAAATTTTTCGAAGGCTTCTCTTAAAAGTTGAGCAGCGGTCAAATCAAAGATTTAATCAACTCCAATACTGTGGTGACCGAAGTTACCTTACCGCCATCTGCACCATTAAAGATTCCTCTTTTTATTTTTTCTCTGTGCCTATTCTTATTCTCGGAAATCCATTTCTCTCAAAAAAGCAAAAAAATTTTGCTCTAGGTCAAATAATCGTCATTGCTCCGATTCAGATGATGGCTTTTTTACATAAATCACTAATTTCTCATTAATTCATTTATTTTTGGCACTATTCGTGGATGAAAAATCTGGTAGAATAATGATTAATGAATCGATCTAAAAGACGGTCACTTTTTGGGTTCGCAGGATTCTTATGCTCTTTAGTTTTGTTTTCGGGCTGCGGAGACCAGAAAGGGGAATCCCAAAACGAAACTACGCTGACAGAAGATAAATTTGTCCCATTACCTGAAGGAAAAGTTAATTTCGCTGAGCATATCGCCACGATTGTGCATGAAAACTGCACGGAATGTCATAGGCCAGGCCAGTCAGCTCCCTTCTCTCTTGTGACCTACGATGACGTCAGGAAGCGATCAAAGCAGATTGTGGAAGTCGTTGACAGTGGCTATATGCCACCATGGCTGCCTGACCAGCCCAAAGGCACCTTTATTAATGAAAGAATTTTATCAGCAAACGATAAAGGCCTTATTAAGCAATGGCATGAGGAAGGAGCAAAAGAAGGAAATGCCTCCAGAACACCCAAAGCACCAGAATTCTCAGGTGAGTGGAAACTTGGAAAACCAGATTTAATTCTAAAACTCCAGGAAGAGTTTACATTGCCAGCCGAAGGTGAAGATATTTACAGAAACTTTGTTATCCCTCTTGAGGCGACAGAGGACTTAAAGTTTGTGAGATCTGTAGACTTTCGTCCATCAAATCCGGAGTTGGTCCACCACATGGTCTTGTTGGTCGATCAAACCAATAGTTCCCGATTATTGGATGAAGAATCAGAGGAGCCGGGATTTCCGGGTATAATGTCATTGACTCAGGCAAGTATGCCCTTTGGTCATTTTCATGGCTGGACTCCAGGGAAAGAGCCAACTTTCGGAACTGAAGGAATAGCCTGGCCATTGGTAACGCCATCAGATTTTGTTCTTCAAGTGCACATGAAAACAACTGGAAAAGTTGAAAAGCTAGATGTCGAGGTCGCTTTTTACCTGACCGATGAAACGCCAAAATACCAACCTTATCCCATCGTGATTCGAAATAAAGTCATAGAGCTGCCTGCAGGCGAGTCTGATGTGCACGTCAAGGGAACATTCAGACTGCCGGTTGATGTGAACGTGCTTAGCGTCTATCCCCATGCTCATTACTTGGGAACAGATCTAAAAGCCTATGCTCATATGGCAGATAATACGACCAGGACCCTGCTCTCGATTCCTTCTTGGGATTTTGACTGGCAGGATGAATACAGTTTTCCTGGCGACAAATTGGTATTTTTACCGGCAGGTACGGTTCTGGAGTTTGACTATACTTTTGATAATTCCAAAGATAATCCAAACAATCCAGCGAATCCCCCGACAGATGTTATTTACGGCCAGAATTCGACGGATGAGATGGCGGAACTTCTATTAATGGTCCTGACTAAAACACCTGAAGATTACGAAATGCTTGCCGGAATGACTGGCTACAATGCCTTGTTAGCTGAAGTGCAAGCGCTCAATTGGAAGCTCAGTTCGGAACCTGATAACATCGAATTAAGAAATCGCCTTGGTGAACATTTGTTAGAAATGGGAGACATGGAGTCCGCGCTTAGAGAGTTCGAAACCGTAATGAGTAAACCTCAAAATGTTTGGACAAATAAGGTAGAAGAACTCGCATTTGCTGCAGTAACAGCCGCCCAAATAAATCTTGAGTCCAATGAATTGGAAAAAGCAGATGAGCTTTTCAATAAAGCATCAGGTTTATACCAATCTCTCACAAATAATTTAGCCCAATCCCAGGTAGCATTCATGAGAGGCCGCATATCCTATGAAAATAAAGATTTGGCTGGTGCTCAAACCCATTTCGAAAAGGCAATTAATTTGGACGAAAACCTCCATGAAGCGTGGAATTCACTCGGATGGATTCTTGCAGAAAGAGAAGAAAATGGAGAAAGCAATAAAGAACAGGCTATCTCTGCAATCAAAAAGGCAATAGAAATAACGGATGAAGATTATGGTCCATATATCATTTCGTTAGCTAGAATGTATGAAAAATACAAGGATTGGGAAATGGCTGAGAAGGCTTACTTTAAAGCCCTCGAACTTGCTCAAAACCTTGAAATACCTGAGGAAATTTCACGAATCCAAGAATTAATATCCAATATTAAACTCATGAAGTCTCAGAAACCAGTGGAGAATTCAGGCGGATAAATGCACCTCGCGATATTTTTTACATTGGGAGTATAAAGTAGATTGAAATAACCCCGATTATTATAAGTGTAAAAGCTAATTTGTTTAGGAAACACACTAGTTGGTTGGATAGTAGGCGTAACATATGTTACGCCTATCTTTTTTTAATTCGGAGCCCCCACCGTCAAATAAAATGCCAGGAGAATCCTTGGTCTCAATTTGCCTGAAAATATATGGGAAAATTTTAAAGTTCATAAAAAGAATTAAAGGCAAGGCCAGGAGATTTAAAAATGCTATCAACCATTGCCTACGATAAAATTGGTAAACGGAGGTAACGGCGATGGCAAGAATCGCCGCTCCCATACAAACCAGCAAAATAATTACCAATATCTTTGCTTGTTCAAATTGCGATTGAACAACACCTAATAGAGTAGCTGCCACACATAGATATGAAAAAATGGGAAACCACGGAGACTTCATTATTTTTCCAAAATTCAGACTTTTTTTCTTTGTGCCTGCTTTCATTAAAATTGGATTTAAATGGAACGTGCAAAAAGTGCTTTCTTAACTTCCATTTGCTTCACCTTTTCTCAATACCGAAGATCGAATAATATGATGAACATCAACAGAGGTAATTTCATCTGTTTCTAGTTCATCTGATGATGGTGAAAACATGATGATAGGATCCTCTCCTTTTGGTGAATAACTTTTCCCGTGAGATCCTTTAACTAACCTTGCGTCCAATGGAATTAAATCCATTAACATTCTTAGACCAAGCTTTTTCTTTAAAAGCTTACTGGCTACTTTTAACTTGGGAAATTTAATGGCTGGGTCTATGAAAAGCTCACAGGGGTCGTATCCCGGCTTTCGGTGTATGTCAACACATCTGGCAAAATCAGGAGCCTTTGAATCATCTTCCCAGTAGTAGTAGGTGAACCAACAATCAGTCTTCGCCTCAACAACAATATCACCAGCTCTAGTGTGATTGAGCCCAACAGCCTCCAACTCGTGTTCACCGGAATATATACAATCAATCTCAGGAATTTTTTTCAGAAGATCAACTACCTTTGATTTCAAAGATTTATTGTTTAGGTAAATATGGGCAACCTGATGATCAGCAACAGAAAACACCGGACTGGCCCCAAAATCAATTAACTCCAGACCTAGTTCTTCTTTTACAGTAAGCCAGCCGTGATCCCTGAAGAGTCTATTTAAGTGAATAGGCTGAGTTACCGGGACTATCCCATATTCAGACAACAAAATAACTTCAACCCCTCTGGTTTCAAAAAACTTAATGAGATCTCCAACGATAGCATCGATAAGTTTCAGGTCACGATGAACCTCAGAATTCCTGGGCCCGTATCTTTGAAGATTATAATCAAGATGAGGAAGATAGACCAACTGAAGGGTAGGAGAAAATTCCTGCTCCATCCATTTTGCAGAATCTGCTATCCAACGACTGACAGCATCCGGAGATCCTTGGGGAGATTGTAGTCCTGCAGCGGGCCCCCAAAAGGTTGGAAACGGAAAGTCCCCTAGAGCTTCTTTAAGTTTTGGTCGTATTTCATAAGGCCACGAATAGATGTCGAAAACTTTCCGGCCATCTGCTGGGTATGAAGGCCTCGGAGTCACTGAGTATTCGGCACTGGAATACATATTATACCACCAAAATGTTTTTGCTGAGGTAAAACCAGGATCATCGACTTTTAATGACTCCCATAATTTTGGGGCTTGGATGAGCCGCTCCGGCTGCTTCCAGAATTGAACCTCGGCCAGATCATAATTATACCAACCATTACCGACTATCCCGTGCTCTGATGGTCTTTTGCCTGTAATATAATTTGCTTGAGCCGTGCACGTCACCGCTGGAAAAGCCGGCCGAATATCCCGGCAAAGGTTTTTTTTGGCAAACGCTGAGATAGCCGGGGTGTTCTCTCCGACTAGGTTACTGGTTAAGCCAACAATATTTAAAACAGCGGTTCTGCTCATACTTTTGAGATCATTAAGCTCTCACTGTGACTTCGAAGCTCACTTAAGACTTCTTTAATAACCGCGACATCCATCTCATTAGTTTCGAAACCAGTACCTATGTCTTTTAATAGTGTAATAGTTAGTCGTCCCCCGAGGTGCTCTCGAAATTCCTCCAATCCCCGGATAACTTCGAATTCACCATTTCCGTTCTCGGACCTTTCCATTAAATATTCTGAGTAAAGATCAAATCCGAGTGCGTGGATGAGATTGAGAATTCGGTGGCAGGCCTGAGTAGATATCAAACCTATATTTTTGGAATAAAGCGTATCTATGGCAATTCCCACAGCCACTGCCTCACCATGCCTAATCTTGTAATTTGACAATTGTTCAAGCTTATGTGCAGCCCAGTGACCAAAGTCAAGTGGCCTTGCGGAACCAAATTCAAAGGGATCTCCAGAACTCGCAATGTGGTTGACGTGTAGTTCAGCACACCTATATATAAGGTGTTTCATGGATTCCGGATCAAATGATGCCAATTTTGAAGCACTTTTCTCTATCTCCTCAAAAAACTTACCATCCCGAATAAGCGCAACCTTAACTGCCTCAATGAATCCATTTTTCTTCTCTCTTTCGGGCTGGCATTCAATAAATTCGAAATCATTTACAACAGCAAATGGTGGTGCAAATGTTCCGAGGAAATTCTTTTTACCAAAAAAATTGATACCATTTTTTACTCCGACCCCGGAATCATCCTGGCTAAGAGTCGTTGTGGGAATTCTAATGTGTCTGACGCCTCGATGGGCAACTGCAGCAGCCAAACCAACCATATCCAAAATGGCTCCTCCTCCAACAGCGATTATGTAGGAATGCCTATCAATATGATGAGTGTTTATAGATTCCAGAATGTTCTCAATAAGACCCCAATCATTCTTACAAAATTCACCGCCATCTACACGAATCGGAGCACATACCAATTTTAAGGACTCAGAATAATGATGAAAATAGCCCGTTATTTTTTTGTCTAAATCACATTTTACTGATTGAACGCCGCCGTCTATCAAGACCAATGCCTTGCGGGCACCAGCCGGAAACAGGTCATCAATCATAAGATCCTTTAATAGAGGATTGGTTTGAGAAAAAACATCCTCCGTAAAATGAATCTGGTGTCGATAGTTTACTTTAATCTGTCGTTCAATCTTCGACATGGGACGAGTATTTGACCATATAAAGAGCTATTTTCCAAATCAGTTCCTTAAAAATTCGCGGCACCTGATCAAAGTTCGGGTTTGATAGATGATAAAAACGGCATTACCTTGTTTTAGAAGGGATGGGTTTACCCAAATTGGCCTGATTCTGAATGAATCTGCCATCCATATTGTAGTTTAGTTGGATATTTATTGATTTTTGATTTCGAAATGATTCCTGAGAGTTGCAAAGATTGCCCTAAGAAGAAGACTGTTCATCTGACACAAATTTTAGAGTCAGGCATGAAGAAGTACGACGTGTGCGAAGACTGCCCAGTGGCTAGTAAATTCCAGGATCCCGTCTTTATTAAATCCCTTGAAAAGTTCTCCAATATCAAAGGCAAGGGGTCGTCAGAACAAGCTGGGGAACCCATCGAATCTCAAAAAACTGGAGGAAATGACGGCCTTGTTTGTCCTACTTGTAAATATACAGAGGACAGTTTTAATAAAAATGGCCGTTTGGGCTGCCCTCATTGCTACGAAATATTCCAGGAAAATATCAACAAAATCCTCCCAGAGATGCACAGAGGGACTGCGCATCGAGGAAAAGTACCCGCCCACTTGGAATCCTCTATCAGGAAAGAAAATCAAATCCAGGCCTTGGAAAAAGACCTACAGGAGGCTATTCGCATAGAAAATTTCGAAGAAGCTGCGAAGCTCAGAGATAGTCTTAGGTCATTGCGCGATGATTCAAGCAATCCAACGGCGTAGCCCAACGATCGGATTTAAAAATCGATGGATTAGTCCTCCGAACCACCAATTTTTATAGCGTTCAGTATAGTCTTATCAGGTTTTACAGGCTTTTTTTTATTAAGGTCCAAGAAAACATGTATGGTGTGGCCCTCTGCTAAAAGATCCTGGTTCCGATGAACTTGACACCGAACCCATGCCCTCGCTCCTGAAACTTTTTCAAACCACCCGGTGATGTTAAGTAAATCATCGTAATGACTGGGTTTGTAGTAATCTACGTGAGCTTGAATGACCGGTAGTCCAATCCCACTCTTCTCAATTTGATCATATGAAAAGCCGCAGTCTCTCAGTATTTCATTTCGGACTCGCTCAAACATGACAAGATAGTTGGCGTAATATACCACCCCCATTTGATCGGTATCAGCATAGGGAACTCTATATTGTATTCTCGAGGACATATGAATTAGTCATCTACTAACTCACTAGCCTTGAGAAGAAAAAAATGATGAAAACTATGATTTATGTATTGAGTTTCAGGCAATTTGCTTCAATACACTTTCCACCACAGAGAATGCGCTAGGGTATTCGGCCTTTATAGAATTGATATTGTCGTTTATGGCACGAATTAATGACTCGTCACCCTTATGAACCCACTTTTTATACCAATCAATCATTTTTGCTGAAATTTTTGGTTCAAGAGATGCTGGGGCTTTGGGTAGAGATTGCCCATGAACTAATCTGACCCAAACTATTCCTGCAAATATTTCAGAAGTTAAGTGGTTATCAGATGGTCCACTTCCCTGTGCGATTTGATCTAATTGACAAGACTCTAAGAGAAAAAGCCAACGGGCCTGATTTAATTCACCATCATTAGGATGATATCTCAGAGCTTCACCAATCCATTCGACTCCAAAAGAATGCAATTGAGCATTTGCTGAACAGAGTTGACTCCCGAGCCGCCAGAATATTAGTGAGTCATCTCCTTCGCACATATTTTGATTGAGAATATCGATTGCTTTGAGATGTAAATTATTTTTATTCGCAACAAAGATAAAATCTTGTTGAATACCCAATGAACCCGGGGATAAATGGAGTGCCTTACCAAATTGTTCTAGAGCTTGATCAAACTTGCCGACCTTTTCATAACAGATTCCCAAACAATGTTCAGGGCCACCTTGTTTGACCTGTGCATTAATAACGGAATGGGTTTTATTATTTTTTCTGCGTATACATTGAGACAGCGATTGTATGGCGGCCTTGTGCTGCTCGAGGTTTATTTGTGCCAGACCGAGCGTAAAGTAGAGGCTTGATGTAAGCTCCCCAATTTTTGCAAGCCTTGAATTCATGAGATCTACAATTGCCTGAATTTTCCCCATTGCCAAAAGAACGGAACTAACTTGCGTGAGTAAAGTTTCTCTTAGTTCGGGAGATATTTGTTCTGCTGGAATGACCTCAGAAGCATGCAGCGCATCAAAATAATATTTCATACCAACTGATGGATTACCTCCTCGATATAACTCCATTCCGATATTCATGAGAATATTAGGCTCATTTGGCATTTCTTCTTGAGCTCTCTCTAACAGCATTAAATTTCTCTGAACTTTGTCACGGTCTGAGTTCATTTTTTCCGTATAACCGTGGTGCAACAGCCTGGCTTCACCAAAAGCACTTTTAAGACCCCATTCTTTCCGACGCACCTCAATGCTGGAAAAGACTTGCTCATGAATGCGCCCAACAAAAAATAAACCTGGTGCATTCCTAAATAGTCTTGGAACATAATTTGCCCCATTATCCTCCTTGCCTATATCAATTATCGGAAGACGGTATGCCATATTCTCAGTATCCTTGAGACTACGTAGTAATACTGGTTTTGTCTCTTCATCGACTTCCTCGTCTGCATCCAAGACGAGAATCCAATCACCAGTCGCCAACTCCAGACTTTTATTTCTTGGATCACTGAAGTTTTCATTCCAATCAAATTTTTCGATAATTGCATTGTATTCCTTAGCTATGTCAATTGTGCGATCGGTTGAGCCTGTATCAACAACTACAATTTGATCTGCTATATCTTTTACCGATTCTAAGCACTTGGGCAGATATTCCTCTTCATTTTTTGTTATAAGGCACACGCTTAAGCGCACTCCAGGGCACGGAAGATCAGCATTATCCTGCTGAATTTTTGGGATGTGCTTATTATGAGACTTTAACCTTTTGGATAGTGATTTGGTTTTCTTAAACCTTGGTGCCATTGCACGCAACTGATCATATACTCTCTTGGCTGACACAATATCCCCAACTTCAAGGAAAAGCTCAGCCAACAATGAATACCCCTCGGGATGAAAAGGCCGTTTCGTTATCGCTAACAGGACTTCATCCTTAGCACATTGATAATCTTTTTCTTCAAATGCCTTGTATGCTCGTTCCAGATTTCCGGCAAAAACAACTCTTGGAGGTTCAAAAGATATTTCCTTTTTCGATCTATCTGTCAGTTTTTTTGATTCTCTTTTGGCTGACAATTGGATGAATACATTTTTTATTCGGGTAGAGGTATGATCCCAGCTGTGGTTTGCATGAGCATATTCTTGTGCAGACCTTCCTTTTTCAATCAGAAGTTCGGGTGTGGAAAGAAGATAGACCTTAAAATACTAGTAAGAGCATTTTTGTCGGGCTCAAGCATCCATCCATCGCCCTCCAATGGAATTTTGCTGACCTTGCCGCCTATCATCTTCTTTCTGGATGGAATCTTCCAACCAAATTCCTCAGACACAAAATCATCAGTGGCCCCTCCCTCTGTTACGATGACAGGCAGACCACACGCCATGGCCTCAAGCACTGGCAAACCAAATCCTTCTCCTCGATAGGGATGAACCAAACAATCGCAGGCACCATATAGCCCTGATAGCTCCCATTCACTCAATTCACAATTGATGTATTCGATCTCGGGAGCACCCGGCCTATTTTTTAGATTTTTTATTTCGTCTTCGAACGTCTGGCCCTGGTAAACACCATTGCTACCAAAATCTTTTATGACTAAGCAAACGTCATCCGTTTCACTAAAGGCATCGCAAAATGCTTCGAGAAGAATATCAGGTCCCTTCCTGTGTATAGTTCCACCTACAAATAAAAATTTAATTTTTTTGTTGGTTTTCAACTCATAAGTTTCGCCATCAGAATTATATATTTTCGGATCAAACCCCAAAGGCATTATTCGTAGTTTTCCGGGCAGAACCCCAGAATCGATGTAGGCATTCCTCACAGCTCGTGAGTAACACCAAATTTCCTCTATATTATCCTGATTGGCGGCGTCCACCCAGGCCTGAGGTATTCGCCCAAACTCCCAAGGCTGAATAACAATGACTTTACCATTTTTAGAATCTCGCCAGTTAGGCGGCCAATGATGTCTGAGATGGAAATCGAATTGACTTGGGACACGTGGTTTTAAATCCTTTCTGAGATTACCAAATTCTTTATGTTCGACCCCTTTTTCCTGTCTTATCTGGACTTTTGAAACCTTGATGTTACCAGATGAAACTAATGATTTTCCAATCTCCCTATTGACTTTGGAAAGACTGCCATAATCTAAAAATGTTCCTTCAAGAACAACATGAACTTTTTTCCTGCCATGAATTTCTGGCGTATCAACACTTTGTGATACTATAGGATTGTCAAGAATCGGAAAGCTCTGGCCACCATTTTTAATTTTGTCCTGAATACGATCGAGGTGAGTCACGAGTTGTGAAAGAATTTTCTTTCTTCCAAAATTATTGAGAATGTGTTGCCTCGCCTTGCTACCAATAGCTATTGCCTCATCTCTTGACTGAAAAGCGCGGCGCATGATTTGGCTCAGGTGCTCATGATTTGGCTCCGCCCAATTACTCCCCTTATAATCCCAGTAAATAGGTTCAATGCCGCTCACAGGCCTCATCTCATAATCAATGAGGTAATTAGTTTCCGGGGTCATAAATTCCATATTCCCGCCCCACCCTGTGGCGACGACCGGTTTCCCCATCAACATGGCTTCAAACTGGGGTCGCCCCCAGCCTTCACCCCTTGAAGGGCTCAACACACAATCCACACTGTGATAGAATGAAGGAAGCAATGTACTCGGAATGACTGAGTCCAAAACCTTAATTTTTGGGAGATCTTTTGCACTCTTGCCAACTTTACGCGCAATCTTTTCTATTTCGGCTTGAATTTTTATTTTTGCGCTTTTTGCACTAACACCTGGCAGGTAGGTCCGTAATATTAAACAGACGTCATCCGAGGCGGTGAATTCACGAAAATAACTTTCGAATAATACATCCCCACCTTTTCGATAAATCCACTCGAAAATTGCAAAAAAGTTAAAAGTTCGTCCGGTTCCAAGATCTAGCTTTTGGCATTCATTTGGATTAAATAATGTTTCATCCACAGGACTATGGAGGATGTGAATTTTGTGCTCGGGAACCCCACTATTGAGGTAGGCTTGTTTCTGAGGCAAACCTGACACCCATAACTCATCCATTTTGTTGCAGAGAAGCATCCATCTTTCCGGCAACCTATCAGTTTCAAACATGACCCGCCCCACTAAATGCTCAGCGCCTACCAAAGGCTGCAAATTTGAATCTCCAGTCTGGACTATAAGACCTCCGTGCTTGTTTATGTAGGAATCTCGCATTTCGAAGAGATGCTCACGATTCCTGTCGGATAATCCATCCAAGAATTTCTGTGAGACCTTTAGCCCAATGTTCTTTATAGATGGCTTGATCCCCTGCTCGTATAAAGAGAAAATAAAAGTATGTAATTCACTGGCAAAACCACTCTCATTGAAGGTAGGACCAATCCACCGAATTGGCATATCTATCTTTGGGACCTCTTCAATAATCCTACCATCGTTTGCGACTGGCGAAGAATTGGTCTTAGTTTCTTCTTCTACGACAGAAACATTTCCACCATGCGCCATTGGAGAGGGGCATGCAAATCCTTCCCATAGTAAAGATTTCGCTTTTATTCCAGCACGGACAGCCTCTTTCCTCGAGCCGGGTATTTTATCAAAGTGTTTGTTTAATAGATCGTCTTTCCGGCTTTGTGAAGCAGCAAGGCAGAGATTAATTCTCGCGGCCCATAACTCAGAATTTATTGAAAGTGCTTTGCTCAGACAAAATATTGCATAATCCCAATCTTTATTAGGAGTTTCCTTCCAAGGAATTTTAACACCTAGGCATATTTTCGTTCCTAAACCCGCCCAAGCTTCGGCAATTTTATTTGGGATCGGATCAGATATTCTTACAATTTTCTCTATTTCAATACGACTCCGGAACCGATTGAGTAAAGTGCCAACCTCTGCGTCATGCCCATTTTTATTTTTACTAAGGCCGAGATCATTCTGATAAAAGAGGCTAATAGTTTCAGGCACATGAATGGCTTTTAATCCAGCCTCTACAAATCTTAAAAAATATTCATAATCACCAATAATTCTAAATTCAGAATTGAATAGCCCAATCTTTTCGAAAACCGATTTTCTCCACATAGGATGACAACCCATTGGGCAGTAGATCATCGCATCTGCTGGACAATAATCCGGGTATTTTACTTCTCTGAGTATTGACGGGTTTTCGAATGTATCATTAGCTTTATCTGTCCAATACAAATCTCCGTATGCCAATTCTGCGTCCAGATCTTTATCCAAGGCTGAAGAGAGAATTTCTAATGCATCAGATCGGTGTGCATCATCCGTATTGGCATTAGTTATATATTCACCCTTTGCCAATTTGACCCCTCTATTCCAAGCATCATACAGAGGTTCTCTTTCGGTCCTGAGATAGGTAATATTGCTATATTTTTCACAATACGGGGCAACTAATTCACCTTCGTTTTGTTCAGAACCGCTATCTATGACTAATATTTCAATTTTATCAAAAATAGTTTGCTCAACCAAATCATCTAAACAACCTTCAATAAAATCGGCATTGTTATAAGTACTGACAATAACCGAAACTTTAGGTCGATTCTGATCACATGGTTCCGAAGAATTGTCAGGCTGAATTTCAATTTTTTCGATCGAACCCAAAGAACAGTCCTCGTCGCTCGCCCCAATTTTCGAATTTTGTAAGTCGGTGAGTCTTTGCTCAACCTGATGGGCAGTATCAGTTTCACCCAGTTTTGTGAAACAATCTTTCAAGCCAACGTAATACTCTTCGTTAACTGGACGCAAACTGATAAGAGAGTGGTATATTTTTGCGGCCTCCAAATAATTTTCATTCTGAAAATGTAGAATTGCCAGTAGGTGATTACCATCAATACTCTTTGGATTTATATTTAGAGCGCTCTCCAGGCTCTTTTCCAAAAGTGGTTCATTTCCCAAGGATAAGGCGCACTGAGCCAAATACGTCCACCCAGATTCTCTCTTTGGAAAAATTAAAACTAATTTTTCAAATTCTTTGAGAGCATTTTCAA
>CBFHOE010000003.1:173618-185510 GCA_965657355.1 Limisphaerales bacterium | reverse complement strand
GTCGATCGAGGAAATCTATTTTTAGCTTCAGTTAGTGCTGTCTGCTTATCATCTTCAAGCAACTGGTCCTGAGAATCAAACCACTGCAGAAACTCCTGTTCTTGCTGACTTGAATCATGCCCTTGGGTAGCAACTTCACCATGACTTAAAATTGTTTTTTGGCTATTTGGTTTATCCACGTCTCTACCAGCTTGATCAATAATTTGAATAAGATCTTTTATTGGTTGATGATTGGAATTCAGTGAATGAGCAACTTGAGATAACTCTTTGGCTGCGGAGAATTCATGACGACGCACCATGCATTTCGCCATATAAAAATAACTTTCCCAATCCTGGTTATCTTGGCATACAAGCTTGTGAAAGACTCGGCATGAATCACCGTATTCCTCATTCTCAAAAAGTAATTCGCCGTAATATTTTAAAAACTCAATAGATAATTCAGCTTCAATTTTAAAATAATGTTTTGCTGATTCTAAGGCATCTTCTTTTTTACCCTGTACTTTTTGGATTTGACTGAGCTGGAAAATTAATAAGTTCGACCTTCCAGGAAGTTCAGAGGCTTTCTTCAACCAAATCTCTGCATTCGCAATATCACCAGCTTCGATGGCACAGGTTGCAAGGCTTTGAATAAGTTCTAGTGAGTCACCGTTAGAATTTAACACCTGCAATAAACACTCAGTTGCATTTTCCCATTGATTGTTTGCCATGAAATCACAAGCCTCTTTTACTAATTCATCAGCAGATTTATCACGGGTCCCCAAATGCTTTCCTAACACTTCCTTGAAAGGAATTACAAATTTTTCGTAATTGCCAGAAAGAGTCTTACAATTATTTAAAGCTTCACTTTCGAGAGCATGATTATTAGAGAAATAACCAACGAGACTCATACAAGCGTGTGGGCGAAAATCCTGAAGACCTACTTGAATAGACCTTAAGAAAGCCTGCTGTGCTTGGTTGTATTTACCTTTTACCAACCAAAAAAGGCCCGACCAATAATTAAGGTAGGGATCATCATTAAATTCTGAAAGATAAGGAAGAATACCTACATCATGAATAATATGTGGCATCTGGCATATTGTTAAGTCCACATTAGCAAACTTGTCGGCATTCATTTCGCTTGCACTTGAGCGAAATGAACGAGATTGATACCACATCGAATCACAAAATGTTTCAGCCCCTTTGTGAGGTATTAAATTTTGAACCTCTTCCGTATGAGAACTACGACCGACAATAATATCTGACTGTCCCCAAAAATGATTTGTTTTGGGTATTTCTAGAAGTTCTTCATAAATTGAATTGAGTTTTCCTGCAGCATTTTCTGCTCCATATTCACTCCATGCTTTTATCGAAGCCTGTTTTCCCATCTCCAACCTTTTATTTGGGTTGTGATACAGGTATTCAATCGCTTCTTTGTATTCCTTTGGGGACTCAACAATAAGCCCATCTTTTTCATTATGGATAATATCTTTGACACCGCCGTAAGGGAAAACCACGGGAGGCACCCCACATGCCATTACCTCTTGCAGATTGAGTTCACCAGAGGCATATGTTCCTTCGCATAGTGGATAGCCATAAACATCAAGCTTACTTATGATTGGTTTAATATCTTTAACATATCCTAAAAATTTAAATTTTTCTTCCTCTCCTAACTCGCGTGCTTCCTGTAATAGCTGTTCTTGAATACCGCCCCCGCATACTAAAAATTTTATTTCAGGAACCTCAATTGAAGAACTCATTGGAATAAATTCCCTGTGCATCTTGAAAAAATCCACAGTTCCTATATACCCGACATTGAAACCACTGTGATCGGTCAACTCGACACCAGCGACGCGCTCCAAATCGGCTGGGTCCACAATCATTCGTAATTTGCTGTGATCCGATCTATCCATAAATGGGCTCAAGGCTTCATTTGACCTGTAGGTATAAGGATTGGTAGCAATGTTGATATCTGCAAACCCAGCGATTGAGGGTGTGATTAATTGAGGGGCATGATCACCGGCAACATGATACCAAACCAAGGTTCGCATCTTTGGTAAATCTGACCTGAGTAGCTTTTGGACTTGGGGATTATTCCACCAGTTTATGTGAACTATATCACTACGCTCTAAAACACTCTTTATTTCCGTCCTGGATAATCCAACCAAAACTTCAACTCCATTGGATGTCGCTAGCTCACGACCGTCATCCGTTGGAGGGACAAGTGAAATGACTTTATGCGTGAAGGGGCCTTTTTGACTAGAATACTTTGATGTTGCTACCAAAGCTCTTGCGGCACCTCCGAGTGTTAGCTGCTGGATAATGTGTGTTACCACATATTTTCTATTTCCGTGACTCATTTATAAACCTCACTGGTTATTTTCAGAATGGAATAGGATTAATAGAAAAAGGGCATTTTCTGCCTGATACCAATTCAGGTATAAATTTCCCTGTTGGAAAATTTGTTTCAGAGGATGTGCCAAAAATTAAACTAACATCAACATCCACGAATGACCTAAAATGAGCTTAAAATGGACCTATTTTAATAAATCAGTCACATTTTCAGCAATTCTTATCAATTATCGCAATTCCGATCCGGGAAAATTAATATGTAATTTATTCCCTACCACTAGGTCAGAGCACGTTGCGTACCAACAAGTTAATTTATGAACTAACAGCCTCCCCCTGTTACGCCAGTCTCACCGGTTATAATCAAAAAACTAAAGTTTTGTTCCACACCTTTTACAATGAAAGGCATCGACATCGTGTTCCTCTGCACCGCACTCATTACATCTTACCTGTTTATTCCTCTTTTTAGTGGCCTGTTGCAACTCGACTGAAACGATTCCAGTAGGAACAGCTATAATTCCATATCCCATTATCATGATAAATGAGGCGACAAACTTTCCTAGAGGTGTCGATGGAGAAAGATCTCCATAGCCAACAGTTGTGATTGTTACTATTGCCCAGTAAACGCCAGTAGGAATGTCTTTGAAACCATTAGCCTCTCCTTCTATCACATACATCAAAGCCCCAATAACGATAACTGTTGTAACAACTGCCCCTAAAAAAACAGTGATCTTCCGCCGACTAGCTTTTAGGGCAACGATCAGTAAGCTCATCTCATCTAAATGACGAACTAATTTGAAAACACGGAAAACTCTCAACAACCTCAGTATACGAACCACAACTAAAAACTGAGCTCCCTCAACGAAAAAATTGATATACGTCGGAAGTATGGCCAATAAATCTATCAACCCAAAAAAACTAAGAGCATAACTCATCCTGTAGTTCACGCAGTATAACCGCAAGACATACTCCATCGTGAAAAGCGCAGTAAAAAACCATTCTATACCTAGTAGGAGAGATTTATGTTCCTCATGGATTTCTGGAACACTGTCCAATATGACCACGATTACACTGAAAGCTATTGCCACCAGGAGCCAAATATCAAACGTCTTTCCGGCCGGAGTATCCGTCTTAAATATTATTCGATAAATCGACTCGCGCATTACTCATTAATCTATCGAATCGCTTCCGCTCATGTCCAGTTATGATTATTGGGATGCAAAAAATTTGAGCTCCCAATTCGTATCTTTTCGGCCACATCTAAAAAAATAAATTTCTATGCCTTAGTTGGTTTCGAGCCTTCAGACTGAGATAATATGATTTGTCATGGACCTCACAAAAATCGTTTTTAAATAACTTAAATGACATCCTTACTTCCCATGACGCCGCGATCCGTAACCTCAGTGACCTTGAGAAGAGGGCAAATTCTCTTGTCGTCTTTTGAAAAACTTTAGCTTCTTGGCTACCAAAAACAATTCTTCTATCCTCCCTCCTAACGAGGACGTATGAATATTAATCTACTCGATCATCGATTTGGTAAATTCCGGGTAGACGCATAGTACATGGTAGCGTTTTGATAAGACAATTGCATAAATAAGTGTCTGTCCCTTATATTTATCAGGTATATTACAAATAGAAATATGGTATCTCACGTTGTCATTATATGGGCTAAGGATCCTTCCAAAGATGTAGAAATAATTTTGGATGGGGCAGCTAAGTTATTGGAAGACATTCCTGGTGTTGAGGCATTTCATGCAGGTCAAATGTATCCAACCGACCGGCCAGTGGTGGACAAAACCTATCACGTCGCTTTGAATATGCAGTTCCAATCTATGGAAGACCTTGCAACATATCAAAAGCACCCCAAGCATGTGGAGTTTGTCGAAAATTACCTGAAACCAAATTTAGAAAAGTTGCTGGTGTATGACTTTAATTCTTGAGGGTTTTTTGTCGAAGGCAAGCTCTATCTTGTAGGTAAAAATATGTCCTACTCCATTTAAATAAGATTCTAAGTTTAGTATTCCACATGGCAGCTTAAATGCGTCATGAAAATGTTGCTTTCTATCTTCCAAAAAGGAAGAGACTTTAAACTACAGAAATCGAAATAATTGATTCAAAGCATCACTCCAGGGAAATTTTGTCCTCTTAGCGGATTGTGACTTCATTTCGTGCAGCCTTCAGGAAATAGAATCGCAGGACAGCCATGATTCAGTGAAATGACAACTACTGAATACTTCGAGGCTGCATGGCCCAGGGTCGCCAAACACGGACTTAGGATCTATTTATTTTAAGGTGACTATAGCGAGTTCGAGAGCGTCACTTTGAAAATAGAATTTTGCTTAGAAGTATGCATCCCCAGTTCTCATACTCTGATTAGTGGAATCAAATGACACCTCCTGTATTTGATATTCCAATAACCTTTACATATTAAAAGAGTTACTAGAACTAGAGCCCTGAGAAAAACTTCTCTGATTAATGATATGCATGAGGGTCACCTAAAACAAAATCTCCACCAATGATTCAAATCATTAATAATGAAATCACCTAATTTGCTGCACTTAAGCATCCGGTGAATAAGCGAGTTGCTGAGGTAAAACTTAAGCGACTAATTTGTGTGCCGCCAGGAATTATATTTATTTATAAGAGGTTCTGCTGAGGACTATCCGTCGACGACCCCGGGTGATTTTGAGATTCTTCGGAGTTAAATGTCGTCGATTGTGATGGGTTTAACTGTTGGGCTGACTCCTCATTTTTACAAGTGACCAGAGCTTTGCGGAAAACGACACCTCGGAACTTAAAACCAGCACTTTTCGGGGCTGTTATGATGTCTCCATTTCCAATCGATTCATCATTACTGGCTGGCTGGTGGAGTTCTTCGTCAAAAGAGTCGCCATTTTGCGGTTCTAAGAGAATAAGCCCAACTTGCCTTGCAATCTCAACCTGCTTTGATTGAAAGTTTGTTATTTGCTGAATCAAGTTGAGGTTGTTACTTCTCTGAGCGGCCCATTTCAAGGCTGTAGAATGATCGAGCATAGCAACGACTTTATCGACCCAATCCTTTTCAGCTCTTTTCATCTTATCAAGTAGAAGTCGTAAGTGTTGGAGTTCCTCACTCGCCGCGGTCTGCAAGAAGCCTTTGAATGACTCGGATTCTTTGATCATAGCACTGGTTATTTCTTGACTGCTATGGAGGGATTGCTCTGCCTTTTCCTGTATGCCCGCCCAATTACCAGATGCTGTTTCTATGCGAGCAACAAGTGAATCCAAATTGTTTAACTCAGCAACAGATTGGTTTATCGCCTGGTTTTGTGCTACCTGCAATTCGATATCGCTTCTTCTTTTAAAGGGATAAATCATACACCAAGCCCCGGCAGTTACGCAAAAAGCAACCACCAATAATTCCGTGATGGTCATCGGCCTGGAACCAAAAACGAGTACTGCTATTGCCGTTGCTAGGAATACTAAGTCTGCAATTATATAGGGAGTGATTGGATTGGACTTTGCGAGAAATTCTGATTTATTGGCAGAGTCGACAATCTCCTCTGTCGCCTTGTTTTGAAGCTCATTCGTAGGCTCAACTTTATTTGGTATCTGATCTGCCACGATTCGGGTATTATTGAGCAAATAACATCACTATGCAAGGATCACTAGAAGCTTCAACCAAATTACCGATAGCTCTCATTTTTAAATTTTAGCTCTTATTGCCAATAGAGGGACCAGTATATATGGCCCCACTAGAATCGTTTTCTTGCACAACAACTTTTGACAAACCGGGAAGGGTTGGACGAAGCTTTTCCCAAATATATTTGGCTATATTCTCACTCGTAGGAATTTCTAACCCCTCAATTTCATTTAACAAATGATGATCAAAAATTTCTAATAAAGGGGAGAAAGCTTCTTTGATATCCGCAAAGTCGAGGACCCATCCCATGTGAGGATCAACCTCGCCTCTAACATGAATAACAACAACATAGGTATGGCCGTGCATTCTACCACATTTATGCCCTTCCGGTGCATTCGGTAGGAAGTGAGCGGCATCAAAGGTGAATTTTTTAAAAATCTCCATTTTAAGGCTACTTTTAAGGTCTTTTTCGAATCAATCCAAAAGCCAATTCAAGATAGAATCACACAATTTTCATTCCCATTAAATTAATTGGGCCAAAACGGAGAAAGATAATTACCAGAGAATGAATTTTTACAAGTAAATTCGCAAAAAATAGGTTCCTGGAAAGCACTTAAAAATAGGGAAGCAGAATTGATTATAAACTATTCCGCAGCCAAAGCGGTCAAGGCCTTATGGTCAATTTTACCGGTTCCAAGTGTCGGTATTTCATCGATAATCCTAATTTCTTTAGGAACGCATAAGGGTGAGAGCCCCCCCTTCTTTATTGCATCTCTCAGCACCTTTGAAGTAAGAGAGCTAGCGTTGGTAAAAGCGATTATTTTTTCACCTTTTGCTTGGTCTGGAGCTGAGGCAACGGCAAGCAATAAACCGCCATCATAATTATTTGATAAGTGATTGTTGAGAATTTCTTCAATAGCAGTCAGGGAAACCATCTCACCACTTATTTTGGCGAAGCGTTTTAACCGTCCTAGCAATTTCAAGAAACCATCTTCGTCGATCAAACCAATATCACCCGTGTCATACCAGCCATTCAATGCCTTAAATTTTTTATTGGGCTCTGAGTTGAGATACCCTTTCATGACATTAGGCCCCTTGATCAGAATCCTACCCCCTTCCTCTACTCCAGGAATACTCTCAATTTTCAATTCCTGACCAGGCAACGGAAGACCTGTCGTGCTTTTTTTGTGGAACATATGAGTATTTACAGAAACACAGGGAGAGGTCTCCGTGGCACCGTAGCCCTGCAATATCCGAACCCCAAATTTCTCATTCCAAAAATCGAAAATATTGTCCTGAAGTTTTTCGGCGCCAGCGAAAATGTATCTGAGATTCCTAAAATCCATTGGGTGGGCCGCTTTACCGTATTGGCTCAAAAAAGTATTGGTTCCCATTGTTATTGTGCAATCGAGATCATAAATTGCCGATGGGATTGCCTTATAGTTAAGAGGGTTGGGATATAAGAAAGAATAGAGGCCTTTTGTCATTGGCAAAATAGTTCCAATAGTTAACCCGAAACTATGGAATAATGGTAAGGGATTAAAGATTCGGTCTTTGTCCTTAATATCAGTAACAGAAAGCACTTGTTCGATATTGGCTAATAAGTTCCCATGAGATAACTCAACACCTTTAGGACTTCCCTCTGACCCACTCGTATACAGGACCACGGCTGTATCTTCTCTCTTTTGATTTCCTCTATTAATGAGGTCCGGTTCAAATCTAAACCGATACAATGCTCCCAATTTCCCTGAAAGATTTATTCTCTTTTTTATGTCCTCAAGAAAAATTAAATCGAGTCCGGCACTTTTAAAGGGATCAATATCTATATTGGCTTTTTCAATGAATGCTCTCGACGTGACAATAGTCTTTAATTTCGAGAATTCCGCGCATTGGCACATAACAGAGGAGCCAGAGGTATAATTCAATAAAGAAGGCGTTTTTCCAAGAAACCAAAGAGCGAGTAGAGTCACCGGAGTGGCATTTATATTAGGCAGAAGAACTCCGACAAGATTTTGAGATTGTTCTATCTCGGTTTCAATCTCACGCCCGATGATATCGGCACCAATGACTAGCTTGGAATAACTAAGAGACTGTTGAGTAGCATCTTCAAAAATGATTTTATTAGGCTGTTCTTTTGCAGCGTGCAGTGTCGAGGTTGAGACGGCTTCTGGTGCAGAATCGTGTTCAACTTCGAACCGATGCTGCATCATTTGCATTGTTAACCAAGAATTTAATTTCTGTCTGTGCGTAGAAGCTTTAAGTTCGCAAATAGGCGGTTTCTCAGGAATTTTCCTGATGTGTAATGAGACTTTGGGAAACCATTTTGTCCAACCATCATGCTGGACCCATCTCAACCTTTTAACTCCCCTCAGGTAAGCTGAAATAAGAGTAGCTTCTGATTTTTGAATTAGAAAACCAATACCATCATAAAGTTTCATCAAAGATCCAGAAGTAGATAGTCGCCCTTCGGCAAATAAAACCAATCTACCGCCTGAATTGAGGTATTTTATAATTTCCTTTAATCCATATGGAGAGCCAACCTCCACAGGAAAAGTCCGGGAATTAATAGTTATTTTTCGATATAACCAGCCTTTGTTGGCAACGCGGCTAGAGACCACAAATTTCCAGTCCTCTTCCAAAACAACAGCCAAAAATAACCAATCCAGCCAAGACACGTGATTAGGCACAAGAAGGACAGGTCCTTTTTGCTCTAAAATCTCTTTTCCTTCGACATGAAATTTAAATAGGGTTCTTAGTATTTGTTTTAGTAATGATGCCATAATCAGTCCTTCGACTTACAAACAAAGATTGGTGCTATGAATTATGCCTCAAATAGAAAAACCCGGTCGGGTAGAAACCAAACCGGGTTTTTTGAAATGCTTTGTTGTTTAAATTAGAACCTCATGTTTCTAGGACGTGAGTTTCTTGTTTCTCTTCCTGGCATAGAAACGCGGTTGTAGTCATCACCAGAATTGAGAACAGCTTCACGGAATCGTGAAGTAGTTACCTGCTGAACAGAACCATCAGCAAGAGCAATGTTACCAGCAGCCTGGTGGATGTCATTGTCAGTCCATCCGATTTCATTGTCTCTGGCACCGGCTGGAACAGATATACGTCTTGAAGGCATTACCTAAGTCAGAGAAAACAGAAGAGTTGAACTGGAATTTTCTTCTCAATGAACCAGAAACTGAACCTTGGAAAGTTGGAGTACCTTCTAGGTTACGATCTCCGGCAAGAAGCATACCAGGCTTGGTTTCGTCACCTTCAACACCAACGAAGAATGAAACATTGTCGTTAGCAGCAAAAGCAATACCGTCTTGACCGTCTTGTAGTAGTGAGAAGTCAGTGGACTCCTGGCGGCCGTTGTCAGCAGGGCAGATGCAAATTTTTGGAACGTTCAACTCGTTTGATAGAACGAGGAAGTGATACCAAGTATTTTGAGCTTGTCTCTTTTCGATAACTTCTGATGACCCACCATTTAGTGATGATACGTAGAATGGGAAGCGGTCTTCGTTATCAGTTGCCCACAATTTATAGGCTAGTGAGATTTGCTTGAGATTGTTCACACACTTAATACGCACAGCTTTTGCCTTTGCTTTGGAAAGCGCAGGAAGAAGCATAGACGCAAGAATAGCGATGATTGCGATAACAACCAACAGCTCAATAAGGGTGAACCCTTTTTTGTTTTGAGTTTGTGTTTTCATGTATTTTGATCGTTTAGTTCGATAGTTAAAACGACGGATTTGGTCTACATTTTGCAAATCCGTCGATACATGTCCACTAGAAAATTCCGTGCCATACAAAATTATTTGTCATTCTTCTAATTTCTTATTGTTTTAAGTCACCAAGTTTTATTTAAGCAAATTTTTGTGGCGAGCTGACGCACCTATGCGCAAATTTCACGCATGAAAATCAACAAAACAAGAACATAGGATGAGCAGATCAACCGCACATTTCATTTAATATGTTTAATAAATTTTAAACATATAATACTAAACTTACATTTTGTATTTGGAGACATTTTAAAGCTCTTTGATGGAGTTTTTGAAGTGTCCTCGAAACGCGGCAGAAAGAGCCACAAGAACCCATATTGATCCAGAGGCGAGAATCCATGAAAGGCTTGTAAAGACAGGTAGAAGGGATATTTGTCCGGATCCGGACAATATGACTGGCAAAACGGCCAGGGTGGCAGAAATGAGTCCGAAAACCAAACCAAGCCATAATAAAACCCAGTGTTCTAGGCCAATTTGCCAACGCAGAGTGGCCCGTTGAAAACCAATAGTCTCCAGGAGGCCCAATTCCCCCGACCGTTCGAAGACGTTTCTCATGGCAATGACAGCAATAGCGAGGCTTCCAAGAATCACTCCTAACTGCCCTAGTAACTGGAACGTCTTTATGTAGGTATTTTGCACCGCATTAAACCTATTAAGAACGTCTACGGAAGGGGTGATTTCCATCCCAAAATCTTCCATCGCTCTGGTCAAAAGCTTGGATGTTTCTTCTGGTTTTGGCGAATTTATGAGGAATTCTCTGAAACCAGTTTCGTATGGAAAAGTATTTTGAAATGCTTTGTCAGCAATAATCAATACACCTTGAAGCATAGACCCCTGGAGGGTTGCCACAAATCTTAATTTTATTTTCTCACCAGAGGGGCCAGGGTATTCAATATAATCGCCAAGTTTCATTTTGAGAGCCCATGCCAAGGTTGCAGCATCGACGATAGCTGGGATTGAATCATCCTCTAAGTTTTGATTAAGAACATTCCAACCAGAAACATTTTTCTCCACCATAGGTTTCCATGGCTTACCCGCAAAAGTGAAAGCATCAACGTCAGCAAGTTTACTGGGGTCCACACCAATTACTTTTGGTTGCTGTGCTTTATTGAGGTTCAGGCAGCTGGCGTCATCACCATCACGAACGCGCAGTGGCACCCACTCAATAGTTTCTACCTCGTCTTGATCAAACCCAAAAAAATCTAAACCATCATCAGATTTTAAATCTTGAACTATGGGAACAATGGATGCCCCATACAGAGCATATCCACCAGTACCAGATTGCCGCTTATCAGCCCCCACGGAAGCATCCATTTGAAAAGGGCTGATGGCCGTTACTAAAAAGCCACCACAAGCCAGACTGGCTACGACAGCCATAGTACGTTTTGGTTTACGCCCTATATTTCTCACTGACATGGTAAAACGTGAAATGCTACCACCACTTTGTCGTCCCAAGTAATTAAGCCACTTATAGAGGAGCATATGTAAACTCAATAGAAGGAAGCTTCCCGCACCAAAAAACATACCAGCAGCAGCTGGGCCATCCGATTTAAAACCGGGTATGAGCAATCCAACTGCCCCGAAAAAAAAGAGAACCCAAAGGTGCTTCGTCCAACTTCGGCTAATGCCCGAAAATTCTGATACTGATGGGGATGAACCAGCAATGGAAATAAGACTAACTGAAGGAAGCTTTGAGTACTTCCAGAATGAAAGAGCTATTGCTAAAAGGGCGACAAGAATACCAGATAACCAACCGGTAAACAGTGTTGCAGGTTCTTCAAAATAGAAAAGAGGCGTAGCAGAGATTGCATCCTTCCAGGCATTTGTTAAACCAAATATCATAGCCTTCGCGTAAGCCTTACCTGAAAACACGCCAATGAAACATCCCATGACGGCGAGAATAAATCCTTCAGTTAGATAAAAAATGCGAATTTTCTTAACAGTATAACCCAGGGCAGAAAGCACACCCATTTCGCTCAGTCTTTTTTCCACACCAAATTGAAAAAAGAGCAAAACAAGAATCATGGCTGATAAAATAATAAAAAAACTAAAAGAGACAAAAAGCGAACTGAAACTAAAAGATTCAGTAGCCGCCTTAAACGCATCTTTTTTAAGTGGTAAAACAGAAAAACCGACATCAGCTGGATTCAAACGCCCCAAAAGGTCATCACC
>CBFHOE010000003.1:170336-173284 GCA_965657355.1 Limisphaerales bacterium | reverse complement strand
ACATAATATTCGATGGAAATCTCGTCCCCCACTTTGGCGTCAAGATCGGATGCTAACCACTGATTCAAAACAATTTCACCAGAGGAACAATCCCCGATAAGTTCTGGATTTGAGGATCCAGTAATCATGGAATAAGGAGTGGATTTTACCCCTTTAGTTATTGAGTTAACAAAATAAGTCAATACTCCGTGCGCACCTGATTGACTCCGGTAATACTGTTCTATGGTAGGGTCAATAAAAACACGAGGAGTCGAAATTTGAATTACCCCATTATGACTATCACCATGTGGAATATGCTTTATATCTAATGATACATCATCGGAAGACCAATGAGATTTAACGGATTGCAAAACATCCATTCCTGTTGACTCAACACCTTCAGTGAGAGCCATATTGATAGAACCCTTGATTTCAAGAGCTACCTGAAGGTCTTCTAGTCTTAGAAATGCAGAGAGTGGCGCAACTTGCCCAGAATAAAGTGAAAAAGCACCGAGTGATTGCTGAGGTAATACCCCCCCAACCGTTAAACGAGCAACAACATTATAATCCTCCTGAGGAGCAAGGGCTGATTCGCGAGTCAGCAGACTTGGCTTTTCAAAACGAAAAAGAATCTCGTCTCCTTTTTCTGCATTTAGCTGATGTGCCAATCTTTTATTGATCCAGACCTCGTTGGGTTCGATTTGTGGTTTTGTTTTGGATGGATCCAAATCCCAAAATGATTCTGTGATACCAATTATCTGAACTTGATTAGCCCTTGAGCTTTTATCATTTATTGAAGCGACCCCTCGGGTGAGCAATGATGGGATAATCGTTTGGTTTGAATGACTTCTGTTTATTTTTGTGATTAGACTCTCTGAGAAAAAACGATCCCCACTCACCAATACTTTGGAGATATTTCCAACACGATTAAGTGCTTGCTTTAAAAGACTTCCTTTTACTGAATCCCCAACCAACAATGCTCCAGTAAGGACGCCCGTACCGACGATAGTTCCCAAAAAAGTGCCTAGGTGGTCTTTCCAAAAATATCGAGCGCTGTTAATTGAAAATTTAAAGATGTTCATTTAGAGCAAAGAATAATTTTGTTGGATGGGTTATAGAGCACTTTCGACCAGCTTACCATCTGAGAAACGGAGCACTCTTTTCATTCTTCCTGCCAATTCCATTGAATGGGTAACAGCAATTAGAGTAAGCTGTTCTTTTTGGTTGATATCAATCAGCAAATCAGCCATTCGATTAGCTGTTTCCGGATCCAATGAGCCGGTAGGTTCATCCGCCAAAATCACCTCGGGCTTTTGTATAAGAGACCTTACAAAAGCCACTCTCTGTCTTTCCCCGCCGGATAATTGCGATGGTCTATGATTTATTCTTTCTTTTAAGCCGATGTCGACTAGAAGTTTGTCGGCATATTCAATTGTTTCTTTTTTCGGAGATGACTGAAATGCCAAACAAGGGATAAGCACATTCTCAATGACACTGCATTGAGGTAATAAATGGTGACTTTGAAAAAGAAATCCTATGGATTGGTTCCTAAAACGAGCTAACTCCACAGATGATAGCTTATTGAGATTTTTATCGCCAAAGGTAATTGACCCTTCGCTTGGGGAGTCCAAGCCCCCCATAATGTTAAGCAGCGTACTCTTTCCACACCCCGAAGGTCCCAGGATAGCCGTAGTCTCGCCGCGGCGAATTGATAAATCCACCCCTTTCAGCACTTCGAGGTCAGACTCACTCCCCGGAGAAAAAAATTTTTTTCGAATCCCTTCCAAGCGAATCAATGCTGTAATGTTCTCCATGTAAACAAGTTACCGAGATTTATTATTACCTCAAACATCAAATGCAGGGACGGGCTCGAAATTTTCCCTTGGACAATGCCTTATAAAATGACAGTTTTAACAAAGACCGACCAACAAATAGACACTAAACCTAATCAACCATACATCTTTTAAAATTCAATTTTGCCTTACCTGACTTATGAGTGATCAAAAACCAACGTGGTCAATAATGATTCCAACGTATGAGGGAAACCCAGAATACATACGTGAGACCATCCGCAGTGTTCTGACTGAAGATATGGGGCCAGACAAAATGCAAATCACGTTAGTCGATAATGGATCCGTCAAAAACGATTTCAAAGCGCTTGTAGAGGAAGAAGGAAAAGGAAGAGTCGAATATTATCGACACCCCGAAACCATTAAATATCTCGACAATTTCAATTCCTGTATTGACATGGCGAGAGGTGAGTATGTGCATCTTCTTCACGACGACGACACTGTCGAGCCTGGATTCTACACCAAAGTTGAAGCGGCGTTTACACTCCACCCGGAGATCGGCTATGCATTTACCAGGCATAAGTTCATGAACCAAGATGGAAAAGTCTTTACTTTGTCTCCTTTGGAAAAGAAACAGCCGGGGATTTTGGAAGACTGGGTAGATGTTATTGCAACAAAACAATCGATCTACTACGCGAGCGTCGTTGTTCCAAAATCAGTCTACCTCAGAGAAGGTTCTTTTAATAATACTTTCAATACCTGTGCTGAGGACTGGGAGATGTGGGTCAGATTAGCAACCAAGTATCCTGTTTATTACATTCCAGAACCATTGGCTAGTGTAAGAATACACTCAAACTCCATGTCTAAGTCGCTATTTCAAAGTGGCGCCTTGATATCTGAAAGTAGAAAGGCTATCGAAACATTTAGCTCTTTGTTGCCAGAGGAGAAAAGAAGTAAATTATCCAAAGCTGCCAAGGAGCACATTGCTAATGTAGGAATTTCTTATGCAAACTCGTTTGCTGGATCTGGCCAAACTAAAGTGGCGATTACTTTGGCACATGAGGCAGTGAAAACAACCCTTTCTCCAAAGGTCTTTTTTAAACTTTTAGAAACGAGTGCCAGAATAGGTCTTTCAATTTTTCGAAAGCATGGTGGGCAATTTAGTTTTGGTGGGTAACT
>CBFHOE010000003.1:0-170219 GCA_965657355.1 Limisphaerales bacterium | reverse complement strand
CATCCCGATTTGGTTTTCAACAACCAAGGTTGACGATCCGCCACCATCCAGGTTCAAGGCATTCCACGCACCCAGCTCTTTCATAATTCTTCCCGCTTCAACCGGATGAACACCTTCACTGAAGCCCGGTTGTCTTCCATCAATGACGACCAGAAAAAGATATTTACTATCTTTGGAACTTCCAATGATTGTACGTGGATCCAATTTTCGTTCCTTATCATTGGTCAGCTCGCCATCTTGCAAGACCATCCAAAGGCCTCCTAGTCCGTGCTGAACTTCTCCTGAGTTGGTTACGGCCGGACGTCCGTATGAAATATTATTGTCTTTATCAATTCCTATACTGTGCAAATTTTTTGCAATTTTAGAATATTCCACTCCATTCGACACGGACCAGCCCAATATCTCCACGGGTTTCCCAGAAAATCTTTGAGCAGGCTCAAACATCGATCCATTAATAGCAACCTGGCATTTCTGAGATTCTAAAAATTGAGAAGTTGTTTGAGAGGATGCTTCGCCAGGCGCAGAACCATTAGGTGGGGTAACTTTAAATTTAATAGTTGGTTCTGTCAGGTCTATCCTTACCGCGTGAATCTTTAGTTTTCGTGGAAGTGCGACGTCACCAAATGTGTATTCCACACCGAGAAAAAGCGGTCTCCATTGATTTTTCCAATCAATTTGATTACCAGAGTATTTAGGGATAACGTTTTGCGACCATAACCAAAAAGTAAAAGAGACAGATATCAGGGTAAAAAACCCAATAGCAAAATGCTTTGCCCACCTGCTTTTTTTGATTCGTATCATAACGCTTAACTGACTATCACAATGTCCTCATCAAATAACTCTGTCAATGGATCGATCATTTTAGATACTAATAGTCAGCACTGATAAAAGAAGCTCATTGGACATATTTTCGTAGTTGCAGGAATATTCTGGCATTGGATAATAATCCAGTGAGTCCTCCAGAAAAACAAAAGCACGCATTAGAAAAAATTTGCGATTTTAAAAATAAAGCCGTGCTATTTCTTTTATTGTCACTGATGGGCCTGACACATATTGCGGGGGGGACTGGAGATTCAGTTTCTTTTCGCAGGGATATCATGGCTGTTCTTTCGAAAACTGGTTGCAATATGGGGGCTTGCCATGGAAATAAAAATGGTAAATACGGATTCAAACTTTCTCTTCGAGGCGAAAACCCGGACTTCGACTTTCACTCCATCACTGGGGAGTATGAATCCAGGCGCATCAATAAATGGATTCCAGAAGCCAGCCTTATACTAGCAAAGGCGACCTCTCAAATAGCACACGAAGGGGGAAAAAGATTTGATAAAAACTCTGAAAATACTATCGTATAATTCGGAATTGGATCGATCAAGGAGCCAAAGATAACAAGGACGGCTGGATTGATCCAGTCGACTTGCACGTATTTCCAGATAGCCCGCATTACGTATACGCTCCGAAGACGAAAGTTCAAATCCAAGCCATAGCAAAATTCGCAGATGGCTCAAAAAGTAACGTTGCTGACATGGCTGTTTATGAAGCCTCAAATAACCTAGCAACTATATCAAGTGATGGAGTCGTTACTTTCACTCAACCAGGAGAAACTACTATCATTGTCCGTTATCTTGGCATACAAAAACCAATTCATATTGCTTTCGTCCCCGAAAATAATAACTACAAAAGTATTGAAGTCACCGCTTCTAATTTTATTGATCAAAACGTTAATCAAAAACTAGAAAGGCTTAGGCAGGTACCATCTCCCACGTGCTCGGATGAAACCTACCTTCGGCGCGTTTATATGGACTTGATTGGATTACCTCCAAGCCCAGAGACTGTTGAGGACTTCATTTCCAGCCATGATCCATTCAAAAGACAGAGCTTAATTATTGAGTTGCTGGAATCACGAGAGTTTTCTGAATTTTGGGCATCGAAGTGGGCAGATATACTCCGCGTTGAAGAAAAAGTCCTTGATCGAAAAGGAGTCAGAGCATTCTACCAGTGGATTCAAACGAGTATTGCAACGCACAAACCATTAGACCGGTTCGCATATGAGATAATTACGGCAAGAGGGAGTACTTACAAAAACCCACCAACTAATTTTTTCAGAGCAAATAGATCTCCTACTCAAAGAGCAGTAGCGACAGCGCAGGTTTTCCTAGGAACACGTCTACAATGCGCAGAGTGCCACAACCACCCTTTCGATAGATGGACTCAAAATGATTATTACGGCTGGGCATCTGCATTTTCTTCCATTCAATTCAAAATACTAGAAAACAATCGAAGAGATGGATTAGATAAGAACGAGTTTATTGGAGAGCAAGTTCTTTATGACGACGGAACTCATTCAATAGAGAATCCCACCTCTTCAGAAAAGGTGCCTGCACGATTACTCGGAGGCCAAAAAGATCTGCCGGCCGGAAAAGAGAGGAAAAGTATTTTAGCCAACTGGTTGGTTTCAGCGGAAAATAGGCAATTTGCAAAAGTCCAAGCAAACAGGGTATGGTCCCATTTAATGGGGCGAGGTTTAGTAGAACCGGTGGATGATTTCCGTTCCACGAATCCGGCTACTCATCCTGAGTTACTAGAAAATTTGACAGATTTTTTGATTAACAACAATTTCCAGATACGCCCCCTTATTTCTTTAATCGTATCATCAGAGACCTACCAGCGATCATCTCAAATATTAGATGAGAACATATTTAATGATCCGAAAAATTATGCACGAAACATTCCAAGAAGGTTTACAGGGGAACAAATTTTAGATGCTCAAAGTAAAGCTCTTAATGTAAGTATAAAATACAATGGATATGTCCTGGGAACGAGAGCTAGCCAAATCCCCGGGGTTATGGCAATCCGAACAAGATCTAAAACCCTATCCGATGGAGACAAATTTCTAAAAATTTTTGGGAAGCCTCAAAGAATGCTGACAACAGATGAGGAAAGGACATGTGATCCAAATATAACTCAGGCATTCCAATTAATCAGCTCACCATTAATTCATAGACTAATCACTAACCATCAAAATGTCCTGGCACAATTGATTAGCAATAAAGATCTGAATCTCGATGGTATAGTTGAAGAACTATATCTAAGGTTTCTTTCACGTAAACCTTTACCCTCAGAGAGAGCCCATTTCTCGGAATATATTAGTAAGCAAGGCAATGAGAATCTTAGAGCAGCAGCTGAAGATATCACCTGGGCACTTGTAAATTCAAAAGAGTTTCTTTTCAGGTACTAACTCTCACGATTGTATGAAAAAGCATTATTCCTGCACGAATTATTCATCAACAAGCATAAGTCGTCGTAACTGGCTGAAAGTCGGGGGACTAGGCATGCTTGGATTAACATCTACTAACTGGTTACAGGCAATCAGTGAAAACCCGAAAAGTATCGCACCAAAAGCCAAGTCAGTCGTATTTCTTTTTCAATGGGGGGGGCCGAGTCAAATAGATATGTTTGATATGAAGCCGGATGCACCAAGCGGTATCAGGTCTCCATTGAAAATGATCTCCTCCAATGTTCCGGGAATGCCAATATGCGAGGAATTACCGCGATTGGCTCGCCATATGGATAAAGTCACCTTAATTAAAAGCGTACACCATGACATGAAGAATCACAATTCAGCAGGGTATTATGCTTTAACAGGACATCGCCCTCCATCTGATGACCAGAGATTAAGAGATTCACCAGAATTATATCCAGCCTTCGGGTCAGTCGTTGACGCACTCGCACCAAACTCACATGCCATGCCGACATCGGTTTCCTACCCCTACATTATAAGGGATGGATCAAAGACACCCGGCCAACACGCTAGTTTTCTTGGAAAGAAACATGACCCATTTTTAATCACAGAAAACCCGGCTTCACCTCAATTTAAGTTGCCTGAGTTATCCTTACCGAAATCATTAGGCTTCGATCGCTTGGTGAGCCGGAGAGAACTTCAGAAGTATATAGACTCTCAAGCAAAGGCATTAGATATATCCTCTCAAGCAAAAGGAATGGATGCCTATTACGATAAAGCCCTGACTATGCTTCACTCGCCATACGTGAGGAAGGCATTCGCTTTGCATGAGGAATCACAAGCAATAAGGGATGAGTATGGCCCATCACCATACGGTCAAAGCTGCCTACTCGCTAGAAGACTTGTTGAAGCTGGAACAAAATTTGTCACTGTATACTTTTCACCGAGTATAGGCGGAAGAAGCAAAACAGATGGTGGCTGGGATACTCACGGTTTTTCGAATACCAGGATGTACGAAATTGTGAAAGCATATCATTTACCACTAACTGACCATGTTGTTCCGACATTTCTAAATGACTTGGAAAGACGTGGGCTACTAGATGAAACGCTTGTGATATGGATGGGCGAATTCGGGAGAACACCCAAGATCAACGCCAATGTGTCAAGAGACCATTGGCCCCAGTGCTACACGGTTATGATGGCAGGGGCCGGAGTAAAATCTGGTTACGTTCATGGGGCATCAGATAAACATGCTGCTTACCCTGCTGAAGACCCAGTCAAACCAGATGATTTATCAGCGACTCTATACCACATCCTCGGTATCCCCCCAACCACCGAGGTTATGGATGTAAATAACCGACCGCTTCCTATTTCAAATGGAAAAGTAATTTCAAAGATTTTAGCATGAGTGGGCAGCGTTTATTTTCTGATCACAACAACTCTTTGGCGCTTGGGATAAAGGGGAGCTCTTTTTATAATAGAATGTGACGGACCAGCTCCAGGGCTTATCTGCTTTATTACAGTTATAGGCTGAGAACGATATTCGATTCTCTTTTCAATAACCCTCACAGGCTGAGTATTTCGCTTCCTAGGAACATGAGGCTCGGAGATATAATGAGTGGTCGTTGATGAATTACGCGTGATTAATTCTTTTTTAACGATAATACGTAATGGTCTGGAGTAGGACGCTGAAAACACAGGAGGATAGACCGGCACCGAAGGAGTATGGCGATGGTGATCATGGAAAGCATCCGCCAAAACAACCCCTGCAGCGACTCCTGTTAGTATTTTCCCAACAGTTGCCCATTCCTTATCACCAGCATGAGAGTTAATTGGAATGTGAGACACGAGCATGGCAATTACTAAAAATTTTGCAGTTTTCTTCATTTTGATTTTCAGTTTGGCAGTGATTTTTGGATGCGAGCGAAAGCAAGTTCATTCAAAAAATTTCAGTTTTTTCTGCCCGACTATGCCGGAATGAAACGATCAAGATGGTGTATTTAAATTCTAAATCGACGGACTCATACGCGAAGGCGATATTAGATTTACATGATAGATCAGTTCTTAAAAAATCGAGGAGAGATCAAAATCGACGAAATCCTTGGCCAAATCAATCTCTCTAAAATATGATGCTAGCCATAGCTAAAGGGGATTTTAAAGCCACAAAATTATCATCATTGTTGGTCTGAGTGACATTGCGAATGACTAACAACTTAATTTTTAGAGATTCTATACGAAATAAGAAGTGGGAGATGGTCCGAGGCTTCCGTTCTTATCACTTTTGCCTGAAAGGGAACCAGATCATCAGATCCAGCAATAATGAATTGCCCATCAATTCTGCGTTTTGGCTTTGTGCTAGGGATAGTGTATCCAGGTTTATCTGGATATAATTGCGCCCAAGCGTCTATCCAAAGGCTGTTTAACAGCTGAAAAGCCTGCTTATTCGGGGAAGTATTGAAATCACCGACAAGAAGAGCAGCTGAGTTTTTTCGCTTTGAGGACAAATCTTGAATTTGTTTTATGCTATGAAGTCTTTCTTTTGGGTCGCTTCGATGATCCAAGTGCGTATTACTTATTGTGAGATCCAACCCGTTATTTAGCTATACCCTAGCTGTGATTACACCTCTTTGTTCTCCATCACTGAGTTTTTTGAGATGCCTATTCGTGTGGTCTAAAATGGGCAAACTCGACAAAATGGCATTACCATACCCACCGCCTTGAAAATCTAAGTTTTTCCCAAAAACGAAAGTCATTACAGTGTAATTAGATAAAAGATGCAAAGAGTCGACTCCGGCAACCCGGGTCGTGCTTCTGTCAACTTCTTGGAGGCAAACTATGTCGGCATTACTTTCAATAATAACATTAGCAATTCTGCGAAAATCAACTTTCCCATCCATGCCGCTCATTTCTTAAGACAAGAAAAGTTCCTTTATTTGCCTGTTTTTCCTTGGAAATGGCATAGTTTAGGGCCATTAGGTTTTTGTTGGTGATTTAATTGTTTCTGAATCTTGAATCATCTCTTCTCACTATCAAACCCTCCAAATACGCTTTAGTTGTTCCCAAATGCTCACCAATCCAACTTTTAAAGCTGTTTCAACCCAGTTATTGGAGACCTATGGAACTTTAGGTACCTTTGGATAGTTAGACCCTATTAAGACAATTACAATAATTAAGCTAACGAGGATAAATGTAGGAAGCTTCATGTTTAATTGATTTTTGGATAAAAAAATCAAATTTTATCTTATTATTATTCTTCAAGTTATACATTTTTGCCGCCTCCAGAAAATCGGCCTCATGATTTCTATCAAGGGTAACAGAAGGAGCGTTTTGAATCTTAAGAAGTAAATGTGTTTGACTATAATAGCCTAGGACCTCTTGAATATCGCCTTGATTCATTAATTTAATAGAATCAGTGTATGTTATAGATTGATAACTCGGAATTTTTAGATTCCTTTCCGGATCTACCATAGTAGAAAAAGCAGCGCATCCCGAAAGAAAGATAAAAGAAACTGTAACTGCATATCTTACAATAAATGGCATTAAAAATATTTTAACTTTAGTAACAAATTTAAACCATTCTTTTGCAGGACGGCTTGGGTGGCCGCTGTTTCGGCGACAGCGTGCGACGCTACCAACAGGGCAACTCTTCATGGTGCTCCACAGTCACGACTTCAAGCCCAGTCGATGATGACGCACGAGCAATCAGTGAACTGAGTTCTTCCGGCGACTGCGAAAACAGTGCCCCCGTAAGTCCATAATAACTTGCCCGCAATAAAAGGGACGCATCGCATTTCCCAATGATCGTATCTAAGCATTGCTCAACCACTTTCCTCGACTCGACACTCGTGCAACAACACAGCTCAGGCTCTTCAATGATCACAGGATCTCTACCCAGGCGAGTCCTCAACGCATTCAGCTTCTCATTTGCTTGGAAGCTGGCCAACGAATCGAATGCAGCAAGTATTTCCGTTTCTGGACGGATCACGACAATAGCCGCTGCGTTTTGCAAGTTGTGAAAATTTATAGTTTTACAATCAACCTTATAAAACAGACGCGTGTCTCGATTCAATGCCCACGCCCCCTTTAAGAGTTCGCTGATAAATTTTTGACCCAGTTGATCAATCTCAAAACCCACTCTTCCCTCTTTCGTCTGATAGACAATTTCAGTCCAAGCTCCGAAGCTCGAGGACGCCCCATCCGTGAAGAACTCCAGAGTTCGTGGACATGATGGACATTGAAATACCGAGCTCATAAACCCTCCGGGTAGGTAACAATAATTTCCTCACCATTCTGATTCACGCCATGAACGTGCGGTGAGTTATGGTGTTCCGGGCCGTGAATCCAATAATCAGCAGTGGCTGGGCTTTCAGACTGATTATTGATATCAATCCCAAAATTTTCGAGAGATTTGGACAAAGATCCCTGTGGTAAATCACCATCTTCCCAAAAAACTTGGTTGTTTCGTGGAAACTTTTACTGAATCCATAATCCAGTTAGTAGAGCCAAACTGGTTTTACCAACTCCGCCTTTACGATTTACAAATACAAGTTTCTTCATCTGGTCCTAAAATTGGGATAACCCCGTGGTGAATATTGTATGTTAAAACGGAAACTACCTCAGCTTTAAGCAGCGGATAGCAGGTAATAGAAAACAATGCCCCTAAAAATAGCGACATGACAGAAGTCGCCTTTTTCTCCATTACATCCTTTTTCATAGATAATCTACTGCACTCCTAGTTGAGAAGGAGTCACTATTTTAAGCTGTGTTGGCGTTGAAATGTGTTGCTTCCCAAAAACCGCATGTTCAAAAAATATACCACTTGCATCAATACGTGCCAGTTTGATATTTAATCGTTCAGAACTATAAAAATCTATTGTTGAATCGACATTGTTTGAAGAAGGCTTTTTCCATGAGGTCGCTTGGAAGTGGAGGGAATGCACTTGTGAAAAAGGTATCTTTATTGGATTCCCATTGAGTAAAATAAGGTTAATTACATCCCCGCTAATAGATTGTATCTTTCCCTTTTGATTACCACCGGAGCGCAGTTGGACAACATCGTTTCTGTATTGTTGTGCATTTTTTCCGGACGAACTGATGATACCATTCCATTTTCGAACAACAAAACTACCAACCCTTATACTACCCATTCCTTGGTGAACTAAGCGTATGCATTTCCCTTTAGCAAAGAAGCCTTGAGTATCCCTCCAAGTGTGTACCCTTTTATCGTCGACAAGTAATGAGACGGAAGCCGTTCTTGAATCTGTTAGAATAGTAAATTTAGCTTGGGTTTTCTGGTTGAGGGTTGGAATAAATGCATAACCCAAGGGTCTGTCAGGGTCGCTCTTATTAATGGCCTGCAAACGAGCTGATTGGGAGCCTATCTGAAGACTGTAAAAAGGCCCAAAATCCGGCTCATTTTCTTTATCCGCCAAACGTATTGGTTGGAGATGGTCGGTGTAGAGCGCTAGAGCAAAATTTAATGTCCCCTTCCATGCCACGTCAACTTCGATAGACGACAAAGGGGGTAAGTCCACTCGCCTTGCTATAGATGCCGCTTTAGTTGCATAAAAGGCCTTTTTGTTGTAGCGCCAAGCCCCTCCATCTCCACTTTCCAAGCGCACATTCCCACTTGTCCAATCACTTATTGGAGTAGGGCCACGATACAAAACCGGGGCTTGTGAAAAGTCAGGATGAATAGATTTAATAAAAGGAACCGGGACACTTAAAGCTCCAAGTAAATCGCTCTGTATATTCAGTTTACCGTTATCTAATTTCTCGATTTTTCCATGGATGATCTCTCCGGAGGTTAGAAAAAATTGCCACCTTGCTGGTCCTGTATAGGTTTGTGACGCAACTGATTTTTCCGGATAGAGTTCGCCACTCACTTTTGGTTCCAACATCAAACGGGATACAAAATCCGCTTTCACAAAAAAAGAGTTATTTGAACCCGGGTAGATCCATTCTATTTTCTTTGATTCGACATCCCAGTATGAAAGCTGCCCAGCTATAAAATCGCCATTTGCAAATGAAATTACATCTTTATGATTTTGAATTGGAATAGGTTTGGGCATGAGAGATAAGTCGCCCCAAAAATCTTTGTTCTGCCCGCCTCCCAGTCTTGGTAACTCCGAAGCCACCTCCAATTCAAGCTCGAGATTTTGCTCATTTTGGTCCTCAATATCTTGAAGATTATCAGAGGGAAAGATTAATGCTTTATTTCCCCCAATGGGTGTCCGTATTTCTTGCCCAAGTAAGTTTTGGCTTTCAAAGAAAAATAATACTCCAGAATAAATAAGGAATAATGCAGTAAGATTATTTATATGAATATGAATATGAACGGTTCGGAAGCTCATAATTTAGCTATTGTTTCAATTCTTTTCCGGGTCATCCCAAATGACTTCTTGAAATCCATCTCCGAAGTCAAATTGATTAGATTTATCTTCGAGGCTAAAAACGACCTGCCTAACAAGGTCACTTTTAAAAGATAAGTCGCCAAAGACAGGAGAAGCGCCAAGAACTTTTCCTTCATCCCAACTATTCAGATTAAAGGTAATTTTCCCTCCCCCAAATAATGAAGCCCGGATAAATGATGAAGAATTTAAAATATCACTTTCTTCGGCCACATCAGCAAATGCGTAATGAATGATTCTATCGGATGGAATGCCAGCTTTGAAAAAGGGGGTTGTCACGGATACTGATTTGTTACTGACAGCATCTATCTTGCCCTGGACCAGGTCTGAATTTTTCAAAAATAAAATATCTGATTCAATTTTCTTTGATGTCGGAGAAAAAAATGGCTGATCGCCACTCCAAGTCGAGATATGCAGCCTTGTTAGCTTTAGGTAAGGGCCTGTGGAATTGGATGAAAATACGATCCCATTTCCGGAAGGAATACTATTTTGTTTTTCTTTAAACTCTTTAATAACCTTGCCATCCTTAAAAAGGGTGATCGTGTTCTCAACTCTATTGACCAACAATCCCAAGCTGACCATGCTGGATTCCTGCATATCTGGAAATCGAATTCTTCCGAATTCAAAAAGCCGCATGTTGGGTTGTATTTTTTGTACCGCGGCGGATGCTGGACTTAGTGTGAGTCTGTAGGATTGCGACCTGTAATCATAGGTGTCCGCACTATCACTGAATAAACCTAGGTAAAGGCTAAAAAAACCAATCCAATTGAGATCAAATTCAATATAAACAGTGTCTTTTAATGGAAAGGATCTGCCCAAAAGCCCAGGCCCCTCTGCGACAAAAATCCCGTTCCTAAAACGCCAACCTGGCTGTTTTTGGCTTAAGGTGGATGATGAAAAATTTGAAGCCCTTCTTGTCATCCTCCAAGAATCATTTCCCATGGGCCCTTCATATAATAGGCGATAACCATCAGGCAGATGAGTAACTGATTTCAAAAATTTCTTTTCCGCAGTGAGAATATCTCCGGTGACCGCTCGAATAACTACATTTTTTTCATCCATTTTTACCAACTGACCATATACATGATCATCATTAGCGAATCTAAAATATGCAGAAGGTTCGAGCTGAGGCTCCTGATCTATCATATGGCCAAATCTCAGCCATTCTACACGATCGGATTTAAAATTGATGTCATTCTGAATGAATTGATGCTTTATTTGTATGTTGCCGTCATTTATCTGGACGAATTCGCCCTGAAGTGAAGATCCATCGACAAGTTGCAGGAGATCAGCAGCATAAACAGAGCCAGTTCCAAACATTGACAATAAAAACGTGGTTACCCACGTCTGCATTAAAATGCAGCGAATACTGCACTTGAGGAACCGGAATAAGTGATCGTAATGCTCCAGCTTATCTTTCATATATCGGCAAATATCTGTAATTCAAAGCCAACGACAACAAACTAGCCGAAGTCGTGAATACGGAACCAAACTGGCCGTTCCAACTTCCATCGTCGTTTTGCGCCTCTAGTAGGTAATTAATATTTTGGGTATTAAATCTTTCCCAGCTCTGGGGAGAATTTCTAAAATACGCTTGTGAAGCATAATATAGGAAATAGAATTTATATGAACTTTGTTCATAAGGCTGGCTACTTAAATAAGACCAGGCATTTTTATACTCCTGGCTATCTTGCTCCTTAGCCAAAGAAAAGACGAGACAGGCAATAGCCGTCCTTGGAGCATTTGGAGAGTTGCTAGATGTATATCCGATACCCCCCGACTCATGCTGGCAATCACGAAAATACCTCAACCCTTTTTTAATGGCTTCTTCAGGCACAGCAATCCCAGCGTTTCGAGCCGCGATTAAGGCAACCATTTGGGCACCGCTGACAGTTGTATCTGCATCTTTACTACTTGGTGAATACCTCCAGGCTCCACGTGGATTTTGCTTTTGACTATCCAAGAGGCACTCGACAGCTTTTTTAAGAGCAGGGCCTAGTCGCGGATCATCGACCTCACCATAGGCTTCGGCAAGGCAAAGAGTTGCAAATCCGTGATTATACATACTCGTTCCAATGTAACCGGTTTTTGAATTCGCATTGTCTAAAATAAAATCGATTCCACGGTGTATGTTTAAGGCATATGGGCCCCAATTAGGATTGTCGCCGTGGGCCAACATGGCAATAACAGCGAGCCCGACCACCCCAGGATTACCACCGTAATTTATACCTGGCCAACTACCATCTTCAGTCTGGTTTTTGACTAAAAAATTCAGACCTTTTACATAAATACTTTCTACGACTGTGGGCAAACCATTAGGTTGGCCTTCAAATAATTCTTGTGAGACCAGTTTAGGACTTGAAGTGACCAATACTAAAAAGGCTCCAAGGGTAATAAAGCGTTCACGTAATCGAGAATATCTGGTGAGTGATCGAATCATTGTTGGATTTTTTCAAGCAATTTAAAATACTCCTCAAGCATAGGCCGAAATTCAGACGGCATTTCTGATAAGGACCCTGAGGCCCGGTCAACTTTTCTTTCTTCGGGCGCATTTCCTGCAACATTTCCAGTAACACTGTCAGGACTGCCAGCCGGTGGATCCCCACCATTTGGGTTTCCTTGAGTTCCTGGCATTTGCCCAGGGACGGGGGCCTGTGACATCATTTGCATCAAGAAGGCCATTTGTTGCGCTGAAGCCTGTTGGGCTTGCTGCTGCTTCTGGGATTTCGGCTTAGGTTTATTGTTAACCGCTTCATTAATAATATTAATGGCGTCAGTCAAGGCATTCACAGTATCAGCCTGCTTTAGATCCGTCGCTGAATCTACTCGAGGTTCACCAAGTAAAGTTGACACTTGCAGCATCAAATCTGATCCTTCTTTCATAACTGGGGCCAGCGAGATAATTGGGTTCGATTGCGACATATCATCCAATTCTGCCATGAGTTTCAATTGCTCTGAAGAAAGTCGACCAGCAGGTTCGGATATTTCATTCTTCTCAACTCCGCCGTCATTGAGAAGTCGAGTTTGTAGTTGGATATCAATTTCTTTTTCTCTCATCCTCAAAAGATTAATGAGCATTTCCATGAGAGCTTTGTTTTGATTTTCCTCCTGTTCTCCAGGCGGCTTTTGATCCTCCTGACTACTATTGTCACGATCGTTTGCTTTTGGCTCGAGCACCTCAGCCCATTCCTCGAATTTGTCTGCCCAATCACTTTGCTGCGTCATGGCCTGAGCAAGAATATTTTTGTTGATACTATTTGAAATTCCATCGAGGGCCTCGGCAGGAGACTGCTCCTTCATAGCCTTGCTGACAACTTCATAAGGTTTTAATTTTGTTCTTTCTGCAAACCTACCAATTTCCTGCATTAATTCCTCTGTTGTCTGAGAGAGGCTGGTCTGGTCATCAGCTGCGTATTTATTCGATTTCACGAACTTTGAGGAAAGCTCTTCTATGTTAAGTCCTATAGTCCGTGCCACAGATGTTTTTAGAACATCGATAATTTCCATCTGCTTTTCACCTATTGCCCTCAATCTCTGAGCGAGTGTCATTGCCTGTAAGTCGTCCAATCCCTGGTTAATGTCTTCCTGGAGTTCCTCAAGGTCTTTGAGTATTTCGTCAATCATTTCTTGTGCTTTATCCAACTCCTCTTTTGCTTCTTGCTGGCTGGGCTGACTGGATGCCTGTTGCATCTGTTGAGAGGTTTTAGGCATCTGTTTTTGGGAAATGGATTGCATTTGTTGTAGCGTCTGATTCCAATCCTCTATTGCCTGAGGTTTGAATGCCGGATTTCTCATGGCTTCTCTGAGAAGTTGCTGTCCCATTTCAGCTAGTCTCTCCATGTCTTTAGCGTTGAGTTTTTGAAGGTCGGCATTTGCTTCGATCTGATCTTTCAGATCTTCAAGTGGGGTATTTAGGGCAAGGTCTTCAAGTGCCATTTTGTTCAGCTCAGAAATATTTTCCTCAGCCCGCAAAATATCCTCTGCTTGAGTAAGTACGTTTTCTAAATTCTGACGAAGCAATTCTGCGTGCCTGTCAATGCTGACAATGAGGAGCTGTATGGGTTCGGTATAGACGGGATCAGATCCAGGGCGGTAATCCTTTGCGTATCCTCGAACCTCTAATACAGAATCTGGAGGTAAGCCTAGAAGCTTCGGACTGAATCCAAAGTTTTCTTCCACGGCAACGGAATTAAACTGATCTCTTTTCCTTGAGAAGCTTCCACTTGGGATATCTTTATTTTCGTCTGAGTTTGATTCTTGAATCTGTCTCCAAGACAAACCTGTTTCTGCGATTCCGAAATCATCCATTGCATTAATTACAGCAGGAATAATCTCAGTTTCGAGGTAGGCTCCTTGAGGAACTATATCTCTAATCGACAAAGTAGGTGGAGTGTCATTAAAAATTTCAACGTTGAGCTGCCATGGAGCTGTCGCTTCGAATCCATATTTATCTGTCCATTTTACAGAAAAAACGGTGTTTGTGTTTAATGTATAAGAAGGTGAATCAAATTGATTTGTGAAAGTAGATAAGCTGGTCCAGCGTCCGGATCCTGAATCAATTTCGGCCGACTTAATTTCTCTTGAAATCTTGCCTGACAATTGAAGATCAGAGCCGCTGAGCAAGGAAAGGAACCCTGAAGTCCCAGAGTTGACAGTTTGTTCGTAGCCCAAATACTCAGGGTAATTAATAGATATTTCCAAATCCTCGAGGCCAGGTCGGTAGACCGGGATTACAGATATTGATTTCGATGCATCTCCTATAGTGACTAATAAATCACTCTTTTCAATACAACCGGGAACAGAGAATGAAAAATTATTGCCCGAGAATGAATTTGATTTTTCAAAAGCCCCGCGAATTGAGAAATCAACAACTCTTGGCTTCCAAAAGGAATGAAAAGTAACATCTCCGGTTATTTCGAATTCTTCACCATGAGGGACGTAAAGCCTCTCGGGTAAACGGTCAACTTCGACCATACTGAAACGCTCAGAATCTGACCAGGGAACGAGGAGCCGATGAAAAGTCGGTTGTATGGATTTGGGAAAGAGAATGACTAATAACAAAAACAGCCCTAATGCTGCTGTGAAAAGCTGAGCCAATTTAATTCTACTACCAGTTTGCACAGCACTTTCAAAATCATAACCGGACGCCTCGTCTGAAACTTGTTTTATCGCAGCTTTATAGAGATCAGTCGAATACCCTGCTGGCCGTTTTTCGGGATCAGATAATTCAAGTATTCCGGATAATCGACTTCCGAGTATCTTGAATTTTCTTTGAACGGTTTTCGCCATCCGCATGTAATCGTTACCCTGGCGAAGTCCTTTATCCTGAAAAATAACCCACTGGGTGTAGGAAAGAAAAAAGAAGCCACCCCAAAGGCCTATTCGGAATTCCTTTGGTGTATTCCATAACCTATCAGATACCCAGAGAAGAATATACGAAACAACAAGCGCTCCAAAAACTGAGATGACCGCCTGAAATGAAAATACTTTCAGGAGCCGTAACCGCAATCCACTGAATTGCTTATCCAGTTCTACTGGTAGCTCTAAAGATTGAATGGGATCCTTCATTTTTGATTTTTAATTCGTTTGCTCAAGGCACTTAGTTAATGAATTGGTGGTCAAAATCTTATACGAACCCAGTTAGTTTACGGCCAATCCAATAAACTGAAAGCAGCAAAAGTATAAAGCCCCCCCAATATGGGTGTGCCCACAATCGGGTTTTTCTTAATTCTTCCTCTGGCTCGGGCACAGATTTCATAGCCGTAATTATGTTTTCTAATTCATTAAAGCCACCAACCTGTCCGCCAGAAATTTGTGAAAGACCGGCGAGTACACTTCTTTTTGCTGGTTGACCGACCTTTTCAAGTGAAGGGCTCCGAACCTGGAGCTCCGTTTTCAGCTCTCTGCCTTGATTAGGGATATTGATAGAAATGGAGTGCGGTCCTGATAAGGCAGATTGAAACCAACCCTCAAAGACACCCCACCCACCTTCAACTTTTTTCATTTCTATGAGCTCGACCGAACCGTCAGGAAATTCTAAACGCGCATTAATTTTAACTGCTTCAAGAGGAAAGCCAGCTCTATTAAGGATCGAAGCCTGAAGATAAACTTTATCACCAGCCTCGGGGTTTTCGGGAGAAAAACTAAGACGTATCCCTTCCTTCTCCGCTAGATTGCGCCTGTGTGCCATCCAACGCACTACTTGAGACCATAGTCGGTAGTGGTATTTATCTTCGACACCCCGTCGCCATCTCCATGCACTATCTGTTCCCATAAAAAGAACATGTCCGGAGCCAGCAGTTTTAGTCACAAGCATTGGTAACCGCCCCCATTGGTTACGTAGAGAACCGTGAACACCCAGAACTTCCGTCCCCGGTCGACTTTTCAAAACAGGAGCAGACCAAAAAAACCCTGGCAGACCCTCCCATAATTTGGAATTTTTATCCTCATCCATTTCAAAGCGGGTAAGAAGGTGTCCTCCGCCTCTAGTCGTAAGATTTATTGGATTCTCATTTTGTAATGGATATCCATTTTGCTTCGTATCATCAAGCTGGACTGGAATTAGATCCTCGAGAGGAGAATTTAGGAAGGAGAGAATTCTACCTCGACGCCCTGGAACTAGGACAAGTCCGCTAGATTGTTGTTCAACGAGTCCTTTAATGAGATCGGCTTGTTCTTCCGTTAATTCTCCATCTCCTATTCCCACATCCCCCAGGAAAACCACATCGAACGGGCTCAATGCCTCTCGAGTGTTTGGAAATTGTGAAAGGTAATTTTTTCCTCCACCTAGGCCCATTCCTGGATGAAAAAGAATACAACTCATTTCGACACCGGGATCCCTTTCTAGGGCATTTCGTAAATATCGATATTCCCATCGAGGTAGTGAATCGACCACTAAAACCTTTAAAGTTTCCTTTCTGACTGTAAAATTAAAATTTTCTATATTATTTGAGTCACTAATTTCATTCTTTTGCACAGGAATTTTGAGAGACATTTTTCTCTTTCCTTCCGTCTCCGGATAAAAAAGAAAAGAATCCTGAATTTCACCAAAAGCAGGTAGTGTTAGAGTTTGTGTTTGGTTCTCGTCCTCTTCACTTTGAAGTTCCACTTCGATTTCAACATCATTTGGAAGAGTGGATTTTATTCTGAATCCTATGGCCACCTGTTCACCGAGCAAACCAAACCCAGGCACTTTAACATCTTCAATGCTAACGTCAGGCAATGGAGAATCCCTACCGACGACAGTTGTAAAAATTGGAACTCCACGAGATCGGTATTTTTTTGCAACTAAGTCAGGGGACATACCGACATTCCAGTCACCGTCAGATAGAACCAAAACGGAGCGAAGTTGGGAATTAGCTTTTAAAACTGATTCTAGTGGATCGGAAAGATCTGTACCCTCGATTTCTAAAGAACCGGGCTCAGGCTTTGGGCTAAAATCGATAAAAAGCAATTCATTATCAGAATCAAGGGTAGACCAAATGTCACTTTCTAAAGCGGCACCCAACCAATCCTTCCTTGATGAAAGCGATTCTTCGTTCTGAATATCAGAGGTTATCATGCTATTCGATTTATCCGACAGAACAGCGATAACAGGTTTCTGATCCTCATTTACCTTCTCGATCCACTCCGGCTTGAATAGTGTGATAATAATACACGATACGATGCCAAGCCTGAGCAATTCTAAGAATACTCTACCTGTGGAGGGAGCGTTTCTTTGTAGATGTTGGAAGGCCATCCAAAGAAAATAAAAGGCTATTAGCGTTCCGGCGACAATCGACAAAGGGCCCGTTGAAAAAGTCAGTTGATTCATGCGCTAGCCCCTTCGTTTGTGTTGCGGGCTTGACTCGGTGGTAAGGTGAAATAGCTTTCAAGTGCTAGAAAGATAATCATGGAAATAAGAAACAGCTTCCATAGTTCTGACTGTAATTCATTATCGTCTTCACTAGCTCCCGAAGGATTACTTTCGACATTAACAACTGTCAGATTCATTCCGTCTAACAGGGGTTTTAAATCATTCGCATTATAAAAACTCATCCCAAACTCCTCAGCTGGAGGGTTCACAGCAATTAAGCGCTCATCATTTTTGTATATACCTGATTGTAACAATGGATTCATTCCTAATTTTTCAGGATAAACAGGCAACCAATCTGAGGGGTTAGAATTTTCATCATTTAAGAAAAAACGACCCGCTTCTACCTGAACCGGCTTGACAAACCGGCTTGATGCTTCAATCAGGATTCGCTGGAGAATTGGGACGAATGAGTATCCTTGCCCGAGGGTCGACCAATCTGGAATCGGTAAAGACGACATCCAATAGGTATGCCCTTTTCCATTCCTGGTTTGCAGAAAAAAACTTTTCTCATCAGTAAAGAAAACGATTGGTGATCCACTTGATTGTATGGCGCGCCGCTTGAGAAAGTCGTTTTTGTCCAATGGCAGACTAAAACCCTCAGCTGTTTTTGCGACCGGGCCAGCCTTCTGGTCCCAATTGTTTATGGAAAAGATATCACTTTCTTCAGCAACCTCCACAGCACCCCACTGCGTATTAAAAATTTCTCGATCGACAATCCGTTCCTCCGTGGACGGTAAAAAAAGAATACTTCCACCGCTTTCAACAAAATTTGTAAGGAAGTCAGTCGCATCAAGTTGGGGCAATGAGCCTTGCCATATAATAATCGTGGTGTCCCCTTCGGGAGCCACATCCAGTGAAGATTTGGTTTCTATGACAGAATCTTTGGGAACACCCACACTAACGGCTGCCTCGATAATCTTTCCAACATCTTCTCTCTCCGAAACTATGATCACCCGTGGTTTTACCTCGGGCGGCACGACATAGTAGAAATTATTGTCGCGATTATTCTCGTCGTCGGGAAGAGAGACATTTATCCAAGACACAGGCTTATCACCCGAAACACTTACTGTTTGCCTCCAAATTGTTCTCTCTCCAACTAATTCAACTTCTGACTGGAAGGTTGCTTCCTCTGCTTTGACATCTACAGGAATTATTTTTTCCTCCGGAGAATTTTGGATAAAGGAAACCTTCAAAGGGATCTCAGCTGTGAATCCAAACCCGGAATCAACAAGATTATCTGAAATGACGCCAATGTTTGCCGACGATGAAGCTTCCATTGCTAATACTTTTAGAGATACTTTCTGAGGTAAACTTTTGAATTTTTTAGAGATTTCCTCCCAGATGGAGTCATTTAACTGCCAATTGCTAACTTGTAAATCTGAGGCAATCCATATTTCAGAAATACCAACCGAGTTCTTTTGAATCCAGTCATATATTTGAGTCATGACCAAGGGAAATGATGTGGTTGTGTCAGTTGTTTCAGCTAGCCACTCATCTTTCAAAGTATCGAATGAATCCACTGGGATAACCTCGGAACTCACGGTATCCACCAACACGAGGTTTGCTTCTTTTTGATAGAGTTGATAGGCATCATTAAAGGAATCAACAGCTTGAGCTCTCAACGATTTGGTTGCACCTCCCCCGCCAAGCTCCATCGACGCCGAACGGTCAATCACGATAAAAATGGTATCTGGTTTCCCCCCACCAAGCTGCCCAACCCAACCACCAGCTAATGGACGAGCCAGGAAAAAAATCAGCATCAACACAGCCAATGTCCGCATCAAAAGGATCAGTATTTGTTTTAATTTAGCCCTGGATGTTGAAGCCCTGGTGGCCTGAATAAGAAATTGCATCGCCCCCCAGTCCTCGATTCGATATCGACGCCTATTGAGGAGGTGAATAAGAATGGGCACCATCAAAAGTGGCAATCCAAAAAGTATCTCAGGCTGAAGAAACGACATAATGTGACTTATTACCCACTTTTATTCATCCTAGACGTGATGAATCTTACTAACTCTTGTTCATATTCGCTTTCGACAAGTGAGCGAATCAGTTCAAAATGATGCTGGCTTGTTGCTTTCCTGAACTTTTCCAAATGGTTGTTAAGAAATTTTAGGTATTCTTTTTTTACTACGCTGGGCTCAACGACAAGTTCCGCTGGCCCCTCTAAATCTTTAAATCGAGTAGACTTGGAAAAATCAAAATTTAGTTCTTGTGGGTGAAGAGTTTCAAAAAGGGCCACCTCGTGCTTTTGATGCCTGAGATGCTGAAGCGCAGGCATTAAAGAATCCAAGTCACAAAAAAAATCAGAAAAGATTAGAAACAACCCCCTTCTTTTTGAGGTCTCTGCCAGTTTATGGAGTGACTCTGAAAGGCAATTTTCGCCTGAGCATTCGAATCGGGCCATCGAATGAAACACTTCCTGCAAATGACTTGGACGTCTGAGAGAAGGCAGTTCAGCAGATTTTTCATTATTGGAGATATGCAGCCCAATAGCGTCGCCCTGCCTGAGCAATACATAGGATAGGATAGATGAAAGTCTTCGGGCATGATCAAATTTTGAGTCTTTGAGATCACCTCGGTAAGACATAGATCCACTGCCATCGAGAACGACATAGGACCTAAGGTTTGTCTCTGCCTCGAATTCTTTCATGTAAAATCGATCCGTTTTGGCAAATACCCTCCAATCTAATCGGCGTAAATCATCTCCCGGTACGTAATCTCTGTATTCGGAAAACTCAACACTTGCACCGCGATGAGGACTTTTATGAATACCAGACATTGTCCCTTCCTTTGCCTCGCGCGCCTGCAGTGCAAATCCGCTCAGGCGAGATGCAATCGCAGGGTCAAAAAATGGTGTGGGAACGATCTCTGGCACGGTAGAAAATCTTTGGCCTTAGTTAACTCATGATCCGAGTTCTTCTATCAGGCGAGCGATAATGTCGTCGACCGTTTTGCCTTCACTTTGGGCTTGAAAATTAGTGACCAATCGGTGGCTTAATACAGGGTAGGCAACAGCTTCAATGTCTTCTTGCCTAACGAGGTAACTTCCATTGAGAACGGCTCGTGCTTTAGCACCCCGAATTAGGTATTGAACAGCACGTGGCCCTGCTCCCCACGAAACCCATCTTCGCAGCCACTCAGGGGACTCCTCTTCTTTTGGTCTTGTTGCTCTGATTAAATCGACGGCAAAATCATAAAGACTGTCGGGCACTGGCAATTGCTCAACGACTTCTTGGAACTTTTCTAACTTTCTTCCCGTAATACAGGATTTGATTTTTTCGTGAGTGCCTTTTGTTGTCTGGCGAGCTATCTCTCTTTCTTCTTCTCGGTTAGGATATTCCACTTGGATGAGAAACATGAATCGGTCTAGCTGAGCTTCTGGTAGCGCGTAGGTTCCTTCCTGTTCGATTGGGTTTTGAGTAGCCAGCACAAAAAAAGGCGCCGGCAACTTGTAGTTTTTCCCATTGGCGGTGACTCGCTTTTCCTGCATGGCTTCGAGCAAAGCACTTTGTGTTTTTGGAGGCGTTCTATTTATTTCGTCGGCTAGAATTATGTTCGCAAAGAGTGGACCTTTGACAAAAACGAAAGCTCTTTTGCCAGGTTCGTCTGTATCTTGCAGGATGTCCGTTCCTGTAATATCAGAGGGCATCAAGTCGGGAGTGAACTGAATTCGGCTGAATTTTAAGGACATCACCTCTGACACAGCATTCACTAGAGTTGTTTTCGCCAAACCCGGAACCCCCATGAGCAGACCATGACCCTTAGATAAGATACAAATGAGTAGCTTTTCGATAACATCGTCTTGGCCAATAATGACTTTGGCCAACTCCTCTCTCATCTTTGCCGTCGTTTCTTTGAGGAGCTCTATTGTCTTTATGTCATCGCTACTCGCGGTCATTGAATGATTCTCGTCTGAGTTACTCATTTGTTTAAATTAGAATATTCAAGAATGTTAAGCTTGAATCGCTGAGAGTAAAGTAAACTCCTCACATTGGAATAAAGAAAAACCCCTCAAGCATCGGTCTGCAAGAGGGGTTAAATGTTTTTTGATAAAGTTATGAGGCTTTCTTTTTGGAAGACGATTCCGAAGAATCTCCATCGCTATAATGACTCGCATAATAACGATTTTGATAATAGTAGTAACTGTAGTAATAGGAATCTTTTCCTTCGAAATCAATGTCATTAATGGCGGCACCAAGAATCCTAACTCCAGCATCCTGGATGCGTTGAATGGTCCTTCTGGCATGCTCCCTTCTGATCCTATTGAATTTATTGACGAAAATGACCCCGTCGGTGCGAGCCGCAATTACCAAAGGATCTGAGACAGCGGAAACCGGCGGACAATCTATGACGACCTTGTCGTATTTTTGTCTCAGTTCTTCAATAAATTGAAACATCCTGGAAGAGCTCACCAACTCAGACGGGCTTCCCGGAATTCCACCGCAGCATATGATGTCCAAATCCGGAACTTCTGACTTATGAACAATTTCGTCTATGGTATTTGCCTCTCTTTTCAGGTATGCAGCCAAACCAACAGGTGAATGTAACTGAAAGGCTTTGTGAACGGATGGACGCCTCAAATCGGCATCAACCAATACCGTCTTCATTCCTGTTTGAGCCATGACAATAGCAAGGTTAGAAGCGACCAATGATTTACCCTCAGAAGGAATAGTGCTCGTCATTGAAATGACGTTTAAATCATCCGCTTTGGGCATGAGGGAAACAGTCGTTCGTAAAGTACGAAAAGCTTCTGCAGCGGTCGATTGGGGATGCAAGTGCGATTGAAGATCTCGCTCGACCAAGCTATTAGTTTTGATGTTTGGAATGTATCCCAAGAATTGAAGTTTGAGAACGTTTTCAACATCTTCCTGTGTCTTAACCGAATCATCTAAAAAGTTGACGAAAAAGGCTAAACCAACCCCGGCAGCAAGGCCACCAACGACGCCCATTAGTAGAATAAGGGACTTCCGAGGCTTGGAAGGAGTTCCCGGAGGAGTGGCTCTGTCAACGACGCTGATGTTGTTTTCTTTGTAGTTTCTATTAATTCTTTTGATTTCTTTCTCTGAGAGCACCTTTTGATAAAGATCCCAAGACTGGTCGGCTTTTCTTTTTAAAAAGTCGTATTGAACCCTTGCCTGCTGGAGTTCGATTTGCCTTTGTTCCTTTGCCGAAAGAATCGCTTTGAAATTTTTGACTTTATTGGATGCAAGTTGAGCGTCAGCTTGCAAACTCCTGTATACCTCCTTCGATTTCTCAAGTATGGAAATAGTAATAGATTGGATCTCTTCGCGGGCTGAAATAACTGAAGGGTGTTTACTTTTATAACGGGCGAGCAAACCAGCAAGAATTGATTGCTTCGTTGCTAATTCCTTCTTGAGAGCGAGCACGACCGGATCACTGGCTATTGCTGGAATAGATGTTAAATCTTTACCTTCCTGTAAATACCTCTCAGCTTCTTGGGCCAGACTTTTTGCAATTTGCTCTTGGGTTTCGGCAGCAGACAAATCGTTGGATGCCTGAGTGTAAGCAAGGATGACGACATCCATTTGCTTGTCAAGAGAGGCACCACCACCTTCAGCATTTTTAGCGTAATCTAAATATGCCTGCTCGTCCTGCTCCGCTTCTTTTTGAAGAATGTTAAGCTCTTCATCAAGCTTCTGAATTCCGACTTGGGATTTTGTGTCTGAGAGAGCAATGTTGGCCTGGAGAAAATTATCGGCAAGGGAATTGGCGATGTTGGAGGCCATTTCATTGTTGGGATGGTCGACCTCTATGTCCACCAAATAAGTTAACCGAAGAGGCTTAATAGTTATATCATTACTGAGAGCTCGAATCTTGTCTATCGCTCGCTTGTATCTATCATCTTCCAATAATTGAAGTTCGTTTAAAACCATCTCGATAAGAGAGCGGCTTAACAACCTTTTATACATTGTCTGCAGATACTCATTATGATTGCCCTGCAGCACCAACTGAGAACCAGAGTCTATGGCGCCGGCTTCAGGGCGATCAATCTGAAGGCGCGTAACAGCCGTGTAAATTGGAGTTGACCGAACGAGGTAAATAATGGAAAGGGCAAATATACCCAAAAAAGTCGCAACAACTAACCATCTTCTCTCTAAGACAATATGCCAATAGTGCCTTAGGTTTAAGCTAGATTCTTGAGATTCCTGGTCTGCTACAGTCTCTCTCTTGTCTGAAATTTGATCTATGTCACTCATTAATAATCGTCGCTAGATTTTGCCGAACCACTCTTAGAACAAACCTCTTTCATAGACATAAACAACGTCATTTGGCTGGAGGTAGAGAATCTTTGAAGGATCGCTTACTTCTTTGAGATCTTTTAACTTAAATGATTCGTTCGGTTTACCTTGTCGAATGAGTTCAATGCGGTTGGGGTTTCCCAATCTTTGGATTCCACCGGCTTCACTGAGCGCTTGCATTATTGTCATGGGCTGATCTGGAGGAAGAGTGATAAGCTTCGGTATATTGACAAAACCTTGGACAGAAATTTGCTGTGCTTTGAATTCCTTGACTGTGATGATGACGTGTGGATCTACAAGGTAATCTCGTTCCAAAAGGTCTCTGATGTAGCGCTCAGCTTGAGCTGCAGACTTATCTGAAACTTTAACCTGCTTAAGAAGCGGGTATGTGATTTCGCCTGATGCGGCCACTTTGAGCTCTTTAGTTAAATCGGGCTCAAGAAAAACTTCTACCCCGATAATATCACCAGGCTGGATTTTGTAGTCAGTCGTTTTCCCCTCATAGTCTGCGGAATTAATGACTTTTACAGGACTGTTTGTGTCGGAAGACGTCCCTTCCTCAAGGCTTGCGATGAGGTCCATAATTTCCTTTTCACTCAGAGATACCGGAGATGCGGTAGGGTCTTTCTTTAAATTTTTAGTAGTTATCGGAATATCTGTTTTGGTTGGTAATGCATTGGTGCTTGATGTCGCAGGCAGAGCAGGAATTTTATTTACAGGTTCAGACAGTGCTTCAGGATTGATTTTAGTGCCCCCATCACCGACTACCTTTCCTGAGACTTCTAAAATTGCCTCCCTTGTGGCACTCCCGAAAGTGGCGCCGTCGTTTTGGTTATCAAGAAGAAAACTTCCGGCCGGGATCGGGCTTGAGGAAGTTTTTTGCGATAATGCATTGGTTGAAACTCTTGAAGGTGGCGCGTTGCTGGCGCTTTTGTCAGGAAAGAAACCTAATTCAGAGCTTTTGGCGGTTTTCGGTGGTGCGTTGGTTGATAGGAGAGTCAGCTTATTACTTTGAGTGACATTTGTAGAAGTAAGGTTTGTTATTTTGACTGTTTTATTAGTCAGATCACCGGAGCTCGAGGTCCTTTCGATTTCTTTTTCTTGATTGGATTTTTTGGATAAGGAATTTGTTCTCGGTTTGTTTTTTTTCCTGAGAGAGTCAAAAAGGGAAGCTCCCGGATTAGTGTATGGCGATTGACCTTCGGAATGAGGTAAAGCGATAAAAAGTAAAACTAATGGCAAAAGTTTGAGTATGTTTTTCATTATGAGAAGACAGAAATCAATAACCTATGACGAAATCTAACCCGACCCTGTGAACTCCGTAGTCCAAACCACCGAAGCTAGTCGACAAATCTGTGTAACTATATGATAATCCCGCCCTAAACCAATCTTTGGCAATGTAGTTTATGCCCGCTGCAATTGTAAAGTAATTATCTTCTCTTGAAGCAAAAGTAGCCCCATCAAATGTGGTGAATCTGTATCTTGCAGAGGAGTCGAAACGCCACCTCCCTGCGACATCAAGCATGCGCACATAATTCAATCCGATGTCGGTAAATTGCATTATTGTTGCAATTTGTTGGATATTCTGTTGCGCACCTCTGTTTAGAGTTAATCCAATTTGTGACATCGCAGACAATTGATATTGGAGGCTGGACTGAATTGAGATTACCGAATCGGTTACTGTTGAGTTATCAAAGGATATGTCTTGAAAACCAAGCCTCACATCGCCGGTAAGTTTTGGCGTAAATTCAGCTTCAGAGCCCAGAAAAAATCCAATTCTTGATGCAGGCGGGCCAGCGTTCCCTACCTGGAAGATTGGAATCTGCAGTGGATTGCCCGTAGAAAACTTCAGCAAGCAGATCCATTTTCTCCGTGTAATCGTAAACGGCTCCAGTGGTCACTCTCCAATCATTAATATCAAGCAAGGGAGACCCTTCTTCGTAGTCTTGAACGGCATAGCTAAAAGCCAAAGAACCTGAAGTCTTACCAGAAATGTTTTGAAGAATCCTATAATTATGCCTGTGGATTATACGGTCAGTTGGTGCAGTGGCGAAGTTCTGGAATTGACCAATAAATCCTCCAAGTTTACTACCAGTCGAAGCACCCGTGATGGTTGTTTTTGGTCGCTCTATATTGAGGTTGAGGCCAAAATAGTGGTCTATTCTCGTCAAGAAATCTGTATCGAAATATTTAAGATAATTCGGGGCATATTGAACAGTAAGATAATCCATGTCCTCTGCCCCTAATTGCATTTTGAGCTCAGGACGAGTCGCTATGATAAAATCGGATTGCTCACTTGGAGTGGTGCCGAGAAGAACATCAGTATCGTATAATGAACTCACCCCAAGATTGGGGAGTATGACAGCCGGACCGACTTCGTACACCAGCCACCTATCTGAGTCAAATTCCTGCGCTAGGCCAGAATTGCCAATTCCAACAGCAAGGCAGAAGACCAATAACCATGAAAATTTCCCACTCCTCATGTCAATAACGCAACAAACTAAGTCCTGATCATGGATTTTGACAATAAAATAAAAGTGATTTTACAAATTTGCCAAACAGGTTAATACAACAGGGACATATGAATAAATCAATTATCAAAGTTAATGATGCCCCCGAACCAGTAGGCCCATATAATCATTTAGTTAAAACTGGCGACCTTTATTTCTCATCAGGACAGATTCCGCTGGAGCCACAAAGTGGAAAACTGATTTCGGAAGATATTGAATCCCAGGCACACCAAGTCTTTAAAAACGTGGGAGCACTATTGAAATCAGCAGGTCTTGATTACAAGAACCTCATTAAATGTACACTTTTCCTAACAGACTTGGGTGATTTTGCTAAAATTAATGCTATTTATGGAGAATACATCACCTCCGAATTTCCAGCCCGGTCCACCATAGAAGTTTCAAAATTACCATTGGGGGCAAAATTTGAGATGGAATTCGTAGCAACAAATTCTTAAAGCAATTTATTAGCTGGCGAGGTTTCTATGCTTAGTAAAATCTTTTCTTAATGATTTTGAAAGTCCGTCCTGCAGTTTTTGAAGATCTTGATAAATACCGGCCTGCTCTTCTCTCGGTTGAAAACGCTCTCGGTTGTTGACTTTCACAAATTTATTCGTGATTTCACTTATGCTTACGTGATTTCCGGACTGATTTTTCCATACCCAGAGGGCCTGCAGAGCAGCCCCGTAGGCAGCCCCTTCGCTAATTTTTAAAGTGACAACTTCCGTATTGAAGACATCTGCCATCATTTGAAGCCAGGTTCTGGATTTAGCTCCGCCTCCAGTGGCTCTGATTTGGGTTGGGGTCAGCTTGAGCTTTCGCAACCGGTTGAGACCATAATTCATACCGAGTGTGACCCCTTCCATGGCGGCGCGGGCCTCATAAGCTGGGTTGAAAGTTTTGCCATTCACCCCAAAAAGAACTCCAGTGCCATCAGGAACATTGGGTGTTCTTTCCCCGTCTAAATATGGGACGAGCACTAAGCCATCACATCCGACGGGCACTTTTTTAACTTTTTTCTCCAATTGGGAGTGGTCCCAGTTATTTCTTTTCCTGACCATTTCAGTGGCGACTGTCACATTCATCGTACAGAGGAGCGGAAGCCAATGGTTAGTTGAATCACAAAAAGCCGCTATTTCACCTTGAGGGTCAACCACGGGTTTTCCGCTGCAGGCGTATATCGTGCCACTTGTTCCAAAGCTCGCAGTGACGACTCCCGGGCTTGTATTCCCCGTCCCGATTGCCCCCATCATGTTATCGCCTCCACCAGCGCTTACGATGACACCTTTATTTAAGCCCAATGCTTCAGCTGCTGATTGTTGAAGAAATCCCGCGGGTTGGTCAGAGGATATTAAATTTGGAATCTTTGAGGATAATTTGCTGTCAATAAGCCCCATTACTTTTTCACTAAATTTTCTTTTTCTGACGTCAAAAAAAGCAGTCCCACTTGCATCGCCGAATTCCATCACCTTTTCCCCGGTGAGCCAGAAATTAAGATAATCATGAGGTAAAAGGACAGAAGCTAGTTTTTTAAAGTTTTTTGGCTCGTGTCTTTTCAGCCATAAAATTTTGGGGGCAGTGAAACCAGGAACAAATGCATTACCGGTTTCTCTGATTGCTTTAGCTTTGCCACCGATGGCGTCGGTTAGAATTTCACATTCTTCTACCGTTGAGGTATCGCACCATAATTTAGCAGGCCTAATGACAGCACCATTCTTGTCAAGGGGAACAAAACCATGTTGTTGTCCACTCACTCCGATTCCCACCACATCTGATGGTTTACATTTTGATTTTTTAAGTGCTTTTTTGGCGGAGTTCTTAAGCGCCTCAACCCAGACCGATGGGTGTTGCTCTTTAGCTCCGGATGGCAATCCTTCAATCAGTCCATATGCCTCTGATGATTCCCCTAAAACATTTCCTGTCTTTGCATCAACAACCAAAGCTTTTGTCGATTGAGTTCCACTATCAATACCTATTACCACACTTGCCATAACTCTTCTTATCTATGCTTATCAATAATTTGAAAACAATTATTTCAAAATCGCATTAAAAAATATTATTAGATCAAAGAATGCCAAGGATAGATTCCCTATCCCCGACTATCTTTTCTTTGGTTTCGAGATTCTTTGCTGTAAGAACCGATGGATTTTGAGGATCTATATTAACAATAAACCGAGCCTTCATATCTCTTGCAGATTTGAATTGTTTATCAGCTTTCATACCTGATAAAGGAAAGAGCGTCCTTATACCCCTTTCTCTGAACCATTGAATGTAAGCCAGTGATCGAGACCTTAGCTTTTCATCATCGATGGCAAAGTATATATCAGGGACTAGTAAATCGGAGGGCAACCTTCCCAAGTGCTTCAGAAGTTCTGTGATGACAACATCACCCATACCAAATCCAAGAGCGGGCATGTCCACTTTTCCGCCAGATACGAGGCTAACGAGCTTGTCATATCTTCCACCGCCAGCAATAGCTCGAAATTTGGTCGAACGATCAAAAGCTTCAAAAACGACACCTGTATAATAAGCCAAGCCTCGAATGATGTGATAATCAATTTTGATAAAATCTCCCAATCCTCGATCATCCATCTGTTGAACAACTTGAACAAGCTCTCCAATGGGCTCGGCTCTTTCTATAAAATCAGTGACGTCATTGATGTCGATCCCACAAGCTTGCAAGTTTTGCTCAGTGACTTCATTTTTTTCACGTTCCATTTTATCAATAGCTTGGTAAAAACGGTATTCGTCCTCGGGATTACCACCTTTTGAAGTATAAAATTCCTGCCAGGCAGTCCTGCTAGATAATCTAATAACAAAGTCGTCCTGGGTTAGTCCTATTGATTTTAAACAATCTATCAGAAGAGCAATCAGCTCAGCATCAGCTCCTGGATCAGATTCGCCAACTACATCGGCGTTGAGTTGAAAATGCTCCCTTAAGCGCCCCTTCTGTTGCCTCTCGTATCTGAAGAGTTGAGGAATTGAATACCATTTTAAGGGCTTTTTATATTGAGACTCTGCGGCACAGACCATCCGAGCAAAAGTCGGTGTCATTTCAGGCCTCAAAGCGACTTCACGGTCCCCTTTGTCAGTAAAATTGTATAACTGGGCAACAATCTCGTCCCCACTCTTTTGGGTAAACAAATCTAAGGGCTCTAGAGGTGGTCCATCGTATTCTTGAAAACCATAACTCTGAGCGACAGTCCGCCATTTCTGGAAAATCCATTGTCGAACAGCCATACTCCATGAGTCCTTTGACGGAAGGGGCTCCGGATAAAAGTCTCTAAATCCTGAAAGTGTCTTCACAGTCTAACCATAAAAAAAAGAAACGCTCCCCGTAAATAGAGAACGTCTCATGAAAGTCGGAAATATGATTTTCTTACGCCAGAATTAGTTATTAGCTTTTTCAGGCTCGATTTGCATGACTGCTTCACGCATTTCTTTGCCGGGTTTGAATTTTACGACAGAGCGAGGTGGGATGCGAACGTCGGCTTGAGGCGAGTTCGGATTGCGTCCTATTCTGGCCTTTCGCACTTTTACTTCGAACACACCAAAATTCCTCAACTCGACTTTGTGGCCTTTTTTCACAGCATCACTAATATAATCAAGGGTTTTTTGGATTACTTTTAGGACGTCCTGTTGAATTAGGCCAGTCTCGTTACTGATTCTAATTACTAAGTCTCTTTTGGTCATAATTTGAAATTGGTTTTGGTTAATCAGCGGACAACACGGTTGGAAAACGTGACCAACAATGTCATCTGACATATCATGAGATATCGGCTAATTTTTCCATCAACCTTACACGAATAATTGAGACACCGGCGGACTTAGAGGCATAATAGCGAACGAATTATGAAAAATTCCCCATATTCACTTACGATATTGATTAAAAAACAGAAGTGGAGATAACACGTTCCAACGCAACAGTATGCAGAGCAATCAACGAATTAGTGTCTTCATACAGGACAAATCTGTTGTTAATTGTGGCAGGTTTTCGGAATAGACCAGGATTTCAAGACGAAACGATTTTTGTAAGCCTTTTGGGGAGACTCGTTTGAGTCCTGCTTGATCCTTTTTTAAAAACCCCGAAGATGAACCCAAAAAAAATAAATAAATTTTTTTGTTTTTGGGCTAAAGAGGATCAAGACTCCCCAATCTGGTCTTTGTAAGCAGGCGGATCTAAAAGTTCTACTTTTTTGGATTGATCAGAGATTTTTAGCTTAAAGAACCATCCGTTCTCGTACGGCGATGAATTGACAAGCCCTGGGTCACTTTCTAATGCTTCGTTAACTTCAATGATTTCCCCTTGAATAGGAGAATAGATATCGCTAGCTGTTTTCACTGACTCGACAACTGCACACGACTCGCCCGCCTCGATGACCTTGCCGACCTCGGGCAACTCGACAAAAACAATATCTGTCAGTTCTTCTTGAGCATGATCAGAAATGCCAACTGTTCCGGTTGAGCCATCAATCAGTAACCACTCGTGGGAAGGAGCATAGCTTAAGTTTTCAGGAATCGAACTCATCTCACCAAAGAATATTCACCCTTTACCCGATAGGTCAAACCAAAGACAATTAGATAAATGATTTTTTATGCTGTCGAGCGAGATACTTTTTGCCCCTGATCTCAATCCACCAAGATCTATGCTTTTTGGAGAGTTCTTTGGGAACGTATGCGAGAGCAATACCATTTTTCAGGGAAGGACTCAGGCCTCCACTCGTAATAGTTCCTACCGGAGATTTTTCATTTTCGGCATTCCAAACAGGGTATCCTTGCCTAGGAGGAGGAGCTTTATCAACCATTTCAAGACCTATCAATCTGTTGAGTTGGTTCTGGTCCATTTTTTGAAGAATTTTTGATTTTCCAGCGAAATCGTTTTTCTGTGTGTCCACTGCCCACATGAGGCCAGCTTCAACTGGAAGAATGCTCATATTTAGCTCATGCCCGTATAATGGAAACCCAGCTTCTAGTCGTAGGGAGTCCCTGGCTCCCAAACCAACAGGACATAATCCAAATTCTTGGCCATTTTCTAGCAAAGCATCCCAAATACTTAGAATGATTTGATGTGAGCCCATAATTTCAAACCCATCTTCGCCGGTGTAACCAGTGCGAGAAATTTTTATTTCACTCTCAGAGTATTCTAGTGCGATAATCTGATTCTTTTCGAGGCTAGAAGGCTTGGATCCAAACACTTTATCAACGATGCCTTCTGATTTGGGGCCCTGCAATGCCAGGGCTGAATGCTCGAGCGACAAATTTTTTATGGTGACTTGTTTTTCATCAAAATCAGCCACAGAAAGATATCTATGTAAAAATTCCAGATCTGTTTCAAATCGAGAGGCATTAAAAATGATGAGAAAAGAATCTGCTGATAGTTTAAAAAGGTAAAGGTCATCGACCGTTCCCCCATCTCGCTCTGAATGGCAAAGCAGGGTATATTGCCCTTCCCCGGGGCTTAATTTAGTGACGTTATTAGTAAAGCAATAATTTAAAAAAGCCTCAGATTGTTTTCCATGGCAGAGAACCTGACCCATATGGGAAATATCAAAAAGACCGGCTTGAGACCTCACATTCAAATGTTCTTTTTGGATACCAGAGTATTGCACGGGCATCTCCCAACCACCAAACTCGACTAGTCGTGCCCCACTTGCTTTATGTTTATCGTAGAGTTCAGTTTTCTTTAGCATCATTTCATAATGGAGGAATTTTCCTCCAATTCAAATTTAATGATTCGTCGTGGCATGCGCCGGTTAATTTGTTTCCTATCGGGCTTTCCAAATTATATTTGGTAGTTCAATATCGAATCATGATCCTGGGAACTTCATCAAAAATTAATGTGTGGAAAAATCAATGCTTTGGAATTTGTCTCGCATTTTGCACAATAACATCGCACGCCCAAAACTTACCAAACCTAAAAGAATCCTCTGTCACCAGTTGGAAAGAGGCTGATTATGCAGGCAGCGGCGCAGTTACATTCAATAATGATGAATTGGAAATCTTAATGGGGGAACAACTTTCTGGTGTCGCATGGAAAGACAATCTTCCTGGTCGAATAGATTATCAAATAGAATTTATGGCCATGAAAATAGATGGCAGTGATTTTTTTTGCGGTCTGACATTTCCATATAAAGATGACGCATGCTCATTGATCCTTGGTGGCTGGGGAGGCGGTGTCGTTGGAATTTCTAGTATCAATGGACAGGATGCATCGGCTAATGAAACAACCGATTATATGAAGTTTGAAGATGATCGTTGGTATGAAATAAAGGTGAGGGCGACACAAGATAAGATAGTCGCTTTTTTGGATAATAGAAAAATCGTTGACCTCAACACCAAAGATAGGCAAATCGACATTCGATTTGGAGTTGAGGAATTTCTCCCGCTCGGGATCGCGACATATCAAACTTCGGCAAAATTCAAAAATCTGAAATGGACGACCTTAGGCCAGCCTGCCGTAAAAGATCTTGCCAATGGGTTTCATTATATTGAAACCGAATCTTATTCGGAAAAGGATGACCAGGAAGTTCTAAAAGCCTTTTCCAAATTAAGAGTTGCAGATGTGAGTGATGCTTTAGACCGTTTTGGATTAGGTAATATCATGGTCATGGACTCGGACATCCACCCTCTGTGGAAGGATACGAAAACGTTCGAACACCAATTACGAGGAATCGCGATAACGGCAAAATATATACCCTCTCAAGCAGGGATTCCCCACTTCCACGGCACTCAAGAATTTGATAGTTGGGTTGAAGAGACATACAAAAACCAAACTCCGGAACCATTTATTCCGTTGTTTAAAAAAGGATCAGTGCTCGTAATCGAAGAAGCGGGAAATAGAGATACAGGCTCGATTGGATCAAACAATATTATGAAATGGGCCCTAAAAGGATGCGCAGGGGTTATTACCAGCAATACTGCCAGAGATACTGATGAAATCGCCGCCCAAAAAATTCCCCTCTATTACAAAAAACCAGGAAGAGGAATTCGTCCCGGAAGAAACCAGTTGGAGTCAGTGAATATGCCTATCGTCTGCGGCGGTGTTCAGGTCAGGCCAGGTGACGTGGTTATTGCAGATGGCGATGGTGTTGTCGTCGTTCCGAGAAAAATTGCATTGAAAGTTGCTGACTATGCCAGTGGAGTTCTCGAGGGAGATAAATCATCTAGAGCTCAATCTTATAAAGATTTGGGCATTCCCGCCGATTTGTCCGTCAAGTAAAGCAACAGCCCGTTTGGGGCATTTACATATCATTGTGTAAAAGATTTTTTCAGGTATTCAAAGCTCTGCGTGGCTATGGCTTCAGGTCCTTCCTCGAATTTAAATACTTCGACGGAAACAAAGCCATCGTAATCAACCTCTCTTAGGGCTTTGGCTATGGGAACAAAATCGACGTCACCAAACCCAGGGCCTTTCAAATTGGCGTCGTTGGCATGAAAATATGAGAATTTTTTCCCAGTATTTTGGATTATCTCCGGAATCGATAGGCTTTCACTCGACATGGCTTTTACATCCAAAATAGTGCTCATAGCCTCAGATTGAAATTGGCTGGCAAAGCTAACAGCCTCAGAAGCTGTATTAATGAAATTAGTTTCGGATGGAGCCAAGGGTTCGAAACAAATGGTTATACCCAGTTCTTCAGCCAATTGAACTGGTGCTTTAAATGATTCAGTCCCCCACTTCCATGCCTGCTCGTATGAGACGCCGTCTAATACGTCACGCTGTTTAGGTGACCCATTGATAATATATTTACCGCCTATATCGCTGCAGAGTTTGACTAATTCAACAAAGTAGTCCGAGGTTTTCTTTCTTATCGAACTATCTGGGTGAGTAAGGTGGAGGCCCTCAGTTTTAACTAAAACCCAATGAATACCGGAGATTTCTATACCAACTTTTTCTGCTAGGCTCTTTATTTTGTGGCGCTCCTCCTGAGAAATATTGCGTACATCTTTGTTGACTGTGAATGGGGCTATTTCTATGGCATCATATCCGACTTCTTTGATAAATGACATCGCCCTTTCCATGTCCCAGCCTTCAAATATTTCATTACAAATGGCAAATTTCATTATGAAAAAATCACAGATTTAACTACTGAATACCAGCTTGATTTAGGATCAGGGAGCTCCGACCCGAATGTGAACAAATAAATTGAATGCTCACAGCTAGATTATGAAACGAAAAAGATTATCTTTTATTTCGATTTTTGGATGATGCCGATCCGGGATCATAGTCCGGATTTAGTTCCATCATCTGTGCCCCAACCTCTTTCTGCCATTGGTGAAGCCGCGCCTGAAGGGATTGGGTCACATCAGGATGCTTGTCCGCAAGATTTTTGGTCTCACCTAAATCCTCAGTAAGGTTAAATAGCTCAACGCCTGAGGGATCAAATGTCTCAATCAGCTTCCAGGCACCGCTTCTTATGACACCTGAGGGGTAACTGAAAGGATGTCTGTTGTAATGGGGAAAATGCCAATACAAGGCGTCTCGATTTAAATGATGACCTCCTTGCAGAAGAGTTTTTAGGCTTAATCCATCCCGATGCTGATTTGGATTCAAAGAAACTCCAGCAGCGGAAAGGCACGTAGGATATAAATCATTGCTGATAACGGGTTCATGGATGATGGAGCCTGACTTGGTAACCCCCGGCCATTTAATAATCAGCGGGACACGTATGCCGCCTTCGTAATAAGAGCCCTTGTTTGCGCGCAGAGGCGCATTGTTTGTCGCTTTGTAAAAGCCACCATTATCTGAGGTGAATATGATCATGGTCTCCTTTTCCCGCCCAATTTTTTTTAAAGTTTCTAAAACGCGTCCCACACTTTGGTCGATACTTTCAACCATAGCAGCATATTTTGGGTTTCCCTGTCGTTTTGACTTCGGCACTTGCTCATAATAATCGATCATTTCCTTTTTTGCCTGGAGCGGGGTATGAACTCCATAATGTGAAAAATAAAGAAAGAATGGCTCCTCTTTGGAAGAGTTTAGAAAATTTATGGCCTCATCGGTCAGTCTATCAGTCAAGTATTGGCCAGATTTACCATCAGAGAGGGTATTCCATTTAACCCGTAAATTGGTCGTCGGTATTAACCAGTTTCCATTATACGGGAAAAAGTAATTTCCAGGGGCTCCATGGCCGTTACCAGCAATGTTAATATCAAATCCATGATGTTGTGGCAGACTAAAGGGAGCACTCCCAAGGTGCCATTTCCCAACACTTGCCGTTCGATACCCTGAATCGCGCAGTGCTTCCGCGAGAGTATATTCTTCAACAGGTAAAGATCGCACCCTCCTGCCCTCCCGCAATTTTGCTTTGGGATTCCAGCGACCCGATGGCAACCAATCTGTTAATAACAAACGAGCAGGATATTTACCGGTTAGAATAGCTGCACGCGTTGGGGAACAAACCGCACATGCCGCATAAGCATCAGTAAATCTGGCACCTTCTGATGCAAGGCGGTCAATATGAAGAGTTCTATAATAGCTACTCCCCTGACAACCGAGGTCAAACCAACCAAGATCATCAATCAAGAATAAGATTATATTGTAGGGCTTTGATTGTTGGTTCTGAGCTGGTGATAGGGCAGCCCAAAACAAAACTGTTGTAATCAAAAAAACTCGCGAGAAAACGATCATACTAAATTACCCAGGTTTGCCGCCGAGATCGTTTCAAATTGAGAATCTCCGATCAAGAACTATTGCCAATTGTGTAGTTTCCTTCTCATCTCAAACCATTGGTTGAAAACTCAATTAGAGGCATGATTGGTTTCCTTGTTTTGTGGGGTAAAACTGAGCCCACAGGCCATGTCCTTTGATGGCTTTTTCTCAAAAAGCTAAGCCGTAAGAAGGGCAGAAAATACAAATTTAAATTTAGTTGCGGAAAACAAAAATAAAGCAAGATGGGCTGTTACTAGGACCGCACCGAACAGCCCATCTTGTTGTCAATTCATAATGCTTCTTCGTCGCGCTCACCAGTCCTGATTCTCCAGGAGCTTTGAACGTCATAGACGAAGACCTTGCCATCGCCAATTTTGCCGGTTTTGGCACTATCAACGATAGCGTTTACAGCTGATTCAACAATATCATCGTTTACGACCGTTTCCAATTTGATCTTAGGAAGAAAATCTACAGTATATTCGTTACCTCTGTAGATTTCGGTGTGCCCTTTTTGTCGACCAAATCCTTTAATTTCGGTAATACTCATACCTGAAATTCCAAGTTGCGAGAGCGCATCCTTAACTTCCTCAAGACGGAACGGCTTTATAATAGCCTCAATTTTTTTCATAATATTAATCCAAAAGTCTCAAATAAATTTAGTCGTTGTAAGCATTTTCTCCATGAGAGGTGATATCGAGGCCTGCATTTTCTTCTTGCTCGGCCACGCGAAGTCCACCAGTGATGGCTCCAACAACTTTCAAAAGAACGAATGAGATCAATGCGGTGTAAATAGCCACACCGATTATTGCAATGCTTTGTGTTCCTAACTGGCTGATCATGCTGTAGTCCTCACCGCGTTTTCCGCCAAGTGAAGCAGATGCAAGGAAGGCCACAAGGAAAGTTCCAACAATACCTCCTACACCGTGCACACCCCATACGTCCAATGAGTCGTCGTAATTAAGTTTTCGTTTAAGTGATGTGGAAGCCCAAAAACAAACGACTCCACTGACACAGCCGATAATGAGAGCCCCTAACGGCCCGACTTCGCCAGCAGCAGGCGTTATGGCAGCAAGGCCGGCGATCGCTCCGGTGACAAAACCCAAAACACTTGGCTTACCGTGGATAGCCCATTCTATGGACGACCAGACGATTGAGGCAACCGAAGCGCTGATGTGGGTCACAACAATAGCGAGTGCAGCATTGCCGTCGGCAGCAAGAAAACTACCTCCGTTAAATCCATACCAACCTACCCAAAGCATGCCGGTACCACAGACTGTCATGGGGAGATTGTGCGGCATAAAAGTGGATTTAGGGTAACCTTTGCGAGGACCAGCCACGATACAGGCAACTAATGCACCGACCCCAGCCGTAATATGGACTACAATACCACCCGCGAGGTCGATGACCCCCATGTCAAATAAGATGCCGTTGCCCCCCCACACCATGTGACAAACAGGCAAGTAAACGAGGATAGCCCATAAAATGCAGAAAAGCATAATTGCAGAGAACTTCATTCTTTCCACAAAAGCCCCAACCATTAGAGCAGGAGTGATGATAAAAAAAGTCATCTGAAATCCAAAATGAAGAAATAGTGGGATACTGCCAGAAAGCTCTTCAAACTGGCCACCTTTAAGCAGTGCCAAATCAAAACCGCCTATGAATTTTCCGAGAGATCCTCCCGCCGTTTCAGAGAAAGCCAGTGAGTATCCAAACAAAGTCCATATTACAGTCATCACAGAGGTGATTGCAAAGCACTGCATGAGGACACTCAATACATTTCGTTTGTGCACCAAACCACCGTAAAAGAAAGCTAAACCGGGTATGGTCATAAATAGCACCAAGGCACTGGCTGCCATAATCCAGGCAGTATCCGATTTATCGATGGTAGGAGCACCTTCCTCGGCCGCAGACAATAGGGTTGGAAAAGTTAACAATAAAAAGGCGAAAATACCGATTTTCCCCCGGAATGATAGGATTCTATTCATAGAGCGAATCATTGCCCGCATTTACTTTGCCAAAATATTTTTTGCTCAAACAAGTAAGTAAATTCATTCATTTTAATCATGAGTATATTAGATGGCTAAAAATTAGCACATCATTTTGTTTTTTTTCGCCCAGGCAGAGCAATTATCACCACTTCTATACGGTTAAACTTGACCAATAGTGTGTCAGAAAACTTGAGAAACTAAGAAATTATCATAATCTGGCCAAGTGAGTATTGTGACTAAAACTGGTGATCAAGGTGAGACAAGCCTCTTATTTGGTAAAAGAACTCGAAAAGATTCTCTAAGAGTTTATGCCTGTGGGGAGGTTGATGAACTCAATGCGGCAATTGGATTATTAAAAGCCCACTTAAGAGATTTGCCAAATAGTGATAAAGAAATCAGCGAATTAGAAGGAATACAAAGGCAACTTATCAACCTGATGGGTGAATTGGCGACTGCTCCGGAAGACAAGAATAATTACATTTCATCCGGCTTTGAGGCCATTAAAGAATCAGATGTGGCAGGATTAGAGGAATTTATAAAAATAACAGAGGCTAAAAATATTAAATTTGAAGGATGGGCACTGCCGGGAGGAAATAAAGCGGCTTCATTTTCCGATTTGTGCAGAACGGTTTGCCGCAGGGCTGAAAGGGAAGTCGTGAAAGTGGGATATGACGACCAAGATCTGAATCCTATCATAAAAGTTTATCTCAATCGACTTTCAGATTATTTTTGGCTGAAAGCCAGGGATTTAGAAAATGTCTAAATCGTTTGCTTCGAACGCCTAAGGATCTGTTTTATTTTACAGGTTGACTTTGTGAAATTAAGAAGGATAATGACCCGCTAATTTTTGACCGAAGTCGCACCGGCATAGTCTATGGCTCAAAAGAAATCGAAGACCGGATCCTCAAAAGATTCCAAAAAAACAGCTAAGAAAGCGGCTGCGAAAAAGCAGCCCGTAGCGAAGAGAAGCGCAACCACCAAAAAAGTGGCCGCGGGTAAAACTAAGGCAAATACTCGGACCACTAAAAAGAAAGGTGCTGCGAAAAAAGTGACGGCAAAAAAAGCAAGCCCAACAAAAAAAACCTCCTCTGACGCTAAAAAAACACCAAAAACTGCCTCCAAAAAGGTTGCCAAAGCGGCCACCAAAAAAAAGCCATTGGCTAAAAAGGCAGCCACCAAAAAATTAGCGGAATCCAAAACACCAAAAAAAACCACCGCTAAGAAAACAACTAAAAAGAAAACTATCGTGAAAAAAGCGGCAGCTGTGAAAAAAGCGGCAGCTGTGAAAAAGGTGGCGGCTGTGAAAAAGGTGGCAAAAACGACCAATAAAAAAACAGCGACCAAAAAAGCGGCTGTGGTCAAAAAAGTTGCTAAAACTGCCCGCAAAAAAGTTGCAGCCAAAAAATCTGATGAGAAGAAAGAGGCTGCAGTAGAGAAAGTAAAGAACTCGGGCAAAAGCACGGATAAAGATTCAGAGGATAAGAAGCCAGCGGGTGTTAAGCCTCTGACCGAAGCGGAAATCTCTGAAGGGATTACGAACGCAGATTTAAAAGAAAAAATTAAAGAGCTTATTTCCTTGGCGAGAGATCAAGGTTATTTGACATACTCAGATATTGAGTCTGCATTGCCGGAAAAATTTGTCAGTTCTGAAGACATGGATGAAGTCTTCAGCAAGCTCAGATCTCTGGATATCGATATTGTAGAACAGAGTGAAATAGAGAATAGAAAAGCTGATAACGAAGCGGACGAAGACAAAGCCCAACTTGATATTCTTGACGACCCTGTTCGCATGTATATGAAGCAGATGGGTAAAGTCCCACTTCTTACCAGGGAACAAGAAGTCGAAATATGTAAAAGAATCGAAGACGCGGAAAATGAAGTGACCCGTATAGTCTATAGTTTTGGCTTTACTGGAAAAGAGCATATCGCTTTGGCAGAGAAACTGATTTCTGAGCCACCCAAAGAAAGATTTGATCGCGTCATTCAAGACAAAAAAATTGATACTCGTGAAGTACACCTCAATGATCTCAGAAAGTTGATCAAAAAAGTCAGCAAATATGATGAAGAGGTCGATGATAAGTATAATCAATGGAAATCAGAAGAGTCGCCTAAGAGCAGAGATAGAGTTCATGGCGAGTTTCTTAAGTTAGATAAAAAATTATCCTCAACTTTTCCTAAATTTTACTACAAGCAAAAGGTCCTAGAAGATATGACCCTTGTAGCTGACAATATTCACGAAACCTTCCAGCAAGGACTCACAGCTTTAAAATCTTTGAAGCCACAGAAAAAGTCTAAAGCACTGGACATGGCTATCGAGGCCGAGGAAAATAAACTTTCTACCCTCGAGGAATTCGTTCGGATGCCGGTTGAGAAATTCCTCGAGTCCTACAAGCAACTGAAGCATTACGCAGAACTCGCTCACAAAGCAAAAACCGAAATGGTGGAGGCAAACCTCCGTTTGGTAATATCGATTGCCAAAAAGTATATGAATAGGGGCTTATCATTCCTTGACCTCATCCAAGAAGGAAATATGGGCCTCATGAAAGGTGTGGAAAAATTTGAGTATCGAAGAGGATACAAATTCAGTACTTACGCCACATGGTGGATTAGACAGGCAATCACCAGATCTATCGCGGACCAAGCGAGAACGATCAGGATTCCAGTCCACATGATAGAGATCATCAATAAGATGATGCGTGTTCAGAAACAGCTACTTCAAGAATACGGTAGAGAAGCAACTCCTGAAGAAATCGCTGAAGAGATGGAAATGCCGGTCGAAAGAGTAAGAGCCGCGTTCAAGATGGCGCAGCACCCTATCTCAATGCAAGCTACGGTCGGCGATGACGGGGACGCAAGCTTTGGAGACTTTATCGAGGATAAAGACGCAGAAAATCCTCTAGACCAGACCAGCTACAGCTTGCTCAAAGAAAAGCTGAACGATGTTCTTTGTAGCTTAACAGAAAGAGAACGCCAGATCTTAGAGATGCGATTCGGTCTTCGGGATGGTTACGGTCACACCCTGGAAGAAATCGGTAAAAAATTCCAGGTTACCAGAGAAAGAATTCGTCAAATAGAAGCCAAAGGACTCAGAAAGTTAAGACACCCAACGCGTATAAGAATGCTGGCTGGATTCCTAGACTCAGACGAGGCACTCTAGATTTTAAGGCTTACAAAAACGATTTATATACATCCCCAATGCCAGATCATTGGGGATTTTTTTCTACGAATAGGATTCAGGATTTAGCTGGAACTTTTTAGTACCTCCAATCATTATCAAAAATTATGGCACAAGATGACACTGATCAAGCTCTTGTCGAAAAGGTGTTGGAAGCCCTCCCTGCATCAAATAAACCAGGACTTGGAGATGAAAAAAGAGAAAATGCTTTGGACCAATCACAAATAAATCGCTGGATATCCTCACTTAATGAAGAATTCTCGTTAAGCGACGATACCAGAAAGTTTCTGCATGCTCTGGTTCTTTTATGGAATGATTTCCTGGAACCATCGCACAGCATTGTCCAAAGCATGGGCCACCCAGAGGCTAGCTATATTCATGGCATGATGCACAGGCGGGAGGAAGATTTTGGAAATGCGAAATACTGGTTCCGGAGGGCTTATCCTTTGGATAACCAGAGCCAATTTGATACATTGATTACAAAATACATTTCAGACCTTAACGCTGATTATTCGGGTGAATGGGAACCTGCTAAATTTGTCGATCATTGTCAAAAAGATATTAAAAACCCCAATTACGAGAATGTCCAAGCGGCAGAATTCATGGCCATGAGTCACTATGTGATTTCGAATAATTGAGCGGCCCATTCAATCTTAGCTGAGGGATTAGAGCAAACCCATTGGAAACCATATCAATAATTTTAGGGGCAGTCATTCCAGTCTACCTCATCGTAGCCCTTGGTTTCGCTCTAAGGAAAAGAGAAATCGTCTCTGGTGAAACGGAGAAAACTCTATTTAAATTGTTGATCAATTTATGGGTGCCATGCCTGGTTGTTAATGTAGTTGCAAGAAACCCGGCATTTGACAACAAAGCAAATATCATTTGGCCCCCATTAATGGGATTTTTATTGGTAGCGACCGGAATCCTTATTTCATGGTTCTTCAGTAAAATTTTTTTAAGAAAAGTAGAGAAAAGAAGCGTGAAAGCTTTTGCTTACACGACAGGTGTGTTCAATTACGGTTATATACCGATTCCCATTATCAGCGCACTTTTTGACCAAGCCACTCTGGGAGTCTTATTTGTCTTCAATGTCGGAGTGGAGGTTGGACTATGGATGTTTGGAATGCCAATGATGGCTGGATCAAACTCCGTTCGGCAGGTCATCAAAAGAATATTAAACCCTCCTTTGATCGCTTTGGTTTGTTGTGTTCTCATTCGAATTTTAGATCTAGGGGAAATGATCCCTGCCCCATTGTGGAATCTCATCGAGGTCTTGAGTGGGTGCACAATTCCTGTTGGCATTCTTTTGGTTGGAATGGCCATGGCAGACCATATAAAAGGTTTAAAGGCACTCGGGAAGCCAGGGGCTTGGATGCTCTCTCTAGGTATAAGAATTGGGATAATGCCCGTCATTTTTATTTGGGCAGCAGGATGGTCACATTTTACATCCGAACTAACAACTGTGATAGCTATTCAAGCTGCGATGCCATGTGCTGTTTTTCCCGTTGTTCTTGCCAAACATTATGGTGGAGATGCGAACACAGCGACTCAAATTATTTTCGCAACATCAGCCGTGGCATTCGCGTCAACGCCACTATGGCTAGATTTTGCTTTTAGATTATTGAAGCTTACCCCAGCCCAATAAAATAAGGGTAGACGACCTTAACACACTGTAGGCCGTATGTGCTTTGCATTGTTCTATGATTTATGTAATCATGAAAACCGTAAGTGGTTATGGATAAAGATTCTGGATTATCGTCAGAGAGATCTCATGTTATACGAGTCTACTCTATAGCTCTCGGAATTATTGCCCTAGACCAACTCACGAAGTGGGTAGTTCATTTTAATATAGATTTTCGAAGCCAAGAAATTCCAGTCATAGAGGGATTTTTTAAACTGGTTTATTGGGGAAACACGGGCTCAGCTTTCAGCATGTTTTCTGGCCAAAACCATCTACTTGCCATAATTGCAATGGGAGCAATTGTGGCCATCTTTTTCTTCCGAAGTTTTTTCGAGATTCATCATGCTCTTGGCAGGTGGGCCATGGGCCTGATCAATGGTGGGATCGTTGGAAATTTAATTGATAGATTAGTACATAATTATGTCGTTGATTTTCTTTTCTTTTACACACAAAGAAAGTCAGGCAGTGTCATCGTCTCAGAAATCGGTTTCCCTGCTTTCAATGTAGCTGATACGGCAATTACTACCGGCATTGGGCTCATTTTTCTTTTGTCAGCAAAAGAGGCGCGCAAACAAGCCTTGAGCAAAGAAAAAGCCCAACCTTCCGAAACTGAGGGTTTGAAAAATACATCTTCAGAAAAAAACTCCTGAAACATTTTTCTATGGATGGCATGAGTCCAAATCCCATCATAATTACTGGTCCTACGGGTTCTGGCAAATCTGACCTCGCTATAAAAATTGCCAAAGAACTGTCTGGTGAAATTATCTCGGTTGATTCGATGCAAGTCTACAAGGGGATGGATGTGGGAACGGCAAAAGTTTCTAAAAAAGAACAGATGACTGTCCCTCACCATATGATTGACATTTGCTCTGTCGTTGAAGAGTTCGATGTCGCTAAGTTCATTGATAAAGCATCCAAATTATACCAAGAGATATTTGAAAGAGGTCGTGTTCCTATTTTTTGTGGAGGAACGGGGTTATACTTAAAAGCTTTTTTCCAAGGGATTGGAACAGCCCCGCCAAAGGATGCAGAGCTAAGAAAAAATCTAGAAAAACTCACACTAGAAGAATTACAGATCATTCTAAAATCTGAAGCCCCATCAACATTCAATTATATCGATAAAGATAATCCTAGAAGATTAATTCGAGCCATAGAAATTGTAAGACTCACCGGTCGACCCCCAAAGGATTTAAAATCTCCTTGGGATCAAAATATCTCAAACTGGCCAAAATGTGTATACGTCATACAGCCAGAATTAGAAGATCATCTCAAGAAAATGGAGCAGCGTGTGGATAAGATGCTTGAAAATGGGCTAGTGGAGGAAACATCTAGATTAATCGATGAGGGTATTCTACAAAACCATTCTGCTGCTCAGGCCATCGGGTATCGCCAAATCATTTCCTACCTCCAAGGTGACACAGAGCTTCAGGATGCTGTCGAGTCGATAAAAATAAAAACGAGACAATTTGCAAAAAGGCAACGAACTTGGTTTCGGAACCAAATGCCCCCATCACAAATTTTACCATCCTCAGATCCACTGGAAGCAAAAAATTTTATATTGAATCATTATCAAGACAAGCAGCCAGGCATGACAACACGAGGAGGATGACGCGTGTTCAATTTACATCTTTATAGCTACTCTTCATATTTTAATTGGACTCGATGTTGCCCCGAAGAACCAGAGAACCATCCATTGATTTTGAATTAATGCATGGATTCATGATCTGAGACTTATCAACAAACTGATTCCATTATAAAAGTTAAGCCCCAGTATAAGTAGGCAAATCTGGATTTATTTTATAAAGGAACTTTGGGTGAATTTCATATTCCAATTTCGCTTCCTTGGGCTATTTGAGGCGCGAGGTCTCGAAATATCAAATTCATTGAACAATTATGGGTGTAATTTACTGAGTAGATCATTTAAAGGCAGACTGTTAATGACATCACCAGGAGTCAATCCTGCCTTTCTCGCTACTGAGGTTGCCAATTTTAAATAGCCAGCATGTTCATTACGATGAGCGTCGGGATTTATAACACATTTTACACCTTTTGAAATAGCATGTCTCCAATGCCTCCAATCCAAATCAAGCCGGTAAGGACTTGCGTTAAGTTCAATCCAGGTGCCATTTGCAGCACAGGCATCAATGATTTTTTTTATGTCTAGCTGGTAGGGCTCACGTGCCAGTAACAGCCTCCCGGTCATATGCCCTAAAATATCCACGTTAGGATTCTCAATGGCCTTAATGATTCTCTTTGTCATAACGCTCTTGGATTGAGTAAACCCGTTATGAATACTGGCAACCACAACATCTAGTTCACAAAGAATGCTGTCCTGAAAATCTAAAACACCTTCGTTCAGAATATCAACTTCAGTCCCTGATAAGAGCCTGAAATCAATTCCAGTGCTCTCGTAATTTGTATTTATTTTTTGGATCTCAGCCACCTGTTGGGCTAATTTTTTTTCATCGAGCCCACTAGCTTGAAAACTTGATTTTGAATGGTCAGTAATCGCCCAATACTGAAGACCGAGTTCTCGCATATACTCGGCTGTCTCGCCCAGCGAATGAATCCCATCACTCCAATTCGTATGATTATGAAGAGATCCTTTTAGTTGCGTCCATTCGATAAGTCTTGGAACTTTTGATGATTCTGCCAATTCAAATTCGCCATTATCCTCACGCATCTCCGGGGGAATAAAATCCATACCTAGTTCAGAGAAAATGTCCTCCTCACTACGGCATGTCACCCTTAGATTTTTATCTTTGGTTTCCTTGTCTGATTTAAAGAGTCCGTATTCATTCAGTCGCAACCCTTTTTTAATGGCACGCTGGCGCATACCAATATTGTGCTCTTTACTGCCCGTAAAATAGTGGAGAGCAAAGGGAAATTCATCGTCTGTTACAACTCGTAAATCTGCTTGAGTTCCTTGTATTAATCTCACACTAGATTTAGTTTCTCCATGGGCAATGACATCCTTTACCAAATCCATGGAAACAAAATAATTTGATATATCTCTTCCATCCTTTGCCGAAACTAGAAAATCTAAATCACCAATTATTTCCTTAGACCTCCTGAAACTTCCAGCAACCGATGAGCGGATAACATCTGGATGATTTCTTAATTCCTCAATTATTGTCTCCGCAAGCTGGTGTGCTTCATCTAGTCGTATGTGACTTGCGTATTGTTTCCTGTATTCTATGCCAGCAAGAATCTTCTCTTGTGTTTTCTTCCCAAAACCAGGAAGAGTGGCAACTCTATCGTCCTTACAAGCTGTTTTAAGCTCACTGACTGTTTTAATATTAAGTTGAGCATGGAGAGCGACGACCTTCTTTGGCCCCATACCGGGTATATCAAGCATTTCAATAAGACCAGGCTCAACCGATTTTTTTAAATCTTTGTAAAACTGTAATTCGCCAGTCTTGGCTAATTCAGTTATTTTTAAAGTTAGGGCACTTCCTATACCTTTTACTTCTTTTAATGTATCTTGCGATATTAAGTCTTCTATATCGCCGTCCAAAGTTCGCAGCGCTCGAGCACCATTAGTGTAGGCTCGAATTTTAAAAGTGTTTTCTTCTTTGAGCTCCAGTAGTGTTCCAATTTCTTCCAAAATATCGGAGATTTCGTCTTTGGTCAGGCCTTCCATCTCCATTATTTTACTCTCAGCCTGTATGACATTGCGAATTGAAAAATACCAAGAATACAAATTGCCACATCAAAGTGCTAAATGCATTAATACTGGGATTACCAGCAAAACTTATCCATCGCGTATACGGCAAAGGCTCAGATTTCATGCTTCCATTCAAAGGGAGCCTAATTATTAATTTACACTTTTAGAAAAGAAATTTTATCAATCATTCGAAATCGACGTCTTTTTAAACTCATATCCAAATTATTCCGATTCCTCATGAAAAAAGTGGAATCACTTTGAATTTTTATTCTTTGGACAAGTTGCATGGCTACTATTCAAAATTCCTCGTTTTGAAATGAATTAATGAATTATTTTGGGCGACAGCATGGAAAAAAATAATTGGGGCTATTTCTAAGGACAATTCACTTTGTAACATCTATTGAGTAGATTGACTGATTACTCTGGGAACCTTATCTTTGTATCCATGGTAACTCATCAATATCTCGAGCAAGTAGTCGACTTAATTGACCCTCAGATTACAAAGCTTGGAAATTGCAGTGAAGAACAAGTCAGAGAATGGATCTTACGCGAAGACATCGCCTCATTAAGAAATATTGAAGGTTCTTTTGCTCTCTTGGCCCGAGATGGTAAATCGGTAAAATTAGCACGATCGCTGGATCGGCCAATCCGATACTTCTTAGCTAAAAAAGAGGACGGCCCAGTTTTGATTGTCGCCGAAAGGATAGACCAAATTCTAAACTGGCTGAAGCAGGAAAAATTAGACGACCAGTTCCATCCGTCTTATACAAGAATGGTTCCAGCTCACTACATAGCCCATCTCGAGTTGATTGGATGCCCTGATCCAGATGCCCGACATGTAAGATTTTTTGATCCGGCGAGTGATTCCCAACCTGATGATATAGACCTCATCGGGAAAAACTATGTTAAAGCACTTTTTTCTGAAATAGAGAAATGGGTTGATCACGTGCCTGAAAAAGAGCCTATTGGTGTGTGTTTTTCAGGAGGGATCGATAGTGGCGCAGTCTTTCTAGCTACTTATTTGACGATGAGTCGAAAGGGGATGAACCTTTCGCGTCTTAAGGCGTTTACCCTTCACGTTGAAAGCGGGCCAGACCTTGATCAAGCCCGAGCTTTTTTAGAACAACTAAACCTCTCAATGTTTTTGGAACCGGTCGAGGTTACCCAGTCATCGATCGATATCGAAAAAACCATAAGTATCATCGAAGATTATAAGATCTTGGATGTGGAATGTGCTGCAATGGGATTGGCTTTACTCGGCAAAATAAGACAAATCTATCCAAGCTGGAAATATATCATTGATGGGGATGGAGGAGATGAAAACTTAAAGAACTACCCTATTCACGAAAATCCAGAATTAACGATCCGTAGCGTTATTAACAATCAGATGCTCTACCATGAAGGATGGGGCGTAGGAAAATTCAAGCACTCGCAGACGTATTCTGGAGGATTATCACGTAGTTACACGAGATCATATGCGCCAGCTAGGGAATACGGATTTGAAGCTTTTAGCCCATTTACTCGACCAGATGTCATCGAGGTCTCGGAAGGAATACCTTTTAAAAAACTTACGGAATATAACGTAAATAAATTATATAATCTAAAAGGTGAGGTCATTAAACGCGGTTTCAAAATATTGGAAAATATTGAATTTCCAGCTTTTGAAAAGCGAAGGTTTCAACATGGAGCGATCAGTGAAGATGATCTGAGAAGTGTATTCCCAAAAACTGAATTGGAATGCAGAAGAAAGTTCCTATCCATGTATGGTGCTTTTTGATACGCGATTATCTAACTGTGAACTTCTGTTGATGTGAATCCATCTGTAACGCATGAGGTCCTGAAATCCAGGAGTGATAGAAATATCGTACGGCCTGATCAACCATATGCTCAGTTAAATGAAGAGGAGTGGCTTGACCCGGATAATAAAAAGTCTATCTCGACTGTTTTTATCACAAACAAAGAATGCCCTTGGAGATGTGTTATGTGCGATCTCTGGAAAAACACACTCACATATTCTAATTCAAGTGATCAAATAATTAAACAAATCCAATATGCTTTAGGGAATTTGCAGAAATCAAATTGGATTAAATTATATAACAGCGGAAGTTTTTTTGATCAAAAGGCTATTAACAAAAAAGCCTGGCCAGGAATAATTCCATTAATTTCTTCTTTCGAGAGAGTCATTGTCGAAAATCACCCGAAACTAACTGTTCCTATGATTTCAAAATTTCGCTCCCAGATACCCGGAGAATTTGAAATTGCAATGGGTTTGGAAACAGCGAATGAAGAGATTCTAGGTAAACTTAATAAAGGCTTTGATTTAACGGATTTCAGAAAAGCTTGCACAAAATTGAAGGAGTGGAAGGTAAAAATAAGAGCATTTGTTCTCATACAACCTCCTTTTACAAAAAGCAGGGCAGACTGCCTGAGAGATATCGAGAAGGCATGTGATTTATGTAATCGATGTGATGTGGGGACGCTTTCGCTAATACCAACCCGAGGCCAAACAGAATATATGAAACGACTCACAGAAAAAGATGAATTTAGAGAGCCCGATTTACACTTGATCGACCAGGCATTTCAAGTCGGACTTAATTATTTTTCTGGTCGCACTATATTGGATCTATGGGATCTTTCTAAATTTTCCATTTGCAGAGAATGCTATCCTGAGCGATTTATTAGATTTAAAGAAATGAATAGATACCAATCGATGAGGAAACCAGTTATCTGCTCATTTTGTGAAAAAGCTTAAAGCAGCTTAATTTTTTATAGGCATGAGAATTTCAATTATTGGTTCAGGGTATGGAGGAGCCATCATTGCGACCTTACTCAAAAAAATTGGACACGATGTGGTTCTAATTGAGAGGGATTCTCACCCCAAGTTTTCTATTGGGGAATCATCTACTCCACTAGCAAACTTTTTATTGGAAGAGCTCGGCAAAAAGTACGACCTTCCTCATTTATACAATTTATCTACCTGGGGAAGATGGCAAAAACATCATCCTGATATAGAAGTTGGGTTAAAACGTGGTTTTTCATTTTTCTTTTTAGACGATCAGGGAAACGTCGAAAATAAAGAGACGATGTGTGTGGCCGCAAGCCCAGATGAACAGGTAGCAGATACGCATTGGTATAGGCCACAGTTCGACCTCTTTCTTGTTGATCAAGCGGTAAAACATGAAGTGACTTATTTAGAGAAAACGGTTGTTGAATCTGTTGATTTTTCAGAAGAAAAATTAAATCTCTCATTAGTAGAGAGAAATCATATCAAAAAAAATATCAAAGTAGATTATCTTATCGATGCGACAGGCAATCATAGCTTTTCCTCCGAACACCTTTCTATTTCTGAATCATCGCCGCATCGGGAGGAAGGAGATCGATTTGCTGTTTATGCACATTTCCAAAATGTAAGCCCTATTTCTAATGCACTGAAAAAAGGCAGCATTAGCCCATATCCATTAGATGATTCAGCCATTCATTTCTTGTTCGAAGGAGGGTGGATCTGGATTTTAAGATTCAACAATGGTATCGTCAGTGCGGGTGCATCTATTTCCAAATTTTCCCAATTAGGAAACCTTGAGGAAGAGGAGGCACCAACAATATGGAGGACATTATTAGATAGGTTACCAGCTATAAAAAAACTTTTTTCGCAAAGCCAAATTGTCACTCCATTTTATAAATCTCATTCTCTTGAATTTATCAGAGGCCCGGTAACTGGTGATCGCTGGATTAAACTCCCTTCTTCTTGTGGTTTTGTAGACCCATTACTTTCAACAGGATTTTCGCTCAACCTATTAGGTATAGGCCGGTTGGCCAACTTCTTTTTAAGAAATGAAAATCTTTCAGAAGAAAGTTTTATGAAATCTTACTCAGAGAAGACTCTCGGAGACTTGCAAACAGCATCGTCATATATAAAAACCTTGCTCTCTGTTTCTCATGATTCAAAAGAATTCAAAAAGTTGGCATTAGTGTATTTCATTGGAATCATCCAGCAGGAAATAAAATCAAGATTAAATCTAATTCCATCGTATTCCGATTTCTTATACAAACAAGACAACGATTGGAGAGCGTTGGCGAGTGAATTACTATCGACACGATACACGCTTGATCAAATACTAGAAAAACTTTCTTCTTGGGACCTTGGGGGAGTTCTCGATTATCCAAACTGGATGATCCCCGCTTCGAAAAATAAATTACTAAGTAACTGCCATAAAATTCCAGCCTCAAAACACCAAATTGAATTGATGCTGAATGAAGCTAGGTCTCTCTGAATCACTCACGTCTAATTATCTTGGAAGAACAACTACCTTAAGGCAACATTTCCTCAATGTTACGAATAAGTTTTAAAAGATTTGAGGCAGTGCGCCCATTCATAAAAATAGGTATCGCTACGTGTATTTTTGTCTTTGCTTTTTGTGGCCAGATCCATGCTTTGGAGCCCAGTGATATCCCTTCGACCTATCGAGAAAACGTTAAAAAATTACAATCTGCAGCCCTAGATTCGAATCTAGCATGGGATCGGCTTGCAGAAATGTGTGATACTTTTGGGCCAAGATTCAGTGGCTCAAAAAATTTGGAAGAAGCAATAGAATGGATCGCTCAGACCTTGAAGCATGATGGGTTTACATCCGTCAGCACCCAGGATGTTTCCGTGCCCAATTGGAAAAGAGGTAAAGAGTTTGCAGAACAATTGGAACCCAGCTACAAAAAACTACCCATGCTCGGACTTGGAGGCTCGATTGCAACACCCACAGAGGGCCTAATAGGAGAGGTTTTAGTCGTCTCAAGCTTTGAGGATTTAAAAAACAAAGCCCATGTTGCAAAAGGAAAATTTGTACTGTTTAACATACCATTCACCAGCTATAGAGAAACCGTAGCAATACGGGTTTCAGGGGCAATTGAGGCTTCTCGTGCCGGGGCAATAGGAAGCCTTATAAGGTCTGTAGGTCATGACTCCTTGCAAACACCGCACACGGGAGGCATGAGATATGCAGATGGCGTTGCCAAAATTCCTCATGCCGCCATCACTCCGGAAGATGCTGAACGACTTCATCGCATTCAGAATCGAGGGAAAAAGGTAGTCATTCGTCTATCAATGGAAGGAAAGACCTTACCTAACGCCATATCCAGAAATATAGTTGCCGATTTCAAAGGAAGTTCCTTACCTGAGGAGGTAATAATAGTGGGTGGTCACATCGATTCTTGGGATGTGGGCCAAGGGGCTCAGGACGACGGAGGCGGCTGCATGATGGCATGGCATGCCATAAAACTCATCCATGACCTTGATCTCAAGCCAAAGAGAACTCTCAGGCTCGTTCTTTGGACGAATGAGGAAAATGGAGCAAATGGAGCAAAAATTTACGCACAATCTCAAAAAGAGAATTCAGATAAAGTAGTCATAGCCATTGAATCAGATACTGGGACCTTTACTCCTGAGGGATTTGCTTTTACTGGCAGTAATAAGGCCATGCCGTTTATTAAAAAAATTGCGGAATTAAATAAACCATTAGGTTCCGACTCAGTCAGGCCCGGGGCCGGTGGGGTAGATATACGTCCCCTGCTCTCGCAGGGGATCCCCATTATGGATGTATTGGTAGATAGGACAAATTATTTTAAATACCACCACACACACGCAGACACTGTCGATAAGGTTTCCAAGGAGGATATGAAAAAGTGTGTGGCCTCTCTGGCTACAATGCTCTACGTTTTAGCAGACATGCCAGAAAAACTGCCAAGATGACCTTGCTCGCACAGCACTCCAAGTATCTTGTTTATTGAAGATGATACACCCTGAATCATTATTGATTGATTCTATTTTTACAAAAGGCGAATTTCTACCCAATTTTATAATGAGCAGAAAGCGCTATAACTAGGCTCGGTTTGTTTCAACGAAAACACCGACTTATCTGCTTACCAGTTTTGTAGACCTTTAAAAAATTGCGATTGATTATGTGAAGATAAGATAAAGGTCAGCATGCGATTGATATTGAAAAGATGTGAGGTATTTGAAATAAGTCAGGCAATAGGTAAATTTTTTGAGAGATAAAAGACAGTGAAAAATGACATAATTAAATTGGCTATTACAATGGGAGACCCCTCTGGGGTAGGCCCAGAGGTTTGCCTTAAGTTATTAAATTACTCAAAAGACAACCTGCCTAATATTAATCTTATCATTTACGGAGATCGCACCGTTTTAGAGGAAGAAGCTAAAAATTTAAATCTACCAAAGCCTGATAAGTCGCAGATAAATGGCATATCTTCGCTGCTATCTGAAACCTCATTAAAAAGAGGAATAATTGATGAAGACTACGGGCGAGCCTCTTATAGTTACGTCAAGCAGGCTGTAGACGATGCAATGAGAGGTAGTGTAGATGGGATAGTGACAGCCCCAATCAACAAGTCCTCTTTACAAAAGGCGGGAATCGCCCATATAGGGCACACAGAGATTCTTGCCAACCTGACCACATCGCTTAAGGTCTGCATGCTACAGTACTCAAAAGAGGTGACAGCCAGTTTTGTAACCTGCCATTGTGGTCATAATGAAGTCCCTGATTTATTAACACGTGATAGGTTATTCGATGTTATAGAGCTCACACGAAATGCCCTATGTAAAATTAAAGGCCGTGAACCTCATTTAATCGTCCTTGGATTAAACCCACACGCAGGAGAAGGTGGCCTGTTGGGAAATAAAGAGGAGGAAGAAATCATTCAGCCCGAAATTTTTGAGGCGAAAAAAAGAGGGTTTAAAATTTTGGGGCCTGTGCCGCCCGACACTGCGTTCTTACCTAAGAACCGAAAGGTTACCGATGCTTTTATATGTATGTATCACGACCAGGGTCACATACCACTTAAAGCCCTTGCATTTGATGAGGCAGTCAATGTCACACTTGGTCTTCCAATCATCAGAACATCAGTTGATCATGGCACAGCATTTGATATAGCAGGCAAAGGAATAGCCAACCCCGGATCACTTATTGAGGCTGTTAAGCTTGCAGAAAAACTTTGTTATCAAAATAGTTAGGCTTTTCGCGGGCGATCTAACCAGCGATTGTTTGTTAGAAGCATCAAGAGGTGCTAAAATCCAGAACGTCCGGGCACTCATGCTTTAACAAATGCTTCTTTGCATCCATACCACCCGCGTATCCAACAAGCTTTCCACTGCTACCAATAATTCTATGGCATGGGGTTATTATAGAAATCGCATTAGCGGCATTTGCATTGGCGACAGCTCTAGTGGAATTCGGTTTCCCCATACTTTGAGCTAATTGGCCGTAGCTCATCACAGTTCCATAAGGAATATCGCGGAGCGCTTTCCAAACTTCTTTTTGAAAATGTGATCCGCACTCCAAAATCGGGATATCAAAGCTTTTTCTTTCACCGGCAAAGTATTCGTTAAGCTGTTCCATTGATAAATTTAGAAGAGAATCCATACCCTGATGAAATGGTTCATTCAGGGTAGAGGCGATTTTTTGGTCTATAGCTTTTCTTCTTTGTCTAGATTTCCAATCGCATAAACAAAGTTTATTCTGAAAAGAACCTAAGATCAATTCTCCCACGGGCGAGATATACGATGTTGTGATTACAGGCATAATAGGCAATTCATAAATTTAGAATACTAAAAGATCTGTATATGGTTCTTCTCAACAAATAACTTCTAGGATAAAAGTATTCCAATAAATTGGTCGTTTTAGTATAATTTCCATCATTGTGACAACCGTTAAGATATACCATTATCCTCATTGAGGTTCTTCCAAAAACGCCCTGGCGGTCGCCGAGGAACTAGGAGTCGAAGCCGAAATCATCGAGTATATAAAAACCCCACCCACAAAAGAGGATTTGGAGGAATTAGTCAAAATACTAAAAGACCCAGTAGAAGACCTCGTGCGTAAAGATTCAAAATTTAAGAAACTTGAACTCAAAGCTGAGGACTTTGAAGGCAATCCAGACGCCGTTGTAGAGATTCTTGTAAAGCACAAGCAACTATTACAGAGACCTATTATTGTTAAAGGGAAAAAAGGGATAATCGGCCGACCAAAGTCAAAGATTGCAGAATTTCTCAAAGCCTGACATCTGGATATATTTTTTCAATAGGCAGTGAGTTGAATGGAGAAGCTGGGAGACCTGCTTTATTGTAGAGATTCCATGGCTTATTGAGGGGCATCGCAGGCCTCCAACCGTATCTGACAGCTTGGGGATTTTCAACCTCTTGAGAATGGCATCGAACCTCATTGCCGTTTGTGATAACAGCTTTTGCAGGGAACCACTGACCGTCCTCTGAGAGTATTTCAAAACCGTTAATTGACTTATCACTGGAAAACTGGACGGAGCGGTAATCACTCATCTTGCCTGTAATCAATCCGGCAGATGTATTTTTAAATGTAATGATAGCTATCTCATCTTTAAAGATGACTCTTTCAAAAAAAGGCCCTGAACAAACTACATCCCTCTCATAGGCTCCACCAAGGGCTAATTGAGCAAGCCTTTTGGCAACGTCTAATTTGTTTGCAGGATGAATCTCATCTAGCTTTAAATCGATAGTGACCACCATACCAGAGTGCGATATGGCATTGAGAGCTCGGCGCTGTTCATCTCTCATTAAAGTCCAACCCTGGGCGGTGTATTGGGGTAATTGAACGTAATAAAAGGGCAGTTTTAGGTCTTTCCAAGCTTCTCTCCAACCGCGAATCAAAGCATCCATTTTGACGTGATAATATCGAGGGTCCTCACCGGTCCCACAATTAGATTCAGCTTGGTACCATATAATTCCTTTAATTTGAAATGGAAGGATGGGAGCGACACGTGAATTATATATTCTTCCTGCCAACCAAGATTCATCCCGCGCCCAAACGCCACCGGGTAATTTTCTTAAACCCTTTAAATCTCCAGCTTGAGAAAGCCGCAACTCTTCTTCGAGGACTGGGTGTCCTCTAAAAGCTGAAGACGGAATGAACGGCTCAATAGGGTGCCCACCCCAGGAGCTATCAATAATCCCGATTGGTCTATCGAGCTTATTGAATAATTCATTTGCAAAAAGATAGGCGAGGGCTGAAAAGTCCAGAACGGATCCGGAATCTGCAACTACCCAATTTTTTTTATCTCCAATTCTATCAAGTGGGCGTCTGGATTGCTGGGTTTTGATCGTCCTAAATCGAATCGTCGCCAGTTTTGCCGTTTCAATGAATTCCAAAAATTTTTTTTCTCTTTTTGCGCATTCTCTTAAGCGCCATTCCATATTAGATTGACCAGAAGCGTACCAAACATCTCCAAACAAAATATTTTGAAATCGAATAGTTTTCGGGCCTTCAACTACAAGATTATAAGTCGTGTAAGATGGACTTAGATTTGGGAGTTCTATTTGCCATTTGCCGAGTGAATCAATTGTGGTATGAGCTTCGGACCCGGCTATTTTGAGACTGACCTTTTCACCTGATGGCCCCTTTCCCCAGATTTTCCCTGCAGCTCCCGCTTGAAGAACCATGTTATCTCCAAAAATATCGGCAACTTCAAATTCAATAGATGATAAGCAGCTGATTTTAAAAAAAACAAATACTCCTAATAACCAAATTATTTTCTTTTGTTTCACGCTAAAAAGAATTGATGACATAGAAACCGGAAAGGAGACAAAACTAAATTATCATCAGGCGTATTTGGGCAGGAAAAATTTCCAATCATCGACCTCGTATGTATTCCTAATAAAAGCTGTCACCGGCATTTCCCTCATTTCAAAGGGCTCCCTGAGAAGTCTTAGACCGGCCTCTTCTGGTAGCTGACTTCCTTTTTTTGAATTTATTTTTTTGGATGCCCAAACACAATTATCCCATGAGTCTTTTCCTCCTCTAGACCGAGGAACTATATGGTCGACACTCCCTTCATCGGGCTTTAAAAACCGTCCTGTATACTGACAGCGGTTACGGTCCCTTTCCCTGATGGATCGCGAATTTAGCTTTGGCTTCCGCGTTGGAATTTTTGAAAATGATTTAAGAATGATGACGGTTGGGATTTTAATGGGGCCCCGGATTGTTCGAATTGTGCTATCTTGTGGCGTCGTCGGAATTTTAATCCACTCGTTCCATTGCATGGGATACATTTCCTCGTGGGATACGATGTGGAGGGCCGAGGCCGATCCAGATATTAAATGACAAAAGGCAACCTTAGGCGTGGAAGCATTAACCGCCTGCCAGTTTCGATTCAGCACCAGCACAGTGGGCCTGGAAATGCGATCTATCATATCTGATCCAGGTTTGGTTTATAAAATGATTAACTTATGTCACCGAACTTGGCAAACAAACAAACAGACAAAAGCATCACGTGTTACAGTTCTGTGGCTTTTCGAGGACAACAAGGCACCTCCCGGCGAATACCGTTGGAAAATGGGACAAAAACTTATCTATCACTGATATCCAATGATAAAAATATTTAGGATAAAATGCTGGTTTACTGAACCCACCCGAAAGAAGGTAATTCCAGCATGACCAGCTCATAGTCTTCAGAATCGATAGAGGACAATGCGACAAGTCAGCTGATTTATTAAAAAAAATATGAGTGGCATTACCTTGAGCGGCGTAATATGCCGGATCTTTGGGTGGCTCGTCTATAAGAGAAATTTCCAATGCTTTTCCAACAGGCTCAGGATGCAAAAACTCGAAGACAGGAAAGCTTGTCAGACTTATAAAAGGTTCTAAAAGAATGACCCGACCACCCGGCAACAAAACTCTGGAAGCCTCTTTTAAAAAAGCAAAAGGTCTTTCGAGATGGTGAAAAACATCTATTAGTAGGATGTCGGAAACTGAGTCTTCCTCGAATGGTAAAGAATATGCCGTGCAGGCCAGATCGATCCACGGGTTGGGAAACAGATCAGTTGTAATAAGATCTGGAATCCGGGATTTCAGCATCCCCATTCCACTCCCAATTTCAACTATTTTTCTATTCGAGGTTAAAGAGAGTGGAGAAAGCTCTGCACTCACTCTTTCAAAAAATGATTGATAAATTTTTTGGACAATAGGTTTTTTATCCCAGCTTTCCTTATTAAGCAGAATTTCATTTAAGTGCTGCTGGTTTAAATCCAAATTCATTTGATAAATTTCAGTCGTCTTGCTGCGAAAACAAGCATTCTAATCAAAATCGCGCCATGCTTCCACCTGTCAATATTCGTATCGCCATAGGTTCGGGCCTTATATCTAATGGGAAGATCTACGATTTTTAAGTTAAGTTTTGACGCCCCGAAGAGTAGGTCAAAATCACCAAAAGGATCAAAATCACCAAAGTATTTTCTATTAGCTGCTATCTTTTGGTAATCCTCGCGAAACAGGACCTTAGTTCCGCATAAAGTATCCTTTATTCTCTGTCCAAGAAGCCAAGTGAATGAGCGACTGAAAAACATGTTTCCCAGCATGTTAAAGAACCTCATTGCCTGGGCTTCCATTGGATAGACAAGGCGAACTCCATTTACAAAATCGGCATGCCCCTTTCGCGCTGTTTCATAGAATTTTGGCAACTCCTCAGGCGGAACAGTTAAGTCGGCATCTAAAATAAAAAGGATGTCCCCGGTTGCTTTAGCAAATGCTTCTCTGACGGCATTCCCCTTTCCTTTACCAGATTGCCTCATAGATTTAATATTCTTTTCTGGATAGGCCTTCTGAACTCGACAAATTTCATCCCATGTATTGTCAGATGACCCTCCCTCTATAAAAATAATTTCAGTACCTATTCCCATTTCAGGGGTTCGCTTTACCGCATGCTCGATATTGCCAGCCTCATTCCTCGAAGGTATGACGACAGTGCATGAGAAAGCTCGGTTACCAATCTCCCACATTGCAACATGAGTTGGCCTGGCCACGATAAATTTGGAAAGGGCAAGACTTCGAACCAAAGGTAATGGGGCAAACCACCTATTAACTAGATCACTAACGAAGCCCAAGTTGACAGGAATTAAAATTTTGTTATCCGACTTCACCTTTTCCCAACCAGATAGGGAAAGCATGTTCTCAATGTCGGCTATCGACAACCAATTCTGATTTTTTGGGGTGGGAGATTTCCAACCTCTGGAAACCGCCAAATAAAGAATAGGCCTCCAAAAGTCATTGAAGAAATTAACGATAATCCGAGTTCGGCTATGAGCAAAGGATTTCACGTTTTCAAGAACTTGCTGAACATCTTCGAGATCGTTGACTAAATCAGATAGTACAATGTAATCAAAGTGATCTTCCGATTGAAAACTTTCTGCATTTGCTTCAATAAAAGTATGCTCTGGATGCCTGGAAGTAGCCAATTGAATCATGGTGGGCGAAAAATCGATACCAACGCCATACGCGGGGTTTACAGCCGCTAATAAATCGCCAATTCCGCATCCTATTTCTAAAACACGAGCCCCTTCTGGAATGAAAAACCGAAAATATCTCTGTATGAGTTTATTATATAACCTATGAGCAATTTCGGGCTTGGTATGAGCGATATTTTCGTAAAATTCTTTTCTCATCGAAATGGCAATTGAGAATACAAAGTCATTAATTCTAGCAACTTGGTTCTAATTTTTCTCTATAAAATGGATTAAAACTCAGAGAGAGTCGCCACTGAAACAAGCGCCTCGTCACTATGAGTATGGATTGTATTGAAATTCATTTTTATAAAAAATTCGATCTCTAATCTATGGATCTTCTCATGTTAGAACCGTTTGTATCTTCTTTTCAGCCTGAAATGAAAATGAACAAACCTTTTCTGAGATATTTCCATTCATCAGCCTCCTAAAACAGTCAAAATATCAGTGAAACGATTTTTAAATACGTATTATTCGACTCAAAAAGGAAAAGGTTTGCGATTAAAATAACACTTTTCCTGCTATCTGAGGGAATTTTCTTAAACCATTGGAGCTCATCAAGTAGAGTATAGTCATGGCAACATTAGTATTCGACATTGAGACTTCCGCCTTGCCACGTGAATATCTAGATGAATCACAACAAGAATATATTTTTCGATCGGCTGAAAATTTAGAGTCGGAGGAGGAGAGAATTAAGGAAACGGGCGAGATTGAAAAGATGTTTGCACTCTGGCCATTCACCGCCCAAATCGTCTGTATAGCGATGATTAATGTAGATACAGGAAGGGGTAAGAGTCTTTTCTTGGCGGATGATTTTGATGAGGGAGGCTTGTCTGGTGATATTGAGTACGTTGCATGCCCAGATGAATCTGAACTATTAAACAGTTTTTGGCAGGCCGCAAAGCACTTTGATAAAGTAGTCACATTCAACGGAAGAGCGTTTGATGTTCCATTCTTATATCTTCGTTCGGCACTTCTGGATGTCTCGATCTCCGCTAAAAATTGGATGGGATATAGATTTTCCACTGATTCGCATTGCGATCTCGCGGACCAATTGTGTTTCTATGGAGCGAGCGGAAGAATGGGCGCGGCAAGAAAGTTTAATCTAGATTTCTACTGCAGAGCCTTTGGAATTGATTCCCCTAAAAGTCAAGGGGTCACAGGCATGGATGTGACAAGGCTCATGAATGAGGGGAAATACAGAGAAATAGCTGAGTATTGCGTCAGAGATGTGGAGGCAACAAATCAGCTATATAAAATGTGGAAGCAGAGATTAGAAGGTATTAAATAAGGATCACCTACTGATGGCTGCCGATGGATTGTGCAATCTTATCCATTTTAGCTGCTAGTTTGAAGTCCAATTCGGATATCCCACCGACATCATGAGTCGTTAGTTGAATCTTCACCCTGTTGTATACGTTGAACCATTCTGGGTGGTGGTTTAATTTTTCTGCCATGATGGCCACACCGGACATGAAGCTAAAGGCATAGACAAAATTAGAGAATATAAAAACTCGAGTCAGCTTATCGTCTTCTAATGCCCAACCTTTGTCTAAGTCTTTGATGGATTGTTGGATTTTTTGTTCTGAAAATTTTCCTGTTTCGGTCATATGTTACAAATAAATGAAGTTTCTAATAAATCCAATCTATTTGAAACTAAGGTTATGATTGAGCTGATGTGAGCACAAAGCTTCTTGCATGGGGCAACACTTCCTCCCAAAGATGCGACCGAGCTCTCATCAAAGCATTTTTTCTGCATTCCTGATAGACCTTAGGGTTTTGAATAGCTTCAAGAATCACCAAAGCAAGGCTAGCAACGTCCTCATACTTAGAAATATACCCTGTTTCCAAATGAGTAGTACTGTCAATTAAACCAGGAACTGGAAAAACAACAGCTGGCGTGCCATAGGCATTGGCCTCGACTACATTGAGCCCCCACCCCTCTCGCATCGAGGTATGAACCAAAAAATGAGCTTCTTGCAAATGGGCCAATTTTTCACCTTCTTCAACGTGACCAAGCAACTCACAACGGTCCTGCATCCCATTATCAGAAATAACCCTTCTAATTTCAGACTCACACTCACCGGTTCCTATTATTTTTAGGTAAGTATCCACTCCTTGCTCATTTAGCGATTTAAGGAGTGCGACACCAAGGTGTACTCTTTTGTTTGGTGCCAGTCGGCTAACCATAGCTAGGCGTAATGGTGGCTCTAAAATTTTAGTGGGAAGAGTTTGTAGCGGTTTGAGGTCTACACCGTACGGGATGATGGTGACATCTCGAACACCTGCATCCTTGAGGTGGGTTTGCGTCGTATGACACCCAGTCCAAAATTTTTGTTTTCGATAAAACCAAAGAGTAATCCGCTCTTGCATTATACCAAGCTGGGCCAGCGGAAAGGGATAAAAAGACTTCCAAATAGGACCTAACACTTCGTGAATATAAGAAATGGCAGGGCAAGGAGCCCATAAATTGGTGAACCAAGGAATTCCATGGTGTTGATCAATAAGTAAATCAATGGGGAAATGATTCTTTACCCAGATGTAAGCTCGTATCCGGGATCGAATTAAATTACCCAACCTGATAACCCGAACACCTGAAATTTCAGTGGTTTTCTCGCAACCTTCGTAAGAATGAGTAAGCCAGAATACCTCATGGCCACGTTCGGCTAGATCGGCCAAATACCCGAGAGTCACTCGCTCAGCACCACCAGCCAACGGATTCTCGGGGTCACGCCAATTCAACATGACAATTCTGAGCTTTTTTTCAGACATGAATGAAAATTATCCTCCACTTTATTCGTTTTCCTCCGCGACTTAAAGCAATTCGGCTCAATATGTTATCTTTGATAATAAACTTCTTGCACGAGTTGTGATTTGGGAGACGGTGTGCTAGGTATTTATTATGTATAAATTTGCCAGATCCGCATTTGCGGCAGTGGCATTCTTAACACTGATTGAGAACGCTAAGCCTTCCGCAATAGATATTTCTTCTTTAATAGAGGAATCTCAACTCATTGTTTGTGGCAAAATCTCAAAAATTCGCTGCTACACGGACGATAGAAAACGACTCATTACATCAGCTGAAATTTCTGTTACCGAAACCTGGAAGGGTCGTTTAAATGAAAAAATAATAAATGTTATACAACCTGGAGGAGTTCTTGGAAGTATAATGCAAAAAAACAAAAATCAAAAACTCTTTAAAAGAGGGGATAAGTCAGCGCTTTTTTTGGTTAAAAATAAAAAAAATAATTGGATCATAGTATCACTATGGCAGGGTCACTTTGATATTAAAAAAAGTTTATCAAAACCAACTGATGGCATTGAGATCGCGAGCAACAATGGATTTGCCCAGCTTAATGCCAACGGAATGACTCTCCCTTTAAAAGACCTCAAAGGTCTCGTCCAAAAAGAGGTTCAATCAAAATAATGTATCGAGGAAACAAAACACCGAAAATTTTCCCAATTTTCCTATTGTTAGTGATGATTGGGATGGAGAAACTGCCTGCTCCGGTTCGCCAGCGATTAGAAGCTAATCCTCAAAACAACATATTCCCTCACCCAACGACATGGCAATTTAATCCACCTTATAGTCCATTTCTTCACTCCGACTCATTTAATCGTCAGACAAAGGCAATTAAATATTACCTTGGTTCACCAGCCTATTCATTGGAAAACGAGAAATTCGAACAGGACGCTATTCGATCTGCAATTCATCAATGGGAAGCGATACCCGACTCCAATATAAAGTTTGAAGAAGCAGGCATCCTTGAAAACAATTTAGACATCAATCTTCAAGACGGTAAAAATCTGATTTATTGGGAAAATAATTCAGTATTTGTATGGGGGGGAGTGGCCAACATCAGAAATTTACCAGCAGTTAACGTATCCTCTTGGGATACAAACGGGCATATCCTTGAATCGGATACAGTTTTGAATGGAATTGATTTCAAATGGCAAAGGAATTCAGAAAATCTTGAAAGAAGAACTTTAGTAATAGATGGAATCGTCTTGCACGAGATAGGCCATTTTCTTGGACTTACTCATTCGGTTGCTGGAGGTGCAACAATGTATTATCAATCCGCATTTGGAGACAACCTTCTGAAAGGGCTGTCAATGGACGAGATCATTTTTGCCCGACACGTATACCCCACTCAAGCGGCTGTTTCTAAATTTGGATCAATTAAAGGAGTTCTCTCGATAAACGGGGTAGCCGCCGCCGCTGCCAAAGTGGTTATTGAAGATTCAAAAGGCTACCTAATAGGCGCAACGGTTACAGAGGGTGACGGGTCCTGGGAGATTGGAGGGCTCCTGCCCGGGGAATACACGATCCGCTATAACTGCTTTCCTCCTAATACAACATTTAGGCAAGATTCACCCCAGCTTATAGGTGATATTGATTACCGCTTCGAGAATTTTGACCCAGCTCAGTTTACCCCTACAAGCCCGGAATCCATTCAGATTACAGCTGGCCAGATCCTCACACACAATAAATCTTTGAGTTCCGGCAGCCCCAATTTCATCATCTCACAAATTAGGCCTGTTGAAGACCACCCAGCCGGACCTTTCTCATTCACAACCGGACCAGTGGCGACGAAATCAGGCCGGAAAGATATATTTATAGGTTTATATGGAAATGATATTCCGACTTCCGGTGCAACCCTAAGAACAAGTCACCCAGACTTTGAATATTTCGAAACACAAGTTTTGAGAAAGGCAGTTCTCAATATGAATTTGATAACAACCAGGATCAATATACCCGATAATATTGACCCTGGCCTTCTCTCTCTGATTATCGACTATGAAGGCCAGCAAGTTTATGTGGATGGATTTTTAGAAATAAGTGATCCTGAATTTGATGGCAATTACGACGGGGTTCCTGACGATTTTCAGAGAAAATATTTCTCACCATTCACGTCAGCGATTGCAGCTGCTCATGAGGATCCCGATAACGACGGATTTCCAAATTTGTATGAATACAAGTCAGACACAGATCCCACAGACTCCAGCTCATTCAAATTCTTGATTAAGGAAATAGAGGTAACTGAAGCTGGCACTCTCATAAAATGGGAATCGATCCCAAATAAAGTGTACAATATATGGAGTCGCCAAGACGCTGGCCAAGGGGATTGGAAGCTCGTGGCGAGCAATTTCTTGGCAACAGGAGATCTTTCTGAATTTCTTGACCCATCGCAAAATCAGCAACTTCAATTCTATAAAGTTGAAAAAATAAACTGAGATAATCGAAAGCCTAAGATTTTTATATATTTTCAAACATGATGATTTCCCAAACAAAATTCTTTCAACTCGCCTTTTCAATTATATTTATAGGGCTTTTTAGTGTGGGCTGTGGAGACTCGAATTCACTTCCGCCCATAGAAAATCTAGTTACAAAATTTACAGAATCAATAAAAGCGGGTAACAAAGAAAGACTTGCGCGATGCTTCGTGCGATTTGAGGCACCGATACGTGGGGGATCTCCAACTGAAATCTTTGAACAACAGTCAAGAAAGCAATACTACCTGGCGATTATTAACGACTTATTCCCTGAGAATGGAACCACACACAATAGTGTAAAATTCGCGGAATATGAATTCGCTAACGCTGAGAGACTTGTAGGAAAACTTCATATTATTAAAAAGTCTGGGGAAGAGCTCATTCTCGAAACCGATATCACCGCAAGAATGTCCATATCAGGATGGAAAATTGCAAATATTATTATTAAAGAAATTTAAACTACAAAAATAAACCGAAGAACATTAGGAGCTTAATTCACGAGTTTCATTTGGTGCACTTTGAGAGTTCTTAACCGCTGGCTTTGAGTAAATATTGCATATATCAAGGAAATTTACCGTCCTGTAATGATCACACAAAGTGAGCACCAGTAAATAACCCGTAATAAAAATACATCCGAAAAAATAGGAATAATGTTTGAGAGGCGAGCTAGATAACAAAAACCAAAAAATGGAACTTAACACCATGAAGGTCCAACCAGTCTTTTCTAATCGTGAAACAAGACGGCTGCCAAATCTTCTTCTTAAATTTCGCAGCTTAGATTCCCTACCGGCTCTTCTTCTTAATCGCTCGCCTTTTGTATAGGTTCCATTTAATAAAATCCCACAGAAAATGAGAACGAAAGGTGAGAGTATTTCAATTGTTTTAAGATCATTTTCAGACATATCATGGATGACCCTGGGAATATGAATGTAAAGCCCAAACCCAAAGCCCAGAACGAAGCAGCCAGTCTTTCTTATGAGTGGGAGCACAACTCTAACCTTTATACTTAAAGATTTTTAGAAAAGAGTTAATCGAGAAGTTCTCTCATTTTATCAATGCCGTGCTTTAAAACTTCGAGTGGATCTTTTTTCCACAAGTCAGCATTGAAAAGCTCGAGACTAACAGTTCCCTCATACCCGATCTTTTTGAGAGTTTTTATCTCTGAAACCAGATCGATTTGGCCTTCGCCAATCATAACCCTATCTGGATCAGTCTGCGTGCCCACTTGTTTATCAGGATGAGCATCATCAATGTGATAATGACTTATTCGATCCGCTGGTATTTTTAGAAGATCCTCATTCGTTGAACCACTATTCCAATTATGAAAAGCATCAAGAATGAGAGTCGCATCCGGATCATTAGCTTCTTGCACAATTTTCCAAGCTTCTGACAAGCTCTTAACCGATTTGAAGAATCCGATATATTCAAAAGTTGGCTTAACTCCTACCGAACGGCCGATACTCAATAGCTGCTGATACCTCTCGGCAATAACACCGTGGTCACATATCTCTCTTGGAGGTGTCGCCACCAACCAGGGCGAACCAATTCGAGCGGCTAATTCCATTCGGCGCTTTGCCTCATCCAACGCCAATTGATATTCAGGACCAACGGCATCGGCCCATTGGCGGCAAGCAATAGCGCAAGGAACAAAAAGTTGATTATCTTTAAGCGCTTTCTCTATATCACTAACCTCCCCACCCTGGCCAATGAATTCGTAAATATCATTGATCCACAATTCCACCCCAGAAAAGCCTGCCTTTGAGGCTAATTCAATTTTCTTAAGAATAGGTTGGGGTTTTATAGTGCTGGTATTTAGACAAAGCTGAAAACTCATGATGCCATTAGACCACACTTGGCTGCAAACTTCAAAGACTCTAGTCTGTCAAACCTACGAAGTCTTCTTTGATAATGTTGGATAATATCATCATGAACCAGATTGGGGGCAGTGGATAAAATACTAATCTATTCTGTCAAACAGAACCCTAAGATATTCCGGAGTATTAGCAGAAAGTGGCTTGAGGCTCCGAAGAGTGTATACCGTGAATTGGGTTTCGTTTTCGATACTGACCAATTCCATAACGTCATCTCCTAACAAAGGCACATTTGACCATGTGTTTCTGTCATATGAAATTTGAGGAATAACGAGTAAGTTTTCGTCATTATTACGGATTCGCAATTTTAATAATTGAAACCGATTGTTATCGATTTTTTGCAATGACACAGAGATCCAATCAAGTTTTAGTTCTCTAATTTTTGGATTTCCTCCCAAAGCATATTCAGAGTAATTATCCCAGCCATCACCATCAGGGTCGGCCTCCCTTCCCCAAAGGGTTTGCTCCAGTGCTGGGTCTACCAATTCACTAGAGTCAAAATTTTGGTTCATCCAAAACTTAAAAGAATCCAAAATTATAGGCAGTTGAATATGGAAAGGACGGCCGTCTGCATTGAATGCTTTCAAGCCTATGAGTAATTCACCGCTGCGGGCCAAATTTGGTTTAATCTTTAAAATTGCCCCATCGATAGCAATTTGACTCACTAATTCATTAGAGACAGGTCCTTCAATTGTAAAACGGGTGAGATTTCGCACTTTTGAGTGGTCATTGAGGTCTATCTCAAATTGGGTTGGACTAGACTCCAAAAGGATTTCGTCAAACAATATGCTTTCGATGATAGGGTCTATTATCAACTTCACAGTTCCATCAAATCTTTGACCTCCGGCAACTCTTAATTGAAAAGAAATAATATTTTCACCGAACTTATTTAGAGCTGGATATAGGACCATGGCACCCTCGTTTAAATCGTAACCAGTTATTAGATTAGGATTTGATTGTGCAGTGATTTCAAAATTAATTATCTCAGGTGAGGTTCCTTGATTAAGGAATGGAACAACGTTGATAATTGTTTCCGAAGTATTTTCCATTACGACATGATCGTCGAGAATGATCTCTTCAACACTATTGGATACGTTTAAAACAAATTCTCCTCGAAAAGGTCTACCGACATTCGATGTTGCCGAAAAGTTTACAATGGTTGTCCCTACAGTGTTGGGTAATAATTGGTATTGGATACTACTTTCAATTAAGGAGATAGATTGAAAAAAACTTTGATCCGTTATTTGATCGATTTGTATTGCACCAAGGTAGTCGCCTTCATCGAAAGGAAAAAATCCGACTAAATCAAAAGTATTCGCTTCAAAATTTCCTACAATATTTTGTGGCGGAATATTTACAATTCGTATTAATGGCTCAACGATAACACTTAATTTGCCAACGTATGGGCGCCCATCAGTGTCTAGTGCGGTAATAGTCAAATCATTCACACCAAACAGGTCTATGGTAGGAATAAATAAAAGTGCCCCATCGCTTATCTCCAATGAGTGGAATAAGTCAGGGTTGGTTTGGGCACTTATCTGAGGTGAGATCATCCCATTCGGAGATTTAATTCCAAATGCCTCTTTTAAGTCGATAGACTGCACAATCGAATTTTCAGGAATTATCATAGGAGGAAAATCCAACTCCCTAATTGCAGGAATCACCGTCACGTTTATACGACCTGAAAACGGGCGACCTGAACGCAAAATTCCATCCAGTAATAGAATCCCGTCGCCAAATGTATTGGCACTTAGAGAAAACTCTATCCGACCCTTTGCAGGACTATAATCAACAGATGGTATAAGAGAAGGATTACTGTTTGATTTTACGAGTACCTCGCTTATTTCATTGGCATTGCTAAGCCCAAGGGCTAGTGCCAAATCAACTTCTTCAGGATCACTATTTTCCTCCAAAAAAATGTTAGGAAATACAAAACTTTTATAATTAGGCGTTATACTTATTTCAAAACTCCCCTGATAAGTGCGCCCATTTATCGCTTGAATAAAAATATTCACATCAGAAGATCCAAATGTATTTAATCTTGGGGTGTAAAGAAGTGACCCGCCTACTATTTCTATACCTGAAAACAAATCAGGATTTGATAACACCTCAAATTCCGCTGCAGCTATCTGAGCGCCAGTATCCAGTGCAATGAAATTTTCTAAAGCCAAAATATGCTGACCTGTATTTTCACTAACAACCTGATTCGGAATAGAAACGTTTCTCTGATTAGGTAAAATCGAAACAATGAGCTCGCCTAAATAAGGTCGGCCTGATGCATTGATAGCAGAAATTATTATTTTGTTTTCACCAAAGACGTTAGGTCTTGGAACGAAAATTAAATTTCCAATTTCAATATTAATGGAAGAAAAAAGTGGAGCATTAGTCTGAGATATAATTTCCGATGAAATAAAATTATCCAAAGGGTTTAATTCAAATGCTGTGTTAAGATTTAATAATTGCTGACCAGCATTTTCGGAAAGAGATATTGTTGATAGAATTACATCACGGGTATTTGGAACAACAGTTATATTTAAGCTTCCCGAAAAAGGACGACCTGTTTTTAACTCACCAGCTATCGAGACAGCACTTTCTCCAAACACGTTAGATACGGTCCCAAACTCGAGTAGACCGGTTTCATTGATATAATTAATTGTTGAAATTAATCCCGGGTTGGATTGATAGACGATTGCAACTTCTTGTGGTTGCTCCCCCCCAAGGATCGGCAGAAGATCAATTTGACAGACCCCAGAGTTTTCTTGAACGACCTTATCGGGAATTACGACTTCCTTTAAATTAGGCGTAATGGTGATTTTAAAACTCCCCTCATATTGACGACCATTTGAACCTTCAGCAGTAACAACTATTGTAGTTGATCCAAATCTGTCATTTTTCAATGTGTATTGAACAACCCCATTTAAAACATCAATACTCGTGAATAACCCGGGATTTGATACGTTGAAAAGTTCGACTACAACTAACTCTGTTCCCGCATCAAAAGTTATAAATTCGTATACTGAAAGGTTGTGGCTCCCGGAGTTCTCGTTGACCACTTGGTCTGGAATTTCAATGGCTTTTTCAGAGGGTTGGATGATTACATTTAATTCTCCAATATGAGGGCGGCCTATACCATCAATAACAGAAATAGTGATTAGATTTTCTCCAAAAAAATCGGGGGTTGGATTAAATATCAAATAGCCATTATCAATTTCCAACGAACTGAATAGGACCGGATTCGATTGATCTAATACTTCGGGTAAAATAATGTCCGCAACAGAATTAAACCCAAATGCCTCCACCAGATCAACAGATCGCTGCCCACCATTTTCGGGTGCGTAAAATGGTGGAAAATCAATCTCCCGTGTTATCGGAGTGACGATCATATTTAAGCTTCCCGAAAAAGGACGACCTGTTTTTAACTCACCAGCTATCGAGACAGCACTTTCTCCAAACACGTTAGATACGGTCCCAAACTCGAGTAGACCGGTTTCATTGATATAATTAATTGTTGAAATTAAACCCGGGTTGGATTGATAGACGATTGCAACTTCTGCAACTTCTTGTGGTTGCTCCACCCCAAGGACCGGCAGAAGATCAATTTGACTTACCCCAGAGTTTTCTTGAACGACCTTGTCGGAAATTATGACTTCCTTTAAATCAGGTGTAATAGTTATTGCAAAACTTCCGTTATAGGGTCGACCATCTGAGTCTAGAGCCGTGAAAAACACGGCTGTCGAACCGAAAGAATCTGGCCTTAAATTAAATTTCAAAAAGCCACCATCCATCACGACATCTGTGAGAAGAGACTCATTTGTAATATTGGTTAAGCTCACTTCAACCAATTCTGTTGTGCCACTCAACCCGAGATAATCTACAATCGGGATACTGTGATCAGTGGAATTCTCACTAAGGGTAATATTGGGCGGGAGAACCAACTTGGTGTTCGGCTGGATTACTACCGAAAAAGATCCGGAAAAAGTTCGCCCACTAGCCAACGTTCCTGAGACCGCTATTTGTGCTTGGCCAAATTTATTAGGAGCTATATTCATTTCCAAACTGCCAGAGTTACTATTGAAATCTAGAAATGAAAATAAACTAGGATTTGTATTTTGATCTATTGCAAAAGAGTTTATGGGCGATGTATCACTCTGAGCAATCAATGAGGAGAGATCGATTGCTTGTTGACCACTATTTTCACTTGCTGAGATATCAGGTAATAAAATTTCAAGATTGCTAGGACTCACAGTAACAGAAATTTTTCCAGAGTAGGGTCTACCATCTGAACCAGTTGCAGTGAATGGCACTTCTGTAGAACCTACGCTTCCAAAGGTTGGTTGAAATCGGTAAAAACCATTTTCATAAATCGAAGTCGATAAAAGTCCAGAATTTGTAGAACCTGAAAAAGTAAAGGAGGCAATTTGGTTGAATGACGTTAACCCAAAATACGGAAGCAAATTAACACTCGTCAGTGACGATCCAGCAAAAACATTTTGTGCCGGGATCGATACAACTTTTTCCAAAGGCGAAACCGCCACTTCAAACTGCCCAAAATAAATAATTTCATCTGTGGACTCGGCCTCAAATTCTAGGGCATTGGAACCAAATGCGTCTTGAGCTGGAGTATATATAAATAAGCCAGCTTGTTCAGAAAAAGAGGATAACAAGGACGAATTGGTTTGCGATAAGACATTAAAACTAGCTAATTCAGCCCCATTGTTTAATGGTAAAAATGAAAGTAAATTTAACGATTGTGCCCCAGAATTTTCTGTGACTTGCTGATTGGGAACCAAGGCTTCAATACGCTGCTGCGTTACAATAAGTTTAACACTGCCTTCGTAACTCCTTCCGTAAATATCTTGGATCTTGATTGTGACAAGGTTCTCTCCTTTTTGACCAGAGACGGGCTGCCAGATGAGCTGACCAGCTTGCATCAAAATCGCTGAAAGCAAGTCGGGATTTGACTGAGAAATGACCAACTGAGAATTCAACTCATTGACACTGCTTAAGCCTGTATAAGAAAAAACGCTTAAAGATTGCTGATTGGCGTTTACGTATACCTCCTGATCTGGTAATTCCAGCACCCTTGTTATAGGGGTGACGGTGACACTAAAACTTCCAGTGAATGAAAGCTGTGAGGTTGTGGCTTCAAAAGAAATGGCTGTCGCACCAATCTTGTCATTAAAAGGTTCAAAAACAAATTGGCCATTACTCATCTCCGCACGCTTCAATAAGCCGGGATACGTATTACCTGTTAAAGTTAACGAAGTAAGTTCACTGGGACTCGATAGTTGAAGCAAGGAATATATATCAACAAAATGACTGCCGCTATTTTCATCAATTATTTGATTGGGAACAAAAGCGACTAAAGCGACTTGATTGACTATAATTTTTATTGCTCCTGCATAGGGTTGCCCGTTATTTGCTTCCGCAGTGAACCCCAATGTGGTTTCGCCATACTCGCCATTTAGGCTGTCAAAATTGAGATAACCTTGATTATCGATTACAACCCCTGAAAGGAGCTCTGCATTGGAATTACTGGTTAATATTATAGATGATAGTTGTGAAATATTTGTTATATCACTGAAAGGTAAAAGGCTCACTGAATGCTGACCTGAATCTTGATTTATAATCTTATCCGGCAACGTCACTTGGATGACATCTGGAGCAGGAACGATAACTTGGAAACTCCCTATGTATATATTATCAGACTGATCTTTTGCCTCGATCTCGATATATGCAATCCCGTTAGCACCCACATTGGGTTGGTATATAAATAAACTACCCTGGATTTCAGCCTTTTGTAAAAGCGATGGATTAGAGTTTTGCTCTATCGTCAGAGACTTTAAATCGGCCAAAGAACCGAGTCCAGTGTATGGAAGTATATCAAGTGCCTGTTGTGGACCATTAAAAGAAGTCACTTGATTAGGTATACTAATGTTTGAAATAACCGGATCGGGATTTGACCCACCTGAGCCAAAGATGGATAACTCAAGATCTTGCACCAATCCAACGTGCTCTGGAGAAAGATCTCGAATAAAAACAGTCCATACTCCATTAGGATCTTCTCCCCAATAAAACACACTCATGAATTCCCATTCAAAATAGTTATCATTTGTATCCTGGTGATTTTTTATTAACTTCGAATTAGTGCCACTTGGAGATATGATTTCGATTTCTAAATCACCTCTATTACCATGAATTATATTTGTCTTAAGTGAGATATGTTCCGTCTTGAAATTTGAGGTGTTTATATTAAATGAGAAAGATTTTCCATTTGTTGAATTATCGGGGATAGACTGCTCTAAACCCTGCTTAGACTCTGTAAACTTTGTATGAGCCCCAAGATTGTCTCGACCTGGATCAAGCGCCATATCCACAGCTGCTTGAGCGTCAATTTTACCGGCACCGTATGATCTATTGAATGACAGGCCAGCTGCATTGGTAACCCATCCCGGGGCACCCGTTTGAACCTTGGCTGCAGTTCTGATTAAGATATCTTGAACATCACGCCATCCCAGCTGAGGGTTTGCCTGCAACATTAAAGCAACAACACCAGCAGCTGAAGGTGCTGCGGCAGAAGTCCCGCCGGTAACAATATAGCTGTTTGAACCATTGGTCGTGAGTATTCCATTGGCAACCGGGGCAGTACAAATCAAACTAGTACTCGACTCACTGAACGATGCTTGAGAACCATCCATATTCAGCGCCCCCACAGCAATGGTGTATATGGAATTGGCATACCCATCTTTGTTAAGATCATCTAAAGCCCCTCCGTTACCTGCTGCCCACACATGAATAGAACCAAGACCATCTCGACCAGTCTGGGCGGCCTGTGCGAGTGCGGCTTTTCCCAATGGGCCTGGCCCTTCAAGTGTGAAGCCATCGTCTGTTGGTCCCCAGCTATAATTCTTTACTGTTATTAGGTTGCTTTGATGGGCAAAGGCGGACGCTTCACTGGAATCTGTCTGGATTCCGGCAGTCAGTTTTAGACTGACAATCTGCCCCTCAAAGGCGACACCTGCTACCCCGACTCCATTGTTGCCTCTTGCAGCAGCGATACCCGCGACACCAGTTCCATGGGAGAACCCCGAAATGCTTCCATCGCTTGGATCACCACTGTCATAATTAACATCAATGTCACTTCGTATATTCAAATCGCTGTGAGCGTAATTAATACCATCATCCACGATACCAATGACACTATTGGCTCCTCGGTATGTGTCCCAAACACTGGCCACGTTAAGATCTATGAAGGTAGGCTGGATGTTATATAGCTGATACTGCTCTCCGAATCGGGGGTCATTGGGAATAAGACGTTTGAGAGACTTTTTACCCAGCTCCGGATAGATAATTTTGACCTTGGAATGCGCTTCAAAATTACTGAAAGCCTGCAGAGCGGCCCAAGGAGATTCGAATTGAGCTCTCCAAAAACTGTCTAATGCTAATCCAGGGATGGAAAGTTGTGAAATTTCAAGAGGAGCTGGCCGAAACCAATTTACATCAGGCTCACCATTCGTCATCTCTATAATGATGATGGGCGTTCCAAATCTTCGATTAGAACTCGTTCGCTCTCCGTTATCTGAATAAAGGACCGGCATAGCCCCCTGTTGGGATAATTCGGCATAGGATTGATTCAGCCTTCTGAACCCGGTTGTTATTTTTTCGACCCTCAATCCAAAATGGTCATCACCACCAGACCGGTAAGCAATTTCATCTCGTGCGATATTGTAATTCAATCGCCTATCGCCTATTTTAAACTCAATATCAGCTGCAATCAGAAAACACCACGCCTGCCCAATGAAAAATAGGGACAGCAAAGCAAGGACTTTTATAATGTTAATCTTGCCAAGAACCATGGTTTGTTAGTCTTAAAATTGAGATAAAATGGCACGAGAGGGCGCACATTTCCGTAAACGCCTCATTGCACCAATTCGATATCGACTTCTAGTTTAGCAATCTTGAGCTTAACGTAAACCCACATTGTCTGATTTACCAGCGGCTCATTTGAGACACAATTCACAAACTGTTCACAGGCATAGAAATGGAAAATAAATCTAATTTGAATGGTAAATAATGACACCATCGAATGGCTCTTAGGTTCCTAAACTCGGAGTTTTGAGAGTCCGTTATAGATACCAAATTAATTTTTAAGATAATTTCGATCCTGTAAGAGGAAGATTATCTTTTAACAGAAACAATTTCATGTCAGCCTGGGTCATAAGAAGATGCGGGTATTTAGATTAATTATACTAATGGCGTTGTTTGCCGGAAATATTATCCGGGCACAAGAAGCCGCTGAAAATTCGGCAAAAAATGAAGTTGAAAAACAAGAGAGCAAGATTCTTGAAATATCACTAGAGGACGCCATTACTTTGGCATTAGAGGAAAACCTCCAACTCCGAATTCAAGAATTTAATCCTCAACTCGACGAATACCGGTTGCAAGATGCGTTAGCAGGCTATATTCCTCAACTCAGAGGCAGCGTTAACTTGAGAGATGATTCCAGTCCAGGTGGTATTAACCCTGCCACCAATGAATCGTTTCCATCCAACATCACAAAAACCATCACTAATGATAATAACATCCAAGGGCTCTTGCCTACCGGGACATCATACACAGTTGGATTTAATACAGCCCAGAGAGAGGGAGCCTTCATCCCGTTGAGCAATAGAAACACAGGTAATTTGCAATTCTTTTTATCTCAACCTCTTCTCAAAAACATGTGGATAGATACCACCAGACGTTTTATCAGGGTAAGCAGAAAAAACGTGGAATTATCCTATTCTCAATTCGAGCTGAACTTGATGCAAATAGTGAGAGATGTAGAAATCGCATACTACGACCTCATAGCCAGCTATGAAAACGTCAAAGTCCAACAAAAAGCACTTGAGCTAGGAGAGACAACCCTTTCCGAAAATAGAGTGAAAATTAAAGTAGGCGTGATGGCTCCACTCGACGAAACAGAAGCAGAAGCTCAGGTTGCTTCTAGCAAAGCAAGTTTGATTCAAGCCAAACAGGCACTAAAAAGAAGCCAAAATGCTCTTAAAAGACTAATTTCAGATGACTTCGCTGACATATATGCAACAGAGGTCGTGCCCAAAGAAAAGCTCGGAACAAAAGAATACACTTTCGATGTCTACGCAAGCTGGTCCCGCGGCTTGATTGAAAGGCCGGAAATTGTTCAATCCAGAATCAATATCGATACTCAGGACATCGAAATAAAGTTTTCAAAGAATCAGCTCTATCCGCAGCTAGACTTAATAGCAAGCTATAGTTTAAATGGCTTGGACAGGAAATACACGGGAGTTTGGGATGATTTTGCCCGCAGAAATGACCCTTCTACGCTTGTGGGAATTCAATATTCCGTACCGCTTAATAATAAAGGGCCAAGAAGTAGATACAAACTAGCAAAAGCCCAGCATCAAATTCTATTACTCAGACTGAAAGATCTAGAACAACGCATTCAGGCGGAAATCGCTGACGCGGTCGACTCAGCAAAATCTGCTAAGGAACAGGTCTTAGCAAGATCTGAAGCGAGAAAGTTTGCACAAAAAGCGCTTGAGGTTGAACAGGTAAAACTTGAAAAAGGTAAATCCACAGACTTTATCGTGCTCAGGCTTCAAAGAGACCTCACACAGGCACAAGCCGATGAAATATCTGCCATGGTAAATTACCGCAGAGCCTTAACTTTACTCTCATTCAGCGAAGCCACGATACTTGAGAGAAACAAAGTGTTCATCGATTCAAGGCAACGTGAACCAAGCTGGCTTAAATCTGGTCGAAAGTCGCGGTATAGAAAACCTTAATATCCGTTTACCAAAAAAAAGAGGGCGGTGAAGGGCTGATCATTTGCGTTTATCCCTTTTACCGCTGTTTTACTCCCTAAGTGGTCTCGGCATTCGAGATTATGGATTTTCAGGCGGACAAAGGTTTCAATATAATGGCTTTTAATTCGCTTCCTTGAACTTCAACACTCATTGTTTCGACACCTGGGTCCTCTTTGAGTGCGTTGTGAACGATGCGCCTGTTGAAGGCGTTCATAGGTCTTAATTCTATGATTTCCCCCCATTTTTTGCATTTCTCGGCGGAATTTTGAGCCATTTTAATAAGCTCAGCTCTTTGTTCAGATCGATAGCATCCGACATCAACTGTTACTTTTGGAGCATTCTCATCGGATCTAAAGAGGATGCGATTGAGTAGATATTGTAGGGCAGCCAAGGTTTGGCCCTTTCTGCCTATCAGGCGAGAAGTGTCGTCCGTTTGGATATCAAGAAGAACGCCCTGTTCCCACGGCTTTTCCTCGATTGTGGCTTCAAATCCAAGTGATTTGACGATCTCTAATAGAAGTTGTTTTGGTTCTTGTGACATTTATCGATTGAGTTTGGAAATTTGCAAAGGTTTTCTGGATCCCTGATTCATAGCCACCTAGCCATTTTATGGTCTGTGGCTCCGCACCAGAAAGCTAAAAATTGAATCTTGAGCTCTAATGTTTTTTCTTCTTATTGGACGACTTCATGGCCATTTGCTTGGCTTCGAGCCAATTTTTAGGCTTCCGTGATTTTTTAGACTTTTTCGTTGGCATTCCGGCTCCTCCTGTTGGGGAGGTCTTCGTCACGAGTTTTGATTCGTCAATTTTTGTTAGACGCGTTTGAACGATACTTAGGACGTTCTGAAACGTCCAATACATCGTTAATGCCGAACTGAAATTGTAAAGAAAAGCCACAAACATGAGCGGCATATATCGCATCATATTTGCCTGCATTGGGTCTACGCCAGCTGCCGGTGGTGTCAACCTTGCCTGAACTAACATTGTGATTCCCATTAATATGGGCATGGGATTTATTGGAAACCCGAATAAAACAGCAACTGTGTCTGATTGAGAAAGATCACACGCCCACAAGAATGATTCCCCTCGCAATTCAAAAGCCGTTCGTATCATGTAGAAAAACCCAATAAATACGGGCATTTGAAGCACCATTGGTATACAGCCACCCATGGGATTAACCTTGTTTTCCTTCATGAAGCCCATGAGCTTTTGCTGCATTTTTTGGGGCTCGTCCTTGTATTTTTCCTGAATCTCCTTCATCTGAGGCTGTAGCTTGGACATCCTCTTCATGGATTTGGTACTGGCATGTGTTAATGGCCAAAAGATCATCTTTATGACGAAGGTGATGAGTAGGATGCAAAGAGCGTAAGGCAACCCCAATGAGTGCAATCCATTCATCGCAGACAAAAGTCCTTTGCTGAAAAATCCAAACCAACCAAAGTCAGCTATTTTGTCTTTGTCTAGAGGCATTTTCTTCAGTGTTTGGTATGATTTCGGCCCGACATAGATATCAAATTCCCGGACAATGGATTCCCCTGCTCCAAGAATTTTTTCTGGGTAAAATAATGCGGCTTGAATTTGATCGTGAGGCTTAAGCTTGGGATCATCCGGAAAGGCAATTTTTTTCCTTACTGCAACCACCCCTTGAGGACTGCCGTGGAGGCTAGGCTTCGGTTCGACGATTATTGAGAAAAACCGATTTGCGAGGGAGCACCATTGCAGATTGCTTGTTTGCTGGCTGAACTGAGATCGAGGAGTTCCGGGGATGCAGCCTAATGTTTTGTTATCAAACCATGATGACTGAACTTTTTCAAATTGGGTTCCATCTAAAAAGAAAAGCCGAAGATCGATATCTTGCTCGGCAAAAGTGTTTACAGCTATTGAACCCACAGAACGTCGAGTACTCTTCACCAGCCTGGGCGTATCAGGTGAAACATTTTTTATCTGTATCTTGGCGGTTATGTGATAGTCATTGGTTGAGACAATAAACTCCTGAGCCAATTGGAGGCCACCTGGCAGGTTCTTCCAAAATAAGATGGAGTTATTGGAAGGATCTTCGCGATGTTCAAATCCGCCTTGGGCGCCCAAACTACTCAAATTTTCTAAACCGAGAATCTCGTAGTTGTTTTTGTAATTAATAACAACTCGATTTGTCGAATTAATCTCACCTTCGCTTCCGCAGGTGATATTTCTTTCATAATTTTTTAGATAAACGGATTTTAAACCACCGAAAAGGTTTGAAAATTCGTAACTGGCATTTGGAGTCTCAAGCTTGAAAGTTTTTGATTCAATAGGCTCATTTTGAAGCGTGCCGGTTTCAACTTTGATTGTTTCGGCATTATTCGTTGCTAAAGCTGAAAGCACCCCATCGGTGGTCTGTGGGATTTTTAAATCGTCGGTGCTCAAGCTTGGCTCTGTTTCACCAATGGCGATGGTGGAAGCGCTGTTAGTAACCCCCCCCTGCGATTTAGGTTCAGATGAAGAGTCTTCCGACTGGGCTAGCTTGCTGGTTAGTGGCTCCCATGCGAACAAGAGCACAAAACAAATGCCTAAAACTATATATGATGTCCTATCCATATGACGTATGTGGTGAATCGCCTTTAGGTTGCTTGAATAGCACAGCGATTAAATTTGGTATAATTTGTGTTCAAGGCACTATCTTGTCTTAAGGAGATTATTTGATTCTAAGATCATTAATAAATCCTGCGTTATCTTATAAGATTTTTGGCCTATAATTCGCTTTCTGGCAACCAGAACAAGATCCATAGGAATGGAAATCCGATGATAACAGGCTATGTAAGCGGCCCGAAGAACCCTTCGCGCTCTGTTTCTTATAACAGCTGATCCAATCCTTTTGCTGGTAATAACACCTAGTCGACTATTCTTTTGAGTCGGCTTTTGTAAAAAATTGGCAACGAAGTATTTGGACTGAAGGCGTTTACCATGCTCTTTGACAAGTTGAAATTCACGAGTGTATTTAATTCTTTTTTGGCACGAAAAAGAGTGCAGTCTACATGCAGACTGTCTTTTCCTTGCTTCTAGCCTCGATGGCTCCGATGTCATTTTACCTGGTGAATCGGAGTAAACTCAGGGTGAACAGCCCGATTAGATGCTTCACAAAGAACATGGAATTAATTTCGGAGCTGAAATGTCAGGATTGCCTCAATCCTACGACCTATACTGGAGTCAAACGTTGACGTCCTTTGCGGCGGCGGGCAGCAAGGATTGCTCGACCACTCTTTTTGCGATTTCTCGCTAAAAAGCCGTGTTGGCGCACCCGCTTTATTCGTGAAGGTTGATATGTTCGCTTCATTAAAATTCTCTTTCTAACTGAAAATCAGTAAAAAAACCAGATTTCCTCCCATATAAGGGGCTGAGGACAATACCAAATGCGGTTAGTTTGTCAAGCCATTCAGTGGTTCGCTTCAAACTCTAAAAACCAGCTGAAATCAAAGAAAAACAGACCAAAACAGGCCTTATCCTCCTATTTCCTGACAGAGAATAAAAATGTCACAAATTTAGTGAGAGAAATCCTAATAGATTTCGAACCTAAGGTATGAAACAATAGGACCACAAGTTGGACTTGAACACCAATGGGGCTTAGTATGTCTAAAGAAATGGAATCATAAATTCACATTAGACTTTGGCTGTGAAATTAAAGCGGCATACGAAGTCCAATGATCCCAATTAAGCCTTTTATATAAGTTAACAGACCGAAATAAAAAATTTTGAATAATTTAATGAAATCGAAACTAGTTGCATTTTGCTTGAGTTTTAGCATCCTGACGGGTGGTTTTTTACTGCCTGCTTCAGCCATTGAAATATCTGTTGATCAGGCGGGTGTGATCTCAAGAGTTACCAGCGAGCTTCTCGCACAGCTCCATTTTTCTAACAACAAACTCGACGACCAAAGAAGCAGCAACTTTTTGAAAACCTACCTGGATAGCCTCGACCCAAGAAGAATGGTTTTTCTTCAGAGGGATGTCGAACTATTCGAAAAGACTTACGGCACTCGACTTTTCGATTTTTTAAAAAACGAAAATGCATCGGCAGCATTTGTGATATTTCGAAAATATATCGAAAGGCTGGAATCTCGAGTCGAACTGGCTCACAAATTAATAGATAAACAATTCGACTTCACGATAGACGAAGAAATCCAGACCGATAGATCCGAGTCAGAATGGCCAAGTGACCAATCCGAAGTCGATGAACTTTGGCGTAAAAGGATTAAAGACGAGTTTCTGCGGAGCCAAAACTCGAAAGATTCGGCAGAAAAGATACGAGAAAAACTCCACAAGAGATACAGAAGTCTTTATTCCATGTTGAGCAAATATGACAATGAGGAAATCCTACAAACGTTCTTAAGCGCACTAGGCCGAACGTTTGATCCTCATTCTAGTTACATGAGCCCAACTGAAGCTAAGAATTTTGAGATTCAAAATATAGATCTTTCATTTTACGGGATTGGAGCTGTTCTTCAATATGTCGACGGATATACACAAATAGTCCGATTAATCCCGGGTGGGCCAGCTGAAGAATCAAACAATCTCAAGCCTAAAGACCGAATCATTGCAGTAGCCCAAGGAGAAGAAGAACCTGTCGATACAATAGAAATGAAACTTAATAAAGTAGTCGACATGATTCGTGGTCCAAGAGGAACAATAGTTAAGTTGACTGTCATACCTGAGGACGAGTCCGAAACTAAAGTGGTCGAGCTCAAAAGAGACAAAATCAAACTCGAGGAGCAATTAGCGAAGGCTCGATTAATCGAGGAAGTTCTACCCTCGGGGGATATATTAAAAATTGGCGTTTTAGATCTTAATCAGTTCTACGACAAGTGTTCAAACCACCTTGCACAGCTGATTGTAAAACTAAAGAAAGAAAACGTTGATGGAATCATTTTAAACCTAGCGGGCAACAGCGGAGGCCTACTGCCTGAAGCACAAAAAGTTGCCGGACTCTTCATCAAAAAAGGCCCCATTGTCCAGGTAAGGGAAGTAATCGGTAGATCAACCACATTACGAGATCCCAACCCTAATATCTCATACGAGGGGCCATTGGTTGTTTTGACAGACAAAATGAGTGCATCAGCATCCGAGATTGTCGCAGCGGCTCTGCAAGACCACGAAAGAGCCATAGTTGTTGGTAATGAATCCACTCATGGGAAGGGCACAGTTCAGACCGTTCTCGATCTACGAAGATACATAAGAAATAGGATTATTGATACTCCTGGGAAACTGAAATTCACTATTTCAAAATTCTATCGGATAGTGGGAACGACGACGCAAAGAGATGGCGTTACACCAGATATAATACTGCCAAGTATTTACGATCATATGGAGCTTGGAGAGGCAAGTCTCGAAAACGCCTTGGAGGCAGATCGCATTAAATCCCAATCAAGATTCACCCCACTTGACCTTGTCCTCGATTATGTCAGCAATTTAAAAGTGGCATCGGAAAAGAGGGTGCAAGAGAATCAGGATTTCAAATATGTTCAAAACGATATCAAGGTTATCAAGGATAAGAAAAACTCCAAAAAACTAACCCTCAACAAGGCAAAGAGAAAAGAAGAAGTCGATAAAAACAAAAAGAGAATCGAGGATAGGAAGAAAGAAAGACTCAGCAGACCAGGACGCAAAGGCTCCGTCTTTGAATTAACAATGAAGGATCTTGAAGAGGGCAAAAAATTCAAAAAAATAACGAATGAATCCCTCCTTGCGGAATATAAATCAAACGGTCCAATTCAACCTGAAGATGATGACGAAGAAGAGAATCCCTTCCTATTTTTGGTCGATCCATATTTAGAAGAAACGGTCAACATAATGGCAGATTACATCGACTTGGTAAAAAAGAACAATCTACTGACCGCGGACAAATCACTGCCAATCAATTAACCAGCCTCAAGCGGAATTTACGATTACGAGTGCCCCATGGATATAAAAGGCACATCAGCAGGCGATCTCACCGGCCTAAATCTTATTATTCAAATTGTCAAAAAGGTATACGAGCGAGAACCTCATCAGCTTGATAAAGGCGCTTTGTATTTAGTACCAACACCAATTGGTAATCTTGAGGACTTCACACTCAGGGGGCTGAGAATACTTTCGACCGTTGATTGGATAGCAGCAGAGGACACCAGGCATACAGGCCTCATGCTTCATAGGCTAGGCATAAAAAAAAGGCTGATAAGTACACACCAGCATAATGAGGCTTCACGAAGCACGTTGCTATGTGACTTACTCAGCAACGGTAGCGTAGGCGCCTTGGTAACAGATGCCGGGACACCCGGAATCAGTGATCCGGGTCAAAGAATTGTAAAAGATCTGATTTCAAACGAGATTCCTGCTATAGCACTTCCAGGGGCTTGTGCTCTAACAACTGCTCTATCAGCTTCTGGCTTTTGTCATCAAGAATTTTTCTTCACTGGATTCCTCCCAGTTAAAAGTGGTCAACGTCTAAGAAAAATGCAGGAACTCTCTGGAATTAAGGCAAGTTTGGTATTCTATGAGTCTCCACATAAAATGCCTCGTTTCCTAAACGAGATGACGCACATATTTCCAGAGAAGGATGTTGTTATTGGTCGCGAATTAACTAAGAAGTTCGAACAAATTATTCGAGGAAAAGGTAAAAAAGTAGCAGAAGATTTTACTGAAAAAAAATGGAAAGGGGAACTCGTTGTGGTTATTAACAACGAATAATTGATAAATGTCATTCAGCCTCAATGACGTTGATGAAGAAAATCCCATCAAGCTTTGATAATAATTTTGGAGATGCTGCCAATCCTATTTTTTCCAGCGAAGGCTTGGTAGAAACAGGATATCCAGCACCTGAATTGAGCTTTCCAAACCCATTGATTTGAATGAGATGAATACCGGGTTTCAGGTTCATTGATTTAGCTTTCAATTCAATAACAGCTGAACTGGTTTCATTTTTCGATTCGACAACTTTAATAGCTATACCTGGATCGGGAAACCTTGACTCGTCAACATTGAATCTAAGCTCCCCTTTATATCCAAAAGCCCTATCAATACTCACTTTGACTTTGGCGGAATCACCCTTGATTAGGTTTATGAGATGTTGGTCAGAGCTTAGCGCAAAGCCCTTCCATGCGTTAGATAACTTGACTTGAAACGGAGCATTGCTAAATCGAAGCCCCGCCAAGGACTGAATCTCGATAGTATATCGACCTACATCGAGGTTTTTTAATGAAAGTTCGGTATCACCAAAGTTGCTTTGACTTTCTATTTGAACTCTATTCCACGCAGAATCAAAAAGCGAAACTTGGGTATCCACGTCTACTCCAATGGAGCGGGTTTTTGCAATAATTGTTACAGGACAATTTTTAACAACCTCTAAAGCCACGCTTTTTTTGTCGGTGTCATTAATCAGATAGCCATTTATTGTCTGGTTTACAATGCTCAAATCTCTGGGAGCATCTAACTTTAATGAGGCGTATTGATTAATTTTGTCATCGCTCGCCTTTGGAAAACTCTTTTTGTCCAAAGTTTTATATACTTCTAAAGCAAAGAAATTATTGGCCCCAGACCTGTGTTCGACATCTCTTAGCTCGAATTGGTATTTCCCACTCTCAGGGGCAATAAATTCAAAGGACAGATCTCCACCTAATACATCTGTGTCATCAACGAAAACAATAGGAACGCTTCTATGGTTTAGAATTGTTATCGAGGGGTCACAGGGTGACCCCAAACGTTTTGCAAATACTTGAATGGAGACCACATCATCTTTTAATAATTCCATATTGAAGTATCGAGCCCCACTTGATGAATCTAATTTGCCAGCTCCTAGCCAAATTGGTGACTCAACAAATGAAATTGATATCATTTCCGCATTACAGTTTATTATTTCTTGAGTATGGTAAAGAAATAGAGATTGTTTAAGGTTTCCTTTTTTATCCAGACGTATCCTTACTTGTTCCTTCAGTGCTTCACTGCCCGCTGCATACCCTATAGGGTCCGGAAGCTGAGCACTGTTCCATCTTACAAATGGATTTTGCTCAGGTTCAGAATCATTTCTAATCGACGAAAAATTAATAAAATCTTGCCCTATAGTTGTATCAACAAAGATTAGTAAAAGGGGCTTTAGAACAATGCTTATAACGCCACGGGTAAAAATCTTTATTCCAGTTTTTTTCATTGAAGAAATGAACGGATTAAGGAAATTCTTTTTACAAGGAGTCATTTCAATTGATGGGAAAGATAGCATTATTGGAAATTTCAAAAAATTGGGTTGATAATCGTTTTGCTTCATCTTTGTTATGCGTTACATGCAAAACAGTATATTGAGAGGCTTCAAAAACAGATTTGAGATAGTGGCAAACGGTGTCATGTAAATCGGCATCCAATCCCGACAGAGGCTCATCAAGGCATAAAATACGCGGACGACTCGCTAATGCTCTTGCTAACGCAACCCTTTGAGCTTCACCCCCACTTAAATTTTTCGGAAAATCACAAACGACATGTTTGAGGTCGAACAATTCAACCAACTCTGAAACCCGGGTGTTGATTTCAAGATCGGAATGCCCTCTCAATTGAAGACCAAATGCGATTTGGTTTTTTACGTTTAAATTTGGAAACAGGGCCAAATCCTGAGGAACATAACCGATATTCCTACAACCTGGCAGATCAAAAGAAACATCCCTATTATCAATAAACACTTGACCTTTGGTTTGTCGCTTTAGCCCGCAAATAATCTCAAGGAGGGTAGATTTACCCGAGCCACTTTTCCCTGATAGTACAGCATATGAACCTTTTGGGACTTCGAAATTAATATTTTTTAGATAAAAAGACCCATAAGATATACAAATATTTTCCAGTCGTATCATTCCTCTCTCATTCTCCTTCCAAGAGCACTTGCTAATGACAATACAAATACGGCGCAGACAACCATAATAGTAGATATAGAAATCATGCCTTCCATATCCCCTGCCTGCATGGAAAGAAAAAATGAAGTTGATAATACCTCCGTCTTTCCGCTAGTTGCTCCCGCAAAAACTAATATTGGGCCGAATTCGCCTAAAGACCTAGCCCAGGCTATAGTAAAAGATTCGAGAATACCACTTTTGGCTTGAGGCAATACCACTTTTTGAAAAGCCGATCCAGGGTGGCATCCTAAAGTTAAAGCAACTTTTTCATATCGCTCCGGTATTTGATCGTAACAAAGCCGCATTGTCCTGACAGATAATGCACAAGCCACAACGAATTGGGCGAGTATCACTCCCGGCCAATTAAAGACAAAAATTTGACCAAAATATGAAAATGGGGGGTAGTTGAAAAGCACGAGCAAGCAACAGCCCACGACAAGCGGTGGAAGAACAATGGGGACATGAATGAGGACATCAATTGCAGAGCGACCAAAAAACGAATACCTAGACATTAGGTAACCTAACGGGATAGCTATCCAGACAGATATCAAAGCTGAAACAGAACAGCTTAATAGGGACAGTTTAATTGAAAATTGAATCTCGGGTTTTTTTAATACGGCAAGGAATCCTGGCGGTGAAAAATATGAGGCTTGAGCTGATAACATCAGGACCAATAAAAGCACATACAGCCCACCGATAATGGAGATACATATGTAAAAAATCCTGCTCTTATTTTTATCCCCTGACATTGGCATCACAATTTTTGAAAATTTTGCATCAGTTCACACGAGTTGAGAAAAAGTGATTTTCAAAATACTCTACCGACCGGGTATCGTACGCTATGTAATTGACAAAAGATAGCGCAGGTTCTTTGTTTCTGGATCCTGCGACCAGGCTCACAGTTACCATACCAAACGCTTCTTCTAATTCCGGTAATTCGATATAATCTAATTGAAACTGCCGCGCTGTAGTATCCCAAATAAAACCAGCCTGGATACCTGATGAATTCTTAATAGCGTTTGCCACTTCAGTCACGGTTGGGAAAACAGCATCGCATGCATCGCCAAGATCTTTCCATCTACCAATATCAGATAATACCAATTTAAGTTTTAATCCAGCACCTGCAGCTGGGTGACAAAAGGCAAAGCGTATATCGCTATTCAACACGTCATCCAATGAAACCACTTTGCTTACCACGGTTTTATCAAAAGCCAAAACAACTCGCTGACGAGCAATTACCATTGTATTCCTGGTGAGACCTATCGTGTCGGTTCTTTTTGAAAAAAGATTATCAGCTGGAATATAAACGTCAGGAAATGATGCCATAGTTGAATCGCTCATTCTCAAACTCGTCTCTAGCTGGCCGCTCGAGCCATACGTTATGTCGATCGCAATATCATTATTTGCTTGGTAACTCTCCTTAATTTCTTCGATTACATTTCTTAAACTTGCGGCACAAAAGAGATGAATAGCTTCTCCTGATTTTTTTTCTTCACTATTTTTCTCTGCAGTTAAACTATGAATCAAACTCAGAAGTACTGCCACAAGGATGACTGATCCAATTAACAATCGCAAGTAATGTCGGCATGGTACATTCATCAATTCACCATCTTTATTTACCTCTTTCATATCTCGATACGAAATAAACTAATTCAGTAAAAAATAGGTCAATAAAGGTGATATAATGATTGCGGGCAAGTAATTTGCAATGGGAACTTTTTTGGCTCCAAGAATAACAAGGCTCATTGATATGACTAAAAAACCACCCATCAAATGCAAGGAATCCACCATCAATTCTGATAGATTCAATTTCACATAAGCCATTAATACTAAAGCTATGGTGCCTTGGAAAACGCCAACTGGGAAAGCAGAGACAATCGCTCCGTATCCGTAGTAACGGACAAATGCCATCACCGAGATACCGTCCATGATACCTTTTATCAAAAGCACGAAAAAATTCCCGGTCGTAGCATCCATAATGGCACCCACAATAGCCATCGGACCAATACAAAATAAAACAGTGCAGACCTGGAAACCTTCGGAGAACTTATTGCTCTGAAATCCATCTGGTTTTTCTGAGGAAATCGACTTGGAGAACATTTGATGAGCTTTTCGGGTAATTGCTGCCATTCCTTTTTCAATTCTCAAAAGGCCGCCAATGAAAATTCCCAGTAAAGCTGATAAGTAAAAAATCCCGAATTGCTTGAGAAGCATCATGATTCCATCGCTCCAGGTAAAACCATGAAACATCATGACCAGTCCTAAAAACAAAGCTAATGCACCAGTAACTTTCCGAAGCTTCTCCTGGAAAGATTCAGTAAATTCTCGGTGTGTCAGGAGAGAAATCACCCCGAACACAAAAATCAATGAGACGTTAATAATGGTTCCATTCACTTATCAGAGTCTAACCAGAGGTCTGGAATTTCGCAAAGCATGGCAGAAAAATAGAAAATTTAATGAAAATCAGTGCATCCGAATTCTGAAAAAGCGATATTAAATGGTCTTTGGATTTTGTTAAAAGTGAAAATTAAACCAAAAAGATTAAAATTGGGTGACAGGATAGCAGTGGTGGCGCCATCGAGTCCTCCCTCCAACCCCTATACTATCAGAAGATCAATTCAGGCGATTCGAAGCTTGGGTTTTAGTCCGGTCTCTGGAGAAAGTATTTTTCAGCGTCACGGCTACCTAGCCGGGTCAGATGAGGATCGGGCAAAAGACCTCATGCAGGCATTCCGCGATTCATCAATATCGGGAATCTTCGCTATCAGAGGCGGATATGGCTGCGCGCGGCTTCTGCCCTATTTAAATTTCCAGGAAATACAAAATAACCCGAAAATTTTGCTGGGGTTTAGCGACATCACAAGCCTCCATCTCTCAATTAATAAAATCTCTCATCTAGTGACATTTCATGGTCCAAATATAGATTCAGCATTCATTGAACAAAATAAGGATCATTTTACAATTAAGTCAGCTCTAAGGATTCTTGGATTAGCTCCACATGGCTCTAAACAACTGTTAAGCGAAGACAACCCACATCGGAATAAAGTTTATAGTATCAATGAGGGAGAGGCCACGGGAGAATCTGTTGTTGGCAACTTGACTGTTATGAACTCTATCATTTCAACTCCATACCAGGTAGATTTTAAAAATAAAATTCTCTTCATTGAAGATGTAAATGAAGGGCCATACAGAATAGATCGCCTCCTCACACAATTAAAGTTAGCTGGGATTTTCGAACAAATTTCAGCTTTGGTTCTTGGGCAGTTTGCGAGATGCGATATATCTACATCAAGGAAAAAGGCCCCAAAAGAATTTAATCTCGCTGATGTATTTTTCGATCGATTAAAAGAAATTGATATTCCTATTTTGGCTAATTACCCATTTGGCCACGTGGAGAATAATTTGACAATTCCATCGGGGATTTCCATGACCATAGATACGAGCACAAAATCGATTACTCTGAATGAATCTCCAGTGATTTGATGTATCATGGATACAAAGAATAGTCATAAAGAACAGGGAATTTCTGGAAGGAACATAAAGATGGAGAGGCCTATTCCTATTCTCTCGCTTGCACCGATGCAAGATGTTACGGACCTTAATTTTTGGAGACTGATGCACCAATACGGGGGACCAGATATTTATTTTACTGAGTATTTCAGGGTGACTCCAACTTATCGATTAAGTGGAGAAATACTAAAATCCATAAAAAGAAACCCCACAAAAAAACCAGTCATCGCTCAAATTATAGGAAACGATATTTCTGCCCTGCAACGAGCGGCTACTGACCTTCAAAAATATAACATAATGGGGATCGACTTGAATCTCGGGTGCCCTGCCCCCGTTGTGTATAAAAAAAAGGCTGGTGGTGGGTTACTTAGATACCCAGATGAGGTAGAGAAAATTCTCTTTGCACTTCGCGATGTCATCGATTGCCAGTTTTCGGTGAAAACTAGAATTGGCTTTGACGATGATTCTATTTTTGACGAGCTACTCGATATATTTTCAAGCGCTAAAATAGACCTACTTACTGTTCATGGCAGAACAGTCAAAGAGATGTACAGATCAAGTGTCAATTATGATCAAATAAGGAAAGCAAACGAAAAAATGAACTGCCCAGTCTGGGCAAACGGTAATATATACTCTCCAGAGAAAGCGGAGAATGTCTTAAATTACACAAAAGCTTCTGGCCTCATGATAGGCAGGGGTGCCATACGTAACCCATGGATATTTGAACAAATAAAAGTACACCTCGAAGGTAAAAGGTATTTCATTCCCAAAGGAACAGATGTCTTAAACTACATTTTCAATCTCAAAGAGCATGTTACTGATACTAAAAGATCGGATAAGGTTACTGTCCAACACTTAAAAAAGTATATGAATTTCATTGGGCTTGGAATAGAACCTCAGGAACAATTCCTCTTCTCTATTAGGAGAGCTCAATCATTGAGTGAATTTTTCAGAATCTGCAAAGAATTCCTTGATTCAGATAAACCAATGAATCTGACCCCCTTCGCCCCAGAATCCTTACACCCAGATGATACCCTTAATGGCTGTCATCTGTGAATTGGAAGCTAATATTTCATTCCGAATTCTCGCCGTCAGGAAAGCAGGGTCATAGACAATTACATCAATTCGGAGTGAATCTATCGCCAATTTGAGCCTTGGCGGCCCAATCGAGAAATGATTGGACCACGGGTTGCCCTTCCTCTGGCGACCATGATGCAAATTCGACTGGGGCCTTCTCACCAAAAGGGCCCTCTTTGAATTCCAAAACTAGGGCTGCTCCACCTACAGGAAAAATTGTATGCCAACTGCCAGCAGGTAATTCAATACCTTTAGACAATAAAGGATCATTACCCAAATGAGAGCGACCATTAACCAAACCATTGTCGTCAAAGCAAAGAATACAAACCTCACCAGACAAAATAAGAATAGTCTCCCATTTGTTTCTTTGTGGATGTTGATGAGGCCTAACGTAAGTCCCTGGACTAAGCCCAATGCATAGCCTTTGGACAGGGCATTCCGGACCATCATGAAAATTATGATGACTCCTTAAACGGGGACTGCGCTCTGCTTTATCTATTAAACTCCGAGTCAGATCGGGTGTTATCTCCTTAAATCCATTCACCATCAAAATGTATATATTATAATCGGATCTGAGTTGCATTAAGTTGGTCCCAACCTCTCGGTTTATTACCACTTACAGATTTTATTTTCTTGATGGAAAGTTGGTTACCATTGGCTTTGGCAGATTTTGTCCTCAATAATGCCGTATCCAAGAATTGCGCAGATATTTTTTGCTTTGGAACAGGTGCGTATTTTATATAAAGAGGACCTTCAAAATACTCTCCAAAATAAAGGATTTTTGCTTTGGCAGGCACGCATGAATATTCTTTGTTTAAGATAGCACCTCCAAAAGCGAATTTTTTGATGTAACCAATTCCTTTTAAGGTGTAGGCCACAAGCATGAGCCTTTCTTTGGACGCAGGAGCGAGGTAAAGAACATCAGGTCCGCCATATGCCTTTTCTTCAACTTGGCTGACCTTGTATGAACCATCTCCTTTAACACAAATAAACTTATCAAGGTGAGAAACAGTATGCGGAAATTCATCCCCATTAACTTTTATTCCGAAGTATCCCTTTTTTCGGTCATAGGCAAACTTTAGAGACCGGTGCACGACCTCTTTTGCAGTGACGCTGGTAAACTCTGATATTTCCGTTTTCCTTGGAAAACTGCTGGCATATTCTTTTATTAATTTCTTTAAGTGGCTGATTGTATATCTGGTGACGCTTTTAAGATATTTTTGCGTTTCTTCGAGCTCAGCCTGGACTTTATCCATCTCCTCTTTGTGCTTGTTAATATCAAAAAGAGAGATCCTTCTAATAGGTACTCTGAGCAACATTTCTATATCTGAATCACTCAATGGCCGCCACAACTCGGCCTCAAAAGGTTTAAACCCTTTGTATATATTAGATGAAACCGCTTCTGATGTTTTTGCGGCCTCAATTTTTTTGTATATTCTATTCTCAATAAAAATTCTAACTAAAGTTTTAAAGAAGATATCTTCGAGGAGCTTACCTTCTTTAATCTTCAATTCGAGTTCAAGCAACTCACGCAGCCTGGTCGTATTTCGTTTTAAGACTTCAGAAACCGTCAACTCCGCTGGACGGTCTCCGTCAATTACAACTATCCGACTGGATACACTAGTCTCACATTCAGTAAAGGCATACAGGGCTTGAACGGTTTTTTCAGCGTCAATACCTGGCGCTAACTTCAATTCTATTTCTACCCTTTTTGCTGTAAAATCACTAATTGATTTTATTTTGATTTTTCCTTTTTTAACAGCATCTTCGATAGAAGAAACGATAGATTCAGAAGTACAAGAATGAGGGATCTCTCTAATAATCAGTGTGGCATTGTCAGCAACGTCGATTTTGGCACGCAAGCGTATGGAACCTCGCCCATCATCGTAGTTACTTGCGTCCATCAGTCCGCCCTTTTTAAAATCAGGCAATACCGTAAAGCTCTGTTTTCGTAAAATAGAAATTTGAGCTTCCAATAATTCTATAAAATTATGAGGCAATATTTTAGAGGATAAACCAACAGCGATGCCCTCGGCCCCCAACATTAGTAAAAGTGGAATTTTTGCAGGAAGAGTAACCGGTTCCTTGTCGCGCCCGTCGTATCTCGGAACAAATTCCGTTAGCTCATCCTGGAACAATTGAGTTCTTGCCAATTCGGTTAATCGACACTCAATATACCTAGATGCAGAGGCCCTATCACCCGTGTAAATATTCCCAAAATTCCCCTGCCCTTCAACGAGATAGTCCTTGTTGACCAATACGACTATCGCATCCTCAATAGAAGCATTTCCATGAGGGTGGTATTGCATACAGTTACCGGCAACATTACTGACTTTATTGAACTTTCCATCATCGAGTTTTTTCAAAACCCACATAATCCTGCGTTGCACGGGTTTCAGCCCGTCATCGAGGTGCGGAATAGCTCTATCTCTTATAACATAAGAGGCATAATCCAAAAAATTCTGGTTAATTCTTTGCTTTAGGGAGTCCTTGTCCCCGTCAGTGTCATATTCCTCAGGTGGAAGCCCATTGAAAAATGGTTTTATCTCCTTGCCTCGGGGTTTACTTGTTTTTTTTCGTGTTGCCATGTGCTCCTCGAATCAATCCCATCAAATATTAATTCCTGTTCCTAATCTTCCACGGGAACAACAAGGTTTTCCATTATGAAAGATTTTCTGACTGGTGTATTTTTACCCATATAAAAAGTCAAAATCTCATCAGTGTCTGTTTTATTGGCAAACTCCACTTGGCTCAACCTCATATTACGACTTATAAATGGGCCAAACTCGCTCGGTGAGATTTCACCTAATCCCTTGAATCGTGTTATTTCATGGCCTCTGCCTAACTTCTTTACAGCTGCTTCCTTTTCGGATTCAGAATAACAATAAATATTTTCTTTTTTATTCCGAACCCGAAATAATGGCGTCTCTAAAATATAGAGGTGGCCCTTTTTAATAAGCTCTTCAAAAAACCTGAAAAAGAAAGTAATCAATAAATTTCTTATATGCATCCCGTCTACGTCTGCATCTGTGGCCAAAATTATTCGACTAAATCTTAAATTATCAATGCTCTCCTCGATATTTAAAGCACGCATCAAATTATACATTTCATCGTTTTTGTAAAGTGCATCTCTTTTAAGATCCCACACATTCAACGGCTTCCCTTTGAGCGTAAATATTGCCTGGCAGTTCGCATCTCGGTTACTGGCGATTGGACCAGCAGCTGAGGCTCCCTCAGTGATGAAAACCATTGTATCCCATCCTTTATTCTTTTTAACATCGAGGTGATATTTGCAGTCTCGCAGCTGTGGCACCCTGATGGCAACTGATTTAGACCTTTCTCTCGCCATCTTTTTAACTTGCTGCAATTCTTTCCGGAGTTGCTGGGTATCCTCAATTTTCTTAATGATACGAGAAGCTGTTTCATTATTTTCATGAAGAAGTTGAACGGCCACCTCACGCACCTTGTTGACCAAATCAGCTCGGATTTCAGTGTTTCCAAGTTTGTTTTTCGTTTGCGACTCAAACATTGGCTCTTTGAGTCTAATCGCTATGGCTCCAACCATTGCCTCTCTGACGTCGTCTCCCTCAAATTTCTTTTTAGAAAATTCGTTAACTGCTTTTAGGATGCCCTCCCTGAATGCACTGAGGTGCGTCCCGCCATCAGAGGTATACTGACCATTAACAAATGACTGAAAATGTTCTCCATACTTGGAATTGCTGTGAGTAAAAGCAAATTCGAGCATGCTATCTCGGTGATAGATTGGAGGGTAGAGTGAGTCTCCGCTCAACTCCTCGGAGATCAAGTCAAGAAGACCGTTTTTGGAATAAAACCTCTTGCCATTAAATCGAATCGTGAGGCCTGAGTTCAGGAAAGAATAATGTCGCATTCTTCTTTCCAAGTGCTCTGTTTTGAATTGGTTCTTTTTGAAAATTTTTGGATCGGGAGTAAAACAAACAAAAGTCCCGTCTTCCTCTTTTTTATCAACACCGTCTTCCTCGCCTTTTATAACACCTCTTTCAAAAACTGCTTCTTTAAACTTTCCCCCTCGGTAGCTTCGAACAACAAATTCATCAGAAAGTGCGTTTACAGCTTTCGTTCCTACCCCATTTAAACCAACGCTAAACTGGAAAACATCATCATTATATTTTGCACCAGTGTTAATTTTAGACACGCACTCAATAACTTTTCCCAAAGGAATTCCCCGTCCATAATCCCTTACCATAACCTCGTTGTCATCAACAGTGATCTCCACTTGCTTACCATGCCCCATGATAAATTCATCAATCGCATTATCCACAACCTCCTTGAGTAAGATGTAACACCCATCGTCATAGTGACTGCCATCACCGATTCTACCAATATACATCCCAGTTCTGAGCCGGATGTGCTCAAGCGATGAAAGCGTTTTTATCTTACTTTCATCATATACCCCTTTTTTTGCGGTCTTTTCTCGTGCTTTTGCCATAACCAATCAACGCGTATTAACTCAACCAATTACCTCCACAACCCGCCTCAATTCAACACTTTTCCTAAATCAGGCTCACAATTATTCGATTTTTCTGTTTTTTTGAAAAAAAATGCGAATTTATATGTTGTTATGCAGATTTTACTCATCGGTGGAGGAGGACGCGAACATGCGCTCGCTTGGAAGCTCGCCCAATCACAGAAGGTCACTCGCATCACATGTGCCCCGGGCAATGCAGGTATTGCCAGAGAAACCGTATCAAAAACGGGCGAAAAAATAGACTGCCGGGCGGTAAAAGCCACCGACCTGGAAGGTATTCTAGGCTTGGCTAAGGACATTCAGCCAGACCTGTGTGTCGTGGCTCCTGACGACCCATTGGCCCTTGGCATGGTTGATCACCTAACGGAGAGAGGTTTTCGTGCGTGGGGACCTACCAAAAAAGCTGCAAGATTTGAATGGAGCAAGGGGTTTTCACAGGAATTCATGGCAAAACATGGTATACCAACAGCTAAATCAAAAGTGTGTCAAACCGCAGCTGAAGCTGTTGATTTTGCAAATGAACTTCAAGGTCATTGCGCCGTAAAAGCTGATGGTTTGGCCCTTGGCAAAGGCGTTATTGTCTGCCACAGCACGACAGAGGCGCATTCGGCCATTAAATCAATGATGGAAGATAGCCAATTTGGAGAAGCTGGGAAAAATGTCGTTATTCAAGAAAGACTTGAAGGGCTTGAAATGTCGATACATGCCTTATGCGACGGTCGGACATGGAAGCTTTTCCCTTCCGCCCAGGACCATAAACCAGCATTCGATGGCGACAAGGGGCCAAATACTGGCGGCATGGGGACGTTCACACCTGCCCCATTTCTTCAACCCGAGGAATTTGAAAATGTAGCCAAATTAATTTTAGACCCTTGGCTCAAAGGCTGCAAAAAAGAGGGAATTGAATACAAGGGACTACTATATCCCGGAATAATGATGACTGCTGATGGGCCCAAAGTCATTGAGTTCAATTCAAGATTTGGAGACCCTGAAACTCAGTGTTATCTCCCCCAACTTGAGAATGATATCGTGGAATTGATGGAAGCTTGCATTGATGGAAGCCTTGAAAAGGTCGAACTTAAGTGGAAGCGAAGCGCCACAGTTTGTGTCGTCATTGCCTCCGGGGGATATCCAGGACAATATGAAAAAGGCAAGGAAATTACTGGCATTGAAAGTGCAGAGGCATTAGGTGAGGTAAAAGTTTTCCATGCAGGCACGAAAATTGATTGCGGTAAATTACTAACTTCAGGGGGGCGCGTATTAGGAGTTGCAGCCACGGCAGACAATCTGAAAATGGCACAGGAGCGTGCCTATAAAGCTGTCGAAAAAATATCTTTTGAAAATTGTTACTACCGGACGGATATTGCAGATAAAGCTCTAAAAAGTTAGAGTAATATTTTAAACGAAAACTAGTGAGAGTTCTCGACTTTCATTCATCAAAAATTCTTATCACGGCAAAAAGCTATGGAACCTCAGACATCATGATCAAATTCAAAAATATAATCATCATAATATTTTTATTGATAGGGGGATCCGTATTGGGCACAGAAAGCCAATTCCAAAAACTAGACCAGCTTCTCAAACTTTTGAAAAATAACCTCTATGAGTTTGAAACCAAAGATATAGAGGAAGCCGCAATTCAAGGATTAATTGAAAAACTTAACGGTAGAATTTCACTCGATACAAAAAGAAAATTAGAAACAGGGAATTCCGACACAAAAAAGACACGCCCTAGCATAATCACTCGCTATTTGGAGAATCAGTTTGTTTGCATACAACCAAAAAATATCGACCAGAACCCATTGTCCGCTATCAAGGAATCTCTGGCAAAAGACTCGCCAGGTTCGGAATACCACGGACTCATTTTGGACCTCAGGTACGCCTACGGGTCCGATTACAAAATAATTCCTTCCATTAGCGGGTTATTTCTGGGGGCTGACAAGGAATTGTACAAATCTGAAAAAGGCATGGTATCTTCCACTAAAAGCGAAGATAATTGCCAATTACCCATGGCTGTTTTAGTTAATGAAGAAACAACCGGAACGGCTGAGCTACTGGCTGCCATACTTCAAAAATCAAAAAGAGCGATTGTCATAGGGAATAAAACTGCGGGGCATGTCTTTTACTTCGAATCTCTCCCTTTCCATGATGGACAAAACTTAAACATGGCCATAGGGCCCATCTCACTTGTTTCGGGAGAAATGCTGACCAGTAAAGGAATCCAACCTGAAATACCAGTCGCTGTAGATCCAGAAATCGAACAAAAATACTTCGAAAATCCTTACTTCATCAAATCACCCAAATCTACCCAGAAAGTTCAACTCAACGAAGCTGATCTCATTAAGATTAAGGAACACCAAAATGATCGCATCGCAGGAATTCATAAACCATTTCCCGATGATGAAATAAGGAAGCCCGAAGCTAACCAAACCGCGCCAGCGATATCTGATCCATGTTTAGCCAGGGGAATTGACTTCCTCAAAGGAGTACGACTCCTCAGAAGTCTGAAAGGAAATGAACCCACAAATTAATAATAATTGCGCATGATTTTGGATTTGGATATTGACCTGCGTGTGACATCGCTCATCCTATATAAGAGCGATGGCGTCTGAAATGACCAATACGAAAACAATACTATTTATTTGCACAGGGAATGTATGCCGAAGCCCAATGGCTGAGGGCCTATTCAGAGACGCACTAGGAGAGCATAAAGACACATTCACCATCTTGTCCGCGGGAATGGACGCCATGGATGGCCTACCGCCATCACTCAACGCCGTAGAGGCAACCAAAGAGGTAGGCGTGGATATCACTAGACAAAAGAGCTCGAAAATTACCCGAGAGATGGTCGATCAAGCGGACTATATTTTTGGTATGACATGGAATCATGTCATGGCGATTACCCATTTCTTTCCAGAGGCAGCTCCCAAAACATTTTTAGTTCGGCATTTTGACACGAATGTCGGGCCAGATAAAAAAGAAATTGCCGATCCAATCGGTGGGCCACTCGAAGTTTACAGACTTTGCAGAGACCAAATAAATCAAGGAATTCACTCAATAATCAAAGAACTAGATAAGACTATCTCAATGCAGGATGCACCGAAAAACTCTGTTGCCATAGGTTCGGATCACGCCGGATTTGACCTCAAGGAATCAATCAAAACCCAGCTATTGGGGCTTGGCCTCGACGTACTCGACCTAGGGACGCATTCGAAAGACTCCACCGATTATCCAGAATACTCCGACCTAGTCACCAGGCAAATTAGAGACAAAAATGCTTCAAAGGGAATCCTTGTATGCAGCTCTGGTGTCGGGATGAGTATAGCAGCAAATAAAAAACCAGGTATTAGAGCTGCTTTAGCTCAAAGCAAAGAAGTGGCGGAACTCTGCAGAAAACACAACGACGCCAACGTTCTCTGCCTGGGACAGAATTTCGTCGACCCAAAAGTCGCTTCTGAAATTGTTGAAACTTTTCTCAACACGGAATTCGAAGGAGAGAGGCATGAACGAAGAGTCAATAAACTTTCAGACTCCGTTGTTTCTTCTAAAGATGCCGAGATTGCATCTCACATGGAGAAAGAAAGGCTGAGACAACAAAATCATATCGAACTCATTGCCAGTGAGAATTTTACAAGTCCAGCTGTGATGGCAGTGCAGGGCTCCGTCTTAACTAACAAATACGCAGAAGGATACCCGGGGAAAAGGTGGTACGGCGGATGTGAATTCATCGATGACATGGAAACACTGGCCATAGAACGAGCAAAAGAGCTCTTTGGTGCGGAGCACGCCAACGTCCAACCTCATTCAGGCAGTTCAGCCAACATGGCTGTCTATTTTGCTTTCCTAAAGCCAGGTGACAAAATACTAACTATGGACCTCTCCCATGGTGGTCACTTAACCCACGGGAACGCAGCTAACTTTTCAGGCATCTTTTATGATGTCGTCCACTATGGAGTTCGAGAGAGCGATGAAAAAATCGACTACAACCAACTAGCGGAAATGGCTGCCGAGCATAAGCCAAAAATGATCACTGTTGGTGCCAGCGCCTACTCCCGTGAAATTAATTTTGAAAGAATGGGAGAAATTGCCAAAGAAGTTGGGGCTCTTCTTCTAGCGGATATAGCTCATATCGCAGGGCTAGTGGCTAGTGGGGAACACCCATCTCCAGTTAATCACGCTGACTTTGTCACTACGACAACCCATAAAACGCTCAGGGGACCGAGGGGAGGTCTTATTCTTTGTCGCGAGCAATACGGAAAAGCCATCGATTCAAAAGTTTTCCCAGGAATCCAAGGAGGGCCACTTGAGCATGTCATTGCGGCCAAAGCGTTATGTTTCAGAGAAGCCATGCAACCGGAATTCAAAGAGTATCAAATCCAGGTTAAAAAGAATGCCTCTGCTCTGGCGGAAGGGATGTCTAGAAATGGATTTAGAATAGTCAGCGGTGGAACCGACAATCACCTCATCCTAGTCGATGTAAACCAAAAAGGCCTCACTGGAAAGCAATGCCAACACGCTTTAGATCAGGCAGGAATTACTCTCAACAAGAATACAATTCCGTTTGAAACCCTATCACCATTCAAGGCAAGCGGTGTTCGAATTGGCTCCCCGGCTGTTACAACGAGAGGAATGAAAGAACCGGAAATGATGGCAATTGCTGATATGATCTCGGAAGTTCTTGGAGATATAGAAAATGCAGAAGTTCAGTCAGGAGTTCTTAAGAGGGTTCATGAACTCACCTCAATTTTTCCACTACCCTATTGACAAACGACGGTTTTACAACGATAACTGACGAAGGTCGACGGTATTAGTGCCCCGTGTGATGGGGCGCAACAACTACATGATGTGATCCTCTAGTCGGCTGGATTCCAGATTCAACTATGCCAAAAACCACCACAAAAACGGTTAAACGTAAAACTGTTTCGAAAAAGACTTCTTCAAAAGTTCAGGATAAAGAAGAAATAAATGAGCTTCCCCTAGAACAAGTTGATGACGAGTCAGACCAATCGACATCTTCGGAAAACACCAAAGCCGCTAAGAAGACAGCGAGGAAAAAAGCGACGAGGAAGTCTACGCAGCCCCAAGAAGAACAGGCAGTAGAAACTGATAAGGAAGTTCAAGAGCCTAGAGCTAAAAGTGTTCCCAAGGACGATCCTGATGAATTGGAAAAAGGGCAGCAAATGGCTCCAACGGACCTTCAAGATCCGCGCACGGTGAATATCTCCGCGCTCCAAAGCATGGGGATAAATGAACTCAACGACATCGCCAAAGATTTAGATATCCAGAATTTTGGCACCATGAAGAAACATGAGGTTATCTTCTCTATTCTTCAAAAAAATGCTGAAAGAAAAGGAACTTTGTTTGCTGAGGGGGTATTAGAAATCCTTCCTGAAGGTTTCGGGTTTCTCAGATCTCAAAGTTTTAACTACCTCCCGTGTCCTGAAGATGTTTACGTTTCACCATCACAAATCCGGCGGTTTGACCTGCAAACAGGTGATTTGGTAGCTGGTCAAATTAGACCACCAAAGGAAAAAGAAAGGTTCTTTGCGCTCCTAAAAGTCGAAGCAGTTGATAAGGAAGACCCAGAGAAAGCAAAAGATAAGACGCACTTTGACAACCTTACCCCATTATTTCCTGAAGAAAGGTTCCTACTAGAAACGGGCCCAGAAGATTTATCAGCCAGGGTTTTAGATCTAGTTTGTCCAATTGGTAAAGGGACAAGAGGACTCATTGTCGCCCCTCCACGAACAGGTAAAACAGTTCTGATGCAGAATCTGGCTAACTCCATAGTTAAAAATAGCCCTGATTGTTACCTGTTTATCCTTCTAATTGATGAAAGACCTGAAGAGGTGACAGATATGGAACGGACATGTAAACCTGCAGAGGTCGTCAGCTCAACATTTGATGAACCACCTGAAAGACACATCCAGGTTGCTGAAATGGTCATTGAGAAAGCAAAAAGAATGGTCGAACACAAAAAAGATGTTGTGATTCTTTTGGACTCAATTACACGACTTGCAAGAGCATACAACACAGTCCAACCACATTCAGGAAAGATCCTATCTGGTGGTGTCGATGCCAATGCTTTGCACAAACCAAAACGCTTTTTCGGAGCCGCCAGAAATATTGAAGAAGGAGGCTCACTAACCATTATAGCAACGGCACTGATTGATACCGGGTCCCGAATGGATGAGGTTATTTTCGAAGAATTCAAAGGGACCGGTAACATGGAAGTTCACCTTGATAGATCATTAGTTGACCGTAGGATTTTCCCATCAATTAATGTAGAGCATTCAGGAACGCGGAAAGAAGAGCTCCTCTATCACCCTCAAGAATACGACAAGGTAGTCGTTCTTAGAAGAGCCCTGACGGGTGTGCCTCCAGTTGAGTCGATGGAGCTCTTATTAAGTAAACTCAAAAACACAAAAAATAATATCGAGTTTCTACTCTCACTTGGGAAATAAGAACCGTAGATAAAAATTTACTACAATTAATCTCCTCTGTTCCATTAGGGACAGAGGTTTTTTAGTGCAAAAATAAAACGAACAAAGACTATTCAGTATTCGTATCCATGGCCTCGCCCTGCCTGACTAATCGAGCGCTGTTAAAGACAACCAATAAAGATCCCGCATTTTGAAATACCGCGGCAATCACTGGATTCAGATACCCGGCAGCAGCTAGCACAAGGCCACCTAAAATAAATAACAAGCCTAATAAAAAATTTTGATTTATTACTCGTCGTGTAGTTCTAGATAATTGGACCAGAAATGGGAGTTTGGTAAGGTCATTATTCATCAAAGCTATGGTCGCGCTATTTATGGCAACTTCACTTCCTGCAGCCCCCATGGCTATTCCCAAATCTCCCGCAGCTAAAGCAGGGGCGTCATTGACACCGTCTCCTACAACCGCAACCCGAAATCCTTGCTTTTTGATATTATCAACAAAATCAACTTTGTCCTGAGGGAGACAATCTGCCGAAACTTCACGACACCCAATTTCAGAAGCAACTCTTTTTGCTACTGGCTCTCTATCACCGGTCACCATAGCAATTCTTTTTACATTCAGCTCTTCCAGCTTGGTCAAGGCGGACTGTGCTTGATCCCTTGTTTGGTCTCTCAATCCTACCCAGCCAATTAGCTGATTATTCTTTGCTACAAAAATAAGGCTGAAGCCTTCGGTCTCGTCCAAATCTACGACCGATTCAATATCAAATTCTACACCTGACTCATTAAGCCATTTCCCGCGACCCACAGAAACATGTGCTCCTTTCACTATAGCCTTAACCCCTTTGCCTGTTACTTCCCGAAATTCTTTTGGTTCTTCCAGCTCTACCTGAGCCTCCTTGGCTAATTTTACCAAGGCCTTGGCTGTTGGATGATTACTGAATGATTCTGCAGAGCCAGCGAGCAATAAAAGTTCGGCTGGTTGAATATCTCCCATGGGAACTAACCTTTGAACAGCTAACTCACCCGTAGTCAAAGTCCCCGTTTTGTCAAAAATGAATCCAGTTATCCGGCCAGCAGCTTCCAAATCAGCGACATTTTTTATAAGAATCCCAAGTCGTGATGCTGCAGAAAGAGCGGCTACCATCGCGCTGGGGGTTGCCAACACAAAAGCCACGGGACACATCACAACCATAACCGTAATGACTCGGTTCATGTCTTTTGTAAAAAGCCAAACCATGGCTGAAATGACCAAGACCAGTGGTGTATAGTAGCCCATATACTGATCAATAATACGCATGAGAGGAAGTTTCGTTTGCTCGGCTTTGATAATAAGGTCGCGAACTTGGCCAATGGTCGTTTTTTCGGCAACCTGACTCACTCGTATTTCTAAGACTCCATTGAGATTAGAAGTACCGGCAAACACTTCATCTCCATCAGTTTTGTCAACAGGCAAAGATTCTCCGGTGATCGTTGCCTGGTTTACAGAACTAATTCCGCTGATAACAATTCCATCGGCAGGAATATTATCACCAGGTTTTACTCGAATAATATCACCAGCAGCCAAATCACGAGTTTTAATTTCGTCGGTTGAACCATCGCTATTCATTCGAATAGCAACATCTGGCGTTAACTGAATAAGTGAGGCTATACTTGCTCTTGCACCTACTGCTGTTCGGTTGAGTATGATTTCAGCTAGGAGCATAAAGAAAGCAACCAAACCAGCAGTAAGATAATCTCCTTGAGCAAATGTTGCTAGAAGCGCCAAGCTCACAAGCTCATTAATACTGAGTGTTCCTTTTCGGATATCCCGCAAAGCCATTCCAAAAACTGGAACAGATAATATGATCGCGCCCAAAAGAGAGCTGATACTGGCAACTGCGGCACCTTTATCAAAAAAATTGTCAACCAGCAGAGAATTTAAAAGACATAAGAAACCCAAAAAAGTTAAGACTAATTTCGATATAATGGACCGCATACTGTCGTCATAATCATCACCAGTGTGTGATGATAATTCACTCGCAGTTGTGTCAAAAAGTGGTTTATCGGCTTCAGTCATTGTTTCATTAAGTTACCTTCAAGCTTCTTTTATTGGGGCCCTACTGGTGATTTGGATGCAGGCGGCAGTGGATTAAGTTTTATTTTTAATTCACCTTTGCGTCCTTCACCAGAAGGCACCAAAAATATGTCAGTCGCATTCGTTAATATCGGCCCGACAATTTGCATCATCACGCGGCGTTCAAATAATGAGGGATTTTGTTTATAAGAATCAATTTGCCCCTTAAAAAATTCAGCATCAGAGGCAAGCATTCTAACCACCTGATTTGATCGAGAGATGCCAGACAATTTGATTGCTTCCGCTTCGCCAATTGCCTTGAGTGTTACTTCATTCTTATAACTTTGCGCCTCACTCATCAATTGGCTCCACTCTTGATCTTTTGCCATTACCATTTCAAATGCTTCTCTAACGTCAGCAGGTGGTCTTACTTCCAAATCTAAAGGATCCATAACAATCCCTAACCTGTAATCATTAACCATATTGTTTAATTGAGCTGTAATGGCTTCCTTGAACTCTGCCTGTTTTGAATAGATCGCTTCTTGTGCCGTAAATTGGGCAGCGGAATGAACCAAAGAATTGTCCAATAAATCGCGCAATACATTTGTAGTTGATTGGAAATCAAGTGCGAATTTTAACGGATCAGAAATCCGGTATTTTAGTGTTGCCTGAGCATGAAAAATGTTTCCATCAGCAGACATTAGGTATCCGTCTTGCCTCGGCACTAAAAACCCCTTTGGCTCCGGACCTAGCCCCCTAATCTCACGCTCAGGATCAACCTTATACCAGCCAACCGAAGACTTCACTGACATGGCTTCCCCCACATTTACAAAAACTTTCTCATCGATTGGATCTGGAAATGCGAAATGCAAACCAGGCTGTAGTAATGGGTTTCCCTCGGTAATCACAGGCTTTCCAAATCGCAGCAATATGGCAACTTGATTCTGCTCTACCATCAAAACACCAGATCCAACTATGACAGCTACAACGGCTAACATCACAAACCGGATAATAATAAAACTACTCTTCAGGGCATCAGATAAAGCTTGATGACGGTTGTTATCAAGTTCATCTAATGGTGAATGGTTAGTTTTTTCCCCCGGATTCTGCGGCATAATTTTTTCAGGTATTAAGGTTGGCCATTACCCGTATCTTTGTCTGGTGTGATTTGATTTTTCCCCAGATTTTCTTCAGCCTGTTTTAGGCGGTGAAAAGGCGCTGTGTTCTGATCCAAAATCAAAGTCGTTCTCTCGGAAAGCGCTTTTATAGTCTCTGTCTCTAGAAGGAAAATGGCTAAATCCGGATTTTCCTGAAAGATTTTATAAAACCTGGCTGCTTCAGCTTCTCCCTGCCCCTCAATCACCGTAGCCTGAGCTTGAGCCTCAGCAATAATTCGTTGCCGCTCTTTATCTGCTTCAGCACGAATGCGAAGTGCCGAACTTTCACCTTCACTTTCAATTTTCTTAACATCACGCATTCGTTCTGCACGCATTCGATCAAAAACTTTTGCAGTAATACTCTCTGGAAGACCTATTCGCTTAAACCCTATAAACTCAACATCTATTCCAAAGTCTTGAACATCAGAATCCGATCGAACTGTTTCCAAAATTTTATTTTCAATTTCTTTTAATTTAATCTGGGCTTTGTTGGTCGATACTAGCTCCTGAAATTGATACTGAGAGAGCACGCTGCCTTGTGCATTTCTGACCAAATCTTCTAAGTTATCTTTTGCTCTTTCAAAGCTCCCTTTAAATCGTTGCTGGAATAAATTGGGTTCCTTTACTCGCCATCCGGCAAAAATTGAAACAGTGATACTACGCTTGTCAGATGTCGTCACCTGATCAAAACGGCCTTCAAAATTCTGTAATCGACGATCAAATTTGTAAACATTTTGAATAGGCCACGGCCATCGAAAATATCCACCTGGCTCTTTCAAACTCTTTGTTATTTGACCAAAGGTTGTCACGACCGCTATTTCGGTCTGACGAACTTGAAACATAAATACGATTAGCAAAAATAATACTGCCAATATCGCGCTAACCCATATTGTAAGTTGTTGCCTTTTCATTTACTAGTGTCTCTGTTAGGAGTCTTGTTCTTATCAAGATTCAAATTTAAAAGTGCCTGGTCGATACTTTTTTCAAAATTCAATTCCAGATTATCTGTTCGATTTGTAGTCAATATTAGATATTTCCTAACTCCTGATAAAGCCTGAGATAATGCCTCCATATGGGTCCTCTTTGCATAAACATCAGGCGCAGCATTGTATGCCTTCAAACGATTTGTAAACGCCGCTGATTTACCCTCGGCTTCAGATATCAGAGCCAGTTTTTTCCCTTCAGCTTGGTTTATTAGCTGAACAGCTTCGGCTTTTGCCATTGGGATTAATCCAGCAGCATAAGCTTGAGCATCAAGCAACAATTTTTCTTTGGTTTGTATTGCCCCAATAACCTCTTCAAATTCTCTTGCCACAACAGCCGGAGGTTGTAGTTCGTGCAGGCTTATGTGTATAATTTCGATTCCCAGGCCAAGTGTATTACATTGCTCTTGAATCAGTGATTTCAATTGTTTCGAAGCATCTAACTTGCCTCTCATTAACAATGTATCAAAATCTTGACTGACAAAATAAGAAAATATCTCACGCTGTGAAATATTGGCTAATAAGTCCTCTGGGTTACTATGGTCCAAAGCCCATTTTGTGACGTCAGTTATCCGGTATTGAATAGGCATTCGCACGGATAATAAATTTACCGGGACTGTGTTGGAAGGCTCAGAGCCGGATAAGGAAACAATATCACTGCTAGCTACGAGATAAAGATCCTGAGCCATACCAATATTTTGTGTCCACAACCGCGTTTGGGAATTTGACTGCTCCTCACTGATGATTGGGCCGAGAATGAGTCGACGAATCAATTTTGTGTCATATCGGTAGGATTTTTCAAATGGCCAGGGCAATTTGAAGTGGAGTCCAGATTCAACCACTCCTGAGCTTGAATCCCTTGTCTTCCCCCACCTCTCAACGATGACTTGCTCGTTCGGATCAACTATAATGACACAAGTGCTGCTCCAATAAAGTATCACCTGAACAAGAACAATCCAACCAACAGCTTTTTCCAGGTATTTGTAAAACCATGTCTCAGAAACCTTAAATCCAAATTGATAATCAACAGCTTGCGCGACCGTGGCAAAAACACCACCAGGGTGACTCAAAAAACTTAGCAATCGACTCTCGAACAAAAATCTAATTCCTTCACCTTCTTTTCGTGGTCTGTAGATCTCAAAAACTAACCCTATGGCTATTTCCAGACTAATCACCCAAAGCACCATAATAAGTATTTTTATTAAATACTTTTCCCAACCTGAGAACCCTGCCCAATCCGCAATAATAATACCACTAATGAAAAAGCAAATAACTGATATCCAAATTAGTTGTGAAGCTCCATATCTCAACCATTTCTCAGCTTCACCTTTTGCAAGTCCAGCCATATACTTTCCGATAAGAAAAGTGATAAGCATCATCCCTCCGAAGACCGACAGGCCAAGCGTTCTAACATTGGATTGCCATTCAGATTCTTTGCCAAACTTTTGCCATAGAAAATAACCAAGAACAGCTTGTAAAATAACCAAAAGAACCGAAAAAACAGGTAGACCCCACTTTTGAACCTGTTGCCTCACGCGTCGGCTTTGGATATTCTCTTCGGAAGTTTGGAAGAGATTCTGATCACCTCCATTTTCTTCTTTGGTTTTTAGCTCCTTGAACTCCGCTAATGCCTCAGACTCCATTTGCTGAATGCGAAGTATAAATTGCACCATTGCAGAACCTACAAACCCACAAACCGCAAAAACTGCAGCAATATGACTTGAATAGATTCCAACCTGGGTTGCAATCAACTCAAAGACAATGGCTGCTACAAATAGAGCCCAAGTTACTGTTCCTGATGCTTTTTGAATAGATCGATCAATCATGAAGTCAACTCGCGATCTTCAAATAAAACCACTGCCAGAATGAGGAGCCACCCCACACTGCATAACATTTGTAAAAAGGCACGAAATATATAGGTCACAGGAATACTTTGACCTTGCTGGATGGCATCTGCCATCCAATACAACTGCCAATTGGGTATTAAAGTATATAAAATTTTCGAAACTAAAAATCCGTCTGACGAAGCTTGCCCAAAAAAATAATCACTCATAAGCCCCAACAAAAAAAGCCCGTAGCAAATCCCCAATGTTGGCAAGAAATCTAGTCTAGTAGAACAAACTACAGCTATAGCTGCTAAAACAAGTATTGCAAAATAGATCAGCAATATAGATGGGAACAATCGCCAGTCCACCTGGGCATAGTCACTCAGGCTAACTTTATGGTCTGTCATCTTCCATATAATAAGGAAAGCACATGACATCGATATGACAGAATACATCGCCGCCTCCTGCAAAAAAGGTTTTCGAAATACATAATTTCTGACACCTGCTAGAATTAGAGCCACTGCGATAAATAGAGTAAATATTAAAAAGGCGTTCCAATCAACGCCGCTATAGGCATCATAAGCCATGCGACTAGCAGTGAGCGATGCAATCATATTCGAATAAGCCAATAGAAATAATGCCCCGCTCAACCCTACATATTTTCCTAGAACAAATATCCACTTTTTTACCGGTTTCGCCATGACCGCAAGAGCTGTTCCAGTGGAAACTTCTTTGCTGATCGAGAGAGATGAGCCAACAATGCCACCGAATAACCCCGTCATGAATGTCATGGCGAGAACGCTGTTTTTCACGAGGGTCGGATCATCACCCAAACCAAAATAGGGAACAGAAGCGAGAATGATCATAAATAGTGATGAACCAACCAAGAGCATCAGGTAAACCGGTTGCCTCACCAATTCCATACAACTATTGATAACTATCGTTTGAAATGCTCGCATTGTTGCAAATTACATATTTCCTGAACAACTGCTTCTGCGATTGCTTTACAGGAGTGCCGGCTGCCCATTATCCTAATGCAATCAATATGCCAAAAGCTAGTAAGACATTAATGTGTACGCTTTAGGATGTATTATAAAGTGTGAATTCAAAAAAATGTGTCATTTCCACGCATAAACAGGGGAAATTTTCGCAATAAAATGCTCTTTAATTCAACCCAGGCGATTAGATACCGAGTATATCTTTCAATTTCTGCGTAGGATCTTCACCTGCTGGACGGTTTTGACCTCTTACCCCGTGAGAACCACTTCCTCCTCTCCTTGGAGAATAGAACTCACAAAAATTTGCACGTTCTTTATCTGTTACGGGATCAGCGTCCCTTTCCTTGCATTGTTCTGCTACCTGTGGATCATAATTTTTGCAGTTCATACAACACCTCATATCTGCACCGCATCGCGCGCATCTATCTCTTCGTCCAGGAGATTGCCTCTTTGGCCATTGAGCAGAGCACTTATGACATTGCAGATTCATAATTTCAAGATACCAAACGACATCTCAAATAAAAACAATTAATAAATCGATAAACAGCAACTTTTACGTGAAAAATGCTGGCTGCTTATTGAGACTGCGTTACCAAATATATCACTTTTGCTCCCTGGGGTATGGCCCCTTCACGGACAAGCTGGAAAACCCCGTAGAGGGCTTTTGCATTATATACTAAGTCTGGCTTATACGTATAATTGGATGCTTTAAAAAACCTCTCGGCAAAATCGACGAGAGCATTACTCGTTTTCGCAAACCCTCCAAAATGAAACCTGGCATCTAAATGCCAAGAATTATTATTTACGCCCATTATTGAAAGCCACTTTTTTATCTCACCAGTAAGATATTCTCCACCTTTAAGAACTGGTATACCAATGCCATAAGCTCTATTTACTAAACTACTTAAACATCCAGCAAAAGTTCCTCCTGTACCACAAGGCAAACATAAGTAGTCAAAATCTTCGTCTATTTCATCGACGATATGACTGCAGCTGGCAACAGCCAACTTGTTAGTCCCCCCCTCTGGCACCCAATACGCATCCTCACAAATATCTGCCATCCAGGATATCGGGAACTCGGGACTTTCTCTCATTCGATATTGCGCTCTGCTAACCCATGAAATGACCATACCATTTTTTTCACATTTTTTTAAGACACTGCTTCTTTTTTTTGGTTCTTCTCCCCGCACAAATCCAAAAGTATCAAAACCAAATTCTTTTCCAGCTTCCGAAAGTGCCAATAGGTGATTAGAATACGCCCCTCCACATGTTGCCAATGATTGATACCCTTCCTCTCGGGCGTTCAATAGATTAAGCCGTAGCTTTCTATACTTGTTGCCATTCAAAATTCCAGGGATTTTGTCATCTCGCTTGAGTAACAATCTTACCCCTCGGCTTTGAAAATCTGGAATCATTATTTCCTCAATAGGGCTCGTTGGGGGCACAAGAAATGAGCCTAAACCGGATATTTCCATGATTATAATCGTCTACCAATATTTATTGCAGAGAGACTGACCATTCTCAGAGTTATCGACAATTTTACGTTTACTTTTAGTAAGGGTGAAAAATCTTCCTACTCTTCGCTCCTCTAACCCGGTCCCCGAAAGAAATTTATTTAAATAATTCGTGGGCCCCGCATAAGAGGGTTTCTCCAAACAATTCCTGATAAATTCTTGAGCTCCTAATATAATACCATTGGAAAGCCGCTCACGAGGATGAGAATGAACACCTTCTAAATTTCCAGAATTATCATCAATCCACTCAGGATTTGATTCTTTGAGCTCATTATCAAATATCATTCCATAAGCATGGAGACTTCGGACTAAGTTTTTTCTTCTATTGAACCCTTCGATAATAAAAGCTATTCCTTTTTGTGCTTTAGGCTCACCTCTACGGGCCTCGCCGTATCCAGACCAACGGTATTCCTCAGCGTTCTTTACCAAGCCAGCTCGAAGAGGATTTTTATCAATATATGAGGCGACAACGAGAAGGCTTCTCTGCTTGGGGTCTATCAACAAACTCTTAAATCTTTCTTCCCATAGAGTGCCTTTTCTTTCGTTACGCAAATTGTAGGACTGAGTGAATCGTTGTTTCAATCCCTTAACAAATTCGGACAAATCAAACATTCTATTCTTATACTTGTGGATCAGGGCCGCATGTTTCTCAGTTTCACCATTCTTTAAAAGTTGATTAAGTTTGGATGAAATTGCTTTCACTCTGTCCGTTGGGTATATCCATCCTAGGCGACGCACGACTTCACCAGCCAGCATGTCATCAGGCTTCTTGGGCACCCTTAGTAAAATGTGAAAATGATTCCCCATCAGGCAATATGTTAGGACTTCACAACCCGAAAAACCTTCCATTTGGCGCATTATCCTATGAAACAAAGATTTTTCACTGTCACCAAAAATCATCCTTTTGTCCACAACCCGGCTCATTACATGGAAAATCTGGTCCTCCATCGTATCTTTAATCCAAAATCTAGGTATTCGCATACATCAACTCTAAATACCTCTTCACCTGGGATCAATATAAAAGGGTCTGTCCCTATTATTATTATATGGTAAACTTTCAATATGAGTAAAACAATCGTGATGGCAGTTGCTGGCTCAGACAGCGGGGGCGGTGCTGGCATTCAGGCAGATCTGAAGACCTTTGATGCTGTTGGAGTGCACGGCACTTGCGTTGTCACGGGAATTACCGCCCAATCCCCGGCGAACATTTCAAATATGGAACCTGTTTCCGAAAAATTGATAGAAGAACAATTTAATATTTTGACCAAAGACTTACCGCCAAATGCAATAAAAGTCGGCGCTCTTTTTTCCTCAGGTATCGTTCAAAAAGTGACCTCTTTGATTTCCGAATTTATTGTAAAGACTGATATTCCCGTAGTAATCGATCCTGTGATGGTCGCAACCTCAGGTAAGTCACTTTATCTAGAACAAAAAAAATCGGTAGAGGTAGATGAAAAATCAACAGAAGCCTGCCTAGTTTCACTCTTTAGTTTAGGAGATTTGATAACACCAAACATACCGGAAGCTGAATCGTTACTCGGGAGAAAAATAACCTCAAAAAATGAGCTTAAAGAGGCTACTGTTTGCCTTTTCAAGAAATTTAACTCTCCTATCTTTATAAAAGGAGGCCACCTTGACCCAGAAAATGGTATGATCACAGACTATCTGTATGACGGTGAAAAACCACAGGCTTTTGAATTACCATATCAAAAAATTGGTTCACTACACGGCACTGGGTGTACGTTAAGTTCCTCCATTGCTGCGTATCTTGCTAAAGGGGAAGAACTTGTGACAGCAATACAAAAATCAAAATTACTTACAAACTATTCCATTAGGGATAGTTACAAAATTGGTAGATTTAAAGCACTAAATGTATGCCATTTGAGAACCAATCAGATTGATAAAAGTAATTTATAAAACTGATTTCTGAACGTAATTTGTTGAAATCTCCGACCGATTATAAAACATGTGATAGATTTTATTAGATGCTAAATACCAGGCGAATACATAAGAGAGTAAAATATTCTCGCACCTTTCTACTAGGATTAGTCCTGATTGTGATTGGGAGTGCGAAAATAAGTTATGCAGCCCCTGATGAGTTATTCTATTCTAAAACATACCAATTTAAAGACGACAGGCCTCTCGAATACGTCTCGGAAATAGGCAATGCGTTTATGCCAAATTGGGCACCAGAGCATTTGATACTCTCAGTAAAAGGTAAGCCTGATTTACAAATTAAAGCGACAAACCAATTATTCCTTCAAATCCCTTTAAACAACAAACCATCTGCTTATATCGTTGGGTTAGGGCTTTCCATAGCAGAAGACTTAGGCTCGGGGTTCTACCTTCTAAATGCAGTAAGCGCTAGAGCTTCATTGGAAGCCGCAAATAGACTTTCAGAAAATGAAGAAGTTTATGCAGCAAGCCCTGTCATGATGTGGCCCATAAAAAAATTAAATGGATACTCGGCTTATCCGAAAGATCCCTATTTCAATGAACAAAAACATCTTGAAAATAGAAACTCAGAAGGAAAAAGATTGGGCATTGATCTCAATGTCAGATCAGCGTGGCCAATCACAAGGGGTGAGGGAGTAAGTATCGGGGTTATAGATGATGGTATCCAAACGAATCATCCAGATTTAGAGGACCCGACCAGAGGTCAACCACATCACGATTATGTAAAAAATGTATCGCACCAAGATACGGTGCCTCCAGTCAATGGTTTCCATGGAACGAATGTCGCTGGGATAGCCGCAGCAAAAGGTAATAATAATATAGGAGTGAGCGGGGTTGCACCGGATGCAGGCCTTACAAGTCTCTTAATTTTTGGAAAAGAATCCTTTGAATTCGCCTCAGACATAAACATGGCTCGGCTCTTCCGTCATGAAACACATAGGGTTCAGGTTCAGAACCATAGTTGGGCCTCAGGTACAGAAGTTCTTTCTGGGCCAAGCAGAATTGTGAGTCAATCCATTACCAATGCTGTGCGTCTAGGAAGGAATGGTTTGGGAGCGGTTATTGTTAGGTCTGCTGGCAATTTTAGAGATCCTTCGCCTGGCCATCCAGGAAATGGAAATGTCAACGATGATAAATATCCCAGCGACCCCCATGTCATTACAGTTGCGGCCTCGGACATTTATGGAAAGGCTACAAGCTACAGTAGCCCAGGGGCCCCTATATTAGTAGCAGCCCCAAGTGGAGATAGCGTCACAGCAGATGAAGGGGAAAGCACTCCGGGTATCATGACGACTGATTTATTAGGGACCGAGGGAGCAAACTCCGCAAGAAGTCCAGCAGGGAGACCCGACTATTCTTTTGGTATCAGCGCGTTTAATGGCACATCGGCAAGTGCACCCGAAATAGCTGGGCTAGCAGCTTTGGTCCTTTCGGCAAGGCCTGATTTACATTACAGGGACGTCCAACAGATATTGGCTATGTCTGCCAAACAATACTTTGATGATCCACATACTCAGCTCAATGGAGGAGGTTTTGAAGTAAATGATAATGTAGGGTTTGGAATTCCAGACGCAGGCATAGCCGTACGCCTGGCAAAGTCCTGGAAATCAAAGTCGAGACATAAAACTGCCAGCCACTCCAAATCACTATTAATGGAGATTGGTGAAGAAGAGTATGGAATTGAAATTCCGTCATCTTCGCCTGGTCAAGAGCCCATGTGGATTCCAGGGTATCCGTCACTTGGGCCAGTCAATGACCTATCAGCGCAAAATGGTAAAATTGCATTTGTAGGTTTAGCAGAACAAAGCATAAATACGAACCTTGATAATATGGGGGCCCTGATTCAAAGAGGTGAAGTATTATTTAGAGATAAAATATTAAGGGCGGAGGAAGCCGGCGCAAAATTTGCTATTATTTATAACAACAATGGCAATGCTCCATTGATTATGGCGTCTACTGACTATACAGCGATACCCACAATATTTATAGGGCAACAAAATGGCGAAAATCTGAGGCAGACCCTTCTTAACAATCCAAATCTCGAGGTTAGTGTTAAAATGAAATCAAAGGCAGCCACATTCGATGTTAAGGACGAGATGATAGTTGAATTCATTGGCCTTGAATTGAAATCAAACATTACTAATCGGAGCGGCATTAGGATAACACTTTTTTCACCCAGTGGTACGAAGAGTGAATTACAAAGTATCAATCAAGACAGCATTTCAAACTTAAGTAGTTGGACCTATCATTCTGCCCAGCACATGTTTGAACCGTCAAAAGGTGTATGGAGAGTTCAGGTCAGTAACCTTGGGGACAGCGACTCCTCAGGTACGGTTACCTCATTAAAATTGCTAATTAGAGGTACGACAATAACTGATGCTGATGGTGATGGATTAGATGACGACTGGGAGATTAAATATTTTAATTCACTAGATTATTCGGCCTTAGACGACCCTGACGAAGATGGATTTAGAAATGGATATGAACAGGCGGCTATTACGAATCCACGTGAGAACGACAGACCATTTTTGTTGGGCCTTAATCAATGGAAAGAGGGAATGCTTCGTTTGAGCTGGCCTGGCATTGACAAGGCTCAGTATGACGTTTTCAGCTCATTGTTCAGTCTAAACCAATTCGGGAAAGTAAGTTCGGTAGAAGGTAAATTCCCGATCACCGATACTGTCATCTCGATTGGCAGCAAGACTATGGAATTTTTTAAAGTATTAGAAAAACCGAATCGTTAGTTTTCTTATTTAACTATAAACTAAGGCCGTCTCAGAAGAAAATTTAATACGAGACGGATTTTGGGATTTTGGGATTTTGGATAAGCAAGTTTTGCGTTCTTTAGTAAATCGTTGGTTTCAATAATTTACATTAAGCTACACTAGCACTGGCAGACACCTTTTCGAGAGGCGTGAAAGCGTTAGATTCTTTGTAGATATCACTTTCAGTTTCCTCGTTAACAAAATGTTTTATGCGCTTGAGATTTTCGCTTGCCAATTGGTGTGCAGGATTAATTTCTAATGCCTTTTTGTAGGTATCTGAGGCTAATTGATAATCGCCTAAATTTTCAAAACACTGACCCATTTTAGTTAAGAGATCGGCATTGGACATGTCCTTAGAAATGATTTTGTAGATCCGCTGGGCTGCAGGGAGATAGTTTTTCTCAAGCATCAAAATATCAATTTCTATTTCCTGAATATCAGGGTGGGTTGGATCAATCGACTGGGCCGTATCAATATGTTTGCGCGCAAGATCTTTCATACCAATAGATACGGCTGTCGAACCGAGTTTAATGTGACCCCGGATGTCAGATGGATCAAATTCAACCATTTTGGTATAGTTGACGAGCGCTTCCTCGTAATTACCCTCCAACAAACAAAGGTTGCCATATATGAAGCAAGTATCTGCTGTTGCATCTGATGAAAATAACAGCGGCCTTAATAAATCCTTTGCTCCAGAATGATTGCCCTGATTCATCATATCTCTTGCTTCTTGAAAAAGTAACTTTCGATCCCCTGTGAACGGCTTTTTAGTTTCATTTCCCATCCTTTTTTGAAGAATCACAATGTTATCCTGAGCAATTTCATGAGATGGATCTATGGATAAAATTTTATGATATATATCTAAAGATTCATTTAATCGACCAAGGCTAAAAAGGCATCTTCCATAACCAAGAAGTGAATCGATATCATCCGGAGAATGATCTAGGACCCTTCGATAATCCAATACAGCGAGGTCGAAGTTTCCTTTTAAAACACTGATATCTGCAGCGATACGCCTTGCAAGCAAATCATCAGAATTAAGACCTAATACGATTTGTATTTGGTGATAGGCGTCGTCAAGCAAGCCCAAAGATTTTTCAACGACAGCCAAGTTGAGTCTTATTTCAGCGTTGTCGGGAGCATATCTGATAGAGGTAAAATATTCGATTCGTGCCCGGTCTAAATCGTTAAGGGACATCGAGCACAGCGCCATAGCTGCGTATATTTCATATGCACCTCCAAAGATCTGGTTGATTTGGTTCAACTCCTGCCAAGCGCTGGCGAAATCTTGGTTTGCGAAATAGGAGTCGGCGTTTGCTAGCATGGAGGTCTTATCCGCATGGATGCTTGAACTGTTTTTTACGGTTTCAAGACTTGAGTCAGCTATTGAATTCATGGTCAAATTTTTTCAAAACAAGCCCATAGGACGGGGGGCTCCGCGCCCCCCCTGATTGCTATGAGTTAACGGCTTTAATTTGTGGCGGGCAATAATAGAGAACTTCAGGATAAGCCCTAATCATCCACGAGGTTCATTACATAATATTACCTACCACATCCGTAATTAAGCAACTACCGGGCCAAGGCACTCATAAGCTTATTTTTTGAGTTTTTTTTGAATTAGGCCCCTTTTTTCTGAACTTAATTCGGAAATACAGCAAATTCTTCCCACCACACGCAGGAACTAATTGCCTGCATTTGCCGTGCAGTACCTGGTGAAAAGTTCACATATTCAGGTAGCTAATGAGCCAGATGGGCTTGAGAAAGCTTCTTCAAACTTGCCAGAATATTTGTGAAGGGCCATTGTTTTGGTTTAAATCCCACTTCTATTAACACGAAAAAATATAGAGCATGAATGATGTGAAAATTTCGAGACGGGGCGCACTGAAAGCCATTGGAATCATTGGTAGCGGGTTTGCTACTTTGGGAACAAACGGCCTGGCCCAACTCCCGAAAAACCAGGCAAATCCTGATTTTCGAATTCAGAACGGGCGAATCCGTCAATCTGTGATGGGCTGGTGTTTCAACCCGATGTCGCCGGTTGAATTGGCCAAAGGGTGCAAGGAAATTGGCATTGTAGGCATGGAAGGTATCAATTCTTCCTATTATAAAAAGGTCATGGATTTGGGCTTGGAGATTTCTTTAGTCGGGAGCCATGGATTTAGTAAAGGCCCATTTACAAAAGATAACCATGAGCACTGCACCAAAAAACTAAAGGAGGGAATTGAACTGGCCAAGAGCATAGGCACAAAAAGGGTAATCACATTCACAGGGATGACACAAAATGGTATTTCCCCCGAAGATGGTTTCAAAAACTGTGTTTCGTGTTGGAAAGAAGTCATGAGATTTGCAGAGAAGCAAGGAATTACCTTGTGCCTGGAACACTTAAATTCAAGAGATGATTCCCACCCAATGAAAGGCCATCCTGGCTACTTTGGGGATGATATTGAGCTTTGCATCGAAATGATTAAGAAAGTCGACTCTCCAAATATGAAACTATTATTTGATATATATCACGTTCAAGTGATGCACGGGGATGTCATTCGTAGGATCAATCAGTATCACCCCTGGATCGGGCACTACCATACAGCAGGGAACCCGGGTCGTGGGGAACTGGATAATACCCAAGAAATCAACTACCCAGCGGTTCTGAATACCATCTTGAAAACAGGATACAAGGGCTTTGTTGCTCAGGAATTTATTCCAAATTGGAGTGACAAAATACAAGCCCTAAGACACGCTGCGCAAGTGTGTGATATCTAGAGATTGGACATTTTTATAGACAAAACCGGGTAAATCCCGGCAGATTGAGTCTAGGAACGCTTTTTTGGCTGCTTAAAGTGACAAAATTTCTATCCATAGCTGGACTTCTGAATGGCGTAGTCTGGGCAGGTACGAACGTCTATGTATTGTTCGCAGTGGTACCTTTTTCTCGTGGCAAACTCACTGCCGCCTTGGGGGATATTTGGAGTGAGACTATTCTGGTTGGGCTATATGAGTCTTTATTTTTGGTTAATGCGATTTGCGCCTTCCTGGCTCTTGTTCATCAGGCAGGAGAGTGGTTGTATTTAGCACGTTATCAATCCAAGAAGTCTATTTACCTCATCATTGTCTGCGTGTTTTTAGGAGCCTCAGGATCAACATGGGTTTACCCAAAGCTCAATACCACTCGAATAGAGGCGAATCAGGAACAAGCTGAAAGGCAGCAAGACAACACAGCAGAAGAAGCATTTGAACAGGAATTGGACCCGGACTCCAAAATCACCCATTATTTAGCGTGGAGGAATTTGGCGCAGTTATATCATTGGGTCTTCGCTGCTGGGTCTATCGCGTGGGTCATGAGGTTTGCAAAGAATAATACCCATTCCCGAAGCTACCGAGCGTGAGCTCATTTCTTCAATGTTAAGAAAGATCACGTAAATCTATTAACTTCTTCGTTCAGCAAAAAGTTGTAAAAAGTTGTGGCCCAATGCATTGGGGAGGAGTGACAATCTAAAATAATTGTTGTTTATGCACTCAGGGCGGCGTTAGCTGTCCCACCACCACCAGCCGAACCGTCCAAATCTTGGTATGAAAACTGGGGGGCATCCTTCCAAAGAGATTCCAGAGAATAGAATGATCTCGCACTTTCGGTCATGACATGAACAATGACGTCAAAGTAATCAAGAACAAACCAATTAGTTGGGATCTTCCCATCAGTTCCGTTTGGTTTTCTCCCAAGTAATTCTTGGGTTCTTTTCTGAAGTTCAGCCACGATAGCTTTGAGGTGGGGCTCACTGGTTCCAGTGACGATCACAAAGTAGTCGGTAATCCCGGAAAGGTCACCAACCTCAACTACCCGGATTTGTTCGGCTTTTCTATCGTCTGCAATTTTTGAAACGAAAACGGCGAACTCTTTCGCATCCATCGTAGAATAATATATCTTGTTAAAAACTAGAGATAAAGATTATTCCTGTGAATAAAGTCTTCTACTTTTTCTGGGACCAGCCATCTAATCGATAGATTTTGTGATATTCTTTTTCGAATTGACGAGGAGGACAAGTCGATTGGAACTCCCTTGAGCAGGGTTCCCGTGAATCCGTGAGTGACTTTTGTATCATCTACCCCCGGTCGTGGAATGACAGCAAATTGAACGAGTTTAGATAATTCCTGAGCGGATTTCCATTTGTGTAGACCAGAGCACTGGTCTGCTCCAATGATATAAACGATTTCGCAATTCGGATAGATTTCGCGAAAGTGTTCAACGGTTCTAATTGTGAAAGAGAGCCCTCCATTTGTGACTTCCCAATCACTGACTTCCATATTATCAACATTTTCTAATGCTAAATTAAGCATCGACAATCTAAAATCGGCTGCGGCCGGCTCGAGGTTTGACTTAAATGGAGACCTAGCAGCGGGTACGAAGATCACACTGGAAAGGGACATCTCCTCCATTGCTGCGCGCGCTACAAGGAGATGCCCTATATGAACTGGGTCAAAGGAACCACCATAGATTCCGATTCTCGACATACCTTATGATGATCTGATCATGGCATATATCCCAAGAAAAAAATTTATTGATTAAATTTTGTGAACAGGGATGTTGATTCGATGTATTTTCAGCCAAATATGGGGGTATTAGGTCGGATATTTGCCTTTACCGTGCTTTTTGTTTCAACCAGCGTTGTTGCCAGTATTGCCGGTGAAAAAGAGGATAAAACTGCCGAACAAAAAAAATCTTCGGAAGAAGGTGAAATCTATACATATCTCCAAAAACCATCAAGAGATGGGATTGGAAAGGTATATCAAGGCCGGGAAATATCGCACGTTATGGGGCATCTTGGGGCACCTTGGCTCGAACGAATATCCAGGGAGGCAGAAGAAAAACCGTCTGTACTCATTAAAAATATGGGTTTAAAACCCGGAATGAACATTGCGGATATTGGCGCAGGGTCTGGTTATTTTACGAGACGCATAGCACCTATAGTCGGGCCAAAGGGTAAGGTTTATGCGGTTGATATTCAGCAAGAAATGCTGGATATCCTGCTGGGGAAATTGAAGAAAAAAGACATAAACAATGTCATTCCTGTTCTTGGAAAGATTAATGATCCAAAATTACCCCCTGAGAGTGTCGACCTTGCATTTATGGTGGATGTTTACCATGAGTTTTCCCATCCATACGAAATGATGAAGGGGATAAAAAAAGCCCTGAAGCCAGGCGGGCTTGTCGTCTGGATTGAATACAGAAAAGAAGACCCACTTGTGAGAATAAAACCTCTTCACAAAATGAGTAAAGATCAGGTGAAACGCGAGGCCTTATTCGTGGGACTGGAATTTGATCATTCTTTCAACGATCTCCCACAGCAGCATGTTTTATTTTACCGCAAACCGGCAAAGAAAAACGGAGGGAAGTAAAGCGATTCACTTTGATTCTTATTCCTCAAGATCGGAAGCGTAGATCACGAAATAATTGTTGCTGAAATAATCTTGCATAGGGGCAAGTTGTCCATCGCTCGCTCTAACGAGCAGATCAATTGATGACCGCGTATTGAGTTGCAAATTCTGCCAAGATTTAAAATTGCTAGTCCAGAGAAGAGTATATCTAACAGGGTTTTTGTGATTCCACGAAAGCCGCAAGATGCCGTCATTGTTGACCATCGCGGAATTGTTAATGCGGAGTATCTGAGGAAGTGGAGTCTCAAGCATTTCTGAGCTAAAGGCCTCAGCCTCTTTTCCTACCCTTATGATTTGAAGTTTTTGAATAGTTTGAGGAGATACCGGTCGGTCACTAGTATCGGTTTCCACTAAAGATAAAGCCAATACAGAATCCATCCCATCTATGACTTCACCGAAGACAGTGTGTCTCCCATCAAGCCAGGGTGTCTCCTTTACTGTGATAAAAAATTGAGAGCCATTAGTGTTTGGGCCGCTATTTGCCATGGAAAGAATACCAGGTCTATCATGGGCTAGCTCCTCATGGAATTCGTCTTTAAAGAAGTATCCAGGATTACCATTTCCTAATCCGGTTGGCGAGCCTCCTTGCACCATAAAATCGGCAATAATACGGTGGAAAACTGTCCCATCATAAAAGTTTGAATTTTCTATACGACCGTCTACCACATTCAACCATGAACGAGTTCCTTGCGCTAAAGAAATGAAATTAGCAACTGTTCTTGGGGTCTTTTTGTATTCTAAATGGACTGTCCAATTATGTTCACCTACAGAAAAGCGTGCATACAAACCAGGTTCGGATGGCTGCGCCAGTAGAGATGAAATGAAGCCAAAGAAAAGACCAAAGATTAATACCCGAGGAATTCTCAATAAAAGATAATTAACATTTTCAATTCCAAAAATCATGTGACAATACAATCAACACTTCAAACTCATTTAATTCAAGTCGTGAATGATAATCCAGGTACTAATAAGGAGCTTTCATTATTTAGATTTTTATTACGAAATATAAATAATTATGTAGACCAATCAATAAGACGCATTATATATCCATCCGTCATCTTTCTTTTTTTTCTATCCTTCGAAATATCTGGTTTTGGAAAAGAAAAAATCCGCGTTCTTATTTGGGATGAGCAACAAACTGAACAAAAGAAAGCCTACGACGATTTTCTAGGTGAAACGCTCGCTAAGCACCTGCAAAAAAACGAAAAATTTGAGATTATTTCCACGAATCTTGATGCTGAAAACCATGGTATTGGGGCGCCAACAATAGAAATGGTGGATGTGATAATATGGTGGGGTCACCGAAGACATTTGGAAGTTTCTGTTTCGGAATCAAAGCCTATTATTGACCGATTAAAAAAAGGTAAAGTTTCTCTGATAGCACTTCATTCGGCTCATTGGTCGACCCCCTTCATGGAGGCAATGAATGAAAAAACCAGAGAAATAGCGAGGGAGAGATTTCAGATTCCTGATGATATGGTAGAATACATCTCACCTCCTGGACGGATTGCTCCGTATGCCTCATCTGCTCTCACGCCATTTTACTTAGCCTATCGCCGAGGAAGAACAGCTACCGAAATTCAGGTCAATTTACCAAATTGCTGTTTTCCTGCATGGAGAGCGGATGGCAAACCAAGCACAATCAAGAGAGGCTCAATGAGTCATCCAATTACCCACGGGATCCCATCAAATTTCGAAATCACAAAAACGGAGATGTATTCTGAGCCCTTTCACGTTCCTGAGCCGGACGCCATTATATTTGAAGAATATTGGGAGGCTGGCGAGTGGTTTAGAAGTGGTATGCTTTGGAACGTCGGCGAAGGGGAAGTATTCTATTTTCGACCCGGCCATGAAACTTATCCAGTTTTTAAAGAGAATCTTCCATTGAAAATTATTGATAACGCCGTGCTTTATTTAGGAAGTAACGCCAGAAATAAAAAAGCGAACCTTCCTCCAAGCCATTTCCAAAGAGAAAACTTAGTGGCTTGGTGTATTGTGCCTTTTGATTCCAAGAAAAGAACCCCAAGTGAGCGGGCTAAAATGCTTAAAAAATTAGGTATTAATCGAGTCGCTTACGATTGGCGTGTTGAGCACATACCTACTTTTGAAAAAGAAATACTGGAGTACAAAGAAAATAATATTGAATTTTTTGCCTTCTGGGACGTTCACCCAAAAGCCATGGAGTTATTTCGAAAATACGAGCTGAAGCCACAAATTTGGAAGACAGCTCCAAGCCCTAAAGGCAGCTCTCAAAGTGCGAAAATTTCTGCATCAGTAGAGCGTCTGCTCCCACTTGTTGAGCTGACCAGGAAGGAAGGATTAAAGTTGGGCTTGTATAATCATGGAGGATGGGGCGGGCAGCCTGAAAACCTAGTTGCGGTATCGAGTTACTTGAAAGAAAATTATCGAGCAGACCATGTTGGAATTGTTTATAATTTCCATCATGCACACGATCGAATTGAAGATTTCCATTCAAATCTTCAAATGATGGCACCCCACCTTCTTTGCTTGAACTTAAATGGTATGAACGAAATTGCGCGCCCGAAAATCTTGGAGATTGGAAGTGGGAAATATGAAAAGTTAATGATAGAGCAAATCATTCATTCTGAATATTCGGGCCCTATTGGGATTATCGACCATCAATCGACCAAAGATACCGAAATTGTTTTGAATAAAAATCTGTCTGGATTAGACTCAATTCTCAAAAAAATCATAGGCAAGAAGGCTAGTGGTTTGCAGTAATCAAACGATTTTTAATGATGGAGAACTGGAGGGTTTCATGGCTTGAAAAAAGTGCCATGTATTTTGTAAAAATGGCATAAATCACTCTTACCAGTTTTCATTGAAACAAACTGAGGTATTTTGTGTTAAATCGTACTGATAATTCGGATAAGTAAATTTTACAGCAATGATTAATATTTTGAAAAATCCTAAGGGATCTAGATTAGCATTCCACGCACTTCTTGTATTTTTGAGTTTTGCTTTTGTTCCGAGCAAAACCCAAGCCGGAGAAGGGATTACTTTTCATAAAAACATTGCTTCTATAATCTGGAACAATTGTTCCAATTGCCATCGACCAGGCCAAGCCGGCCCTTTTTCTTTACTCGATTACAATGACGTGAGGAAGCGGGCACGACAGATAAAGGAAGTTGTGATAGATGGATACATGCCGCCGTGGCACGCCAAAAGCGAACACCTCTCTTACAAGGACGCCCGCAAGTTGGGAGCTAGAGATAAGAAATTACTTCTTGATTGGATTGAGCAAGGCTTAGAGGAAGGAAACGTTTCAGACGCACCCGAGCGCCCAAAATTCCCGAATGGTTGGCTTGCCGGGGAACCGGATATGGTTGTTAGTATGCCGGAAGTATATGAAGTTTATGCGGACGGTCCCGATATCTACCGAAATTTTGTCTTTCCTTTGAGCAATAAAGAAACTCTTTGGTTAAAAGCCATAGAGATTCGTCCAACAGCAAGGCCTGTCGTTCATCATGTTCTCTACTTCGTTGATTCATCGGGAAAAGCGCGGGAACGCGATGCCAGAGATGCAAAACCGGGATTCAGTGGGATGGGCTTCACCAGCCGCCTAAAACCTGTTGGTGGGTGGGCCGTTGGTGGGACCGCTAAGATGTTACCTGACGGGATGGCATTCGAGGTTCCACCCAACTCAGATATTGTTTTGCAAACACATTTTCATCCTTCTGGAAAACCTGAAAAGGAGGCTACCTCACTAGGTCTGTATCTATCCGAAAAACCAGCAACCCGGCCGTTTACAGGAATCCAACTTCCACCAAAATTTGGGGCACTTGCTGGAATAGACATTCCTGCGGGGGAATCGCATTATTCTGTCAAAGACTCATTCGAAATCCCGGTTGATGTGGAAGCTTTCGGGATAAGCGCACATGCTCATTACCTGGGAAAACAAATGGAAATGAAAGCCATTACGCCGAATGGCTCAGAAATTGAGTTAGTGAGAATTGATGATTGGGATTTCAACTGGCAGGAAGGGTATGTATTTTCAAAGCCTGTTAAATTGCAGGCAGGGACTAGAATTGAAGCAGAGGTTGTATGGGATAACTCTGAACAAAATTTGTTCAATCCAAACTCGCCCCCCAAACGTGTCAAATGGGGGCCCTTCTCGTATGATGAAATGGGCAGCGTCACATTAAGGGTCAGCCCATTAAAGAACGGGGAGTTTGAAGAAATCAAAACAGCCTTGAAGGATCACCAAACATTCTCTTTTCTATCAAGTATGCTCGCCAGAGGGTCTAGTTCACGAAGAGCAAGATCTAGTTTTTTCATGAAGCAAATTATGCGGTTTGATGAAAACCAGAATGGGGCATTTGATGGAGACGAAATACCTAAGGTTAAAAAGGCCATCAAAAGTTTCGGGTTGAAATTCGGGGATAGACTTAATAATAGCTTCTAATCTTGAGAGTAAAATTTCACGCTTCGGAAAGCCTGGGCTTTCAAATGGGTGAGTGACTTAGTAGATTTATGCACTCAGGTGTCGGGCATCCAGAGGTCTGTTTTATTCATCTTTATTCGGATATACCTATTGAGGTACAAATGGTTGGCAAGCAGGACCAACAACTCAAATTATGTGAATAAACTATTCTTTATTGGCCGGAAGATAGTTCGGGCAGCTCTCATGATTTTTTGCACTTGGATTATTTATAGCCAAAATAAACCGAAAACTTATTTTGTTCTCTGTAAACCAGCACGCCTATAAAAAAGGGTTTTGAATCGTGCGGTCCGTAACTATCAATTGATCTGATTTGGTAGACTTGCTTTTGGAAATTTCCAATAAGAAAGACTATCAACATCTTTTATGAGAATACCATCATCAAGCAAGACCGGTGCTGTCCATGTTGGTTTGTCGGAGACCTTGTAATTTGCCTTTAAAGCATAGCCTTCAGAAGTAGAGGAAAGAACTCTTAGCTCGCCATGACCCAATAAGGAAATGATATGATTTGGAGTCGAAAGAAAGGTTGCATGGCTCCCTGTTCTTGGCGGGCCTTTCCATAAAATTTCACCGGTCGAAGTGTCCAAGCAAAAGAGGTGTCCTCTGTCATAATGCGAGAGTCCATATAGTAGCCCGTTGGAAATAATTGGAGAACTCATATCGAGCGGTGCTCTCCTTTGAAACCATTCCTCATTTACAGTCCACTGACCGTCAACAAGTATTGGCCTTACACATTTTAGTCCTCTGTTTTCTCCGCCCAAAAAGAATCGGCCCTCATAATATGCTGGGGTAGGCATGTTCTGGTTCTGGCCCCTGTGGGGAAATGGAAATTCCCATAATGTCTTTCCTGATTTTATTTCAACCCCAACTAAAGCTCGGTGATTCCATTCAACAAGCTGAGGAACACCGAACAATTCGACTGCCAAAGGAGAAGAATAACATGCGCCATCGCCTGATTTTGTCCATAGCTCTTCTCCTGATCTTGCATTAAAGGAGCATAGTATTCCATCATCGCAACTGCCAAAATGAACAAAAACGTTGCGACCACTGACAACAGGAGATGTTGTTGCCCCCCAAAATGGATGTGGTTTTTTTAATTTCTTGCCATATTTCTTCTGCCATAAGAGACGACCGTTAGAAGCATCGCGCGCGGAGAGACATCCGGAGATGCTGAATGTAAAAATTTTACCATCTGAATAAATAGGATTTGATTTTGGACCTTTACCATGACTTTCACCACCTGAACCCATAGTGAAAGGAACTACCTCACCTTTTCGCCATATGAGTTTACCACTCTGAAGATTCAGACAGGATAAGTATTCGCTATCTTTGATTCTTGAATGGATATATATTTTATCTGCGATTATTAAGGGTGTCGCATAACCAGAACCCACTTTTTGAATCCACTTTCTTTCTAATTCTTTTGGCCATTTGTCTGGTTCCTGAAAACCAGTGACACGTCCATCCCTATTCGGACCAAGCCAACCCGTCCAGTTATCGACTCCGTAAACTGAGGATATGGTGAAAATAGATACTAATAGGAAGTATGGAAATAGAATTTTCATGGCTAAAGAATTCATTTAAAATGTAATTTTCCGAAAGAAAGTGGATACAAGGAGGCCGATGGTGATGGTCTTGATTTTGTGTAATTAGTTTTCATTTTGAGATTATGGATTGTGTTGTAATGCTTTATTCACTTTCGAGCAAATTTTTTATAATTCGAGAGAATGAATCATCGAGGCCAGGTCTATATCCTATTTGTATGTGCGCCACTTTGCCTTGTTGATCTAAAATGATCGTATGAGGGATGCTTGAAACTCCAAACTTTGCTCCGATAGATTGATCCAAATCCAGGGCCACATCAAATTCCCATTCCTTCCTTTTCATGAAGTTAGAGATGATTTGAGCGGATTGCCCTTGGTTAATGCCAACGAGTTGGACCTTATCTTTGTCAAAACCTTCCACTGCAGAAATTAATTCAGGCATTGCTTGAATGCACGGGGCACACCAAGATGCCCAGAAATCCAAGACAGTGACTTTACCTTTTAGATCTGAAAGCTGTAGTGGTTTTCCGCTCACCAAGCGGGTTGAAAAATCTGGAACATCCTGGCCTAATCCCGGAGCTGATGCTTGGTCCAGAGGTATTCCCTTCTGGAGGGCGTTTATAACATTTTCCAATTGATCCCCAAGAGTCGGAGAGGCCCCAGTGTGGGCCCATTTTATTTTTCCATCTTTTCCTACAACAACTGTACGAGGGATACTTCCTGCATTATAAGCCATAGAAATTTTACCTGTGGTATCCAGAACGACTTCCATATCAAAATTTCTACCCTTCACTGTGCGAGCGGCAGTGGTCTTATCCTCTTGTACGTTCACTCCTATTAACTTTACGTCCTCTTGCTCAAACTTGTTAACAGTCTCGATAATTCCTGGCATAGCTGTCATGCAAGGGCCACACCAAGATGCCCAAAAATCGAGAACGACTATTTTATTACTAAAATTCGATAGCGAGGTATTTTGACCACTTAAATTTTCGAGCGTAAAATCAGTTGCATCCATTCCGACCAGAGGGTCAGGAGCTTGGCGGCCCGGGTCCTGTGATTTTACTGCCGCCGCGACAGGCTCTTTAGCGTGCACCATCTGCCAATCTAGATGGGGCCACTTGTTTCTGGAAGTTTTAGTTTCGGGCCTTAATGCTATTGAGCTTACCATGAGAGCTGGTATGGAGCATTCACCTAAAGTCTTTGATTGGCCAAAAAGTTTACCCTCTTTGAAATTTTCAGGGAGAACATTTATGTAGTAATCATTCTCCATTTTTAATTGAACCGTTCCAGGAATAATTTCCAAGGCATCAGCCACTTGCCCACCGTCTTGCTCATCCGGTTTGGCTGGTTCATCGGGAGAGGATTTTTCAAGCGATTCCGAATTTAATTCTATTGGAGATATACTTGCCACTCGATCACGTGGAATTTTTCTTTCAATCTCATTGAGCTCAAAGGTAACGTGACTTGCGTCGAGTGAAACGAAATCAGCTTTTATTAAATCTCCATTAACTGCCCGAATAATATGGGTGGGGGGCAAATACTTTCTAGATCTTGTAAGAGTTAAAAATTTATCCAAATTTTCTTTTTGCTTTTGAGTTATAGAATTTTTAAATGAAGGTATCGGCATCCTTCGAAAACCTTGATTCATATTTGGCTTGTTGGAACTCGAACTAAAATATTTCGGCAAGGGTTTGTTTGATAATTCCAAAGACCTAATCAAACTCAATGGTATAGTCGCCTCGCTATTGAAGAAGGTAAGCACCTTTACAGTCTCGTCATTAACTTCAAGAATATTACATGGAACAATCTCACCGGTTTTTATCAACAATAAATTTGGATATAATTTGCTATTGATTTGAAGAATATTGTTCTTAACAATCTTGTTTAATAAATTTGGCTTGGCCTTTTTCTTTGGGTACAGGAAGGCTTTTAAACCAGGTGTCAATGGGACTGAAACTTCGCTAAATTGTGGTTTCCAAACCAAGGCGGGGTATTTATTTTTGCCGACAAATTTGACGCCTGTGACATCACCTGAAAGCCGGGTTTCTTGGGAGATATTTAAAATCCAAGGAGATTCTTCATTTTCGCCACCTTTGGGATTGAAGTTAATTCGTGTCAAATCATTAAATGGGATTGATATAGTTGACGACACCCAACTTGGATTCATTGATACGTCCTCAGTATTTATTCTTTGTACATCACCTGAAAAGCGAGCACTCCCGTGACAATCTATTGAATCCGCTTCTTTTAACTCATCGTAGAATGAATTGAAGTGGATAAGTTGCAGACCTTCAATAGGTATGATTTCATCGGGAACAACCAGATTGGACGTTTGAGAATCTTCAACATCTGATACTTCTCCAGGTTGCTCGTCTTCATTTTCTACTAATTCAACCTTAGTTTCAGAAATAGTGTCTTCATCGACAGTCCCACTCGGTTTTGTAAAAGATGCGGAATTCTTGTCCCATGCTAGCTCGGCAAGTGATGTGAGCTCACCTTCGGTATTAATTAAAAACCCACCGGCTAATTTTGAATCAGACTCCAAGTTTAGGTCGATTGGAATAATATTGAGTCGATCGATGCTCAGGTCCCCCCCTTTATTCTTTATAAGCACCCCGTGATTGAACATATTTTCAGGTGAAGGCACTTTCAATGATCCGAGCAGTTGACCATTTGCATCAAGAGTCTCCAACTCACCGGTGGCTTGGTCTAATTTAATTTTTAACTCCAATTCGCTGGCACCATCTTGGAGGGAACTTATTGAGAAAAGATCGATATCATCCGATGTTTCGCGTTGGGCGACTAATTCTCCAGACCAAGTTTCGAGACGATAAGCACTAGCTATATCGGCTTCAAGATCAGAAGTTCCGATGGCCACTAAGAAATCTCCCCTTTTCTTCCATGATAACTTCAGGTGAATTTGAACCTGAGTCAGTGAAGGAAAATTTTTAAAAATAGACGTATTAGGAGCTGTAGTGGCCAAGCTTCCTCCTTCAAAACTCCAATCTTGAGAGCTACCAGATTTGACCTGCCAGTCAGACACATCCCGCGGGCCGAAAAAAATACTCGATTGAGTCTTTGGGAAAAAAACTTGTGCCACCTCTTTGCGTGGTATCTCGAGAATACCCACAACATCCGACTTCCAAACAATTAGATCTTCTTTAATGTCAACCAGATCGCCATCCAAGTAATCAGAATTTCTCAGCATAATACGCCTCGACGGAGTAAGACCATCATTCCTGTGGTCTATTCTGTGAGGTTTGAAAATAATAGAACCTGCCATTGAATATATTAATGGCTCTGTGAATCCACTTGATAAAAATCTTAATTCACCGTCTTTTTCAGATTTAAGTAAATCCCCTGAAGTGTAATATCCGTCCTTGAACTCAAGCTTACCTTGTATTCCATTGGCCGAGGAATGGGGGCAAATAATGAGTATTGCCATTGCGGCAGTAACAGCAGTAGAAAAATTCTTCTGAAGAAAAAGAAAAGGAAAAGGATATCTCATATTTTATCTTTCATAGATTGGTAGGAATCTGTAGTTAAGCCCCAGAGCAAGCAAAGACATTCCTGTTGGGTAAGCGGCACCTCGCACACTCCCATCAGGGCCTTGCATTGCCTTTACTTCACGTATCAATCGTCTGTTCCATATTTTCCAAGCTTCATAATCTGCTTGGAAGTAAGCCTGTGCCTGGTAATACCTTGTGTAAAAGGGCCACCCCGAATTTCCTTGGTTCTCTAAATTTTTCTTAAGGTAATTAGCAGTGGATTTATAGTTGTCTTTTTCTTTTTGGCGAGCAATAGCAAAGACAAGCGTAGCAATACTAGAGCGAGCTAATGAGTCACCGAAGCCGCCCACACCACCAGAGTAACCAACATTGCCTTTCGGACTAGTCATAGCTTTGAAATAGTTTAGAGCGGCATCAATTGTTTTGTCTGGAACTTCGATACCAGCGTTTCGAGCAGCCAGTAAGCCCATTAATACTGCACCAGCCACTGAAGTATCAGCGTCATTGGCTCGAGGCGAATATCTCCATGCTTTGTGAGGATTTTGGTTTTGAGAAGTTATGGCAGCCCTTACAGCTAACTCCAGTGCCTTTCCTATACTTCTTGAACCATCGTCTTTACCTTCCTTCCAGAGATTAGCTTCATGCACTATTCCATAAGCCTCGGCCAAAGCTAACATACCGAACCCGTGGTGATACATGCTGTTACCCATGAAACCAGTGGAGGCGTTTTGCGTTCTGATAATATTTTGTAGGCCTCTATGTATAGTAGATGCGTACTGTCCAAAGTTTGGGTCTGATCCCGAAGCAAGGAAAGCCATGACACAAATCCCATCGAGACCTGGGCCAGTTTGCCCTCCCCCGCCGCTGGGCCATCCACCTGTTTTGAGTTGTATCTTGGCAAGATAATCCAAACCTTTGTCATAGATTTGGCGAACGGATAATGGGACTTTTTGTCCGTATCTAATCTCAGGCAATTGAGCAAGGCATTGAAAAGCCCCCGAACAAGTAAGAAGGACTAATAGGATAACGATTCGGTTAAAGAGAATAGATGTCATTTTACAAATTATATACTCATAGATATTTCAATGGACTCTTAATTAGAGTTCCAAAAGTCATATCATGATTTTTAGTCATTATTTCTTTTGATTTGGTATTAGGGTTTGGGTGAATCTTAAATAACATTAAGTCTCTTTTATTTGAGTTCGGTTTCCATGTCTAGGCCTTCACCTAATACCTTCAACGCATCCATCTGACCTGGAGTAAGGATGGATTCAAATTTAGCTCTTTCGCCGATGATAATGTTTCTTAAAAAATTAAAGTCCTGAAGATAAAGTGCCGGCTGATCTCCATTCGCTTTGGAGAAAACCTGCTTAATTTCAAAAATTTGTTTACCGGTTAACCCATGGCTTGCAGCTTGCAAGTCCACCTTGGGGGTACCGCATAATCGTAAAGCAGTGATAATGAAGTCTAGATTCATATCATAGATAAGTGAATAGTACTTGTTATTGTAATCTATCGGAGTCTCAAAAGACTTGCTTCCTCTATCGATCATGGAATTAGAAATTTTATTCAATATTTTCACCCATTTTTTCCAGTTAAAACTGACATGGGTTATGGATTGAGAAAGCATTTCGTGATTGTAGGCTTTGCTTAAATCTAACTTCTCAGGATCGGAATAGAAAGTTAAGAGCTGATCTACACTTTGGCCACTGACTATGTTGAGTTTTTTTTGGTCGGCTGGATTCAGTCCAAATTCGTCGGCCCATATTTTAATCTGAGTTGCATAATAATCTTTTAAAAATCTTCCAGGAAGAGGGTCAGGCATACTCTTTTTATTAGTGGTGTTAACCTGCCTTAACGCAGATACAGAAAGACTGAGATCAGCATAAGGAGCTCTTCTCTCAGTGCTTTCTCCCATTAACTTATCAAGCAGCTTCTGTTGAGGCCCCGATAAAGGTGGTTTTATTTTTGTTAAATCAAACATGGAAAGTGTTTTTTCAGGAGAACCATTTACCAGATTCATGGTATAACTAAATGGAGAGACAGACTCGGAATCATTTATTTGTATTCCCCCTATGACGTTTTCTATTTGTTTTTTCGTCAAAGGAATATATTGGAGTAATGTGAAGACGGACATCTTAGCACAAAACTGCCTAAAATGTCTCTCGATCAAGTCAGTATCCTTTACGAATTTAGAAAATTCTAATTGTGTCACATCCCCTGAAATTAAGAGGGGTTTAAATGCTTCAGCATATAAATCATGCATGAAGCGAAGCTCGGCAGAGGTCGGAGGGGCACCGTTATTGTTTAAATCCTCGGGCACCTCTCTGGACTGAGCTAATTCGTAGATCTGTGTTTTTAGAGCAGATTTAAGTTCGTTTAGAGGTATCTTTGAATCTTCATTTAGATATTTAAAACAATGAGCCGCCTGAGCAGCGTAGTTCTCAAAAATTTCTTTCAAGCTTTTTTGATTTAAAATGGCTTGCCGATTTATAGTTTTTTCGGCTTGGCCTTGAGACCAGCCATGTTGTGTAAGGAAACTAATTAAAAAGCCTAGAATGAATGCGGCATTGGAAAGATAAGATTTGGAGGTCATGATCATGCTGGTTTCCTTTATTTAAAGAACTTATATGTGATTATGGGTAGAACAAATAATGCAGAAAATATGAAATCAAATCAGACAAGGCTCCATTCGCAAAGTCATATGATAAATTTTAGTTTTTCCTATTTTGCTCAAATTTTTCAAAGTAGGTATCCAGGCCGCGCTTAAACTCTTCTGGGAATTGAGGGCCTGCTGTTCCTGTAGATTGTTGAACCTCATTGTCATCTGGTCGGCCTTCGGCATCAACTCCCGACCCAATGAGGGCGATAGCGGGAACTTCTGTTTCACCAGAGCCGCCACCGCCGGGGTTAGCGCCGCCACCACCACCGCCGCTTGACTTCGACCTTTTCGCCTGCAGCAAAAGCTCTATAATTTCTGTCTCAACGGCAATGGCCCTAGCTCCAGTTTCGGGTTCAGCCAAAGTTTCTTCCGCCTCAGTCATCAGAACTGAAGCAGCACTCATCAATTGAATTTCATTTGCAAAATATTCTTCGGATTTAGGAAGCTCACGAATAGCTTGGGTAACTTCCTCAGCTGTGTCACGAAGAGCACCTTGATTATCTGCAAGTGAAGTCGCTGCATTTTTATATTCTTCAGATTTTTGACCGGGTCTATTTTGATCAGCAACACGCGTTTCATTTCGGAGGTCAATTTCGCCTTCGAGAAGCTTCATAATTTCAAGAACAATGGACGGCGGCAAACTGCCGCTTGATTTGCTGCCTGGGCATGTCCCGCCGGAAGCAGGGTCGACTAAATCCTCCGCCCACCTATCAAAGGTGTCTGCCCAGTATTCTGTCATGGTGAAGCTCCAACCGACCTCTTCATCCATAATCTCTGATTTTGTATCTAATCCTGTGAAGGGGTCCATTTCTTCCATTTCGTTCAGGACATTCTTAAATTTTGTAAACTGTTTTCTTTGGTAGTAAGCCTCCATATCCTGTTGGATTTCATCTAGACGTAAGAGATTCAGCCTATCTTGTTCTTTGAGTTCATTGAAGACAGTCTTTGAGGAATCATTCTGCCGAACTGAACTAAGCCCAAAGGAATCCGCCACCTGCTCGCCTAGTGTCCTTGCCATCTGAGTCTGGGCTCTTGAAGCTGCTTTTAGTCTTTTTACAAATGTGGAGCCTTCCAAGTCCGCTAGGATACGGTTCATCTCTTCACTAACTTTATTGAACTCCGCAAGGAGGTCCTCCTGTTCTATCACAGCATCCTCCATTTTTTCAGATGGAGGAGGCGGGGGCGTATCTTGTGATTTCGAAAAATCCTGTAGAGTTGTCGAGGGCAATCCAAATTTTCCATTTCCTGAGGGTTTTGTTTGTGCTGTTTTTTGCTCTTCCTCGCTATCGGGGTCTTCAGGTTGCAATGAGCTCTCCTTATCCACTAAAGCGGGGATTTTAGATTTATTTGGATCCTCATTATCTTGATCCTCTTTTTTGCCCTGATCCCCACTGTTTCCCCCGGAGTTATTTCTATTTTGACCAATCATGGGGCCACCTTCACTTTTGTTCTCACTCCCACCAGAATCATTGGCTCTGTCTTGGTCATTTTGAGAGTTTTTGACATTGTTTTCGGATGAGCTTGCTCCCGAGAGCGAAGAGGACTGAGCCATCATTGGCTGGGCAGCAGCCTCTTTGAGCAACCCCTCAACAGACGGCATACGATTCCCGCTGATATCTTTCAGCACATTGAGAACCTCGGCCCAATTTTCTAATGTTCCAGGTCCAAATTGGGAATTCTTGGCGGCTTCACGAATAAGATTTTCACCAGACTTGGAAAGACCGGAAAGCCTTCTACCGTTTGCCTTTTCGGCAGACGCCTGAGCCTTTATCTTTCTTCTGGTTTCTTCGTTATTCAATTCTTCGGAAGTTAAGTCACGAAGCTCTTTATTAGTTTTATGGAGCTGTTCTTCCTTAGATTTCACCAAGAGGGCATCTTGTTGCCACCTCGTCATTCGTCGAGTTATCCATTGCAAATGCTGATCTTCATTCAATACGTAAAAAAGATATTCAGGCGAATAAACTCTTTCGCGATCGGGATAAAAATCTGAGACAAAAAATTTTACTTTCAAAGGCTGAGGATTTATTCCCAGATCTTTGGCAGAGAATGTCCCTATGAGCTGTAATGCGGGGTCATCGGGGGCGAATGAGGCAAGTAATTTTTCCCCAGTTGTTGGTTTTGAGTCTTGTTCAGGGTCTCCTTCGCCAGTCCATTCCATACCAACTTCCTTGATACCAAAGTCGTCATTAACCTGTGCTTTAAAATCTAGTGTATCGGATTCAAGAAGGACTTTACTTCGCGGAAGATCCTCAATGACTAGCCCGGGTTTCTCATCTTCCACAATTTTTACCTTGAGTCCAAAATCAGAAAGTCCGGCCAAACCAAATTTGTCGACCCATTTAATAGATCTGGAATCGCCTTTAATTGAGTCTTGTCGGTTTATAGAGACCTCGATGAGGTTTTTCATAAAAGTAAATTGACCTGGCTGAACATTTACTTTTGAAAGCTCTCTATCAACCACAATAGACAAATCGGCAGAGCTACCTTTCACCATTGTGAGCAAACCAGCTCTGATATCTTTTTCTATGTTTTGTGACCTTTTCAGGTATTCAGGGAGTTTAATATTCGCGAGGGCCGACTCGATACTGCTTCTCTCCTTGGGATCCACCATCAGTCTCAGCTTGTAATCACCAATTTTAACCTCGAGATTTCTCAGGTCGGAATGGGCTGGAATATCAAATTTGTAGAGTTTACCAGAGGTATCTAATTGAGTTTTGAATGAATCTCGTCCCTGAGGCTTTACTCGAGCTGAGGAAGGAATCCACGGGCTGGTCTCCTTCATTGGAATTTCGATGGAATAATCTTCTCCACGTCCGACGTAAACTCGAGGTTCCAAATTTTCGGGTTGGGCAAATGTGTACCGATCGACGTCCAACCAAGGGGCTGCCCACCTGGCAGCGGCATTGCCAACGGGCTGAGGAATGACAAATGCAAGTCCAAGGATAATAGCAGTCATACCAAAAACCATCATGCTAAGAGATTGCAACCTGGGCTTCGGAAGAGCCTGATCAAAATCAGTCACGTGAAGTTCGGCAGCGACTTGGCTGATAGCAGCTTGAGACAAAGTTTTTGACCGGGTCCACTCGCTGTCGTCAGACCCAATTTCCAATATACCTAGCAGTCTGTCCCCGGGGCCTGGAAATCTCTTTTCGATTAAACGCGCTAATCCAGCCCACTCTTGGGTGGACAAGACTGTTTTTGACAAATAGTTCCAAACGATGAGACCGATGGCCCCAGCTAGAGTGAGTATGCCCGCTACCCTGAATATGGCCGAAGCGTCAAAGAATCTATCGATTGAGAATGCCAAAAGAAACCACAAGAGAGTGCATGAAAACCCAAGGAGTATAGATTCATTCCGTTTGATTCGACGGACATTGGTTCTAAAAGTTTCTAATTTTTCTATGAGAGCCGAAGGCAGGCGCTCACGCAGTAGTTTTGTTGAAGGATCCATTTATTGCTCCTGTAGAGGCGACTAGCAGAAAACTACTCTAAAAACCGCCATAAATAAACAAATTTCATTAAATTAAGCCTGCCTTTTTCCTTAAAATCCAAAAAATGGCGAATAAAATTACCAGAGCAGCAAGCGTTGCTGGATGACTCCAGATGGCAATTCTTTTAACCAAAGGTTCTGAGGCTGGTAAAAGGTTTAATAGGCCGGCAGTATTATCTGCCTGTTCAGGACTCAGCACTTTTCCATTGGTGAGGCGTGATAACTCTTCCAAAACATCGAGGCGAGCTGGTTCGCCAACCACTTCCAATGGAAGACCCTCAACGGGAATTTCATATTCAAGAATATCCCCGGTATCTCTGGACTCTATCCTGATGTTATAAGAACCAGATTCATCTGGTGTCCAGGAGCCTTCGTACAACCCCCATTCCTCACCATTATTGGATAGTTTTAGTGATTGTGTCTTGCCAGTTGGTGATGTCAGTCGGGCTCGGATATCGCCAGCCTGAAGGGGCTCACCTGATGGCATCATGGCATTGACATTGAGCTTGACCGTATTTCTGACCTGCGGTCTTTCGGGAAAAAAGAAAAGCCGGAGAGTCTGCCCTTCAGCCATATTTCTTTGGTAAGCCATCCAACGAATGACTTGGCCCCAAAATCTATAATGATATTGATCTTCGACTCCTTCTCTCCACTTCCAAGCGCTGTCGGTTCCCATGAATAAAACCTTTCCTTGGCCTTGAGTTTTAGTGACAAGCAATGGGATGAGACCGTTTTCGTTGCTAACATTTTGGTGGGTAGCTAAAACCTGTGATCCAACTTTCGCTCTCAATATGGGTGCATACCAATTAAACCCTGGAAGATCCTCCCATATCGTAAGATTCTCTTCTTCAGTATCCCCTAGACGAGTTAATAAACTCTTTCTTCCTTCACGGGAAAGCGTGAAATGCTCAGGATCCCTGCTCCCCCACCCTCGCGGCTGATTGAGGTCGAATTGAATTGGGATCAAAGGCTCCAACTCCGTATCAACAAGGCTCAACTCATTTCCTTCAAACCCAGGAATTAAAATGAGACCTGCCGCTTGGTTCTCAACCACACCTTTTATTTGCCTACAGTCCTCGTCTGTGAGCTGATCAACAGTGACACCCACATCACCAAGTATAATGACGTCATACCTAGAAAGTTCATTGAGGGATTCTGGAAAACTCTTGATATAATTTTCATCCCCGCCACCTCTTTTTGTAAGCCCGGGGTGATAAAGCAAGCACGATAGTTCAATCCCCGGATCTCGTGAAAGAGCATTTCTCAGGTATCGATACTCCCAGCGAGGCACAGAATCCACAACTAACACCTGAATGCTTTCGTCTTGGACCTGGAACTGGTTTGTAAATTTATTATTTTCGAGAATGGCCTCATTTGGATGCGCGTTCACTTCAACATCTATAGAGTAATCCCCCGGCTCCTTTGGTTTCCATTCAAAGACAACCTCAGCTTTATTTTTGGCAGGTATGGCGACAGTTTTTTCCATGCGATCCCCGTTGGACAATCGCACCTTTACGGTCGCTGGAAAAGTTTGAGCAAGTGAGCTCCTGAGAGAGACGGGTATCCGCAATGCCTTTCCTGTCACGCCGTAGCTAGGGATAGCAACCTCAGTTATTCGTATATCAGGTAAGCGTTCCTCCGTTCCCAATGGAAAGGAAAAAATAGGCACGTTGGCGAGCCGTGACATCGAAGCGAGTTGTGATGGTGGTGGCCCTGTATTCCAATCTCCATCAGATATTACAAAAACTCCTTTGATTCCCGGGTTACCCTCGATTGCAGATTTGATAGGAGTGTATAAATTCGACCGACTCGGTTTTCCCAATTGAGCTTCCCCAAAAGTTGAATAGACAACCTTTACATTCTCACCCAAACCCGACCATTTGTTTGTATCATTTATTATATTCCTTACTTGTGCTCTTGTCGTTAATCCTTCTTGATCTGGAATCTCAGTATCTCTGGTCTCCATGCTTGAAGAATAATCACTTATCACTGCAATTACGGGATCCCTCTGATTCGCGGACTCCTCTACCCATTCAGGTTGCCAAAAAATAAGTATTACGAGCAAGACAAGCAAAACTCTAAAAATTTCTAATAGCCCATGAAATTTTTTACTTCCATGAGCTCTCCAATTCCAAAGAGCCAGTGCGATAGTTATAGGGACTATCAAAACGGAAACCCAAAGGGCAATTTCATTTCCATTCCAAGTTAGGCTTTGCATTATGCAGCCCTCCCGGGAAAATTCGAACTATCATTACGTTTTGTAGGCAAACTAAAAAACGCCTCGAGCATCAATGCAGCCACCATGAGAAGGAGGAATAATCGCCAGACTTCCTGAACAATGCCAGATTCAGCTTCTTCCGCTCCTGAACCAATAACTTGGAGAGGCAATTCTCCAAATCCTTCCTTCACCGAATCAATGGACAATGCCGGGCTGGACACCTCTGTTAGACTTCGGTTTACGGCAAGGAATTCTCCATTTGAAAGTTTATATACCCCGGCGATCGAAGCGTTCTCGGTTGATGGAGCTTCCTTATTTCCGGCGATTCTTATCCATTGTGATGCGACCGACTGTTTAGCTTCACCGGCTTCGCGAAAATTTTGCCCTTTCTTAGCGGCGACACCTTGGGCGAGCGCCCTTTGGACCATGACGTAAAGAACGATTCCATTGGACCCTAGATCGCTCCATGCCGAATTTAAATGGGTTGTGAGAAAATAGATGAATCCATTGTTAACGTTAATTTTCGAAAGAAGAGGCGCTCCAGTTTCAAACCGAGCTAAGGAGATAGGAAGCTGACCGGCGTGCTCCAATTTTCTATATTGTTTTATCTTTAGTTCGCCGACAGGTAGAGGGATTCCATCAAAGGAGCGTGCGAGCAAATCTTCCTCTGTCTTCCAATTATCAATTTTAAAAAACTCTTCTTGAGGAGCAGAGATAATATCGGAAAATGACACCCCAGCTATTTTAGCATCCGTATCTACTTCAGAGGCAATGACTAGAAGCTGCCCACCGTCACCCACGTATTGAAGTAATTTATTTTTGATTTCAGAATCTTCTGGAATTGGGTTATCCCAAATTATCAAGCTCACGTCATTTATGTTAAGAGATGAAAAATCTTGTATGGTTGTGACTTGAACAAAATTTTCAGCCGAGCCGTCTGGTGAGGATTCGCTGATCCATACGAGTGGGCCATTGGAATCAGCATTTTTGTTAGTTAAAAGCGTCTTGGACGTTTTGAATGGAGAATATGAAAAGTAACTTGAGTCGTCGGATGCCAAATTATCCGATGGTATCTTCACCCAGCCCCAACCGTTCGTTTGACCTGGGTCGATATCAACAGCAAAGCCTTCGATAACAGACTCTCGACCAGTCACTTGAATTTTAGAGCGCGAGGTACTGCCATTAACATTTATATCAATGGGAATCTCTGCATCTTTTAATTCCTCTCCAAATTGAGTTATCTTGAAATCAAGCTGTACCTGTGATGATTTGTCCGAGATAATTCGCTTAGCATTGGTAACATGGACACCCATGTTGCTCGGGCTGGATTGGGTCATCGGTAATAGTAATATCTGAATATTATCATTAATATTTGGAAACTCTTTTTTTATTGATGTCCACAATCCATTGTTCAAATCCCAGTCATTTTCTTTGAGGTCAGAACAAATCCAGATTTGGCAATTTCCAGGTTTATTTACAGATATGTATTCCATGGCTTTCTGGAGCATAGAAGGCCAATGTGTTTTATCGTCAGCAGGACCAGTTTCGGGAAGGGTGTAAAGATCTGATGGTTCTGAAAACTCTAAAGGCGCCATATTGATATTTTCAATCAATACCATTCTGTTAGGTTTAAGCTTTTCACAAGCTTCTACAATTTTCCGCAAGCCCGCTTCACGCTTTGTGCTATTGTCTTTACCAACGTTCTGTTCCATACTTGGAGACCTATCTAAGAGCACTATTGCTAAAGGAAGGTTTCCAGCTCCTGCTTTTCCCACCCAACCTCCAGAAAGTGGCCTACTGATAGCAAAAGCCAATGCAAGGAGAGCCAGAGTTCGCATAGCCAATATGAGCCATTGCTTCAAGCGGGCCATTCCTTTGGCTTGCTGTTTGGCTTGGCGCAAGAAATACATAGCCCCCCAATCAAGCGTCCTAAAACGTCTTTGGTGAATAAGGTGTATGATTATAGGAATGGTTGCTAGCGCTAATCCCCAAAGTAAAAATGGTTGAAGAAAACTCATATATCAGACTTTCTTAGGAGCTCTAGCAGCGAGGAATCGAGAGAGTATCTCGCTTAGATTTTGATCGGTCGTAATGTGTTGATAATCCACCATAGTTTCGGAGAGAATTTTTTTCACTTCCCTCTGGTGAGATTCAAATGCATTGAGATAATCATTTTTTATAACCTGAGGATCAGTCAACATGTCGGGCCCCTCCTCCATATCAACAAAGCGCATGGGCCGGTCAAAGGAAAAATTTACCTCATTGGGATCGCTCACCTGAAATAAACTCACATCATGTTTTGCAAACCTCAGATGGTCCATTGCCTCCCTTAATGATTCGGGGTCAAAATAGAGGTCGGATAATAAGAGAAAGAAAGCGCGCTGAGGGACTTTCTCTGCAAGCTCGTGAAGGGCTTTTGAGAATGGAGGCTCACCGGATGGCTTTGTCTCAGCGAGTTTCTCAGCGAGCAACCGGAGATGTGCTGGTTTTCTTTTTGGAGGCACTTCGATTACTTTCCCTTTTCTGAGGATTGTCAGCCCAGCTGCGTCACCTTGACCGATGGCAATATATGCCATTGTAGCTGCCAGTTTTGAGGCGAATTTATATTTTGATAATTTGCCATCAGAACCAAACCCCATTGAGCCAGAGGCATCAATGACGATATAGCATCGCAGATTAGTATCAGCTTCGAATTCTTTGAGGTAGAATCGGTCACTGCGTCCAAAAGCTCTCCAATCTAATCGGCGGGTGTCATCGCCTGGAACGTATTTTCTGTATTCGGCAAATTCTATGCTCGACCCGCGAAAGGGACTTTGATGGCGTCCTGAAACACTTCCCTGCATTGGACGTTTCGAGAAGAGAGGTAAATGCGAAAGGTTTGAGATTACCTCTGAATCAATCAATCCGTCTAAGTGGGATTTTTCTGATGCCATGTCTAATCCAACCAGATATTTGACTAAGCCAATTTGGCTGGGGTTTCATCTACCAGCTTTCTAATGACATTGGTTGCTGACATTCCTTCCGATTGGGCTGCGAAGTTAGTGATGATTCGGTGGTTTAAGACCGGCTCAACTACCGCTTGTATATCTTCCTCCCCAACAAAATAGTGTCCGTGTAGAGCAGCTCTTGATTTTGCTCCAAGAACAAGGTTTTGAACCGCTCGGGTACCGGCACCCCAAGAAACAAACTTCTGAACCCATTCAGGTGAAGAGGGATCAGATGGTCGGGATTTCCTTACGAGCCTGACGATGTATTCGTATATATGAGAAGGCACTGGCACTCGCCTGACCAGCTCCTGGAACCTAATGACTTCATCTCCACTGAGAAATGATTCCAAAGACGGCATAGTGTTACCCGTTGTCGACCGGGCGATTTCTATTTCTTCAGACTCGCTGGGATAATCGACATTGATAAGGAACATAAATCGATCTAATTGAGCTTCAGGTAATGGATAAGTACCTTCTTGTTCAACTGGATTCTGGGTGGCTAAAACGAAAAATGGTTGTGGGAGTTTGAACTCCTTACCTATAACTGTGACCTTGTGCTCTTGCATTGCCTCGAGCATGGCTGCCTGCGTTTTAGCAGGCGCACGGTTAATTTCATCGGCAAGAACTATATTGGCGAACACAGGACCTTTGACAAAAGAAAATTCGCGTTGGCCAGCAGATGTTTCTTGTATAATTTCCGTACCTGTAATGTCCATGGGCATCAGGTCCGGAGTAAATTGGATACGACTAAAATGAAGTGACAGTGTTTCGGACAATTTACTAACCAAAAGGGTTTTGGCTAAGCCAGGCACACCCATCAAAAGGGAATGCCCACGGGCAAACAAGCAAATGGAAAGCTGCTCTATGACTTTCTGCTGTCCGACAATAACCTTACCTAATTCGACGTTCAACTTGGAATAAGTCTCTCTCAACTGATCAATCGCACGCGCGTCATCTTCTTCAAGTTGCGGCGTCTCTATTATTTGTGGCTCAATGGCGGACATAAGTTGCTGTGTTTAGTGCTATGCTCGGATAAACAATACGACAGCAATTATTTAAAATCCAGATAATCCATTTTGAGTCACTTTAAAGGTGCTATTTTCTATTTGAGGGCAACCCATTTGTAATCATCCAATATTGGATAAGAAATAAGGTGAATTTAGTTCTCTTAGAGAATAAAGTGGACAAGGTCGCAAGATTTTTTTGATTCATGCCAGCAGAACCCACTATCGTCATTAAAAAAACTCTGTCGAGCCGGGTAACTCCCGAGTCTTTCGGCGAGTCTGCAAAGGAGATCATGACATCTTACGGTTTTATTCTCGAAGATAATTCGGGTAATAAATGGACTTTTTCGCCTCCGCCAACCAAATCCGTCAAAAAAGACTCTCCTTTGAGAGGCGTCTCAAACCTCAAATTCATTTGCACACGATCCGACATAGAGGTGGTCGCTGAATTGGATAGGCTGAAAAATATCCGAAATCTCCTTATTTGGTTGCCAATTGTTTTGTTCGCTTTGTTTTTAACAGGCTTGCTCTCAATCGGTTATTTTGCGGGTAGAGGTACGGAGCATGGTTTCGGGGTGGATTTTGCAAAGGGGTGGACGTGGTCTTGGTATTCGCTCATTATAAGTTTTGCCCCAGTATCACCATGGATTTTTCTTGGCCCTTATTTGATGAAACGCACCAAATGGAAATACGAAATGTTTCTGAAAAGAACACTCTCATCGGTAGTAGCATCAAGTTACTAGCCTAATTTTAGGTAAAATCTACCAGGCATAAAACCATCTGAATCAATCGGAAAGCGTTGTCAGGAATTCCCAGCTTTGATATCAGTGGAGGATACCGTTCATCGATCTAATGTGGAATCCCGCTTTAGTTTACACGGATAATTTTAATAGGATCATTCTTTTAAATGAAAAATGAGAAACTTGGCGAGATTAATTCGCGTTATTGGAGAACCAATTTGAAAGTAGTTGGCTCTCTTTTGATTATTTGGGCTATCGTGAGTTGCCTACTCAGTATCGTCTTGGTAGAGCCTTTAAACCAAATAAAAATTTTAGGGTTCCCTCTCGGTTTTTGGTTCGCTCAACAGGGATCCATTATTTCATTCATCATCCTGATTTTCATATACGGGATCCTCATGAATAAAATAGATAGGTCTTTTGAGAATGAAATTTCCAGTTTCAAAGCCGGCAACAAGCAAGCGGAAAGCGATTCTGACATGCCCAGAAATGATAAAGGAGGCCAGCCGTGAACGAAACAGGTTGGACATACCTTCTGGTTGCTTTGACTTTTAGTGTTTACATTGGAATTGCAATCTATACTCGCGTCAAAAGCACGAGAGGATTTTACGTTGCAGGTCAAGGAGTGCCGTCAATTTTAAATGGCATGGCAACTGGTGCCGATTGGATGAGTGCTGCTTCATTTCTTTCAATGGCAGGGCTGATTTCATTCTCCGGATACTCTGCTTCCGTTTACCTCATAGGCTGGACGGGTGGCTATGTGCTTTTGGCCATGTTGCTAGCTCCTTATCTTCGCAAATTCGGGCAATTCACAGTTCCTGATTTTGTAGGAACCAGATATTATTCAAATATTGCAAGGCTTGTTGCGATAATATGCGCCATATTTGTCTCGCTGACATATGTTGCAGGTCAAATGCGAGGCGTGGGCATTGTCTTCTCCAATTTTCTAGGGGTGGACATTAATCTTGGCGTGATCATAGGAATGGTGATTGTTTTTCTCTACGCAACACTCGGTGGAATGAAAGGAATCACATACACCCAAGTTGCTCAATACGTTGTTCTTATTATCGCTTTTTTAATTCCAGCAATAGCTATATCTCACCAAATGACAGGTCATTGGGTACCTCAGATTGGGTTTGGTTCCAAAATTATCGAGGGTGAGAATGCAGGGATGTTCCTGCTCGAGACTTTGGATAAAATCCATACCGATCTTGGGTTACCAGAATACACGGCAGCTTGGGCCAGTGGCAAAACCTCCATGCTCAACATGCTCCTCATTACGGTTTCTCTCATGGCAGGTACGGCAGGCCTGCCGCACGTCATCATTAGGTTTTACACTGTAAAAGACATGAAGGCCGCGAGGTGGAGTGCTTTTTGGGCATTATTATTCATTGGGCTTCTTTATACGACAGCGCCAGCGGTCTCAGCTTTTGCGCGTGTTAATATGATCCAAACATTACATGAGAAATCATATTCTGAAGTGCCGAAATGGTATAAGACGTGGGAATCATCTCAATTGGTTGCTTGGGTCGATAAAAATAATGATGGGATAATTCAATACGGCCCCGGTGCTGCCTTTTCTGGAAAACCAGTTTTCCTAAAAAATTCTGATAAAGAATATATAACAGGCGCTAGTGGGGAGCCTAAGTTAGACCCAGAAAAAAATACCCCAACAGAGACTGTTAATGAACTTTACGTCGACAGGGATATTATGGTTTTGGCCAACCCTCAAATTGCGAACCTTCCCTATTGGGTAGTTGGGCTTGTTGCTGCGGGTGGGTTGGCTGCTGCATTATCCACTGCTGCGGGGCTCTTACTCGTTATTTCCTCAGCGATCTCTCACGATCTTATGAAAAATATGATTGCTAAGAAGATGACTGAAAAATCAGAATTATTATGGGCTAGAATAGCTGCTGCTGGTGCGGTTATCGTCGCTGGCCTTTTTGGTATAAATCCTCCCGGGTTTGTGGGTGAGGTTGTCGCTTTCGCTTTCGGTCTTGCTGCAAGCAGCTTTTTCCCAGCTATTATTTTAGGTATTTTCTCAAAGCGAACGACGAAAGAAGGAGCCATAGCGGGTATGATTACAGGAATCGCTTTTACTTTCTCATACATAGCAGGTGATGTCTGGATTTGGCCTAAAGCTTTAAGTAACGCAACCGGCATAAGCACTGCTGGAATCGGGACAATCGGCATGGTCTTAAATTTCGTCATTACCATTCTCGTTTCTCGGATCACTCCAGCTCCACCGCAAAAGATTCAAGAATCGGTGGAAAACATCAGACATCCCGGTGAGGCTGGCTCAACACCAGCTCCGCTGGATCATTAATTTACCCTGAGAAGTATGCGATTTTATCGACCTAATAACCAAAGCTTCTCAAGGCCACCATTAAGGCTTAAAAGACAAAAATACTCAGATAAAGAAACCACACTGGCAGAATGGAACAAAGAACAGCCAAAATCATGGGAAAAAGAAAACATACATGATCTGAAGTCGATAAAATCCCTGGTTGATGATGTTACAAAAAAGTTTAATCTCGAAAAAAAGTTAGCTCAATCCGAGATTCGATTAGTTTGGAAAGAGGTCGTGGATCCCGTTGTTCAAGAGCACTCACACCCAACGGGAATGAAAAATGGAACACTTTTCGTCTCCGTTGATTCCCAGGTTTGGCTAGATGAAATTGTTAGATTTAGACGAAAAGAAATTCTTAAAGCTCTTCAGTCTGCTTTCAGCGCATCAGAAATTTCTAGAATCTCTTTTAGATGTGGCGGGTGAAATATAGGTCTCTTTTTCCGACATGCAATGGAACTATTCTTATCCATTGCAGACCGATTATTTCACTACACCTCGAACCAGAATATATAAATTATATATTCACCTGGAGTATTTGATTCGGAAATTCCAACCTCCATATATTTCAATCCCGGCAATTCAATTTGTCCACCTATCATCGCCGTGTCTTTGGGGTTCCACCAAGTCTCATATGCATTTTGAGGAGAAAATTTATAATCCTTCTTAAAAGAAATAGCATCCGTTAATTCTTCCTTAAATATTTCTCTGTAATCACTAGTATTGGTTTTAAATTTAAACCAAATAGCATCGTCAATACCGGACGCATTTAGTTTGTATCCAAGTGGAACTACTTTAATGTCTTCATTTAAGCACAAAGTAGAAAAACAATACTTAAGCTGTTCTGGTGTAAGCGCTTCGGTAGAGATTTCATCACCAAATTTTAAACAACCAGTCAGAAGCAAAATACAAAATGAGAATACTACGAATAAATTATGCTTGTTGCGGAAAGATTTCATCTTTCTTTCTTAAGGCGGGATAAATAGGCAATCAGGTTAGCCATTTGCTTTGGAGAGATGAGCTCAGCAAGCCCTGATGGCATAGCTGAAGTCTTTGATTTTTCTCTAGAAATAATAGTATTTTTAAAAATCTTCTGATCGACGCCAAGTGAATCGCGGATGACGATAAATTCATCAGTTTCGCTAACAATGATGCCATAAAAAAATTCGGTCGTATCTATTTCAATTTCCCACGCCTCGTAATCAAAGGAAATTCCAGCACTGGGCTCTTGAATCGCTTTTAATATGGCAGACGGTGGCAGTTTGTCGGCAATAAGTGATAGTTCGGGACCAAAGTGGGTTCCCTTGCCTTCGACAACATGACACCGAAAACACCCTATAACCGGATCATTATAGACCTTTCGCCCCTGATTATGATCCGCTGGAAATTGCTTCAAGTCAGCAAGAGATAATCCAAGTGATCCTTTACCGGCGATACTAGAGAAATGCTTCGTTGATTGCTCTCTAGTTTTGGGCCAAGGGACGAGCGAAAGCATCTGACTTGAATAAAGCTCCAGTGATACTGGTAGTTTTCCTGAAATTTTAAGACCGATTAATCTATCAGCTCCTTTTTTGGAGGAACAGAGTGAGGTTATAATTTGCTTAGATATCCTCTGATGTGTGGAGGAACTGAGAAGAATCTCTACCAAGAAATCTTCTCCTTCCTGCGAGCCGGTTCCCGCCAGTAGATTTAAGAGCCCAATGACTTTGTCCTCATCAGTTTTTAGATTGGCATTGATACGATCAGAGATGACTGAGGTTTTACCGAGTTTTATGATAAATCGAATAGCCTCAGAAGCAGCGTAATGATCAGGATATTTTTCGATAAATTCCAAAAGTTCTCTGACATTTTTTGTCCTGTTAAGCCTGATAGATAATTCAACGTAAACTGGGTGACCAATTGTAGAATCAAAAACCTTTTCTACGACATTGTGCAGTGACTCAGAAGATTGAATTACAGATGGATCAATCCTCTTTAATGCTTCCACTCGATTTATAATATCAGAGGTAAGCTCAGGGAATTCTGAATTCTGTTTGAGACCCTCTGAAAGGGACGTCTGGGCATAGATTAGCCCCAGGAAAATAGCCAAAAAAAATGTAATTCCAATTCGCACAGTTTTGATGAGTATAAGGATAAGGATTAAAGGAAGTTTGTTACTGAAGAGAAATTTAAATTAATACGTTTTCTTATCAATCACATCTCTCTCGCATTCCGCTCCAGTATCATAAAATTTGTCAATGTAATCATCAATGTCGAGAGAGCATCTACGAATGAGGGAGTAAAATTCTGACCCGGCGGATAATGATTTTAAGCTGAGTTCATAGAGATCTATATACCCGGCAAATATGACATTTTCAAACTGGTCAGCGTATGCTGTGGCTTCCTTTTTAGCTTCAACAAGGGCATTATCAAAGGAATCGGACTCAATTAACACCATTCTCTCCTCGTAGAGAGTGGAATCCTGATCGCTGGCTTCTCGGTCGATATGGCGATAAATAGACTTTGCCGTGAAATAATTAGTCATACTAAAGGGTAAAGCTATTAGATATTCATTTATGAACCGCTGTAAGACAATGGTTAATTAACATCAAAAACTCTGAAGCTATTTATGAAAAATTAACAGCTTTTAATGAACTGGTTGACCATCCGCTCCAGTGCCATCTAAGTCCACGAGGATTTCTCTCGGTTCGGCGCCCCTATTAGGTCCGACGATTCCGCGGTCCTCCAGTTCATCCATGATCCTGGCGGCTCGGGTATATCCAAGTCTAAGCCGGCGCTGCATCAAAGAGACACTCGCTTTCTTTTCGGACCGAATGACATCAATACATTTTTCGATAAGCTCCTCGTCTTCGTCGATTCCGCCCTTAGATTCTGTCGATACCGACTTTTTAGAGAGCTGCTCATGGATCTCAACTTCGTACGTTGGTTTTCCTTGGTCATTGATGGACTCTACAATGGATTGAATTTCCTCATCGGTAATCAAAGCGCCCTGCGCTCGGATGAGTTTTGCACTCCCCGGCGGGAGGTAGAGCATATCTCCTTTGCCAAGAAGTTTGTCGGCGCCCATTGCGTCGAGAATGGTTCGACTGTCTACCTTAGCTGCGACCTGGAAGGCAATTCGACAGGGAATATTTGCTTTTATGACTCCGGTAATAACATCCACACTCGGCCTTTGCGTGGCCACAATACAGTGAATTCCAGCGGCTCGCGCCATTTGAGTGATCCGGGCAATTGCCATTTCAACATCAGCCGGCGCAACCAACATCAGATCCGCCAGCTCATCAATGATCACCACGATATAACTTAGCTTATCTGGTATTTCTATTTCCTCATCTCTGGGAACTGAAATTTCTTTATCTAGCTCAACGGCGAATCCATCGCCCGAATCAGAATCCAAAGGAAGTTCAGGCTGATTCGAAGTGCCCTCTTTTTTTGCTTGGCGAGAATTGAAATTATTAATGTTTCTGACGCCGACTTTGGCAAATATTTGATACCTCTTCTCCATCTCATTAATGACCCATCTCAAAGCGAGGATAACCTTCTTTGGGTCATTCACCACAGGGACGACGAGGTGAGGCAAATGGTTATATTGCTGCAACTCAACGACCTTGGGGTCGATCATTACAAACCGCATTTCATCGGGCTTAAACCTGTATAATAAGGAAGCTATGACGGAATTAATACAAACTGATTTTCCAGAACCCGTCGCACCAGCAATGAGAAGGTGTGGCATATCTGCCAAATCTGCAATGATAGGTTTTCCATAAACGTCCTTTCCAAGCGCTACAGGAATTTTTGCTTTGGTCCTCTTCCACTGAGGAGATTCCAGCAGCTCCCTCATCATGACCATGGATTTGACCCGATTGGGCACCTCAATACCTACCGAGCTCTTTCCAGGAATTGGGGCTAAAATGTTGATTCTTTCGGCCTGTAGGGCAGCAGCGATATTATTGGTCAGACTGGTAATCTTTTCCATTTTAATGCCAGGGGCCGGGTGTAATTCGTATCTCGTTATGGTCGGCCCTTTGGTAATATCCCCGAGCTTGACTTCAATTTTAAATTGGGAAAGCGTGGTCTGCATCAACAGCGCGTTGTTCATGAGTTCATCACGTATGTCGATGTTCTGGATACTCGGTTCAGCAAGGCCAAGATGCTTAATACCCGGTAGTTTATACCCGCGGATGGTTGGCACTGAAGCAACTCGGACAGGCCCTTTTGATTTAATCTTAGGTTGATAAAGAGGCTTAGGTGGTTCAGCCGTAGCGTCGGGCTCTAATGTCTGTTCCTCTTGGCTTGCATTTTCTGCATCCTCGGCGGGAGGAGGTTCGTTACCCTTGGACAGGCTAAGAATCTCGCTAGCAGTTGCTGGCTTTTTAGAAAATTCTGCCCCCTCATCATCGATTGATGGCTGAGCCTCAGTTTCCTGTTCAAGGTCTTCTACAGCGTTCTCCTGGTCATGAGGCTCTGATTGGGTTGAGGTCGAGGGCTGACTCATATCCCTTATAGTTGGCTCAGGAAACTCGCCCCAGTCAGCGACTTCACTATCAGAAGATTCTGTTTGAGATTCTTCAGCAACCGAAGTAACAGGCTGACGATTCTTTTTACTCTTAGAAGTCCGAGCTTTTTCAAGGAAAGGGTCGTTGCCTGGCTCAGAAGTCTTTTTATTTGAGTTGCCTTGATCTGATTCAGATTCGGAGATGGCCGATTCAGTCCTGTATCCCTTCAACACGCTTTTTGCCTTTTTCTTCAAGGAGGATGTATAAGCTTCAAATTCTTCCTCTTTCTTTTCATCCCACCATTCATTTGCCCAAACAAAAAGTTGGCGATCTGTGAACCAGTAAATGCAACCCATGTATAAGAGGATTAACATTACGGTCCCACCAAATTTACCAAAAAAACCAAAAACAGAGACTACGAGATCCCCCAAGAGCCCACCAGCAGTAGAATTGTTCCAGGGATTCGGCTTTATTTCCAAAAGAAGGGGATCATGCATGCTACTCATTCCGCAAATCACTAGAATGAGTATTATAATGGTCCACCAATGCCTTTTCATATGATCCCATCCAGGCACAATTTGTCCGATTGCCACACCCATGAGAGCAACAGGAATTAAGAACCCACCAAGGCCCATGAAAGAGAACACATGAAAAGCTACAATGTTCCCTCCAGACCCGATGAGATTGCCATTGCCAGTTTTGTCCTTCGTCAGAAGTTCAATATTTTCAAACCTTATCCCTTGTTCTTCCAACTTAGCAGAATGAGCAGTGAGGTAGGCTAAAGAATCGTAGGTGTAGAGGGCTAGGCCGAATAATAATCCCAAAAGTAAAAGAGCCACCGCCCGACCGTTGTATAAAGATGGTAGTCGGTTTCTTTTAGCGCGCCTTTTTGATCTTCTGGCCATGTTATTAAATTAGGTGACCAGTCGGGAACGCACAGCATCAAGTATGCCTGTCAAGAGATTGAACTCACAATAATTGAGCCACTCCGTCGGCATTCACTTCCCATACTCGTCGTCAAACGGATATTGGATCAGCAAATCAAATTAATCAAGTGTTCGATTTTGAAGCCTAGGAGCCGTTGAGAAAAAGCATGCGGCCCAAGTCAAAAGCAGCTCCAAAAGTGTGTGTATAGAATAAATGTCAGCAATCACACACCTATTGTGTTTTGTGTCTAGTGATACGAGAATGGTTTTGACTCCCTTGGTGAGGAAGGTATGTTTGACATTCCAAAAAAATGGCAAAACTGAGCATAGACAGAATTGAGGATCTGCGCGGTAAGCGCGTTTTTGTTCGAGTCGACTACAACGTTCCTATGGCGGAGGTGGATGGCAATATGGTCATCAATGATGAGACTAGGATACGAGCGACTTTAAAAACCCTGGAGCATCTTGTTTCAAGCGGAGCCCGAACAATTCTGGCAGCCCATTTGGGAAGACCCAAAGGGAAACCGGAGCCAAGCATGTCGTTGGCTCCTGTGGCCGCAAGATTGAGCGAAATCCTTGGTAAAAAAGTCGATTTTGCGAGCGATTGCGTTGGTCCAGCAGCGGAAAAAGCAGTGGAAAATATGGATGACGGTGGAGTATTGCTTTTGGAGAATTTGAGATATCACGCCTCGGAAGAGGCAAATGATCAGGAATTTGCTGGCCAACTTGCCAGGCATGCTGACGTTTACGTTAATGATGCCTTTGGGGCAGCCCATCGTGCCCATGCCTCCACCGCGGGAGTTGCGGCGATATTGAAATCCCAGGGAAAGCCTTGTGCCGCAGGATTCTTAATGCAAAGAGAACTTCAGTTTCTCGGCGAAGAGCTTGAATCTCCGGCGAAACCGTTCGTTGTGATTTTGGGAGGAGCAAAGGTTTCGGATAAGATTAAGGTCATCGACCGACTTCTTGAAAAAGCAGACACTATTATTATTGGAGGTGCCATGGCATATACATTCAGACTGGCCCTTGGGCATAAAGTAGGAAAATCATTGGTTGAGCCAGATATGACAGGAACAGCACTCTCAGCTTTAGACAAAGCGAAAGAGAAAAATGTCCAATTCCTACTACCGAGCGACAACACAATAGCCGATGTTGTTAAAACGGATAAGCTCAACAAAAAAGGCAAGCCGGTTATGGAGTTTGTCAATGCGAGAATTAATGATTCACTTAATATACCCGATGAAGCTGAGGGTTTTGATATTGGGCCAAAAAGCATTGAGCGGTATTCCGAGGTCATTAAATCTGCCAAGACCATCTTGTGGAATGGCCCGATGGGAATGTTTGAAGATGATAGATTTGCCAAGGGCAGCTATGCAGTTTCTCATGCTGTAGCAGAAGCCACCGCCAATGGTGCCAAGAGTATTATTGGCGGAGGCGATAGTGTAAAAGCTCTCAACAACACGGGCCTGTCTGATAAGATAACATTCGCGAGCACAGGAGGCGGGGCCAGCCTGGAATTCCTGGAAGGAAAGGCCCTCCCTGGCGTCACAGCTCTTTCTGACATTTAAATTTATAAAATCTGATTTCGTTTAAAAAATGAACAAAGACCGCAAACTGATTATCGCTGGAAATTGGAAGATGAACAAAACTGTGGGCGAGGCGGAAGACCTCGTCAGTGGACTTCTGCTCGATTTAAAGGACATCCACGAAATTGACATGGTTGTCTGCCCACCTTTTACGGCATTAGCCGAAGTCTCAAAAAAAATAATATCAAGCACAGTTAGGCTTGGGGCACAGAATATGTCCCAACATGCTTCGGGTGCTTATACAGGGGAAATTTCATCCGGGATGCTTAAAGAATTTTCCGTAAGATATGTGATTCTGGGCCATTCTGAGCGTCGTCAATTTTTCAATGAAACCGACGCATTAGTTTCAGTTAAAGCACAAGCAGCGCACGCAGCGGCTCTGAGACCCATTGTTTGTGTTGGTGAAACGCTGGAAGAAAGAGAAAAAGGTATTACGGAGAACGTTATTGAAACTCAAATTCGAGGTTCGTTGGATGGTATCGAAGCAGCAAAAATGGCTGATACTGTTATCGCCTACGAGCCCGTTTGGGCGATAGGCACGGGAAAAACGGCGACTTCCGAACAAGCACAAGAAGTTCATGCCTTTATTAGAAAATTGATTGGGGACATGTATGATGAATCCACCGCAAAGATTGTCAGGATTCAGTATGGTGGAAGTGTTAAGCCAAACAATGCCAGAGAGTTAATGTCCCAACCAGACATCGATGGAGCTTTGGTTGGGGGCGCGTCTCTCGAGGCACGAAGTTTCACCGAAATAATCAAAACTTGCCTTGATTGATCGATTTTGATTAATTAGCAGACCTTAATTTAAATAATGAGCTTTATAATTGGAGTTTTACTTTTTGTTCTGTTTCTCAATGCCAGCTTTTTGGTTTTACTGATTATAATTCAGTTACCTAAGAAGGAGGCAGGGATTGGCATGGCATTTGGCGGTGGAGCGGGTGAAGCCTTATTTCAAGGTGGAGCGGCAAATGCTTTATCAAAAATGACGACAAAAGGAACTATTGTGTTCCTATCTTTGACCTTAGTCGTATCAATCCTGGTCAGCAAAAATGCCAGTGACGACATTGACGATCTCTTGACTGTGGACGGTGGGCAAAAAGCCCCAGCACTTGTAGGTGATACCAATGTTGTTTCGCCAAGCGCATTATCAAATACCAACGAGCTCATCGTACCTACACCGGTAATTGGTTCAACCAACCAACCAACGGAGATTGCGATCCCTCCCGCTGCTGAAGCGGAACAATATGAAAACATCTCAACAAACGCAGCTGCTGAGGCATCAGAAATAAAACAAAAACCTGACGCCGGATCCCAGGAAACCGAAACACCTGAAGAGACCCCTCAGCAGTAATAACATTTTAAATATCATAAAATTGGAATTGGCCGGCCACGTGTCGGCCATTTTTATTGAGATCACATGAAATTGGCTCCTATGCCGCCATACCTTGGTATTCAGTGCTCACCAAATTAATTTATGGGGTAAACTTTATTTTCCTCAGCAATTTCAAAATTTAGATCTGGCACTATCTTTTTCGCTAAAGATTGAATTTCATTTTGATTTTCCCAAAGGAAATTGGGCAGATGAATGAGTAAAAGTTTTTTGATGTCTTTTCCTTTGATAGCTTCGAACAATTCAACAGGATTGAAGTGGGCTATTTCACAAACAAAAAGGTCAATGGGCCTATTCATCAAAGGAGCTAAATCCGATGGATGCCCAATATCAGCGCTGTGCAGGATATACCTGGAATTTGATTCGATACCAAATGCAAAGCAATCGTAACTCAGCGGGTATTTATTTTGAAACTGATTCTTAAACGAATCAAGATGGGTCGTTCTTGAGGGCATTATCAAATTATCTCCGATCTCAAACAGCCGAAGGTCTTCAATAGATTTGAATTCCAATTTGAAAGGCATGAGCTCTTTAAAAAGGCATGCCAATTGGATCAGCTTCTCAACGACTTCGACTCCATCTTTAGGCATGTAAACGGTCAGATCTCTCTTCCTTTTACGAAGCCACAATCCTTGAAGAAACATTAGGAACCCTCCGAAATGATCACCGTGGAAATGCGAGAGAACGATTGCATCAAAACTATCATAGGAATACCCGGAGTTGAGGTAGGTACGACTAAGAGGTTCTCCACAATCAAAAAGGATTGTTCCACCATTCAGACTAAAGAGGAACGACGAGTGATTGCGCTCCTTATTAGGCCAGCCATCTCCCACCCCAAAGCAATAAAGATGGTCGCTTTGAGCTGAAATTTCCATAATTTGCGGGTAGAAATACGTTCCTACCAATTTGTCTGCTGGTCAAACCGAAACTGATCAAAAATCCAAATGAAGATGGATACTAACTATTTTTGTGATAATGGGCAATCCGGTAATCATGACAATCGTAAATTATTTCGGAGGATTGGAATAAATCATTAAACTCTGGAAAGAAAGAATCCCCTTCGACGGTTCGTTTAACGATTGTCAGATAAAGGTCCGAACAGAGAGGAAGCGTTTGGTTATATAGCTCACCACCTCCACAAATGACGGGTGGCATTTTACCAGCACGGTGTAGATTATTAAGGACCTGATCTAAACTTCCAAAAACTTCAACTTCAGGTATTGATATGTCGGAGCGAGATAAAACCCAAGTCGTGCGACCAGGAAGGGGTTTGCCTATGCTCTCAAAGGTTTTTCGCCCCATGATAATGGTTTTGCCAAGGGTCATCTTTTTAAACCATTTGAAATCTTCCGGTATGTGCCAGGGTATAGTATTGTTTACACCTATGACACGATTCTCGGACATTGCTGCAATCGCGTGAAATGGGAATTTGGGCAAGTCCATCTCTTTAAAAAAAATTAAACAGCTACAGGGGCTTTTATGGCAGGGTGCGGGTTGTAGTCAAGTAATTCGAAATCTTCAAAAACAAAGTCGTGGATGGAAGATCTTAATGGGTTAATTTTCATTACAGGAAGTGGGCGAGGTTTCCTGGAAAGTTGAGTTTTTACTTGCTCGATATGGTTTGAATATATGTGAAGGTCTCCAAAAGTATGTATAAAATCACCAGGCTGGAGTCGACACACTTGAGCAATCATCATTGTTAATAATGAGTAACTGGCAATGTTGAAAGGAACTCCAAGGAAAAGATCGGCGCTACGCTGGTAGAGTTGGCAGCTTAGTTTTCCCTCCTGAACATAAAACTGGAAGAGGGTATGGCATGGAGGCAAGGCCATTTTAGGTATTTCGGAAACATTCCAAGCACTCACTATAAGCCTCCTGCTTTGGGGATTCGAATTTATCTCTTCAATGACCTGATCGATTTGATTGACAGGAGGTCCCGAATCAGTTTCCCACGCCGTCCACTGTTTTCCATAAACTGGTCCTAAGTCACCGTTTTCTTCGGCCCATTCATTCCAAATAGAGACACCATGATCCTGAAGCCACTTTACATTTGTATCTCCTTTGAGGAACCAGAGGAGCTCGTAGATTACTGATTTGAGGTGGACTTTCTTAGTTGTGACTAGAGGGAAGCCTTCCTGTAAGTCGTATCTAACTTGCCCACCAAACAAACTCCTAGTACCGGTTCCAGTTCGGTCTTCTCTGATCGAACCTTTGTGGAGAACTTTTTCTAAGAGGTCGAGGTAGGGCTTCACTATCGGTTAATGACTTTCATGAGATAATTAACGGTCTCACGTATTTTAGGATCTATTTCCATCCTGTCTTTAACGAGTCGGTGGGCATGCAAAACAGTGCCATGATCTCTACCGCCGAATTCCTCACCAATCGCGTTTAATGAAAGCTCCGTAAGTTCTCGACAAAGATGCATGGCGATCTGTCTCGGGAAGGCGATATTTTCAGGGCGTCTTTTGCTCTTCATATCCTCAATTTTTATGCCGTAATGGTTGGCGACAATTTTTTGGATAGATTTAGAGTTGGTTGTTAGGTTCTGTTCTTCCTGTAGAATTTCACTAAGAACCTTTTCTGCTGTGTGGACTGTTAATGGCTTTCCAGTAAGGCTCGCCAAGGAAACAAGTCGGACCAATGCCCCCTCAAGTCTCCGGATGTTTGTCTTTATCCTCTCAGCAAGGAAGAGGAAAATTTCTTCAGGAACCTGCTTGTCGTGGCTTTTAGCTTTATTTTTCAGGATAGCTAATCTCGTTTCCACATCAGGTGGTTGAACGTCGACGGTTAGCCCCCACTCAAATCGACTGATCAGCCTTTGCTCTAGACCCTTTAATTCGTTAGGTGGCCGGTCTGAGGTCAAAACAATCTGTTTCCTGCACTCATGTAGTGAGTTGAAAGTATGAAAGAATTCTTCTTGGATCCTTTCCTTACCTTGAAGAAACTGAATATCATCAATGAGTAGCAAATCGGGCTGGCGATACTTTTTTCTAAATTTTGGAAGATTGTTATTCTGAAGCGCGCTTATGTATTCATTTGTAAAGACTTCGCAAGAAACGTAGGCGACTCTCGCTTTCTGATTACTTAGGAATACTTCCTGACCAACTGCCTGCAGCAAATGAGTTTTGCCCAAACCAACTCCACCATATAAAAAAAGCGGATTAAATGATTGGCCCGGAGTTTGAGCAACAGCTTTCGATGCCGCATGAGCATGAGCATTGTTTTCACCAACGACAAAATTTTCAAAAGTATAGTGCGGATTAAAACTAGCCGGTAGATTTTTACTGGTAGAATGCGATGCTTCCGGGGAAATACTCCCTGTTTTTGAACGAAATCCCTCAGTTTTTCCAATATTTTGAGTGGGATTTTCGCAACTACCATCAAACTTAATTTGCCTTTGGTTGAAATTGAATTGTTGCTCTCTTTCAGGATTGGAGGCATCAGATCCCTCTTCTTTGGCTTCGGGAGCAACGACTTTGAATTCAATTTTGACAAATTTACCCAATGTTTGCCCAACAGCATCCGTCAACAGCCCAAAATAATTGTCTCGCAACCAATCCTCAAAAAAATTGTTAGGAATGCCTAAAACCAAAGTATCGCCACTAAATTCCACCAAGCGGATTGGGGCAAACCACATACCATAAATTTCTTCATTTAAAAGTCCCTGAAGTCGCTGCTGTGTGCGAAGCCAAGGCGTTTCTTGGGTGTCGTGCATTAATTTCTAATTTCCGTAACCTGTTTGTTAAAATCTTTGTTGAGCTAAGATGTTATTCACACCTTGTAACATAATTGACATTTTTAATGTCTATTAATCAGATGGTCAAAAAACCTGGCTGAAGGGCTTTGTTGACCCGTTCCGTAAATAAAGCCCAGAAGGGTTAGAACGTTGCAGTTCAGGAGATTATTTTGCTCCGCTTGAAGAAGTAATCCCCGACCGGCTGAGATGATCTAAGTATTAATTATACAATCCGATTCTGCAAAGCTAAACCTGTTACAGATTTATTCACGGGTTATTCAAAGCTGTGAATAACCCGTGAATTGCGGTAATAAAGTCTTATTTTGTGACAATTTTGCGCGAAAATTTTTTATTATCGCATCAACTCGACATTTTTATAGGTAGTGAATAACTTCTTGAGCAGTGAGTGAGAATAAGTTTTCAACACCGGTGCGAGTTCTTTCAGATCTCATTTCCATACCAAGCGTAAATCCAGCATTTAAAGCTCGATCTGAGAGCGATTTTGGGGAGAAAAAGGTCTCTGAATATCTTGAATCATTAGCGAAAAAAGCGGGATTATCTGTGGAGCGACAAGAAGTTCAACCTGGGCGAGATAATTTGATCGTGAGGTATTCCCCGAGTCGAATTTCCCCGAGCAAACGTATTTTATTGGCGCCCCATATGGATACCGTTTCTTTGGACAAAGAAATACAGACGAAACCCTTTATAAACGAAAATAGACTTCATGGTAGAGGGGCCTGTGATACCAAAGGTAGCATTGCGGCGATGCTTATGGCACTCATTGAAATGTCAAAAATGTCAGATCGACCAAAATCAACTGAAATTATTTTTGCAGCCCTCGTGGATGAGGAAAACAAACAACTTGGTTCACGCGCCGCCGTTGACCATATAGGCAAGGTCGATCTTGCCATTATTGGGGAACCGACATCTTGCCGTGGAATTACGGCACATAAAGGAAATTTTTGGCACAAAATTTCAGTAAGTGGGCGATCGGCTCATGGAGCAAAACCAGATTTAGGTGACAATGCGATATCTAAAATGGCAAAATTTATAAATCTCGTACAGGAAGAATATTTACCGAGGTTAAAAACCAAACAACACGAGTTATTGGGCAGCCCCACCTTAAATATTGGAATGATCAGCGGGGGGTATCAGAATAATATTGTTCCAAATGAATGCAGCATTGAGGTGGATAGAAGAACTCTTCCTGGTGAATCTGAAGAATCATTCATGGAAGAATTAAATAATATTGCTCATTCGCTAAGTATTAAACTTCAATGGTTTGATTCTAAAAATGTTGATTGTCCACCGATGGAGTCGGACCCGAACGAGCCTCACATCAAAGAGTTTTTAGGTCTAACAAAAGATTCTAGGCCACAAGGTGTGAGCTACTTTTGTGATGCAGCCATCATCCAAAAAAGTGGTTCGCCTTGTATCGTTTTCGGTCCGGGCGATATTTCCCAAGCACATACCGACGATGAGTGGATAGACATTGATTCCCTTAATGAAGCATACGAAATAATAGTGAGATATTTTTCCAAGCTTCCATGAAAAATCTCAAAACTCAATTATCATTTTTTAAAGCGAGCGGATGGTTAATTTTGGCTACTATGGCAGGTGGCGTTGGGATGTTTTTGGTCCAAGTTGTGGCTATAGAATGGCTGAGGCCCCAAGAATATGGATTGATGAACACCCTTTTTCAAACTTTGAATTTGGCTATGATTCCAGCGCTTGGGCTTCAAACAGTATTCGCACAACAAGCTGCAGGTGCATTAAAAGAAGAAGATAATTACCAAACGATTGTCGCTGCCCGACATGTATTATTTGCTCTTTTAATATTATGGGGTCTAGCAGCCATCTATCTCTTTGTTAGCCAAGACTACTGGATGCATAAGCTGAAATCTAATATAGCTTTGCCACTTTGGTTGACTTTGGGAGCAGCTTTACCTCAATTATGCCTCCCTGTATGGTTGGGCATTCTTCAAGGTAGGGAGCAATTTCTGTGGTTGGGAAATGCGATTATTTCAAATGGAATGATGAGGCTTTTAGCCGCAATCGTTCTTGTGGGAATTTTAGGTTTTGGTGTCAGTGGTGCCGTGGCATCTGCTTTAGCGGGATTCGCGTTTGCGGTAGCCATTTGTTTTTGGAAAATTCCCAATTCTGGAAGAAAGCAAAACATATCATTTGATTGGGGAAAATGGCTAAAAAAAATCATCCCTCTCACGCTGGGACTCGGCTCAAGCACATTTTTCCTGGGCTATGACATGATCGTTGTAAGAATGAAATTCGAAGAAGCCATGTCTGGGTATTATGGGGCGGCGGGTCTGTGCGGACGTGGACTTGTGATATTCACCATTCCAATCGCCCAGGTGATGTTTCCCAAAGTAGTTAAGCTAAGTTCGAGTAGAGATGGGGCAAATAAAGTCGTATGGCTTAGTTTCGTATCTACTGGAGCATTGGCATTGCTCGCCTGCTTGGGAATATGGCTTGTTGCCATAATTATTGAAAAATCTATTTCCGGTGACATTAGTTTGGGCTCGCAGATTCTTAGCCAGCTTAATCAGGAACAATTAGGTAAGCTTGAGTATATATCACAATTGGCCCCTAGTTTCGCATTGGCAATGACTCCGCTTTGTCTCGCTAATGTACTGATTAACAATCTCATAGCAAAAAAGGACTATTCTCATTTGTGGTTATTGATTTCGGTCACCATGTCCTATGGAGTTACACTGATGTATTGGACGCCTGACTCCCTTTCTTTAGTGATAACAATGATAGGTTTTTTTAGCTGTCTTCTTTTGGTTTCGGCTGCTTTTTCGCTATGGAGAACATCCGATAAGCATGAAAATTGATTTTGCCTCATCATTCAATGGTTGATATGCGAGATTGTACATGTATTTTTTAGATGTAATGGCAGTTGTAACCCCCGAAGACACAATCGTTAATCAAACCCGAGAATTATGCAAAATAATCCTCGAACACCCGAACTTTGTAAACATGCAGCAAACTATCCAGTCCTTCATGGATGATGAACCTGCGCGCAGTGCTTATGAAAATGTCATCCAGCTTGGAGACCAGCTCGACAAGAAACAAGGCAAAGGAGAACAACTTAGCCAAGACGAAATCGACAATTACGAATCTGCAAGAGATCAACTCCTGCAAAATGAAGTGGCAAATAATTTCCTGAAAGTGCAAAGAGAAATTCACGGCGTTCAGGAAACAGTCAGTCAATATGTGGCCAAAACATTTGAACTTGGCCGGCTACCAGAGGATAGCGATTTTGAATCAGGCTCGTGTGGCCCATCATGCGGCTGCCACTAAATCAATTTTATTCATTGAACAAAAAGCACTGACCATCAAGGTCAGTGCTTTTTGTTTAATAGGAATGAAATAGTTCGATTTATGATTTATTGAGACTCTATGGTTTGATAGGTGAATCTAATAAACCAAGACGATGGGTTTTCTCTGGATACACTGTATGTGACGTTTTTTATTTCAGACTCGATGTCATCTTGAGGAAATTCCTCAGATACAGTCACTTCGGACTCTAAGGGTTCTGCCCAAGATTTTAGATCATTGGAAATTTCTATCCTCAATTCTGCATCGGAAACTTGCGAGTTAATCGGGTATTCAAAAACTAGTCCATTGTTGTCTTGTGACAAGGTTTGGGTCAACGATGGGAGCGATAAGCTATCCGATGGATCAGAACCATGGATATATTCCGATAAATTCGATACCCCATCCAGGTCAGGATCGGCAGAAAGTGATATTATGGCAGGGTCCTCCTCATCTTCATAGTATGACAGAACCCAGTTGTTGAAATTGTAAGGTTCTTCCTCTGGTAATTTACTTGAAAAGAAGGCCGCCCCAGAATCACCAACGGATAAATAACCAAAATCAGAGGGAGCAAATCCTCTAATCCTTGAGTCAAGCTTTGCTCCAACAAAATCCCAAATTCGACCATCAGCAGAGGCAATATAACTAAAATTAGAGGTCCCCACCCCGAAATCACTATGTATTCCTACAAACAACCCATCTAGGAATCTCACCAGACCGACACCGCGTAGCTCACCTGGTTTGTCCGCACCGAGCGGGATAATTCTTTCAAATGATTCCCCTTGGTCCTCGGAAAGCAGAGCGTTATCAGCACCAATTGCAATAATTTTATCGCCCCCAGCAGCAATGGATGTAAAAGAATAATCGGGATCATTCACAACAATTTCCCAGACCAGGCCATCTTCAGATTTGCCAAGAAGCCCGCTTGTGGTTACTGCCCATAATTTTCCAAAGCCGCTTGCCAGCTGCTCGACCCGGAATAAGGGCGACATATTTCCAGCTAACACCCAATTCACAGCATCCTCACTTTTCCATACCTGACCAGAAAAGGTGATACCCACCCATGTATTGTTGATTTTTTCTATTTGGGAAATCCTTTCAGCCGAAGTATCCAACCGCTCATCTCCAAGAAAAATCCTCTCCCAATTAAGCCCGTCATTTGATGTCATGACACCATAGCCCCATTTGTCTACGTCGAAGTCGTATAGCTGACCTCCAGCGACGAATGTTTCACCATCAAAATCAACGTCGGGAAAAAAACCACCAGAAAAAACTTCATTAAATTCTATACCATCAAAGGAATATCTGAGCCGTTCTCCCGCGACGACAAATAGGCCTTTTCCATATTCCACATCCATCGAAGTTCGATCGGATTTAATATCGACGGTCTGGAAAGCATCCAGAAAATCTTCTACCTCAATATTATAATAGTTGGTGGAGATGTTACCGTATAAACCATTGGCCTCGGTAGCTACGGTGTAGTTTCCACTAGACAACCATGCCTTACTAACGTCAAAACCTGTTCTGCTGGTTATTTCATCATCAAAAATCCAACGAACAACACCAAAATCTGGGTCACTGTTCTCTATTTCCACAGATAATGGAGTTGTTGACCGGGCTTTTACTTTTTGCGGAGCGATAATTTCCACAGCCGGGGGAGCAGGTAATTCTTGATCTCTTTTATATCGAAGTGCGATATCATAGAACTTTTTATTACTTATTTCTTCTGTTCCAGTAGCCACTGGAGTGATCCAAAAAATTTCATCAGGATCACTGAATGTTCTTCCGAGATCCAAGGGGGCATCGTTAAATCCCTCGATAGAGCCAGGTCGAGTATCTAGCAACAAAGATCTATTTTCGTTGGGCTGCTGATATAATAATGGACCTCGATTTAGGTATAAATCGTCAACGGCCAGGGATCTAAACCCCACCCAAATGGGCAAGCCCGAAGTATTAACCTTCAAGGCACGAGGTGATGTGTTGGATGTGTCATCAAATGGATACAATCGAAAGATCCCGTCATCTGCCGGAATGAGAACTTCTTCTGGTTCGATCCAACCAGCCTGTTCAAGAAGTATTGGGTTCGGAAAACCAAATGATTCTCTGCCAGACCCCATCACATCCCAAGGGGATCCATATTCCTGGATTTCAGAATCTTCACTTATGATTTTTGAATCAAATGTTTCTAGTGCTGACGAGTGACCAGGGCCAAAATTATGGATCGATTCATGGACTAAAACATGCGGATCATATTCGCGAATTATTTGAGATTTATTTCCAGCCAGACCAGCCCAATTCCAATCAGAATCAGGCATCATCACGTTCGTGATACAGACTATATGCGCATCATACTCTGCTAAATTGGCTCCACGAGCTGCAGCTAACGTGATGGCGTCCTGAATAAGCTCGGCAGTAAAATCGCCTTCTTGATAATGTCTTAAAGTTTTAGGGGCTCGTAAAACATCAGCCATGACATCACCCTGAATAATTTCACGCCCACCGGAAAAATCCTGAATCCACGTTGACATGGTTCCATTGACCAAGGCGTTGAGGTGTGGGCCTGTCAATGGGCTTCCTGCGAAATCTGAAAAATCGGTTCTTATGTATAAGAATTTCTTGGTTGGCTGTTGCGAATCATCATTGAGCCGCACTGGAACATTTGAATTTTCAGAAGAAGACATCAATTTGAACGGAACATTCGAGTCTCCTTTATCTGTCAGCGATTTAATAAATTCATCCGAAGGATCAATTTTGGCATCCACATCGACACCATATGATAGGGATGGAAACAAACAAAGACCTAGCAGGGGCGCGATAAAATGAAACAATCTAGTGCCCGCGTGGGCTTCATTTGTTTTTATCCGGCTCTTCATAGGAAGAACCTGTTTGAGAAAAGACTTCAACATATTAGTTAAATCGGCAAAATATTAAAATAATAGCTTATTAATAGTATAAATTTACCAAAATTAATAAAAAACAATCCTAAAGACAATGTCAGGTATAGGCAAAAAGCTGAATAAAATATGGGAAAAAATCAACCAGTTTAACTTGGATGCGCCATCTGTTGCCATAGCTTGGCAGGAGGTGGCCGGAAGTGTATTTAATTCTGAAATTCAAACTGGCCATAGGTTATTGCTATTTTTGTCGGTATGGGTGGTTTACTGCTTTGACCGCTTAATCGACGTCCAGAACATTCCAAGAACTGAGACCCCAAAGACAAAAAGGCACCAATTTCATCAACGATATGCTTTCTCACTTCGCCTCGTTTGTCAGTTGGCTGGGGCCATAAGTATCGGCTTAGCTTTTGCAAATTTGAATACTCAAGCATGGCTCGGAGCTTTGATGATAATGGGGCTAACCGTTTTGCACCTTATTATATCGCACAACGAACTTTTAGATGATTCTTTTCCATTAAAAAAAGAACTGCGGGTGGGGTTAATATTTGGAGCGGGAACGATATTACAGCCATGGTCACTTCGAGACGTTGAAACCCCTCATTTTTTCTATGTCTGGTTAGTCCTCGGCTTTTTAGCTGCCGCCAATTGTTTTTGGGTCTCCTATTGGGATAATGATATAAGCGCGCAAAAAAAGGGTGGCCTAAAAAAATTAAACCTATTCTCTACAGGCGTATCCATTGTTATCTCTGTTTTGGCACTAGCATTTAACCAGGGAATAATAGCTTTTGCTGCCGGATTGACAGCAGCTTTTAGTAATGTAGGGCTCTTACTTCTGGAATCAAAACTTGGAAATAAATCGAAAGTCTGGAAGCAGTCTATGGCAGACATTCTTCTCTTGGTTATTCCCTGCTTCTTTTTAATGGTTTCGAAATTTTCGGGAATATGAAGCTTAGTTGGGGACACCCATCCTCCATTGTCATCTCTGGAATTTTAGTTGGAATCCCAGCAGGTGCTGCAGCCATATTTATTTTTGTCTTAGTTAGTAATGGTTTTCGTTTTGTTTACGAATACCTTATTTCGTTATCGATTTTGCAGTTTGGGTTATTCAGTCTTGCTTTGATTTTATTCGCCACTCGGTTAGCAAGTTGGTTAACGACGCAGTGGGCTCCACTTTCATCTGGGAGTGGGGTCTCCCAGATGAAACTTATTTACTGGAGAGATCAGGGGCATATTCCTATAAAGGCCACTTTTGCTAAATTTTTTGCAAGCGTCGTTGGGTTGATTTCAGGCATCGGACTGGGCCGCAGAGGTCCTAGTGTATTTATTTGTGCCGGTATCGCATCAGCTATCGCAGATCTTATTCGATTACCTCCACGCCAGAAAAAAAACGCATGTGCGGCTGGCGCAGCAGCAGGTTTGGCGGCTTGCTTCAATACGCCACTCGCCGCTGTTACTTTTTTCTTGGAAGAAGTGCTAGGAGACCTAAATAGTAGACGCCTAGGAATCGTACTTTTGGCAGCGATCATCGGGGCCGGAACTTACCATTTAATCATAGGAAACTTCGCCATATATCCTTTGGTTGACATAAAGAATTTTGACTTAAAGTGGTATATACCTGCTGTCATTACAGGTATTGGAAGTAGCCTAATTGGGATTGCTTTTATTTTTTGTATAAAAGCAATTATCAGACAGTCAAAGAGCTTTGCTGCAAAGCCATATTGGCTTTACCCAATCATCGGAGCATTTGGGGGCTGGGCCATTTGCTTCCTGGTTTTTGCCTTTTTTAAAACAACCGGACTTTTTGGTACCGGGGACCCTGAATTAAACAGGATTTTCAATGGAGAGCTTTCAGTATCTATTGTTTGGATTTTGCTCGTTTGTAAATTCTTATCTGTTTGCCTGTACTATGGAACAGGTGGATGCGGCGGAATCTTCGGCCCACTTATTTTCCTTGGAGGAGCAAGCGGATATGCCATTGGAGCCACAATTAACATTTTTTTTGATATCGGGCCACATGGGCCAGTAGCTATGGCGGCACTTGGAATGTGTGCTTGTTTCGGTTGTGTCGTTAAGGCCCCTATAACGGGAATATTAATGTTGTTTGAGATGACTCATTCTTTTGAAATATTACCACCCCTCATGCTAGTAACATTGATAAGCCAATCTATATCTAAGAAATTTAACTCATTGAGCATATATGATTCACTTTTAATTCTATCTGGTAATGACCTTGAAAGGCATATACCCCCTCGCGACTTTGATCAGTGGTTAAGGAAACCCACCGCAACCTTGGCCAATCTAAATCCCAAATATTTAGACTCCATAATTCCAGAAGATATCGAAGAATTCTTAAAATCGGCTCACTACGATACCTATCCGGTGGTCGAAAATGGAGTTCCCATTGGAGTTACTACAATAGATGAATTAAGGAGATCTCTTAAGGAAAACCGTTCCCCGGAATTATCTCATCCCATAACTGTTTATCCTGCCACTCCAATAAGTGAGACCCAACAAAAGCTTCTCCAATCCAAATCCAATATCGCGCTTGTAGTCGATTCCAAAAAAGGAAAGCTCCTTGGCATTCTTTCGTTAAGAGATATCCTCAGGGCAGAGCTCAATAGGTCGCATTAGTTTTTGGAAAGATCACGATTATTCCTCGAGGTCAGCAAAGAAATCTGTTTCATCTCTCAAGAATCTTCGAATCCACTCTTTCAAACGAGTTGTGACTCGACTCCGTGCAATATAAACAGCACCGACAGATAGGTCTAACTTGTCAGCAACATCTTTGCCTGCTTCTTGATTTATTGCAGTCCGTACAAATGCCTCCCAAGTTTTATCTGAAAATTCAAGTTGAATAGATTCCATAGCCGTTCTCAGGGTTTGCTTTTTAAACCCTTTATCCCAGTCCTCTGTAACCTCCTTTGCAGGCTGTGCCTCAATAAATCGGATCATCTCCGTATCACCAGACCCTTGAGGGTGCTTATATTTAGATTCCAATAAATTATTAAATTTGCTCCGAGTGACAGTGAAAAGCCAGGACCTGAATCTCCCTTTTTTTGGGTCATACTCGAAATTGGCGATACTTCTTGCAATGGCTTTCATAACCTCTTGCGTCACGTCATTTGCATCTGCTTCCTGAAGCTGGTGATTGATACAGAAACCATAAACCAAAGGTCTGTATGTCTCGATAAACTCACGCCATGCAGCTTCGTTGTTGTTATCCTTGATCTTCGCTAATAATTCAGGATTAGTATTTGGCGACTGATTCGCCTCATGCTCTTTATTATTTGATGGTTTAGCCATGATTCATTTGAGGTCTGTGCAAAGGTAGACAACCAATTAAGCTCCAAAAAATATTTGAAATCAACTCTCAATCAAAATGTGTTAGAACTTGAGATCGATTTTTTGTTTTTATTTTGTCGGTTGTTGCAGGAGGAAATAAAGTCAGTTATTTTCCCAATATCAGGAATTTCGGAACGAAATGGTAAAATTAACTCCTACACAACAAAGGTTCATACTTCACTGGGGGGAAATGGGAACGAGATGGGGAATAAGCCGAACTGTGGCGCAAATTCACGCTTTATTGTATGTCTTTGAAAGACCATTAAATGCAGAGGAAATAAGCGAGCTACTTTCTGTTGCTAGGAGTAATGTCAGCAATAGTCTTAAAGAATTACAAAATTGGGGAATTGTGAAAAAAGCGCCTGTGATTGGTGACAAAAGAGATCATTTTCAAAGTTTACACAATGTCTGGGATATGTTTCGAATTATTCTAGAGCAAAGAAAAAAGCGAGAAGTTGACCCGACGTTGGAGCTCCTCCAAGAGTGCCTTGACATGGCAAAGGACCCAAAATCTGAGGAATCAGAACTGACCCAGAAGAGACTGTCCGACTTAAAGGACTTTTTTCAAACAACTACTCAATGGTACGACACGATGTCAACGATCCCCAGCGGCGTTCTCAAAGAAGTATTTAGAACGGGAAACTTCCTCACAGGAAAGAGTAAATCGGAATAATTCTCCAATCGTAAATGAACCACCTTTTTAAAAATTTAGTATTTGTAATCGTTTTGTTTTCTGCAAGTGCGATCTGTGAGGAGATTCAGAGAAAACAAACTCGGCAAAACAGAGCCAGAGATCTTGGAATTTCGTTTGAGGGAACACCAGGAAAACTAAATGCAATAACTGATGTCCCTGGAGTTTTAGTCGGTCATGAAACAATAATCAAAGGAGAAGGAGAATTAATCGTCGGAAGAGGCCCAATACGGACCGGCGTCACTGCAATTCTCCCCACAGGGAAATCTTTTAGAAAAATTTTCGCATCAGGTGGCAAACTTAATGGGAACGGAGAATTTACCGGAATGCATTGGGTCGAGGAATCAGGGATGCTAGAGGAACCCATTTTATTTACAAATACCCATAGCATTGGGGCTGCGCATCAGGCGGCCATAAAATGGCGACAAGAAAATAAATATCACAATGGCAAATCAAAATATGATTTTGCTTCTTTACCAGTTATAGGAGAAACCTGGGATGGACGATTAAATGATATTCATGGATTTCATGTGAAAGAAAAGCATGTTTTAAAAGCTTTAAACAATGCTTCCGGGGGCGCTATTTTGGAAGGTAATGTAGGCGGGGGCACCGGGATGGTGTGTTTCAAATTTAAAGGTGGCATAGGCACATCATCTCGTATCACTGAAGACGGATTTGTCCTCGGCGCTTTGGTCCAGGCAAATTTCGGGTCGAGAGAAGATTTAAAAATTTCCGGAAAAAAGGTCGGAAAAGAAATACCAGATTTAAATCCCGTAATGAACTCCATATTACCCAGCGAACCAGGTAATTCCATCCTTGTTGTTATAGGAACAAACGCCCCACTTCTGCCCCATCAATTAAAAAGACTCACAAATCGGATACCACTCGGCATACAAAGAACAGGTGGCGTTGGGTATAACTCTTCAGGCGACTTGTTTATTACATTTAGCACAGCTCCTCTGGAAAAGAGAAAGAATGGAAAATTAGCTTTAAACATGATTCCTAACGAAAAAATTGATCAATTTTTTAAGGCAGTTATCCAAACAACAGAGGAATCCATTATTAATGCTTTGGTAGCGGCCCGTTCCATGACGGGCATAAATGGCAATCATGTTTATGAATTGCCGGAATCAAAAATCAAAAAATTATTTAATCCATAAATCATTTTCCTCTGTTTCTATTTAGGTGAGTTAAATTAAATATCGTTATCAAAATTTTGTGATGTCCTCAGATGAAATAAAAAAACCAAATCTGATAATTTCGATAATTCCGTTATTGTCTCTCATCTTATTCCTTTACCTGATTCTCCAAGTTTTTGGACTTGGGGATCCGCATATGGCAATAATCGCAGGGGCTGGGGTAGCAGCAGGGATCGGCTTAATTAACGGATATAAGTGGGAGATCCTTGAAGAGGGTATCGCCGAAGGTATACAAGTTGGATTGAAAGCCATCCTTATTTTGATGGTAGTTGGCATACTCATCGCTACATGGATAGCCAGTGGAATTGTTCCTTTTCTGATTGATATGGGCCTCGGCTTATTACATCCAAAGATTTTTTACGTAGCATCATGCGCGATTTGCGCTGTCATTTCATTAGCTACAGGTAGCTCATGGACTACAGCAGGCACGGTCGGAGTGGCATTAATGGGGGTTGGCTCTGGATTGGGAATAAACGAAGCTATTGCTGCTGGAGCTATAGTGTCAGGGTCCTATTTTGGTGATAAACTCTCCCCATTGTCAGATTCGACAAATCTAGCGCCAGCAGTTGCAGGCACGGATTTATTCACTCACATCCGGCATATGCTTTACACAACCGTTCCAGCGATATCCATAAGCCTGGTTGCCTATTTCTTTATCGGAATACTCTCTGAATTTAATACTAGCCAAATCTCGGACATTTCGGAGATTAGGAATGTCATTCAATCTAATTACAAGCTAAGCCCGATCCTAATTATTGCCCCATCTTTGGTTTTGATAATGATCTGGAAAAAGGCACCAGCTCTACCATCACTGTTTATTGCGAGTTTGATAGGGATCTTGTTAGGGATTTTTTATCAAGGAGTAGAGCCATCAAAGATGTTATATTATGCTTTTAACGGGTTTGACGGAGACTCCGGCAGTGACAAAGTCAATGAGCTACTCAATAAAGGTGGCCTAAGCGAAATGATGTGGACTATTTCTTTGATTTTTTGTGCACTTGGTTTCGGTGGTATAATGATGAAAACCCATATGCTGGAGGTTATTGCCTTGGCTATCCTGAAGCTGGCGACAAGTACTGGCAAACTCATCGGTGCAACTAATATGTCTTGTATCATAATGAACCTTGTCGCAGCAGATCAATATCTGGCAATAGCTGTGCCTGGAAAAATGTTCAAAAGCGCATTTACAAAAAAGGGCCTGGCCCCACAAAACCTCTCCAGATGCCTCGAGGACGCAGGAACGCTCACTTCACCTTTAATTTTTTGGAATACTTGTGGTGCAACAATGAAAAATTTTTTGGGAGTTGCTCCTCACGTCTTTGCTCCATATGCCTTTTTCAATTGGCTTTCGCCGATCATCTCCCTCCTTCTAGCATTCACGGGATGGGGAATAACTAAAGTCAAAAACCAAGATTAATTATTTTGGAGACTTATCTATCGCAGGGCTATAAGGTCATTAGACCCAAAACTTCTGGATGAGCTTGCTGACTGCCTCTGCTCTTTAAATATTTCAGTAATTATGGACCCCTTCCAATCAAGGTGAGATTTAACTCCCATAACTGCAGCAACAGTAGGAATTGTATCTATGATATTAACCTGACGGGTGATCTGATATCCCTCTCTTATCTTAGGCCCTACAGCCATCCAAGGTATCTGAACATCCTCTGGAAGCTTCGTTCCGTGATCAAATCCATGCCCTCCATGGTCTCCCACAATAAACAGATGAGATTCGGGCGGCCTTTCATTTACTAAGAGCCCCAATATGCGATCAATATTTTCCACTCTTCTCAAGTAGTGGGGACTCATCCAGCCAGTCTGATGTCCAGCTTCATCAGCTTGATTAAGATTAATAAATACAAAATCCGGGTTTTCTGAATTGATCCATGAAATGGCTTTGGAAACAAGATCAACATCAACTTCACCCTCATATTGATCTTTGTTTCGATAGTAACTGAAAGATAAGGACCCTGGATTACTCAGGTTTCTAAGCTGCTCTGTGGAATAAAAGGAACCCACCTTCAATGACATCTTGCTGAGATGATCAATCAAACTTGTAGTTAAATTGGTTGGAGGAATCGATGAATCATCTGTCACCAAGTGCTCAATTGGAGGAAGGCTATGAAATAGTGACATATGACATGGCAAAGTGAGTGAAGGAAAAACCGTTTTAGCCTGGTTTAAATAACTTCCTTGTTGCTTCAAATTAGAATAAACGGGGCACGCAGATTTCGCGAGAGCATCAGGCCTAACCCCACTGAGCACTATTAAAATTGTTGTCATTTCTAGTTTATTGAGTCCTGAATCCTTCAACAATATCATCAACAGGTGTCACGATAGTATGAAGGTTGGGTAAAAATTGGATAGAAATGCCAATAAAAAAGGGAGGCCTCAGCCTCCCTTGAATAAATATGGTTCAAACAGAAATATAATTACTGAATATTAATTCTGAAGAATTCAGCTGCTTCCGGGTCATCACTCATTGGAACAGTTATCGTAATCATGTGTCCCTGACCGGATACGGATTGAACATCGCTCCAGTTGGATGAGCCAAGACTTGAGATGGACTGAACGGTATATGTTTTACCAACTTCACCTAAAATAGAGAACTGCATTTCAGTTCCACCATTGATGAGGTTTATATCGGATATCCTACCAGCCCCTTTCAATGGGTAATTAGGAACTCCACTTGCCGCATCGGTCATATAACCTGACTCGACTAAGATCGTCCATCCCCCTGCCCAGTTGACTGACCCAAAGGCGCCTTTGAAATTAACATCGCTGAAAAAGCCGTCTGCTATCTCGTCTCGGCCAGACTCAAGTGCTGGTGATCCAGC
>CBFHOE010000002.1:572856-578535 GCA_965657355.1 Limisphaerales bacterium | reverse complement strand
CCTGCGGATTGGAATCGGAGACCAAAAGGGAACGAGGGATTCTCATAATGAGAAGAAAATGAAAGAAATAACAAAGGTTGTCAATAATAATATGCCAGACATAATGTTTAAGCAAAGTGAAAAGATGTTGGTAAATTGGCTGAAATTTGCGAGGATGTGAAGTGATGGGATCCCGGGCATCAAAAAAGACGAACGTATTACCAGTTAATGTGGTGGAGCATAAAGTCACACCGCCGAAAATGGGCAAAAATGTCCCTATAGTCAAAAAGCCAAAGTTAGAGACGACAGGGGCCAAAAAACGAGATATACCCAAGGGGGTATGGACAAAATGCCCGCGATGCGGATCGATGAATTTCGATCAGGTTCTTGAGCGTAATTTTAACGTTTGTCCAAATTGTGATGCACATCTGAATTTATCACCGAGCCAGAGAGTTGATGGTCTACTGGATCAGGGCAGTTTCGTGGAGATGGATTCTAAATTATCGAGTAAGGATGTCCTGAGTTTTACTGGTGTTGCGAGCTATAGAGATAAATTATCCACCTATCAAAAAAGGACAGGGCAAAGCGACGCCGTATTAACCGGTCTAGGCAAGCTTGGCGGTCGATCGGTTGGCGTCGGAGTGATGAATTTCGGTTTTTTGGGTGGTTCTATGGGAGCAGTCGTCGGAGAAAAATTAACTCGTCTTATTGAGGCCTGCACGGCCAACAGACATCCCGTGATAATCATTTCAAGTAGTGGTGGTGCCCGCATGTATGAGGGAATGTTTAGCTTGCTTCAAATGGCAAAGACAAGCGCAGCTTTGGCGCGGCATAGTGAGAAAAACTTACCATACATAAGTGTTTTAACCAACCCAACGACCGCTGGGGTTATGGCTAGCTATGCTAGCTTGGGGGATTTGATAATCAGTGAACCAGGGGCGATGATTGGTTTTGCAGGCCCCAGAGTGATCCGCGACACTACTCAAGCTGATTTACCGCCCGGATTTCAGACTGCGGAATTTCTGATTGAGCACGGATTTTTAGACGCGATCGTCCATCGAGAAAGAATGCGGTCCTATCTCGTCAATTCTGTCGAATTTTTGGGATGTAAATGTCGGCTTTGAATACTGGATAGAGAAATTCTTTGACCTAATCGCATTCCAGCAACTACAGTAATTTTAACACTTTGACTAATGGCTAAACTTGTTGTTTTGAAAAATGGCTCACCAGCGGAGTCGTATGAATTAAAAACTGATCGAACAATTATCGGTAGATCAGAAGAAAATTCATTTCAGATACCGGAAGGCTCTGTATCTGGTACGCATTGTGAGGTAGTGCTTCAGAATGATAAGATATCAGTGAAGGATTTAGGGTCTACCAACGGCACATTCATTGATGGTAAAAAAGTCAGCGAAGGGAAACTCCAACACGGTCAGATTTTGCGACTCGGTGAAATTGATGTGCGATTTGAGGTGCCAGGCGAGCCCGTCCCCCCGACTCCGGCGACTGCTTCTGAGACAAAAAAGTATGGCAAGCAGGGTGTAAAGGTCGACGAGATAACGTCATCAGGTCGACAGAAAGTCATCGATAAGACAACTTTTACCCAGAAATCCAACAAATCAGAAAAAACATTCTATATATTTATAATTTTTTTGGTTGTCGCTTTGGCTGCGGGTCTAGTTTACGCAGTCATTACCTTACTAAAGTAATATTCCCGAAATTATCATTGCGAGCTTTTGTTAAGGAAATTACATGTCTATCGTGAGACATACCTAGCACAGGGTATTTTTCCAGCTAAGGTTCCCCAATTTATTTCTCTAGTATCCTGTGTCCTTTGGTGTATTGCTGGATTCAGTGCTTTTTGCCAGGATTACGTTAAAGACATTAAAGGTGGCTATCCGCTTCAAATAACGAGCCGAGGCAATGACTCAGAAATATCAATAGATCTAAAAACGGGCGAGGCATTTGCCACCAATGGAGTAAAAGTCGTCTATGGTAGTACTCAATTGGATGCCGAGGAGATCAGAATTAACCAGGAAAGTGGTTTGGTGAGCGGCAAGGGGAACGTCCTCTTGCAAAGTGGTACGAATATCTGGGTCAGCGACTCTCTTTCATACAACCTTCAGAGTAATGAAATTGGGGCGACGTCTTTCCGTACTGGGCAGTCGCCGGCCTACATTCAAGGTTCATTGCTAATGGGCAATGCTCTAGGCGAGTCCGGAGAGCCATTAATCGCAAAAGATGCTTATTTTACCACCGATGACACAGCCAACCCTGGGTATAAAGTCCAGGCATCGGAGGTAAAAGTCAGGCCTGGCCAATCGGTGGAAGCGAGAAATGCGACGCTTTACTATAAGGGTCTTCCAGTATTCTGGATGCCGTATTACAGGCAAAGTTTAAAAGAAGATGGAAACCGGCTCATTTTTATCCCTGGCTACAGATCAAGGTATGGGCTTTATCTAAATTCCAGCTATCTATGGGAAATCGATGATACGATACAGGGCCAGTTTGATGTTGATTACAGAACCAGGCGTGGATTTGCTGTTGGCCCAGAATTTAAAATAAGTCATCCTGAATTCGGGGAGGGTGATTTATCATATAAGCATTTCTGGGATAAGGATCCAATGAGGGATTCAAATGGTCGGGCGATTGGAGGAAATAGGTATAGACTTGATTTCAAGCATTGGTGGATGCCAAGGACAAATTTGTACGTGCGGAGCCGGTTTGACAAGCTCAGCGACCCGTTTATACATGCGGATTATTATGAGGACACATTCCGATCAGACCCTCAGCCCAAGACTTTTGTAGAGATTAAGAAATTTTGGGACAATTTATCAATTGGAATGACTCTTCAGCCGAGGATGAATACCTTTTTTGAGCAGACTGAGAGGATCCCTGAACTAAATTTATCAGCTTATAGGCAAGAGATTGGGGAGTCTGGATTATACTACGAAGGCAGGACGACATTTGGATATTATCAGAAGAGATTTGCTGACTTTTCCGGCAATGATTTCAGTGCATATCGTGGAGACACGTATCATCAATTTTTATATCCTCTCTCTTTTTTTGGCTGGTTAAATGCCACTCCACAGATTGGATTTCGGGCAACCGAATACGGAGAAGCTGACGGCCCAGGGGCATCAACGGACCGCCGGACGAGGTTAATGACAGATATAGGGATGGATTTGTCCGCGAAACTCTCACGAACATGGAGAGGGACCAGAAACAGTTTTTGGGATCTTCGAGGATTAAGGCATATTGCTCAGCCGGTGTTTCGCTATGCCTATGTTCCTGATCCGAGTGAGGACCCCGGGCAGCTACCACAATTCGATAGCGTTATTCCCGGACTCAGGCTGCTTCCAATTCATTTTCCAGATTTTAATTCAGTTGATTCATTGGATGGAATGCACAATTTGCGAATGGGCTTATTTCAGAAGCTCCAAACCTATAGAGAAAGTGGTATGGAGAATTTTGTGAATTGGGCTTTGTTTATGGATTGGAGAATAGAGAATTCTACTAATCTTTCGAGGTTTAGTGATATTTATTCTGATATCGATTGGAAGGCACAAGAATGGCTAGCCTTTACTTCAGAATTCCGCTGGGACACGGATAATGAGCGGACGAGATTAGCCGATCATCGCATTATTTTTTCTCCGCAAGAGGCGTGGAGCTGGGCTGTAGGCCATCGCTACATCAGAAATAATGACCTTTTTGGCCCAGGCAATAATCTTTATTCTAGTTCGCTCTATTATTGGTGGGATAACAACTGGTCATTTAATGCTACTCATTTTTTTGAGGCCCGTACTTCTACTTTGCAGGAACAAATTTATTCAATATATAGGGATCAACTTAGCTTTTCTACTGCATTGCGCTTTCGAGTCCGTCAACCGAGATTTGACAAAACGGACCTCACTTTAACCTTAGAATTTTCTCTTAAAGGTCTTCCAGGTAAAGATTTAGGTGAAGATGCCAACGAGCCTGATTTCCTTTTAGATTATTAAAATCTACTTGGTCTCATTCAAAAATTATTAATGGGTCAAAAATTTTGGGAGAGTAGTATTCGCATCAAGAGCTTAAGGCTTCCTTCAAATTTCCGCATACAAGAGGTGGATTTTTCCTTTCGAGTAGATTTTCCACAAAGCCAATTTTTAGATTTTTATAAATTCGAACTAAACTTGAATGAAAAATATACTTACAATTATCGCGCTATTGATGGTTGGTGTATTTACATCAAATGCTCAGATAAATACAATTGGGGGCACGATCAAGGGGTATGTATTTCAAGACAGGAATTGCGATGGAATACGTCAGCTTGATGAGCCTCTGATTTCGGGTGTAGCTGTTGATCTTTTGGTGGTGAAGGACCTTGGAGAAGGTGACGTTGAGGTACAAGTTGGCTGGACAAGCACAGGAATAAATGGGGAATACATTTACGACCATTTAGATCCGAGCCAGGAATATATTGTTCATTTTATACCACCTCAGGGAGTTAGTCTCAGCCCGAGAGATCAGGGCAGCGATGATCATTTAGATTCTGACGCATATCCTCAAAGTCAGAAAACATCACCGATATCAGTGGCGCACGGCGAAGTTCTGGATAATGTGGACGCCGGATTGTGCATCAGTGGAAGCTTGGAGGGGTTTGGTAATATTATGGGCTTCGTATTTGAGGATCAAAATGCCAATGGAACGAGAGAAATTCATGAGCCTTTTGTCTCTGGCGTAAAGGTTGAGTTATACCTACAGAATGCTTCTGGAGGGCAACTATTTGAAACTTATATTTCGGATCGTAACGGTGAGTATATGTTTTCGAATATTCCGGCAGGTAAAGTTATATTTATAAATTTCAAAGCTCCTCTTGGTTATAATTTTACAACAAAAGATAGTGGGGGTGACGATTCCGTTGACTCTGATGTTATCCCTGTATTTGGAAGAACAGAGTCTATAGTTTTATATGCGGGGCAACTCATCCATGACATTGACGCGGGATTGGTTCATACGCCCACCGTGCCTATTGTAAAAGATGGGGAATTCGGTGATTGGGAAAATGTGAGTCCGCTCGGTTGGGATTCCAGAGATATGGGACATCCTGAGGATATCGCGGATTGGCAAAATCTGTGGGTCACGCATTATGTCGACATATTGAGTCTTTCATACACCAGCTACAGTGACATCGTTTTCAGCAGTGCCTATAATATTTTTCTTGATACAAATTTTTCCTCCAGTACTGGATTTGAAATTGGGAACCTTCGTGCCGAATACCTTATCCAAGGTGATGCTGTTTATCGCTACCTAGGCATGGGGCGCAATTGGAACTGGACTCGAGTTGGTTCCGTTGAGTTAGCTATTTCGGGAAAGCGAGCAGAAGTCTGCCTTCCGCTTACTTTGTTAGGTGATCCCTTCAATATCAAAGTGCTTCTTTTTGGCGATAATTCATCAGTAAGAGAAGGTGGGGAAATTGACTATTTACCGGATTCGAAAAAAGGACTTATTTATCAGGTAAGAGAAAATTTGCAGAATCAACCACCTGTTGGCTTTAATAAGTCCGTGCAGACTTTGAGGGGTATTCCTGTCATTGTCCCCTTTAGAGGGAACGATCCAGAAGGGTTTGAAGTGACTTATTCCATATCTTCGTTTCCGAGTAATGGCCGTCTAAGTTGGGAAAATAATCGCGTTTCTTACCACCCAAACGAAGGCTTT
>CBFHOE010000002.1:504784-572612 GCA_965657355.1 Limisphaerales bacterium | reverse complement strand
AAGGTTTTTTATATTTCGGAGTAAATCATGATACAAGACCCTTTAATGAGGCTTGCACCTGGGCGAATAGTTACTTTATCGATTCTGATGATGATAAAGTTACTGGATTTGTTGGAGCTGCCGGTGAGTATCCAATAGGCGCTGACTTGCTTTTGCAGGGAGCTTTTCTTTTTCGATACACTGGAAATGGAACTGACTGGTCCTGGGACTGTATTGATGCAGTGGCTCATGCAGGAAACGGATCGTACACGGAATTTCGAATAGATAGGTGGCATATTGGATTTGATAAACCACAAATTAAGATTCAATTAGCCGGATTTAATAACGCCTTTAATTCTGAGGCGGAGACTGATTTTATGCCTGAATTGACCAGTGGTGGACTAGCCTACCGGTTCGAGCACTCCACAAGTCAGAATAATACTGACCCTAACGAAGCGGGAAAGGCACCCGTCCAGCGCAATTATGAATTAACTATTTTGGCCACAAAACCCACTGCTAGTTTATCTGGGGCGCTTCTAACTGATGCATTGATGGTAAAGCTTCGTGTTGACGTCGTGGATGGTCAGACGTGGTCTTTTCAAAGGTCCTCTGATCTTATAAGCTGGGATACAATTAAAGAGCAAAAGATCAGGGAGAATGCCACCTTTATACTTGATCCAATGGCGAATGACTTATCAGATGAGTCATTTTATAGGGCTGTTTTGGTAGACGCCAATAACAGCGACCAATGATTTTTCGATTACACAACTGAATGCTGAAAGAGGGTAAAATAATTCCGATTGCCATAGTAGGGGACGCTGCTTGGGTATTGGAATGCAGTAATAAATTGGGCCAAACTTCTTTATTCCAAATTAATACATGTTCCTCAATTTTGGAGCTGGTATCAAAAATTAAGAGGGGGTGCATTAATTACATACTCATTTCTCCGTCTGAACTTCCCAAAAATAAAACGGAACTTCAGCACATCGGGTTAAGCTTTCCACTATGTAAATTTTTAACCAAAAAAGGAAGTTTTATAGATATAGAGTGTGGCCAACATCGGTTTCTTTTAGAGGTAGATTTCGAGACATGCGTCAGTTCGGCTATTTTGAAAATGGCTCTTGTTGATAGTGGGATGCACGAGGGTTACGTTCAAGATTATTATTCCTACAGGAACTATATCGCAGGAAAAATAATTCATGATTTAAACAATCGTTTTTTGTCTATATCGGGGGGGCTGCAAATGTTGAAAATGCAACATACTTCCGATTCTGCAGTTTCAAAAAATGTTGATCGGATAAAGTCTCAAAATGATGGAGCTGTCGACTTAGCATTGCAGTTGCGCCAACTCAATGAGCGTCAGTTTTCCAAGGAACTCGGTCCATGGGTTTTTGATACTATGAGAGATTGCTTAGGATATTTCTCAGTAAGAAATCCCGGTCAGACGATCCGTATTGAAGTTGGTGATGATGTGAATGTGATCATAGATAATATTGACCATCGATATCTTTGGGTTGCCCTATCTATTCTTCTTGAAAATGCTGCCGAGTCGATTGAATCTGCGCCACGTGGTGAAATAGCCTTATTCATTAAGAAAATTAATTCTAACCCAAGCAAGGAGTGTTTGTTTGGTGAATATCAAGGTGGCGATTATCTCGAAATCGTCATATGCGATTCAGGTGTTGGTCTTCCGGTAGAGGACCCAGGTTTACTTTTTAATCCTGAGTTTACGACCAAGGGGGATGGACATGGGTATAGTTTAAGCGCCGTGAGAGACTTCTCACGGCGTGAGGGAAGATACCTTTATGTTGAGGTTCACAATACGCAGCCGAAAACGACATGCTTTACCCTCGGTATACCTTATAAGGGGAGCTCTTGATGAGTTTTTGTTACCAAATCGAAATTCTGTCCTCCGGTTTGAACCACATTTCATTGGACTTTTTTAAGTCAAAAACTTCGTAGAATGGCTGGAAATTTTTTAGCGGGCCGTTGACTCTAAATTTGGGTGGCGAATGCGTGTCCGTTTTTATTCTTCTAATTGTCATCTCTGTTGTGGATTTAATTCTCCAGATTTGAGCATATGAGATAAAAAATCTTTGTTGATGGGTGAATCCATCTATAGGTTCAGGGGCCTGTTTTGACTTTAATGAATTCAAATAAGCTTTCCAAGCCAGCGTAAGCCCTCCCAAATCCCCAATATTTTCACCGAGTGTAAGTTGTCCATTGACATTAAAACCTTCTATCGGCTGATAGCTGTTATACTGTTCAACGATATTTTGAGCCCTTGATTCATAGGCATCTGCAGAGGATTGAGTCCACCAGTCTATTAAGTTTCCGTTTCCGTCAGATTTTCTCCCTTGGTCATCAAACCCGTGGCCTATTTCATGTCCAATTACCATTCCAATTCCGCCATAATTGACTGCCTCATCAGCGTTTAGGCTGAAAAATGGTGGTTGAAGTATTGCTGCGGGGAATACTATTTCATTTAGTCTTGGGTTATAGTAGGCATTCACAGTTTGAGGCGTCATAAACCATTCATCTCGATCGATGGGGCCTCCAAGTTTGCTAATATTGTCGTCGAATTGGAATTCACTAGCCCTTTTAATATTTCCGAAAAGGTCATCTGGTTTAATAGATAGATTAGAGAAGTCTTTCCATTTATCCGGGTATCCAATTTTCGTTTTAAATTTTTTTAATTTATCTAGAGCCCTTGCCTGGGTTGTTTCATCCATCCAATCCAAGTTTTCAATGCTTTGCTGCATCGCTATCTTAATATTGCTAACGAGGTCCAGCATTTTCGATTTTGCTTCTGGTGGGAAGTGTTTTTGGACGTAAATCTTACCTATTGGCTCTCCCAGGATGCTGTTGACTAACGAAGTGGCTCTTTTGGGTAGTGGCTCTGGTTCGTTTTGTCCGCTTAATACTTTTGAGTAGAATTCAAAATGTAATTTAAAGAATTGATCATCAAGATAAGGGGCCGCAGATGAAATGACTCGTGCTCTCAGGTAATCGCGCCAAATTTCTAGTGATGTATTCTGAATAATCGAAGACATGCCCTTGAAGAAACTTGGTTGACGAATAATAAACTCACTCTCCTTTTCGATGCCCGCCTGCATAAAAAACAAACGCCATTGAAAGGAAGTATTCATTATATTCAGATCAGACCGATTGACTTTATTATAAGTTTTTATCCTGTCTCTATTTTTGACCCGGCTCCATTGAATTGAGGCGATCTGTTTTTCTAATTCATAGACTTTTTCACTTTTCTTTTTTGCATTTGGTAAACCCGAATATTTAAAAATTCTCCTTAGATATTGTTTATACGCTAACTGAATAGATTTTGCTCTTTCGTCCTCGTCCAAGTAATAGTCCCTATCAGGCAGACCGAGACCCCCTTGAGACAAATAGACTCTATAAACTGAGGAATTTTTTGCATCTTGAGCGACGTAAAATGAAAAAGGATTGGGTATGCCCGATCTATTAGCTTTTGCCCAATAAGCTGCCAAGCCTTTTTTACTAGTAATGACATCAATTTCGAATAAATCCTTCTCTATGGGGGAGGAGCCTAACTCGTTGAGGAAATCTCTATTGACGTAAGATCGGTAGAGATCTCTGATTTGTTGCGCGGCAGAGCCCTCTTTCAATCCCTCTTTGCCCGAAACGTCAGTAATGATCTCAAGAACGGCTTCCTTACTTTTTTCTGCGAGAATAACAAAAGACCCCCATCTTGTTTTATCAGAGGGAATCTTGGTGTTTTTAACCCATTCTCCATTTACGAAGTCAAAGAAATCGTCCCTTGGATCGACTGATTTATCAAAGCCCGTCATGCTGAGGGCTGGAGATTTATTTTCAGCCTGGAGAGCAAAAACCGAAATGAGGAGAAAAGTGATAGCCAAAAAATGACAGAAAGAAGCGGTATTTTTTGTAAAGGATTTCCGAATCATAGGTGTTTTTGTTTACTAAAAACCCTAACCCCACTGGATTACCAAGACAAGAATCCCTATAATAAATGACCAAAATATCTGTAAAAACCGCTCTTTTCACCTAAAAAGTAGGTTCAAGATAATGGATTACACCATTATTAATGTTAAAACTGAGGCTCCTTTATCGGTGGATAGCAAAAGAACGATAAGATATAGCAATAAGTCGGGAGACGTGATTCCACAAAAATAATAAAAAATTAAGAATGTTCAGGCAGATCTCAGGTCTATTTAGCAAACAAGCGGGGGGTAAAACCCTTGGGCGTGTTGGAGATGTTCTAAATCTGCATCAAGCACCTTGTGGCGGACGCTTTAAGATCTGCCAGCTTTGCGGGAATGCCAATAACTGCCAGAAATTGCGTGAGATGGGATTTACTGAGGATACCGAGATTCAGGTTCTAAGTCGCAATGGAGCAGTTGTATGCCAAGTTTTTGGCAGTCGTGTTGGTCTCAGTTCGAGTCTGGCTAGAAATGTAATGGTCTCTCGCTCAATTTCGTGAACAAACAACGACACAGCCCCAAACCCAAAGAAACATAAAAGCAATGAATGAGGAAATGTCTTTGGCCGATTTGGCTATTGGTATGAGCGCGAGCGTGGTCTCAATGCCCACCGGAGATTCTAATCTCATCAGGCTTAAAGAGCTGGGTATTATGCCAAATTCCAAGGTCGTCATCGTAAGAGGTAGTGCCTTAGGTGGGCCTGTAGAGTTGGATACAAAATTCGGGCGTTTTTCGATTCGACAGTCGGATGCGAAAAAAATTAGGGTAACTGTCGATTCATAGTATCTTCTTTACCAAATAAATGATGAAGACAATTGCCCTGGTTGGGAACCCAAACGCTGGTAAAACCACGCTGTTCAATGCACTCACAGGATTGCGCCAAAAGGTGGGTAATTATCCGGGGATAACTGTTGAGCGAAAAGCTGGATCCTTTCGGGGTCTTCACGGCGAGAAATACAATTTAGTTGATTTACCTGGAGCCTACAGTCTGAGCTCTCGTTCGCCTGATGAGGCTGTTACTCGAGAATCATTAATGGGGCTGGAAGAAAAGCTAGATCATCCGGATCTCCTCATTATTGTTGCAGATGCTTCCAATTTAGATCGCCACCTATATTTGGCGACACAGGTAATCGAATTGAACATACCTTGTGTACTCGTCCTCAATATGATGGACTTACAGCAAGCGAAGGAAAAGCAAATCAAGACAAAATTGCTTGCTGAAAAACTGGGGGTTCCGGTTATTGCGATGTCAGCAATAAAGAAAGAGGGTCTTACAGAATTAAAAACTGCAATCAGTCAAATTGATAAGTCGGAATGGGTTTCAAAAATAAAAATATCTCCTGTTCCCGAGACGGTTGAGAATGTGTTACGAGATAACATGGAGTCCGCCAAGCGATTGGGAATATGTGTGGGCAATAATGATCTACTTAGACTTTTATACCTCGCCATAAATCACGACCCTGAGCATTTTGGGTTATCTGGTGATCAGGTTTCTTTTATTGAATCACTCAAGACTTGTCTCACTGAAAAAACCGATGGTTGGGAAGATCAGCTTATTGCAAATCGCTACAATGTGATTGATGAGCTTGTTCGGGATAGTATTGGTTCTGTTAAAAGTCCATCTGGGAAGCGTGATTTAACAGATGCTTTAGATGCATGGTTGCTGCACCCTATTTTGGGATGGGGCATATTAATCTCAATTTTAGTAGGGATATTCTTTTTGATTTTCAGTTTTGCTCAAGTTCCGATGGGATGGGTGGAAGCTGTAGTCGGAGCTGCTAGTGGTTGGGCTGAGAATGGTTTGAAGGACGGTGATTTACGAGACCTTATCATTGATGGTGTTTTTCCTGGCATTGAGGGCGTTATCATTTTTCTTCCTCAGATTATTATATTGTTTTTCTTTATTTGCTTAATGGAGGAGACCGGTTACATGGCGCGCGTGGCATTTATGATGGACCGAGTGATGTCTAAAGTTGGATTGAACGGAAAGTCCTTCGTTCCTTTACTAAGTTCCTATGCATGCGCAGTGCCGGGAGTTATGGCCGCAAGAACAATAGAAAATCCTAAGGACCGACTGATAACCATATTAATTGTTCCATTAGCAAGTTGTTCAGCGCGGCTACCAGTTTACCTCATCATGATTGCCATGCTTGTCCCAGAAGACAGGATGTCTGTTTGGTTAAAAATTCAAATATTGTTGGGCTTGTATATCACTGGGACATTAGGGGCCTTTCTTTTTGCTTTGTTGTTTAGAAAAGTTTTTGCTGGTGGTGTTCCCTCACCAATGGTCCTCGAACTGCCTTCTTACCGTATGCCTCGATGGAATTCTATTTTTCAATATTTATGGGAGAAGTCGTGGGTTTTTATCAAGCGAGCTGGAACAATTATTTTAGGCCTTTCAATTCTTCTGTGGGCGGCTGTCACGTATCCCAAGATTCCGTCGGATAAAAGTGTTGAAGGAGGTCAAATAACCGAATCTCAAAAGCTTGAATATTCTTTTGCAGGAAGAGTGGGTAAGATTATGGAACCCGTTGTCGCTCCTCTCGGGTATGATTGGAAGATTGGTATTGGCGTTTTGACAAGCTTTGCTGCAAGAGAAGTTTTTGTATCCACAATGGCAATTATTTATTCTGTGGAAGAGGCCGGGGATGATGACCAGACGAGAAAAAGGTTAAGAGATAGATTAGCACAAGAGAAGACGAAAGATGGGGAACCTGTATTTACGCCTCTTGTATGCGTCAGTTTAATGGTATTTTATATTTTTGCTATGCAATGCATAAGCACTATAGCCGTTGTAAAGAAAGAGACAGGCGGATGGAAATGGCCTGTTTTTCAACTGATATATATGACATTGACTGCGTATCTTATGTCATTAGCTGTTTTCCAGGGCGGAAAACTTTTGGGATTAAGTTAATTTTAAGTAAGTAAATTCAGATGGACTGGCAATCATTAGCCGCGCCTGCAGTAGTCGTTATTACGATTGCACTCTTCATCCATAATATGTGTCGTCGAGCTAGATCCCATGGGTGCTCTTCTGGTTGTGGCTGTGGTATTAATAAAAAAAAGACGGGCCACGCAAGTAACAAGCCGAAATCGCATGGCAATTAAAGTCTTGGCCTCGGAGGTTTTATGGGGGCAGCGGAAGAAACCAAACCATTCACTTGTGTTTTCCTTCTGTAAACTTTATCACCGCATGTGACATAGAGGTATTCAAGATTCGGTCCACCAAAAGTCAAATTGGATAGCTTCGCTCTCTGGGGCTTTGGAATTATAGCATTTACGCGCCCTGGCTGATCGAATATCTGAATACCCGCATTTGTGGCTACATACAATCTACCCAGACTATCGGTCGTCATTCCATCTGCTCCGCTCTCAACTTGGTTATCCTCTAAATGAAGGTGAAAGAACTTTTGTTTGTGACTCAATGAGCCATCTGGTTGGATTTGAAATGAATAAACAAACCTGCCAATCGAATCGGAAACATAAAGAAGGGTGTGGTCGGGCGACGTAACAATTCCATTCGGCCTCCTGATTCCTGAGTCCACTTCCCTGACTTCAAATTGGTCATTTACAAAATAAATTTTTCTCGCAGTTGGGGAGGTGAAATATCCGCCGAAGGGTAAAGCTACAAGATCATTACTCGAATATCCCCGAATTACTTCCGATGATCTTCCTGAAATCGGGTCATAAGCATCGATAGTTTTTTTACCTGCGGAACATGCGTAGATCAAGCCATCGGCACCGATTGTCAGCCCATTGGCCCTCCCGGTATTCGAGGCAAATGTTGAAACTTTTCCATCTTTTGCAATTTTGAAGATTTTATTATTCGGGATGTCCGAAAAATAAACAGAACCATCTGGGCCTGCAACAGGACCTTCAGAAAATTTATGACCACTGCTCACTACTTCCCAATTTTCTCCTTGGATGAGAATGCTTGAAAGCTTATGGCCTTCGCCAATCTGGGTTTTAATTTGGGCAGGGTAATCTCTCCAAAGCCATTTCATGACCTGAGGAAAAATCGAAGCGCCATGCCTTCCATTATGGCCTCCTTCACCCCAAGCATGCTTTACATCATATCCAGAGAATTGGAGCGCATTCAGCATAGCTTGATTCGCAATCCACCAATTGCCCCCATAGATGTTGAGATCTTTTGAGCCATCTTGCAGGAAAACTCTGATTGGTTTTGGTTCAGTCTTTCTTATTAGCGTTGGGTACTCGTTACCTCCTCTGAGGCCAACATAAGTCCCTACAGTCGTGAAGACTCTACTAAAAGCATCTGGTCGCTCCCATGCTACTGTAAAAGCTGCTATGCCACCGGAGCTTGATCCACAAATTGCTCGGTCATTGGGATTGGAACTCAAAGAATATTTTTTTTCTACTTCGGGAATGAGTTCGTTTAATAGGAAACGTGCGTATTCATCTCCCAACGAATCATACTCATAACTTCTATTAAATCGCGGCTGCGCGTTGGTGTGAGGTGCAGGGACAACCCCGGGATTGATGAAAATTCCCAGAGTAACCGGCATTTCTTTTTTATGAATTAGGTTGTCAAAAACGTTTGGTATTTTCCACTGCCCATCCCTCTTCACGTAATTTTTTCCATCCTGAAATACCATTAGGCAAGCTGGAGATTCCGGGCGATATTGCTGTGGTATATAAATCCAATAGTCCCTAACTGTGCCAGGGAAAATTTTACTGTTAGCGAATTGGTAGTGCTCAATTTTTCCAGTGGGTACATTTTTTTGCTGGTAGCTATCTTCCTGGAGGGAAAAGTTAACCTCGGATCGAACTCTTGTGTGGCTATCTAAAAAGAATAAAAATGCCAATAATAAAAACAGTTTAAGGAGCCTTTTAAAGAAAAACCCACTGAGTATAGATCTTGTTAATTGGATTGAATTCATAAAATATTTTGATCTTTCAGTATTCAATTAGCAAGCAAGATGTATTAATCTAGGAATTAGTGACACAAGGAAAACTCCCTAAATATTGTGATATCAGAGTGGACTCATCTGCTTTTCCTGAAGTGAAGCGTGAGATGATTGAAAGAGCTCTTCTTTCGCGGAACATTCCATCTTGTCTTCTTTATTCCTCTGACAGCCAAGCCCAAAAATGGTTGGATATACACTTTCAATATTCCCCGGTTCACAAAGGTAACTCTGCAAAAAATGTATATCTGGAGTCCTTTCAAGAATTGAACAAAATTCAAAAGGGAAAACACTACGATCTATATTCATTCGGAAGCGGCGGAGGAAACAAAGAGGCTCTTTTTCTCGAGGCGAATACGAATTTACCAAAACAGACACATGTCATTGATTGCAGCCCTTTTCTTGCCATTCACAGTTGGCAAGAGACGAGAGCCTTTGCTGAGGTAAAAGCTCACGTCGCGGACATTGAAGTTATGGCCAATCTACCGGATCTCGAAGGCCATTATTTTTCAGGAATTGGGATTGGTTCGAAACCAGCCCTGATTTTTTTTATGGGGATGCTTCCCAATATACCCCCGAAAATTGCATGGCACTTTCTTAAAAGCATCACTCGAAAAGGAGACATTCTAACTATCGGGGCCAACCTTGCATCACCCCAGGAGATTGAATCTAAATTACCCAATATCATTTCACAGTATGACAATGAACCCACCCGTGCTTGGATTGCCGCTTTTACGGAGAACTTAGGCCTCATGGGGCTGAATAAAGAATTCGCATTCGAAACGGCTAACTTTTCATTTTGCGATTATCCATTGGCCATGGTTCGGACAACTTTGGAAGTAAAAAGGTTGCTGCATCCTCGTTCTCCCGGGGTTCCACCAATACAATGGTGCCCGGGAAGCTGTTTGGATATATTTCGTTCTGTCAGATACTCTCCGGAATCGTTGATTAACATTGCGAAGATTAATGGGTTTAATGAGGTTAGTTGTTTTGTGGATGGGTCCTGCCAAGAGGGTGTTTTCATTCTTGAAAGGTGTTAGATTTAAGAGCGAATTTTCTGGGTTTCATTTACTAACATAAACTGAAATAGAGAGAAAAAAATCCAACATAGTTCCGTCGAAATAATTCCATAAGAGTGTTTAAATATCAGGTTAATCTCGCTTATACGAAACACGACGTGTCTCTAGACGCAAATACCGTCATTTAATATTAATATGTTTTCGAGCTATTTAAGGCTCACAAACCCTTTGGCTAATTGGTGTGTATTTAAAGCTCATTGGGAGTGTGGAATCATCACGATTTACCATGCTTACTATCAACAGGTTGCAATGATTCACTACTAAAGAATTCCTTTTACAAGCATAGAAAAGTCAAGCCGTGTGCATGAAAAGTTTTAGTTTATAACTTAAACTCGGCGGGAAAGAGTCGCTATATGGTGTAGATACATGGAATGGTTTGAGAGGCCTCCCAGTTCTAATTGTTAAAATAACTTAGGCACGATTGTACCCAATAACAATCGAGTAACTAAGTGATAACTAATCAGAGATTAAAAGGATTTTAGGTGGTAAATATGTCGGTTGATTCATTGTCGAGAGAGGAACTCATAGCTGAGAAGAATGCAAAAAGCGTGGCCCAGTTGGCTGAACTTGTAAAGAAGTCCGATTATGCAAGTATCGACGACATTTCTGAACTTATAGCTAAGGATGATTCTTTAAAGAGCCGTACGATAAGGATCGCTTTCGGATCAAAAGCTGATGCCGCAAACACACCCATTGAGGGTGCATTAAACCAGTTGGGAGTTGGGATTATCGAAATACTCGCAATGGGAGATTTATTGGTACTTGCTGTCGAGAACACATTTGAATTGATGCTCGATAAAGAGCTGGTCCAGCTCAATCATGAGAAACATGTTCGTTCTGACGATATTCGATTAATTAGCACGATAGAGTTTGATGGAGTGGTCTTTGGTAAAATGTATTTAGATTTTCCCTCGAAGATAACCAGGATGATTTGTGCGGGTTTGCTAGGAATGGATCCCAGTGAAGTAGATAAGGACTTGATGGCTGATACGTTATCTGAATTTGTAAATATTATAGCGGGAAAGTTGCAGTCAAACATTTCAGATGCTGGTCTCAAGTGCAATCTAGGACTTCCATTAGTCTCTGATACAACACTTGTCTCTATCGAAAAAATACCAGGAGCGAAGAAAGAAACCTTCGCTTTCAAAATCTATGATGAAATTTTGTGGGTCGATTTCTTAATCAATCCCTACGCCAATAGATAATAAATATAAGAAGGAAAATATGTCGAAAACAATACTTACAGCGGATGACAGTAAAGTTATAAGAATGATGCTAAAAAATGCATTAAAGCCATTAGACTACAATGTTGTTGAAGCCACGAATGGATCAGAGGCCTTGGAAGCCACTAAAAATCATAATCCAGATCTCATAATCCTAGATATCACCATGCCCGACATGAATGGTTTGGATGTTCTCAATGAACTGAGAAATGAAAGGGATAGTGAGTCCACACCGGTTGTCATGTTAACGGCTGAATCTGACGCTGAAAGTATAGATAGAGCAAAGTCTTTAAACGTTTCAGGATATATACCTAAGCCATTTAAAATGGAAAAAGTGACATCCACCGTCAGCGAAATTATCGGATAAATATATCCATTTCTGATAAGTATTAAAGGATTTGGATTAAGGAGGGGAAATGGACGACGAGCTTAAGGAGCAGTTGATACAAGAGCTGTTGATTGAGGGGTTTGAGGGACTGGATCAATACGACCAGGAGATGCTTAAGCTGGAGAATGGTGACGGGACTAAAAGTACGCTTAATAATATCTTTAGAATCATTCATACAATAAAAGGAAGCAGTGGTTGTGTTGGCTTTTCAAAAATTGAAAAGCTTGCTCATGATGGAGAAAATTTATTGAGTGTATTACGGGATGGTAATGTGGAGGTTAGCTCTGATATGGTCTCTGTTCTCCTTGGTCTATCTGATGCCCTTCGCGAGCTTTTCAATAATCTTGAAGTTTCTGGGGATGAAGGGGCAAAAGAATTTTCGTCATTGCAGGAGGCTTTAATCAAGCTTCAAAAGCCATCAGCCAAACGTGAATGTGTCAAAGAGGAAAATGATAAAGGACAACCGAAATTAGAAGTTGTCTTTGAAAAGGATGCGGATGAGGAGCAAAGACAAGATAATAAGGGGAGTAATTCTGAGCTCGCAAAACAGGCAGATGCAGTGGCATTAGAACAGGTTGATACAGGGCAAAAAAACAGTCCGACCATTCAGAAGTCGAGTGTCGTTGATAGCGCCATCAGGGTAAATGTAAGCCAACTGGACAAGGTCATGAATCTAGTAGGCGAACTAGTTCTAACTCGTAATCAGATTCTGCAATTTACTGGAGAATCTGAACAGAAGGAACTGGCTTCTGCTGCCCAAAGGCTAAACATAATAACAACCGAGCTGCAAGAGGGTGTCATGAAGACGCGCATGCAGCCCATTGGTAATATATGGTCCAAATTTCCCAGAATTGTCAGGGACCTATCCAAGGAGCTAGGGAAGCAAGTTGAGATTGAGATGGTAGGGAAAGAAACTGAGCTTGATAGAACAATTATTGAGGCTATTAAAGATCCACTTACCCACATTATTAGGAATGCTGTAGATCACGGTGTGGAAACGGCAGATGAGCGAGAAGGGAATGGTAAAAATCCATGCGGTAATATACTTCTAAAAGCCTATCATGAAGGTGGGCAGGTAAATATTGAGATTATTGACGATGGGCGAGGAATTTCTGCTGAAAAAGTTAAATCAAAAGCAATAGAAAAAGGGGTTTTAAGTTCCGAAGAAGCTTTACGCCTATCGGAAAAAGAGGCTTATAGTCTAATATTTAGTCCCGGTTTCTCTACAGCTGGCAAAGTGACAAATGTCTCTGGTCGCGGTGTCGGGATGGATGTCGTAAAGACTAATATAGAAAAAATTGGTGGTTCTGTTGATGTCAATAGCTCTGAAGGAAATGGAACGACAATTAAAATTAAGATTCCTCTAACATTAGCTATCATTCCAGCCTTGATTGTGACAACCAGAAATGAACGTTTTGCCATACCGCAAGTAAGCTTGCTGGAGCTCGTTCGTTTAGAAGAAGGTAATGCAGCAAACTCTATAGAAATGATATACGGAAGTCCTGTATACCGGCTTAGAGGAAATTTGCTTCCTCTAATATATTTAGATAAAGAATTGAGATTGAGAGATAAACCGAAAGATAGGCGTGAAAATGAATATGATGATGGCGTACTAAACATAGTTGTGCTGCAGGCCGACGGCAAGCAATTCGGCTTAGTCGTAGATGACATAAATGATACCGAAGAAATTGTAGTCAAACCGTTAGGGAAACAACTTAAACAATCTCGTCTATTTGCTGGGGCAACAATTATGGGTGATGGGCAGGTCGCGCTCATATTGGATGTCATGGGACTAGCCCAGGAGGCAAAGGTGGTCACTCCAGGGCGGGTGAAAATGTTATTTAATGATGCTGTAGATGAAGAATCTGAGGAACCGGAGAATAGTCGTTATCTCGTCTTTAATAGTACGACAGGTCGGCGGATGGCAATGCCTCTTTCAATTGTGGATCGCTTAGAAGAAATTCCAAGTGTTTACATTGAGAATTCTAGCGATGGAAGAGTCGTGCAGTATCGGGGGCAGATCATGCCGCTGATAAATGTCGGTAATTTAGATGGCCATGTGACTTTGACGGAGGATGAACAGCTTCAGGTTATAGTTTACTCGGGTAATGGTAATAGTGTCGGTTTGGTAGTCGGAGAAATTGACGATATTATCGAACAGGAGCTTACGATTCAGAGGAAATCGCTCAGCCCAGATATTATAGGGTCTGCCATAATAAAAGATAAGGTAACTGGGGTTTTGGATGTCGAAAATATGATCAAATCGGCAGATCCGTCTTTTTACCTGTGATTTTCAAAAAGCAAAAAATTGAGATGAAAGTAAAAAAACAGCTGTGTACTTTTTACGTTAATGGATTCTATTTTGGTGTGGATGTATTGCGCGTTCAAGAGGTGATTAAATATCAAAAAATGACCCCGGTTCCAGTATCTCCTGCTGTCGTCAAAGGTTTAATTAATCTAAGGGGGCAAATTGTTATCGCAGTTGATATGAGGGAGAAGATGGGTATGCCCCCTAGGGAAAATCAACAATTACCGATGAATGTTGTCGTTCATTCAGATGAAGGGGCAATTAGTTTACTAGTCGACAAAATCGGTGATGTTATAGAGGTAGATGATAAAGATTTAGAGGCTCCGCCAGATAGTTTAAATGGTGTGAACAGAGACCTTCTGCTTGGCGTATACAAACTTCCAAAAACATTATTGCTGTCGATGAATGTAGATGAGGCCATAAACATATGTCAGGTCATGTCCAAAGACGAAATGCAATCTTACTAAAATAAATATTAATTAGATTAACAAAGATTAGAAAATGAATGCCACGCTAACAGATGACAATAGACAAAAGGATAACAATACAATATCTAACAAAGAACCTAACGGTTATGATGAGCTTACAGATTTAAAGGGCCAGATAGATGCGATATATAGAACTCAAGCCGTTATTGAGTTTGAGTTGGATGGAACCATAATTTCTGCCAACCAGAATTTTCTGGATGTTGTTGGATATACGCTAGATGAGATAAAGGGTAAACACCATCGAATGTTTGTTGCTCCCGAATATGCATCTTCCCAAGAGTACCACGATTTCTGGAACAGTTTAAATAATGGGCAATTTATAGCTGCTGAATTCAAACGGTTAGGAAAAAACGGTCATGAGATTTGGATAAAAGCCAGTTATAATCCAATTCTAGATTCCAATGGACTACCCTACAAAATTGCTAAATTCGCTATCGACATTACTGAGAATAAGGAATTGAGTAGGAAATTGAATGAAACTATCGCAGAGGTCGATATCAATTCTCAGACAATGGCTTCATCAGCCAAGGAGTTATCTGATACTGCTCAACAAATGTCGGGTAATTGTCAAGAAACGGCCGACCAGGCTAGCAGTGTGGCTAGTTCTTCATCCATGGTGTCTAAAAATGTAGAGCAAGTCGCACTAAGCGTAGAAGAGATGAAAGCTGCCGCAAAAGAAATTGCGCAAAGTGCTAGTGATGCAGCTCGCGTTGGCAATGAGGCTGTGGCTGTGGCGGACGTGACAACGCAAACAGTCAATAAGCTCGGTGAAAGTAGCGTTCAGATCGGTAATGTTATCAAGGTTATTACATCAATTGCCCAACAAACCAATTTGCTTGCATTGAATGCAACTATTGAAGCTGCTCGAGCTGGTGAGGCAGGAAAAGGGTTCGCCGTTGTTGCCAACGAGGTCAAGGAGCTTGCGAAGCAAACGGCAGCAGCTACAGAAGATATCAGTCAGAAGATTGGATCAATCCAAGATGAAACTAAAGCGGTTGTCGATTCTATCAAGGATATTAGTGACATCATCAACCAGGTTAATGACAAGCAAAACACCATCGCTACTGCGGTTGAAGAACAAACAGTGACCATCAATGGGATTTCTCAAAATGCCAGCGATGGAGCTGATGGTTCACATGCTATTTCTGAAAAAATTGAATCAGTATCGTCAGTGGCAAAGGTGACAGCTGAAGGCGCTGAAAACTCCCTCAAGGCTGCCCATCAGCTGGCAGATTTAGCTACTAGCCTCAAATCTATTGTTGAAGCAAACAAAAGGTCATCCTAACAAAATCTGATAATCATTCAGGTATATAGCTGTATAAATAAAATAAGGATTCAGCTGTGCGTAATTCAGTTCATTAAGTTGAATACTTACACTGAGCATAGATAGTTGAGCAATTCTGAAACGTGCATAAAAAGATAAAAGTTTTTGTCATTGATGATTCGATAATTGCGCGACGGTTTATCACAAGTGTCATGGGAGGAATTAGCAGCCTTGAAGTCGTTGGCAGCGCTGCAAATAGTAAAATCGCTCTTTTAAAGATTCCGCAAGTTGTTCCTGATGTAATAACGATCGATACCGAGCAATCTTATGTTAATTGTGATGAAATCCTCAACCAATTGCGAACGGATTATCCGGATATAAAGGTGTTGGTTTTAGGTGGGTGTGAATTACAGAATAAGCACTCGACTTACTCTATTTTTGAATCAATCGAATACAATCGGTTGAAAAGAGCAAAAGATATTGATACTGAATGTGAGATTTTCATTCGGTTTTCCACTCAACTGGAAAAAAAAATAAATTGCCTAATGAATGGCCAAGTAGAAGAAGTCAACCCCGATATGGCTTTATCGACTAAAACCGCCGAGATTGAATCTTTTCCTGAAAAGTATGGTGCCAAAAAAATTGATCTGATTGTTATTGGAAGTTCTACGGGTGGGCCCGATGTGCTGGTGGACATTTTCTCAGCTATGCAGCACGTGAGTCTTCCGCCAATATTAATCGTTCAGCATATGCCACCAGTGTTCACTGGGTTGCTTGCTGAGAGATTAAATAAATGTGGTTCTTCAATCACCTTTTACGAAGGGAAAGACAATCAAAACATAGAATCGGGATGCGGATACATTGCACCTGGAGATTTTCATATGCAAGTTTCTGGCAATGGTGTAAGTAGAAAAATACATCTCAACCAGAAGGAGGCCGAGAATAGTTGCCGGCCTTCGGTAGATGTCTTATTCCAAAGTGCAGTCCAAGCAGTTGGAGGTAATATTCTAACATTCATTCTCACAGGGATGGGTAGGGACGGACTAATGGGGTGTCGTTTGATTAAATCTCAAGGTGGTAAAATATACGTCCAAAATAAAGAAAGTAGTATTGTCTGGGGAATGGCAGGAGCCGTCTGGTCTGATGGGTTAGCTGAGGATACTTTGACCCCGTGTGAAATAAGTAATCTACTAAATGAGGTAAGTATGAAAAATAGCTTCGGTATTCGCAAGGATAGTGGCTATACCCAAAGAAAGGAAAAAAGGCATGCCTTTGTTAAGTAAAAGTTTTAATTACATCAAAAATTTAACAAAGAAAAACTCAGGTATGCTTTTGGAGGAGGAAAAAGAATATCTTGTTGAAAGTAGGCTCTTACCATTGGCGCGTGCAAATGGTTGCGAAAATTTGGATGAGTTTATTCTGAACCTTTCTAAATCGTTCGAATACTCAAAGGTGCATGCCGAAGTTGTAGAGGCACTTACTGTAAATGAAACATTTTTCTTTCGTGATGCCCAATGTTTTGCAGCCCTAAAAAATCATATTATACCAGATTTTTTTAAGATAAATAAGGCCAAAAAGACCATTAGAATATGGTCTGCAGCAGCCTCTACTGGGCAAGAGGCATACTCTGTTGCCATGTTACTCAAAGAAAATTGGGGGCACCTTCATGATTGGAGATTTCAAATTTTTGGTACGGACCTGTCTAAAGACGCAATTGAGAGGGCGCGGGCCGGCGAATACACTGAATCTGAAGTGTCACGAGGTTTGAATCCATACTTGCTCAGTAAATATTTTGTGAAGTCAGGTAATTTGTGGGCCATTTCTCCGGAACTGAAAGACAAGGTTACTTTCGTTCCAATGAACTTGTGTGAAGATTTTAATTACATGCAAAAGTTCGACATTATTTTTTTAAGAAATGTTCTCATTTACTTCGACCAAGAAATGAAGAAGCAAGTATGCCATAAGATGAAAAGCTGTTTGTATGATGAAGGGTATTTGCTTTTGGGTACTGGGGAAAGTGCCTTTCGGATAGATACATCTTGGGTGCCTGAAAGTTTTTCCGGGTATACTGCATTTCATATGGAGAAGAAGGCTGGGGTTTTGGCTCTCTAAAAAGTTTTTTTCAACTCAAATTGTGGTTTTTTAAAAAAATGGAATACCACTTAATTCTTTTCAGGGTCCTAGTTTATTTTTTTATTGGGAACAAAGGTCAAAACTTTAAAGCAGATGGCCGGGTTTTGGCATTGGGCTATTAATCAATTTAATGCGTAGTGCGAGGTGTTGTGGTTCTTGATTCTTTCATTATGGAAGTTTTTATACTTGGCTGATCAAGTCATGTGTTGGAGGATCCAATTTCGAAATGCATCCATTGCCAACAGTAATATTAAAAAGAAGTGCTGCTCAGCGAGTTGTAAAAGGTCATCCCTGGGTTTTTAAAGGGATGGTAGATAAAATTCCTGACGGGTTGTTAGATGGGGAATTAGTCCAAGTAAGAGATTCAAAGAGAAGGCCTTTGGGGGTTGGGTTTTGGAATGGCCAATCCAAGCTAGCAGTCAGAATTATTTCAAAGTCAAAGTGCCATATTAATATTCAATTTTTTCAAAAAAGAATAAGAGAAGCATTGCGCCAGCGGCTCATGAATTATCAAAAAGGCCAGTCGTTTAGGTTGATTCATGCGGAAGCAGACGGTCTAAGTGGTTTGATTGTTGATATATATGGGGATATTGCTGTCGTTCAGATCACATCTCTAGGGATACACCTCAATAAAGAATTGATCGTAAAGGCATTAGTTATCGAGTGTGGCCTGAGTGCTGTTGTTGAACGTGCCGATATGCAATCCAGAAAGTCCGAGGGGATGGATTCTGAGGGGGGAGTTCTCTACGGAGACCCACCGGACGATATTTTGTTTAAATTAAATCACCTTGATTGGAAAATTAACTGGAAAGAAGGTCATAAAACGGGATGTTACCTGGACCAGCAAAACAATTATAAAAAAATAGCTTCGATTTGCAATGGTCAACGAGTTTTGGATGCCTTCACATTCCAGGGAGGTTTTGCAAATCACGCGCTTTTTGAGGGAGCTCGACATGTCGTCGCATTGGACCAGAGTGCGCAGGCCTTAGAGCTCGCTAGCGATATTCATGATATGAATAACTTACCTGACCGCGTCACATGGAAGGAGGCCAATGTATTTGATTGGTTAAAGGATCAAACAGCTTCACAAGATGTCAGCGAAGACAATAAATTTGATGTCATTATCCTTGATCCGCCCTCATTTGCCAAAAATCGAGGAGCGCTTAATCAAGCATTTAGGGGCTACAAGGAATTACATCTTCGAGCACTCAAGCTTCTTGCCCCTGATGGTCAATTAGTGACATTTTCTTGCTCACATCACGTCACTTCAGAGATGTACGAAGACGTGATAATGGATGCTGCGTTCGATTGTAGAAAAACCCTGAAGCGTGTTGAAACATACACCCAGTCGCCAGATCATCCTATTGTTCCGATTATTCCAGAAACGGAATATTTGAAAGGTTTTGCATATAGGGCCGTTAGTTTTTAAATTATTTGTGAGGGAAATTCTGAAAATTAATGAAAAGTTTTTTCGCTGGTGCGAGGCTTTTAACAAAACCAATGGAGACAAGGGCCTGGGTTTTTTATTAGGGCTCTCTGGTGGCGCAGATTCTATGGTTTTACTAGATTGTTGCCTGAGAGCTAGAGAAACAGGACTCGTTAGAGATATTTCTGTTGTTCATGTAAATCATCTATTGCGTGGGCAAGAATCGCATGATGATGCTTCATTTGTCCTCAAAAGCTGCTCAGATAATTCGGTACATTGCGAGGTCCTCAGTGCTGATGTTTCGAAATACAGTCGGAGAATGAAAAAATCGATCGAAGAGTCCGCCCGAATACTTAGATATTTGTCATTTTCAAAAGCCCTTGGTCGTTCAGGTAAAAATTTTCTTTTGTTGGGTCATAATCTCACGGACCAACATGAAACCTTTTTTATGAGGCTTCTCCGTGGGACTGGTATAGGAGGATTGGAATGTATGAGTGACAATGACCCATTCCCATTTGAATTCGATCAAGAAACCGCTGACTACCGTGTTTTGCGGCCATTATTATCATCAAGCCGAGATGAAATCCGTCGTTTTGCGTCAAAAGAAGGGATCGATTTCCGCGAGGATTCTTCCAATCAAGATTTGAGTCATTTTCGAAATAGAGTTCGTCATATTCTCATGCCAGCACTTGACGAGGTAAACGGGTCAAGAAATTGGGCACAGCCCGTTTCTGATTTGATGAATATTTCGAGCCTGACCCATGATGTGATCAAATCGGCATCCAAACAATGGCAGGAGAAACGCTATTGGAATGGCATTGAGGACTTTGATGTTTTACCAGCTGCTATAAAGCAGCAAATCATTATCGATCAATTATCCTTGCTTCGCATCGCTCATCCAATTTCAAGAATTCGGCAACTACTGGAAACAAAATCTTCATGGATCAATACTGGTAAAGGGGAGTTCATTAAGCTTGGGGAAGATGGGTGTATCTCAAAAAGGATTGAAGATGATCTACCCTTAAAGCCACCCAATAAATGGAAGCATGAACAGTTGCGTTTGAGATTAGATAGATTGCCATTCCAAAAAAGTTTTATGAATCTTGAGGTCAGCTGGAGTTTTCAGGAAAATCCTAATCTCGATGCTGTGCGAAATACTAGGAGTGAACTCTTTGATGCCGATATGATCGGCGATGAAATAATTCTCAGGTTTTGGCAACCCGGTGATGTTTTTCACCCTTCTGGGTTTGCAAAACCTATCAAGCTAAAAAAATGGTTCTCCAGCCAGCGAATTCCAGAAAATGAAAGATCGCATCGTGTTATCGCTGAATCTTTGAATATTGGGATATTCTGGGTTCAGGGAATGAGGATAGCCGAAAATTCAAAAATTACCGGCAAATCTAAGCGCGGATTAACCTGGGAATGGCAGTTTTCCCAGTCAAAAGACCAGATAAGTTAAGGTTTGCTAATTAAATAATCTGAATTATAAATTATAATTGAGTCCGACCTGGTGAGAACCTCAAAATGGAAAACTCACTCCCATTGGTCCAGTAACTCGGCGTGGAGTCGCAAAATAGTTTGAGTAATGTCTGAATTTGGAAACAAAAACACTAAGCAACCTGAAGATCAGAACAAAGATCCAAAAGTCCCAGCCCGTGGTTGGCTGTTAATGTTAGCAATTATAGCGTTTATTCCCTTGTTAATGCTATTAAAAGACAAATCTGAGGCCAACATGCCGAAGATGAATCTAGTCAAGCTCGAAGGTCTTTTAGAAGAAGGGCGTGAGATATCCAACGGAGTGATAATGCTGTCTCCGGGGTCTGAGCTTGTCGAGATCTCGGGAAAATACAAAGCTTCTCAAGAAGAATCTCAGGATGAGGATTTGTTAAAATACAAAGGTCAAATCCCCTTTAAGTTTGATGCTTACTTGACTGACGAAAAGAAAGATGAGCTTCTCCACAACTACAACGCTTTCACTGCGAAAGAACCTGACACTATGCTTGTAGGTTTGCTCCTTCAGCTTGGTCCATTTTTGCTTCTCGCCTTCATTATCTATTTTTTCTTCATCAGGCAAATACGCATGGCAGGAAAAGGTGCAATGAGTTTTGGAAAAAGCAAAGCTCGAATGCTTTCGAAGGATAAAAATAAAATAACGTTCAAGGACGTTGCTGGGGTCGATGAAGCCAAAGAAGAAGTTGGAGAGGTTGTTGATTTTCTAAAAGACCCTCGGAAATTTCAAAAATTGGGTGGGCGTATCCCAAAAGGCATACTCATGGTTGGTGCCCCAGGGACAGGTAAAACCCTCCTTGCAAAAGCCATTGCGGGAGAAGCTGACGCATCATTTTTTAGTATTAGTGGTTCCGATTTTGTGGAAATGTTCGTGGGTGTTGGAGCAAGCCGTGTTCGCGATATGTTTGAACAAGCCCGAAAAAGTAAACCATGCCTCATTTTCATTGATGAAATCGACGCAGTGGGACGCAGTAGAGGTGTTGGTATGGGAGGAGGTAATGACGAGCGTGAGCAAACTCTCAACGCTCTCCTCGTTGAAATGGACGGTTTTGATAGTCAGGAAGGAGTCATTATCATTGCGGCTACCAATAGGCCTGATGTTCTAGATCCAGCACTTCTTCGTCCAGGGCGATTCGACAGACAATTGACGGTTAGTCTACCTGACGTGGTTGGCCGTGAGCAAATTCTCAAAGTCCATGCCAAAAAGGTAAAGCTTTCCCCTGACGTCGACCTCAAAATCGTGGCACGAGGTACCCCTGGCTATTCCGGAGCGGAATTAGCAAATCTTCTCAACGAAGCAGCGCTCATTGCTGCTCGAGCGAAAAAGAAATCGATTACCAACGTCGAGTTAGAGGAAGCTCGCGACAAGGTCAGGTGGGGGCGCGAGCGCCGCAGCTTAGCCATGACGGACGAAGATAAGAAATTTACAGCATGGCATGAGGCTGGTCATGCTCTTGTCAACGTGGTACTTGAACACACACACCCACTTCACAAGGTCACCATCATCCCGCGAGGGCAATCCTTGGGAAGTACCATGTCTCTACCTGAAAAAGACGTCTTCAATAGAACCAAAAAGGAGATGCTTGATATGATCGCCGTGACAATGGGTGGAAGAATAGCAGAAGAAATTGTCTCTGGGGACATTTCAACTGGCGCAGCTGGAGACATCCAACAAGCGAGTAGTCTCGCACGAAATATGGTCTGTCAATTTGGAATGAGTGACAACGTGGGAATGGTTCAATATGGCAGTGATGATGAAGTTTATATGGGCCGGGATATGATCCGCAAAAAGGATTACAGTGAAGATTTCGCGCGCATGATTGACATGGAAGTAAAACGGATCATCCAGGAACAATATGACATCGCTGAGGGCATCATAAGAGAGAAGAGGGCTGAACTGCAAATAATTGCGCGAGCTTTGCTTGAACACGAAACTCTCGACGGAGAGCAAGTCCGTGAAATTGTAAAAACAGGCAAATTTGATCCGCCGGCGGCACCCCCTGAAGATTCCAATCCTTCGGGTGCTGAAGCAAACACGCCGGTGTCAGATGACGCTGCCAAAAAGAATCCTCCAGAATTGCCTGGTTTAGGAAGTCCAGCTCCAGCGCCCGTCTAGGTATCTTTTTTTCAGATTTTTCAAAGCCTACTGAAATACTCAGTAGGTTTTTTCTTTTTACCTCGAGCAGAGCAATTATAAATTTCGCCCATAATTTGTAATTGCACCATTTGTTCATAGCTGTTCACACTATAAATGGAGAAAATGCCCAAAGAAAAATTTGTTAAAGTCAACGCACTTGGTTCATTTTTTACTGGAAGAAAGATCTTATCCGTCATTCCTGGTTTGAGGGTGGAAATTTGGAAAGCCTTCGCTCTCAACTTAGTGTTATCGGTTTTGGTATGTGCGGTAGCGCTATTTATTGGATTTGAGTTCCTGCTTAACCCGATGGAATCGTATTTGATAGGTAAGCTTCCTGGATGGTTAGATTGGAGTGCGGTGACATTAAAATATGGATTGGGCTTCCTACTCGTTGTTCTCAGTCTATTTCTCGCTATCTTCATTCCATTGAATTTGATGTTCATATGGTATGAAAGACTCGTTGAACGTGTCGTTGCGCACATTGGCAAGCCTCCAGAGGGCCCTCCAATAAAAACCAGCTTTAGTCACACTGTTTTTGGAATATTAAGAGAGGTGCTTATCTTTATGGGCCTTTTTGCTATTGGATTCCTACCGATTATGGGGCCGCCTCTTGTATTTATATTCTCATCACATGTGCTTGGAAGGGCAACCTTTGACCCATATATCGCTGTCATGAAAGAGCGGGGGGTCCATGTGGAATTAAAGGAACGAAAATTTGGAATGACGACTATTGCTTTAGGCGCGATGGAGGCTGGACTCCCAATTTATTTGCCGATTATCGGTTTTTTTCTCATACCTTGGGCTATTATTCATCTCGTCATCGGTTTGGCTTATATTTACGAGAGTGAAAGATCTGAAGTGATCTCAAATTAGCAATGACTACCTGTGAGCAAACAAATAGGAATTCAATTTTTAAAGAGGTTTTTCCCTAGGAATTTCACCCTTTTCTGCGGATGTGGACTGTGGGCTCTCGAGATATAAGCTTCAGTATAGTTCAAATATCTCTTCAATAGAGAAGATGTATTTTCTCTATCTTTTGGATTTTCCAAAAACTCCAATAACTCATCTGGCAATTGATGAGGAAGAATTCCAAGTCCTGAAAATAGTCTCACTTCTAATCCTATATAATCCTTCAGGATGTCCACATGCTCGTTGGCTGATTGGACATATATAAACTCCAATAAATGCTCATAGATCTCCGGGATTGGAGTTTGTTTTTCTGTGAATTGTTCAATGACTTCGCAAAGTGCTGTCACAGCATTCAATAGTGGAAGTGATTGTATGAGGTGGCTCGGATAGGAGGAGAGAGTGACCTCGGATAGTTGTTGGAGCTCACGCTCTGCCTTGTATCGGACCATCAGTTGGCACTTATTATAAAGGCCGATTCCGCCAAGGAATCGAGAGGATGAGGATTTGGCTGAGCGAGCAACGGCATCAAGCCTTCCATAATCTTTAGTGATCCATCTGACAATAAGGTCTTTGTCCTTTAATTCTTGGATGCCTATGATGATACCTTCATCTTTTATCGGGGTCATTGGTAATGCACCCAATGCTATCTAAATCGAATTGGGTCTCTAGGTGTTTCATCCATTTGTTTTCGGCCCGTTTCATGATCTTCCTGTCTTTTGGGTTTATATCATCGTATCCAAGCAAATGTAAAATCCCGTGAACCATGTAACGGGATAATTCATTAGGCCAACTTTTGCCATATTTTTGGGATATTTCAAAAGCGACCTGAGGACAGATAAGGAGCTCGCCTGTAATCGAATTTAATGGAGTGAGGTCATTCGGATTGTTGCTGTAGTCATAAGTTAAAATGTCAGCTGGTCCCTTGTGTTGCAGGTGCTCTTCATTCCACTTTGTGATACTTTTTGGTCCAAGAAAAACAATGCTGAGGTTCCATTCTGATAATTTAAGGCAATCTCCGAGCAAGTGACCGACTAATGGGCGGACTTTTCGAAAATAAATTTTGAATTTCTTTTGTCTGTTAAACAATGAAATTTCTTTTGTCATCAAGCTTTCAGCTTCTTATTAAAGGTGGCCGTTCTGGTTAGGTTCTTCGTAAGCTTGAATAATGCTTTGGACAAGGCGGTGTCGGACGACATCCTTTTTTAAGAACCGGTGGACCCCTATGCCATCAATATCATCTAATTTTTTTGCTGCTTCAACCAAACCACTCTTTCGGTGCATGGGGAGATCGACCTGCGATGGGTCGCCTGTGACAACCAGCTTTGATTCCGATCCCATGCGAGTAAGAAACATAAGCATTTGTTCTCGAGTTGCATTTTGTGATTCGTCTAAAATAACAAATGAATTATTAAGAGTTCTCCCTCTCATGTATGCAAGAGGGGCTATTTCTACAACCCCTCGCTCCTGGTATTTTTGGAGCTCCTCTGCTGGCAACATATCATGAAGAGCATCGTAAAGTGGCCTGAGGTAAGGAGAGATTTTCTCTTCCAATGCCCCAGGAAGAAACCCAAGAGCTTCACCGGCTTCAACGGCTGGACGAGAGAGAATAATTCGAGTGACTTCACCAGCTTTTAAAGAGGACACAGCCATCGCCATTGCCAAATAAGTCTTACCAGTCCCAGCCGGTCCCAAACCGAAAGTAATGGTATTTTTTCTGATGATGTCAATATACCTTTTTTGTCCGCCTGTCCTTGGCCGTATCGGCGCTTTTTTCGACGAAGTTGAAATTGAATCCTTAATACATGCGACCATGGCTTCAAGTCCTTCTTCGCTCATCATTTCTAGGGATCGAGCAAACTCCCTGGTTCTTACTCTTTGGCCATCGCGTACTGAGGATTCGATGACTTCAATGAAGCGCTGTGCCAATTCTATTTTGGATGGATTGCCTTCAAATTTTATCCAGCCATCTCTTGAGATTACTTTTATGTTGAGTTTTTCTTCAAGGATCCTCGATTTTTTTTCGTCACCACCAAGTGCTTCGCGGGCTATCTCGGCATTTTCAAAATGATAAGTCAATTCGGCCATATTAATCCTCTGACAATTCAGCCAAATTCTTCATTGCATTTCTCAATTTTTCTGCGACCTGCAGCAAGGCCTCAGGGAGAATATTTGTTTGACCGATAACAGGCATAAAGTTGAAATCGCCCCTCCATCTTGGAACCACATGGACATGTAAATGTTCGGCTATACCGGCTCCTGCCGCTTCACCCAGGTTAATACCAATGTTAAAGCCATGTGGGTGCATCTCCTGGCTCATCGCTTTTCTGCACAAACTGACCTGACTCCAAAGTTCGAGATTTTCCTCCCGTGAGAGTTCATCGAGGTCTCTAACCTCCCTGTAAGGTATAACCATGGAGTGCCCCCCCGCATAAGGGTAGTTATTCAGCATTGTAAAGCAGCTCTTTCCTCGATATAGGACTAGATTTTTTTCATCTTCATTGGATCTGCCAATTTGAGTAAATATACTGCCATCCCCCTCATTCTGGGGCTTATTCATGATATATTCAATTCGCCAAGGGGCGTGTAATATTTCCACAACTATTCCTTCCTTATTCGGTACCACGCTAATCACTCCATCCCGACTTGTCAAAGTCCCCCTTCAGGAAATCACAAACGTTTTATTTATTAAAATTGTGACATAAGACTGTGACATGGCTCAGTTATGTGTGCCATTTGTGACTCATTCAATTTTCTTAATTTTACTCAAAAGCCCGATTTTATTTCCAAAAAGTTCAGAAAAGAATCATTTTTTGAATAAAAATGGTATGGCCCAAAGAATGCTAGTCGGATACCAAAGAGAATTATATGTCAAAAGTATTAGGAATAGATTTAGGAACAACCAATTCCTGTATGTCCATTATGGAAGGTGGGGATCCGGTTGTGTTGGAAAATTCTGAGGGTAAGCGGACAACACCTTCTGTTGTCGCCTTCACTAAGAGTGGTGAGAGGCTGGTCGGGGATGCAGCAAAACGCCAGGCAGTTACAAATGCTAAAAACACAATTTTTTCTGTGAAGCGTTTCATGGGGCGTAAATTTGATGAAGTTGGTGAAGAGGTCAAAAGGGTTCCATATGCTGTAGTCAAAGCTGATAATGGAGATTGTGCTATTGAAGTTGACGTCAATGGAGAGAGCAAAAAGTATAGTCCCCCTGAAATCTCTGCCATGATTCTCAGCAAATTAAAATCAGATGCTGAGAACAAATTGGGAGAAAAGATTACCCAGGCGGTCATCACAGTTCCCGCTTATTACAATGACACCCAAAGGCAAGCCACAAAGGATGCGGGGGCAATTGCTGGGTTAGAGGTTCTCAGAATTATTAATGAACCTACTGCTGCCTCTCTTGCCTACGGACTCGACAAGAAATCCGACGAAAAGATTGCCGTATATGACCTCGGGGGTGGTACGTTTGATATTTCTATTTTGGAAATAGGTGACGGTGTTTTCGAAGTTAAAGCTACTAACGGAGATACTCATCTTGGAGGAGATGATTGGGACAACGCCATTATGGATTATGTTCTTGATGACTTTAAGACGGCTAACGGAATGGACTTAAGGAGTCAGCCCGACGCACTCCAAAGAATCAAGGAGGAGGCAGAGAAGTCTAAAATTGCTCTGTCTAGCGCGCAGCAATACGACTTGAAACTTCCATTCATCACTGCTGATGCGACCGGGCCAAAACATATTGACATGACGCTATCTAGATCAAAGATGGAACAGATATGCGAGAGTCTCTTTGAAAGAACCCGCATTCCTACCGAAGCGTGTATCAAAGACGCTGAACTTAGCGCTTCAGAAATTGACCAAATGGTCTTGGTCGGTGGTATGACACGAATGCCTCGGGTCGTTGAAACAGCTGAAGCTTTTATTGGCAAAAAACCAAACCAGGGTGTTAACCCTGACGAAGTTGTCGCTATTGGGGCGGCCGTTCAGGGCGGGGTTCTCAAGGGAGATGTTAATGATGTTCTTCTTCTTGACGTAACACCTCTTTCACTTGGTATTGAGACTCTTGGTGGCGTTTTCACAAAATTGATTGAGAGAAACACAACGATCCCTACAAAGAAATCTGAGATTTTCTCAACTGCAGCAGACAACCAGCCAAGTGTTGATATACACGTGCTCCAAGGAGAAAGACAAATGTCTGCGGATAACAAAACAATTGGACGTTTTAATTTGTCAGATATTCCGCCAGCTCCTAGAGGAGGACCTCAGATTGAAGTGACTTTTGATATCGACGCTAATGGTATTCTTGATGTCAGCGCCAAGGACCTTGGCACAGGTAAAGAGCAAAAAATCAAAATAGAAGCAAGCTCTGGTTTAAGCAAAGAAGATATCGAGCGCATGGCAAACGAAGCAGAACAGCATGCAGATGAAGACAAGAAGCGCCGAGAAGATATTGAAACACGGAATCAAGCGGACAGTACGGTCTACCAAATTGAAAAGATGCTCAAGGATAATGCTGACAAGATTCCAGCTCCCGTAAAAGAAAAGGTTGAACCTGCTGTCAAGGCACTCAAAGATGCTCTTGAGGGACAGGATTCCGCTGATATAAAAACAAAATTTGAGGCTTTGCAGCAGATTTCTCAGGAGCTTTACCAGGCGATGGCACAACAAGCTCAAGACCAGCCAGCAGATGCCCCTGATGCAGAAGGCCCGGGCCAGGATGCTGGAAGTACGAAATCCGAAGACTCAGGCTCTGACGACGACGTCATTGATGCTGAAGTCGTCGATGATAAGAAAAAATAGGTAATATGAATGGATCTATGGAATTCAAAGAATGAATTCCTGAACCGAGCACAACCATTTTAAGGATTTATGACTCAACTAGATCAATCATGACTAGTCAAAGTAGAGGGGAGACAAATGAAAGATTCCTCTTTGCTGAGTCAAAAATGTCGGAAAATAACTAACCCAAAAAGATCATTTCCTCCGACGGCAGCGCTTGCTGGAACAAGGAGATAATCTTTTTAAACTAACCAATCATTAGATATATCAAAGTATATGGCATTAAAGGTTAAACCACTTGGCGACCGCGTATTGGTGGAAGCTGCAGAAGAGAAAGAACAAAAGAAGGGCGGAATTATCATTCCTGACTCTGCAAAAGAAAAACCAACTGAGAGCGTCATAGTTGCTCTTGGCACAGGTAAAACAGACGAGGATGGGAAGAAAGTTCCATTCGAAGTCAAAGTCGGCGATAAGGTTCTAACCAGTAAATATGGTGGAACTGAAATCAAAATCGATGGGAAAGAATACAAGATCCTGAATTCTGACGAGATTCTCGCAGTTGTTCAGTAATCAGACTATCGGTCCTCACAACCTACACAAACAAATTCAAATTAACTAGTTGATTTAATTAAATAGAAAAGTATGTCAGCAAAGCAATTACAGTTCGATGAAACAGCACGTCAATCCCTTCTCAGGGGTGTCAGTAAATTGGCCCGTGCCGTTAAAGCTACTCTTGGGCCAAAAGGCCGCAACGTTGTTCTCGATAAGAAGTTTGGGTCTCCGACAGTAACAAAAGACGGGGTCACTGTCGCTAAGGAGATCGAACTAGAGGATCCATATGAGAATATGGGCGCCCAGATGGTTCGCGAAGTTGCAAGTAAAACAAGTGATAACGCCGGTGATGGAACAACTACTGCTACCGTATTGGCAGAAGCTATCTACCGTGAAGGCCTTCGCAATGTGACAGCTGGCGCGAGCCCAATCAGCATTCAGCGCGGTATTCAAAAGGCAGTCGATGTCGCTGTCGATAAACTAGCTAGGATTTCTAAAAAAGTTAAAGACAAAGAAGAGATCAAGCAGGTCGCAACCGTTTCGGCAAACTGGGACGATGAAATCGGTGAAATCATAGCCGATGCAATGGACAAAGTTGGCAAAGACGGCACGATTACCGTTGAAGAAGCAAAGTCTATCGAAACATCTTTGGATGTTGTTGAAGGTATGCAGTTTGACAAAGGCTACTTATCTCCATATTTCGTAACTGATAGTGATTCTATGGAAGCCAAACTTGATGATGCTTTCATCCTCATTTACGAGAAAAAGATTAGTAACTTAAAGGATCTTCTTCCACTTCTTGAGCAAACAGCAAAAGCTGGCAAGCCTCTTCTTATTATCGCCGAAGATGTTGAAGGTGAAGCTCTTGCTACTTTGGTTGTAAACAAAATCAGAGGCACGCTGAACGCCTGTGCTGTTAAAGCTCCAGGATTTGGTGATCGTCGTAAGGCAATGCTTGAGGACATCGCTATCCTCACTGGTGGCCGCTGCATCACTGAAGATCTTGGAATCAAGCTCGAGAATGTAACGGTAAGTGATCTTGGAAGCGCCAAGTCAGTCATCATCGACAAAGAGAATACAACTATTGTTGAAGGTGCTGGTAAGTCATCTGAAATTCAAGGCCGTGTTAACCAGATCCGCCGTCAGATCGAGGAAACAACTTCTGACTACGATCGTGAAAAGCTACAAGAACGTCTTGCCAAGTTGGCTGGTGGTGTTGCCGTCATTAACGTCGGTGCTGCTACTGAAACTGAAATGAAAGAAAAGAAAGCTCGTGTTGAAGATGCTCTTCATGCGACTCGCGCTGCTGTTGAGGAAGGTATTGTTCCTGGCGGCGGTGTTGCTCTTCTCCGCTGTTCAAAAGCCATTGGTGAACTCGAATTGGAAGGTGATGAACAAATTGGTGTTAACATCATTAGCCGTTCTATCGAAGAGCCACTTCGTGCCCTTTGTAACAACGCAGGAGTCGAAGGCTCCATAGTTGTTGAAAAAGTTAAGAATGGTAAGGCCAATGAAGGTTACAATGTAGCTACTGGAGCCTTCCTTGATCTCATCAAAGCTGGTGTGGTTGATCCAAAGAAGGTGACAAGAACAGCTCTGCAAAACGCTTCATCTATTGCAGGTCTTCTCCTGACTACTGAGTGTTTGATCACTGAAATACCAGAGGAAGAGAAGCCTGAACCAGGTGGCCACGGTCACGGTCCTGGTGACATGGGCGGAATGTATTAATTCCAACTAATATCCTCATATTTATTCCTTGGGCGCCTTACGGCGCCCATTTTTGTTTTTGTTAATGTATCTAAGTTGAAAGCCATTGAATGGTTTATCAAATTAGTGTAATGAATCACTAGACAATCCAAATGGCCAAAAAATAAATTTTGGAGAGGTGTTTTCATGAAAGAGATACATAGTGAGGTTGAACTTAAAAAATATATAAATGAAAATGGGCGGTTAAATAATGTTGTAATCCAGGATCTTGACCTCACAGGAAACCAAAAAATTTTAAATGATCTTTCTGTGGACGGGAGTTTCTTTTTGGGTTGTCGCATTGATGCTGACCTCATGCATAAACTTCAGGGCCTTGGTGCCTATGTGTTGCCGCAAGTTCCTCATTTGCCATTCCGGCCTTTTAGGGCGGGTTTGTATACACATGAAGAATTATTCGATAATTTTAATCTGATCGATCCGTGTACTTATTGTAAGTGTACTGATTCAATAATTTACAATTACTGGAAGGAGAATGGGGGGAGTGAGACTCGATCCATAGTTAGTGGTATTTTTCAAAGGATTCACGATCAATCAATCTCAGATGCTCTCTATGATTTTCTGGACGCGAGGAAAGACCAAAAAGTTGTGGCCATCATGGGGGGGCATTCTTTAAGCCGAAAGAATAACAGGTATCGAGATATCGTTTTTCTTTCCAGAGAGCTTACAAATACGGGTTATTTGATGGTCAGCGGTGGAGGGCCAGGTGCAATGGAGGCTACCCACCTGGGAGCTATGATGGTAAACTGCACTGAATTGCAAATTGATGAGGCACTAAAAACTCTTTGTGAGGCTCCCACATACAAGGATAAATATTGGCTTAGTTCTGCTTATCGAGTTTTTACCTCATTGTCCAATGATGTGAAAAAAGGAATCAGCTTGGGGATTCCAACTTGGCATTATGGACACGAACCACCGACACCTTTTGCCTCACACATTGCAAAGTATTTCTCAAACAGCATTCGCGAAGAGGGGCTTATTACAGTTGCCCATGACGGCATTGTATTCGCACCGGGAAGCGCTGGAACAATACAGGAAATCTTTCAAGATGCAGCGCAAAATCACTACGCCACAACTGGTTATTCCAGCCCCATGATATTTTTGGATAAGAAGTATTGGATTGATGAGAAGCCTGTATTTCCTCTGTTAAAATCTCTGTCAGAGGGTTACTCTTATTCTTCAATTTTGGAGATCGCTGATTCTGTCGGAGGAGTGACTGAATTATTGAATAACTATTCAAAAATCAGGTCCAATCAAGACTCGTGGAATTTTTGCGCCAATCACTGTCGCAAATAAATCTATGACTTGGTTTGTTTTTCCCATCGCTTTGCTTTCATTTCAAAGCGTGGCAATGAGCCGGGTGGGGCAATGTCAACCGGAACTCTCAAGTTGAATTGCCTTCTTAGGGCAGATTCTATGTTATTTTTTAAATCGTTTTTTTCAGTTTGATTGTTACACGAATCTTCGATTTGAAGGGAAATTTGAGTCATTGCCTCGGACTCATCGACGATGACTTTGTATTCCGTGACCTCATTAAAATTCCTTACAATCGATTCTACTGCAGATGGGTAAATGTTTACTCCTCTGACAATAATCATATCGTCTGCTCGCCCGATAATCCCGCCTTCTAAACCTAAGTAGTTTTCCTGCCAGTCGTGTTGTGAGCACGATTTTACCAAATCGCCAGTGCGATATCTGATGAGGGGGGAACCAACTCTTTTTAAAGTTGTCAATACCAGTTCACCGGTTTCGCCAAAATCAACAGGCTGTAATGACTGGGGGTCTAGAATTTCCGGGAAATAATTTTCTTCAAAGATTCTTAGGGTGTTTTCAATTGATGTGCAAGGGAAAGTCACTGGCCCGACTTCAGTCATTCCGTGATGATCAAAGACTGTAGCATTGGGCCATAGGTTTCGGATTCTAGCTTTTACGCTCGGTATGGACCCCCCCGGCTCTCCAGCTACTATGATCTTTTCGATGGAGTTTGGATTTATTTTATGATCATTCATATTATGCGCTTCGCCCAAGTGGATGGCATATGTCGGAGTGCAGCACAATACTTTAGCTTGAGTTTGCGAAATCGTATTTAGACGTCCCGAACTACTTAAACCACCGCCAGGGATGCATAGAAGTTCTAATTGTTGGGCTGCCTCAAATGCGGTCCAAAATCCTAGAAATGGTCCAAATGAAAAGGCAAAGAATACTCTGTCGCCCTTTTCACATGACGCGGCCTTGAATACTTGTTTCCACGATTCCAACATCGATTGCCAATCCTCTGGAGTATCAAGCCATCTAATTGGGGCGCCAGTGCTTCCGGATGTTTGGTGAAATCTAGTGTATTTTGAGATTTTGTAAGTTAAGTTGGAACCAAATGGAGGATATTGGTTTTGGTCCTGACTCAATTCATCTTTCGTGGTGAATGGGATTAGTTTTTGAAAATCATCTAAGTTTTTAATTTCATCGATCGAGCCTATTTTAGAAAATTTCTCTTTATAAAATGAATTGCTTTTCTGAACTTCAAAAAGAAGAGATTTCAGGTCATCTAATTGTCTCTTGATCAGATTGAGTCTAAAATTCTTCACTTTTTCAGAATGAATCTAGAATACTAAATCAATGATTGGCTTGGGAGCTATCAATGGACTGGTTCATTTCGATGCCTGCATTAGGTTTGGGGCTAGAACTGGGTTTATTGAAACTAACCAAAGCACCTCCCAGCGCAGCCAAAATAATGCCCAAATAGAATTGAGGTTTTAATCCAGCAAGTCCATTTGCTGGTGGATGCGCGATCATGGAATAAATGGCGTTTATGATAGGAGCACCTGCAAAAACAATCGACATAACAACTGCAGGCGTACCCCCGGCTCCAAGGGCAAGCAATATTCCGAATGCTCCGACGGCACCAGCTGTTCCAGCCAGAAATGAAAAGATAACACCTTTCGCAGTCATTTTCATGGAGGCTTTTTTAATTTTTAAAATAGCAAGGGGGCCAATAACAGCCACAAGAAAGTAGGCAACACCGACGAATAAAAAGGCTTTTATCCGGCCTAGGCCCGGGTCATCCATTCCGAGTTGCCCAGAATGCAGGAAATTACCATAGACACCGAAACAGAGGACGGTCAGCATAGCAAAGCATAGCCAAGTCATGCTTTTGGTCTCATTACTGGAATTGGAATTGTCTGAACCACTCATACTTCTTAATAATACCGGGCCTAACCATCTAAATCAATCCCTTGTCATTTCTGTATGATTTCAAGAACCCTGACAACAATTCTCAGAATCATCACTTTTTTTCTTTTTTAATCTGGAGAGAGGCAAAAAGGTTAAAATGAGAATGCCTAGCAAAATTGAAGTCAGTAACAGTTTTAGCCAATGAGTGTCATGATGGCTGTGAACCATCTGTTGGTTGGCCTGTATGCCTAATCCAAGCACATCAGTAAATATTCCAGTTGAAAATGCCGTGGTAGCCACTATGAAGAGGTAAAGCAAAGTGGCCTTTCTTCCAATGATTTTTCCAATACTGGTGATGGTGATAATATTTGTAGCTGGGCCGAGGATAAGAAATATCATGGTTGCTCCGGGTGACGCGCCCAAAGCGGCCAGGCCAATAGCCATTGGGATAGATCCCGTGCTGCATGTGTAGATTGGAATGGCAAGTAATGCGGCAACAAGATATCCTTTAATTGGAACTCGAAACCATTCTTGAACACCTTCCAAGGAGCCCAATTGTGTCAGTCCCGCTCCAATGACTAAACCAACCAAAAGGGCCTTGTTTAATTCTTTTGGTATTTTCCAAAAACCATAAAAAAGAGATGCCAAGAGGCTGTTTTTCTTCTGTTCGCTTGTGCCTGACTTACCAGAACAACAACTTTCTTCGTTTTCTGGCTCAGCTGATAGTTTATAAGTTTCGGTTCCCAATCCACCTGCGAATTTCCCTGACAAGATACCACTAACAAAAGCAGACAATACTCTTAGGCAAGCTATCGGTAGCCCAAGAATGCCAGCAGTGGCAAAAATGCTATCAACTCCGGTTTGCGGTGTTGATGTAAGAAACGATATCGTGGATTCCGGGCTGGCTCCTTTGTTTCGAAAGACCATCGCAACTGGCAAAACACTACAAGAGCACAAGGGCAGGGGAATGCCCCAAAGTGTCGCTGCCACTGCACCTTTCCAGCCAGGACTTCCCAAATATTTTTGGATCCAAGAATCCTTTAAAAGATATTTGACTATGGAAGCGGCGAAGAAACCCAAAACTAGCCATGGGCTCATTTCCAAGCATAAATGCCAGAACGATTCAAATGTCTTTGAAACAATATCTTCCATTTCGCCTCAGGGGGGTAATCTTTGAATCCAAAGACTATTTGGCCAAGCTAAAGCTAAGATGAGGGGCAAACAAATCAGGTTCTAACAAAAAGCTGTCATGGCCTTTTTCGGAGTGAACTGTTATGTGCATTGATTGAATCTGGTGCTCTTTTAGTATCTGGTTTAGTTCTGATTGTTGCTCGGGGTAAAAACAAACATCTGAATCGATACTAAATACAAGGTATTTATGATTTCGGCTCTTATCGAAGAATTCTTTGACAGAGGATTTTTGAGAATGAACCAAAAGGTCAAATGTTTGCCACGCTTCCATGATTCTCAAATATGTATTCGCATCGAATCTAGTTACGAACTTTTTCCCTTGATGAAGCATGTATGATTCCATTGGGTCAGAAAGGGAATACCAATTGAGGGGGGAATCGAGTTGTCTCACTTCGCCTTTTGCCCTGTCCTGAAGGTAATAAAGTGAGATGAATGTTTTATGGCTGATCATTCTGGCTAGACATAATCCACTCTGCGGCTTAGCTCCCGAATAGTAATGGCCATCATTAAAGTAGGGGTCATTTTCAATTGCCATTATCTGCTCCAAAGTGAGCAGCTTTTGTAAAGCAGGGACTTTATACCCGCTACCAATAGAAATGATATTGATTACACCTTCAGGGAATAATCCAGCATAGCTTAAACACATTAACCCCCCTAGGGACGGTCCGATGATAGCGTGCAGTCTTTCAATTTCAAGGTGGTCGATGACTAGTTTTTGAGATTTAACGATATCGGAAATTGATATATGGGGGAAATCTCCTCCGTAAGGGCGGCCGGTCCTTGGGTTTATTGAAGACGGTCCGGTCGATCCATAACATCCACCTAAATAGTTTATACAAATGACGAAAAATTTGTTAGTGTCGATTCCCTTACCTGGGCCGATAAAATCATTCCACCATCCGAGATGACAATCTTCAGTCCACAAATCCTGCGCTCCATCAACGGATTTATTAAAACCTGCTGCATGCTGGCTTCCTGTGAGAGCGTGAAATATGAGTATGGCATTATCTTTATTTGGATTGAGCTCACCATAGGTTTCGTAAGCGAGCCTCATTCCCTCTACAAAAGATCCGCACCCGAGCTCAAAAGGTTGATCGTGATCGTAAAATTGCGTTTTAACTATTTGTTCTTTCTCGCCTGTCATCTCATTCAATATAAGCACCGGTGATTGATATAATCATATATCGCTTTGGTATTTGCGCCAAATGAAATCGATTGATAAAAGCAAACAGGCCCCCTGTTTTGGGAGCCTGCCAAGGAAAACCAATTTTATTTCGTAATATTCTCTCTTTCTTAAACTTATTGAAGCAACCTAAGAACGCCCTGTGGTACTTGATTGGCCTGAGCCAACATTGCTGTTCCCGATTGAGTTAATATTTGAAATTTGGAATAATTTGTGGATTCTTCAGCTACGTCAACGTCTTTGATCACGGAGCTTGCGGCGACTAGATTTTCTTTGCTTACCGAAATTTGTTCATCTGTCATTCTCAACCTCGATTGATAAGCCCCAATCTTCGCTCTATCAGCCGACAGTTTATTGATGGCGTCTTTCACGCTGGTCAGAGCTGCAGCCGCTGCAGTCGTGGTATTTATTGTTGATGAGGTGGCGGTAGTGTAATCTGTCAGCGAAAGATTAATACCTGCCATTGAAAAGGTATTACCCTCTGAGTCTATCGTAACGTCCATTGTATTTCCACTGAATAGACTTACCCCATTGAAATCTGCCTGAGACGATGTTGAGATATAGGAGGCTAGTTGTGTAAATTCTTCATTATACAAAGCACGATCAGCATCTGACTTCGTGACGTCCTGAGATAAGATAGTCAGTTCACTCATTCTGTTTAAGGCGCCTGCAATGTTGCTTAAATATCCATCCTGGGTCTGGGTGAATGAAACGGCGTTTGAGACGTTATTTCTGGCAGCCGATAATCTATCTGTCTTAGCATCAAGTCTTGAAACAACTGCTAGACCTGCAGCATCGTCAGATGGATTTACTATTTTTGAACCTGAGCTTAAACGCTTAAGTGAATTACCTAAAAGGTGTTGACTCCTTTTGAGATTATTGGCTGACGCCTCTGCGTGTATGTTAGTATTGATTACCATATCATTTATTCCTTTCTACTACAGGGGTTGAATCAAACTTGATTCTCTTTCGTCTCCTTGTCCAACCTTGGTATTTTTGGGAGACTTCCCTTACTTGGTTTTCCTTTGATTATTGCTTTTTGATTACTGTTTTGTATTTCTTTGTAAATTTCTTTCCTAAAGATCGGGATTTGAGATGGGGCAATAATCCCGAGCTTGGTAACTTCTCCATCGACTTTGATAACTTTTATTTCTATTTCTCCATCGATGATGATGCTTTCATTGGCTTTTCTTGAGAGAACGAGCATCTATTAAATAATATTTGAGTCTGTTGTAAGCGGGTGATCAACACGGTAATCCATTGCGTTAATTGGGACTATCTGTTTGCCTTTTAAAAGTCTTTTATTAATAACGATTGGGCCTTTTAAATTTACCGAAGCAGAGCCTTTGGAATGAATAGTGACGATATTGATTAGGAGAACGTCTTCGACGGATTCAATGCCGATCGATTCCATTTCCTCATCGGAAAACTCTGGAGAATACCCCTCGTGAATAACAAATGGTGAAATAACCAGGAAACTCTTGGCTTCTGATTCATCTCCTTTCATTTGGAACCACATGAACGGTTTTTCCTCTGGGTCACTGATTAAGTAATAGTCTTTGATAGTTTCAAATCCTAGTAAACCGTATGGCGTTTCGACTCGAACATGTTCCATTCCATGTTCCTCCGCGTGACTCTCTTCTGTAAGCTGATGTGTGGTCATAACACTTCAACAACCCCAAAGCAATTACGATGCCAGGATTTCTATTGATGTGTATTTGCTGGTATTTTCGGCTCGAATTCCTGTCCTTGGCAATTTTTACCTAGTTCATGCCTAGGGTTCTATTTTTAGAGAACTTATTTGCCTATTGATGCAGGGATAAATGGTGGCGGGTGCTGATTCGCCTTTATTTGAGATGTTGTGGGTGGGCTCAGTTCCAGATTTTTGATGGAAATCGAGCAGAATCCATAAGGTTTTTTAGCTGAATCGTTTTTTCCAAATTGAGCCCGCTTATATTTTTTGTTTCGGAAGGGTCACTGGACAAATCATACAGTTCAAATTTCTGAGGTTTGTTGAAGTAGATTCCTTTCCAATTACCATATCTTATGGCTTGTTTGCCTCCTTGTTCATGAAATTCCCAGAACAAATATTTGTGTTGGTTCTGTTTTGAAGGCTCATCCAACAGCAATGGAGCGAAGCTTATCCCGTCCAAGTCGTCGATGACAGCATTCCTTGCATTACTTATATCAGCAAGGGTTGGCATAATATCCTGGAAGCCACAAATATGTGAGGTCACACTATTTGGAACTATTTTTCCAGGCCACTTAACAATGAGAGGAACTTTTATGCCTCCCTCATACAAATCTCGTTTGATGCCACGCAGAGACCCATTAGAATTAAAAAACTCGGGGTCATTACCCCCTTCTTTGTGTGGTCCATTATCGGATGTGAACATGATAATGGTGTCCTCAGTAATACCTAGCTCGTCGAGTTTCTCGACAATTTGGCCGATGCCAAAATCTAGGTGAGTAATCATTGCTGCAAGTCCTTTTTGTGGGCCGGGCCAGTCTTCACTTTTGTAATCTCCATAATCTGGGATTTCCATCCCTTCGTTTTTGGCTTCATTATTTGCATGTGGAATGGTTAGCGGAAGATATAGGAAGAACGGCTGGTTATGATAGATGTCGAGGAAAGCGAGGGAGCTTTCTATAAAAAGATCATGGCTGTATTGCTGCTTATCACTCGATACTCCTGCTCCCGAATCCTGTTCCTTAGGCACTGTATTGTTCAGGGAAATCCTCTCTTCATTGAGTATGAGGAATGAGGGGTAATAATTGTGGGCGTGCCCTTGGTGCAAATATCCAAAAAAATTATCAAACCCTTGTCGTGTGGGGATTCCTTCGCTTCCCTCTAGGCCCAGACCCCATTTACCGATACAACCGGTTACATAATCTTTGGTTTTTAATAATTCAGCAACTGTCTGGGTGTCATCAGAAATAGGATACGGACCATTTCCGCGAATCTCGCAATGACCTGTATGTTTTCCTGTCATCAAAACGCATCTCGAGGGAGCGCAAACCGTTGATCCTGCATAAAAATTTGTAAAGCGCATGCCGTCCTGCGCCAAAGCATTGATATTTGGAGTTTTTATTTTTTGTTGCCCATAGACCTCCAGGTCGCCATATCCCAAATCGTCAGCGACTATCAAAATAACATTGGGTTGCTTGCCGTCGTAAATATATGGCTCCAGGCTAGATTTGCTGCTGCTTAAAGAAGGTGAAATTAATTTAACTTTTTCATCCTCTTTCATTTTTTTTTCAGGCAACACGGTACAGCCCTGAAGAATGGCCACCAGCGAGATGAAGCTTAATAAAATCATTAATTTTAAGCCTATACCATTTCGGCAATCTTGTTGGATGTCATTCATAATCTTCTATGAATATAATACTAATGTGTAGTTTTTAATTATACTACCCCTAAAGTATGGAAGATATATTGAGTAATCGGAGACTTGGTCTGTTCAATAATTGTGTTTTCGAAAGGGAGAGTGAAACGTCTAAACTCCAATCATTTAAGCCATCTGAATCCACCAAAGTCTGATGAATCCACCAATGATCTTCATCTGGTTTTTTCTCGATATGAGTATGCTTTTTATTTCTAGCTTCGGGGTCAGTTTTGATATTTTGATGATTAGAAAAATATTCGTTATATATAGATTCGAGTAGTTGTTCGGTCCAAGATTCCCCGTCGGCAGACTCTTTGTCATCCAATTTTTTAATGACCTGCTCGAAGTCATTGACTGCGAAAGCTCTGAGAATTTCAAAAACTATTGTTCTTATCTCTGTTTCCAACCTTTTAGGGTGTTGGGTAATATCACTCGGTTTTTCTTTGCTTGCGCCATAAAGTTTACCCGAAGGCTTTGAGGTCTTGAGTTCGCTAGGAATTGGATTGGTGACCGCAATTTTTTCCCATTCATCTATCAAGCTTGAATCAACCCCTCGAATCATCGATTCAAAATAATGTGAGGCCTCATTGAGTTCTTCGGATTTAGATTGATCGGGAACTGTTTGGTCCAAAACTTTAAATACATTTGAAAGGTGCCTCATCAAGACTCCTTCACTTTTTTGTAATCCATAAGTTTTTACGTAATCATTGAAACTCATGAAGTTTTCATACATTTCCCTAGCGATTGATTTTGGTTGGATATTTTCCTGCCCAACCCATGGGTGGTTTGAGGCGAATGCGTTAAACGTGGTGTATATGAAATCTCGATTTGGTTTGGGATACTCCAATTTATCCAACTCTTCCATTCTTTCATCAAATGAAACTCCTTTTTGTTTCATCTCATTCATGGCTTTATCTCGAATTTTATCGAGTTGTTTTCGCAAGATAATATGAGGGTTTTCAAGAATTGATTCGACGAGCGTTATGACATCAAAAGCAAACTGGTCGGATTCATTATCCAGAAGGCTTAAGGTATCTATTAGAAAAAGAGATAAGGTTTGATTAAGTGAAAAATCCTCTTGTAGGTCTAAATTAACCCGCACCTTTGCTCCTCTTCTTAACTTCTCTGGTAGGATCTCAATTATCTCGCGATCGACCAAAGATCTGAAAAGCTTCCAAGATTTTTTTCTAAGGTGCTTTTTTTGGATATCTGTCCCGTGACAATTCCTGATTAAGTCTCGCATAGCTAGACACCCATCAGTTTCCCTGCTTAAAACGTTTAGAAGAATTCCATGTGAAATATCAAAACTTGAAACCAGAGGCTCAGGCTGCGCATCAACCAGTTTTCTGAAAGTTTCCTCAGTCCAATTAACAAACCCTTTTTCGGGGGGCTTTCTTTTGACTATTTTTTTCTTTTTTGATGGGTCTTTAGCGGCCTTTTTCTCAAGCTTTATATTTTCGATGACATACTCTGGGGCCATACAAATGACTGAGCCCTCAGTATCAAATCCTCTTCTGCCTGCTCGTCCGCATATTTGGTGGAAGTCTCTTGCTTTGAGTATTCTGGTTTTGGTCCCGTCGTATTTGCACAACTGCGTCAAAAGAACACTGCGGATTGGAACGTTGACCCCAACCCCCAAAGTATCCGTTCCACAAATAACTTTAAGTAGTCCTTTTTGTGCCAGCTGCTCTACGAGTATTCGATACTTTGGTAGAAGTCCTGCATGATGAAGGCCTATACCATGCTTCAGATATTTCTTAATATCTTTTCCAAAGGGTGAGGAAAATTCGGCGGTTTCAAGCTCCTTGTTGATAGTTGCTTTTTCCTCCTTCGAACAAAAGTTGATACTTGTCAGGCTCTGGGCTGTTTCTGCAGCTCCCAGCTGAGTGAAATGAACCACATAGGCAGGGAGCTTGTTGTCCGCTTTTATTTTCTCAATCGTCTCTGCCAAATTTATTTCAGAATAGGAAAAATCTAAAGGAACAGGTCTTTGGTTTGAGCTGACGACAACAGTTTTTTCTTTTGTCAATCGTTCAATGACATCACGAAAGAAATCTGTTCTTCCCATGGTGGCAGACATGATGAGAAACCGGGCTTTCGACATTGTTAGTAATGGGGTTTGCCATGCGACTCCTCGTTCTGGGTCGGAGTAGTAGTGAAATTCGTCCATGATGACATCTCTTACTTCGCTCTCCTCGCCATCATGTAGTGCTATATTGCTCAGTATTTCAGCTGTGCAACATAAAATTGGAGCATCCCTATTTACCGAAGCATCTCCTGTCATCATGCCAACATTTTTAGGCCCAAAGTCTTTGCAAAGAGACAAGAATTTTTCATTTACCAGGGCTTTTATTGGGCACGTGTATACAGACTTTCTGCCTGAGCTTGCTGATTTGTAGTGCATTGCTGCAGCTACCAACGATTTGCCTGAACCCGTTGGCGTGTTCAAGATAATATTAGCTCCACCAAACAGCTCAAGAATGGCTTCTTCTTGAGCTGGGTAAAGTTCAAGTCCCTTCGAATCTACATACGCTAGAAATCTATCCAGCAAATCATTTTGTGAAACCTGCTGATCCGAGGGCATAAGTGGGTAAACTTCTGTGTTTGCCATCTGGTATCCAGCCATATCCTAGTCTCGCCGAGATTCCAAGCTTTCAAACTTCTCTTTTGGCTCAAATACAAGATTAGCAAGTTATTCTTAAAATAATTTAAGTCAGATATCCTATGGTCGATATTTAGATGAGAGTATTTTGTACAGGTGAGTGCCCGGTGCGTTGGTTCTCACTGTATGAGATCCATAGTGAATATGAAAAATAAAGTCATGATGTCCCATTGGGGGTGGGCTGTTTGTGCAATGATATTTATGTCATTTACTTTTTGCAATCAAGCACAAGCTGATTACAAAAAATCAAACAAACCACCATTTGAAGTTCGTTTCGAGGTGCGAACTAAAAAAGTAGATACCGGTGATTCTGTTACAAATCATCCATCACTCCAACGTATGAAACCCCGTCAGCTTCAAGCAGATACAAAAACTACACTGAGTCGTAAAATCAAATCAAAAGAAAAAAGTAGCCTCGACGCAAAAGCTTTATTTTTCTAATTTGTATTCTGAGAATTTTAAGTTGTTTCAATCAAGATCGGAACTTGATCAGTATCTAGCTGGGTTCAAAATTAAAAAAGCCGACTATAAACCAAACATCGATTCTAGTAAGACTAAATTATCACTACCCCAAAAGCCGGAAAGTCCTTTGAACGCCCCCGTGGTAAGGCGTTTTTCTGTTGAGTAAACTGACAAGTTTTCTTTGTTGGGGAAAACACGGTGCTGATGATTATCCACGCCTGTCTATTTTTTAGTCAGTATTCCCATCATTTCTCGGTCGATTCGCGTTTGGTAAAAACTTTTGGGATTCCACGTCGAATCAATTGAAAAATGTTCTTCGAATAAGTTCCTGATTTCTTTCTTACTTATTCCAAAAGGTGGCCCCTCACTTCCTTCATCCATATCTGGATTAATAAAAAAAACAGCTAGATATTTCCCTTTCGGCTTTAAAAGATTTCGAACAGAATCAATATATTCAGAGCGCTTCTCTACTGGTAGAGCACAAAGACAGGTGTGCTCAAACACCCAATCGCTGGAATGAATAAGCTCCTCCGGGAGTTCAAATAAATTTCCCTCTTGAAAAGTAACGTTTTTGGGATTTGGTAGCTGCCTTGCTTTCATTATGGCAGTAGGGGAAAGGTCTATCGCTAGGACCTCACAATCAGGGCATGCATCTGCAATATATCGTGCGTCGTGACCAAGCCCACATCCTGGAACAATAACTCTTCCACTAAATTTGTGTTCATTTAACCACTCTTGAAGTCCGGGGGAGGCTTCGCCCTTGTCCCAAGGGCAATCACCGATCTGATACTTTTCTTCCCAATCCATAATATAGGATAGCTCTAATCTTTATATAAAAACGATATTCTTTTGTTAAAGGTCAATGCGAGCAATTGGATTAACTTTATAAAAAAGGCGAAGGTTGTACAACCTTCGCCTTTGTGTAGCAAGTTGTGAAACGTTCAGATTTTACTGAACGAGGCGGAAGAATTTAGCTCCTACCGCAATGGCCTCGGTGTGCGGAGATTGAGCATCCATAGGTGTCCAAGGACCAACTGCGCTTGGAGCGCTCTCCAATTTTCCATCCGTCCACTCCATGGTAATATTTGTCCCATCCGAGCTGAAGGAACTAAAGGCAGGGCCTTCTCCTGATGGTGTATCGAGTGGTGTCGTGCCGATTTCGTAGTGATAAGCTATTCGGTCTTCCTCCAAAACCTTGTTGTAAGTAGCGACTTCATCAATAATTCCGAAGAAGGGGTCTCCACTAGGGATACTCACCACAGCATCATGGTAGACGACATTTTGTCTGATCATCCCGATAGCGCCATCGTCACCGTGATTATATAACAATCCAAGGCCACCCTTTTCGTCGACGAGCTCCCCGTTAACATATCCTTTAAGTGTCCCTTGGAAGGCGACGAAATCGATGATTTCCTCGTCCAACTCTTCTGAGCCGTCGTAAACCATGACTATGTGATAGTTTTCATTCAGGTTTACTTCAGTTTTGACAAATGTTGGCTCAGTATCATCGAATCCCCACGGGGCTCCTGGTCCATCGTTGTCTCCTCTATTCCAAATATGGAAGTAAAGATCTGCTTTTTCCGGGTCGTTTTCCTCTTCGGTTCCGGATAAGTAGATCGAGATTCCCCGAGTTGCCCCACCTTGTTCCCAAAGGACAGCTTTTTGAGCAGCTACCCCATCACCCTGAGAGCGTGGGAGAGAAGTTGCTTTAAACCATAGCTCTATGGTCTTAGCGCTGTATGGACCTCCGGTATTGAGACGAGCATTATCAGGCAGATTGACTCTGTTGTTCGCAAACTGAGCTGCTGTATCTGGAGAACCCGGTACTATTTTATCTACCCCAATAACCGGTGGTTCAGTAGCCAAGGCAACTGCGTATGTTCCATTCCAGTTTGAGAAGGCCAGGTTACTTGCCACCGTTCCCTCAGTTTCGCCAAGGGGGAAATAGCCGTCCGGATTATCGGACATAACAGCTAATTGGTAATTGAATATAGATTTTATGGACACAGCACCCGCGGAATACGCATTGCCTGTTGATGAGCCGTCTTTCAAGTCACCAATTTCAAGGCTATATGTCTTGCCTGTTTCTTGTTGTGAGGTTGTTAGGGTGACCTGAGTCAGTGAGCCGTCTATGGAAGCCCCAGTCACTGTCAAACCTTCGATGGTGTAGTTGGCTGCATTTGTTGCAGAGGCTTCGTCGAGGTCTTCGCTGAACGCGATGGTTACAATATTGGATTCTCCTCCAATAGCTTCTATTGAAACTACAGTTGGTGGCGTTGTTTCAGGGGTGACGGTGAGGCTTGCTTCCTCACTTGAATCCTCCCCGTCATCGTTTTTCACAGTCACCTGAATTTGTGCCCCATCTAAGTCGATGGTTGTTGGGATAGCGAGGGTGGCCGTATTGCCGTCCACATTGCCAGCAAATAATTGGCCATTGACAGTCCAGGTCACCTCAATAGGTTGGGCTCCAGAGAATTCAGCAGAGAATTCAGCAAGCGTCCTTTCCTCGGCAGTAATTGATGTTGGACTAGATACGATTTCAGCTGGACCGGATTGGTTGCCTAAAAAGGCGATGTCGAAGTGTCTTTGAACCTGTTCTTCGGTTAAAGCTGTGTTGTAGAGTGCGACTTCATCGATGACCCCGTCGAATGGCAACCAGATACCAGTTGAGTTATCGGGAAGTTTCATGTCGACCGCGGCCAATGTGGACATCGCCACTGTGGTTGTAGAGAAGGCCAACTCCTTCAACTTCATCAACGGCTTCGCCATTGACATAAAGTATCTTGGATCCTGTAATTTCAGCGTTTCCATCCATGACGCCGACGACATGGTATGTGCTACCAATGGAGATTTCATGACTGACGTATATCCCGTCGGAACCGTCCGCTGGTTCAAACCACGGCGAGCCAACGCCACCAGCATCCGTAAGTCTATTGAAGGCAAAGAATACCAGGTGCGCTTTGTTTGGATCAGTGTCTTCTGGTAGACGCCATATAAATGCTCCTAGAGCTCTATCATTTCCGCCTTGCTCGAAAACACCCATTGCTGCAGCTGCTCCAGTTGCCCCGAGAGGAGGAAAAGAATTGGGCTTGATCCATGCTTCGAATGATTTTTTGCCCCAAGGGCCATTAGCTATATTTACATCGTTACCGTTTGGAACATTGATTTCTCCATCGACGGCTGAAAAGTCTGCAGCCTTGTTATCTCCATCGCTGAAGATGAGAGAGCTTGCTCCAAAAGTAACTCCGGCAGCCACGGTTCCAGGGCGAATACCAGCGCCATCGTTTCCGCCCACTGCAATTTCAGCAACAGTTGTGGAGTCCACATCATCATTTAGTCTCCAATATCTTATTGGATCATCAGATTGAACGATAATCTCGTAATTTGAGACCTCAGTGAATGGTGCCTTGATGTCAGTCGCATTTCCTGCTGCGCTAAGATCTTCGACCCCTGTGATCACTAAGTTATATTCTCCATCTTTCTCAAGATCGCCGGTCTTAAGGAGAACAGAAGTGCCGCCTGCGAGAAGCGTGGCCGACTCTACTGGTATCATTGCATCGATAATATAATTTGAGGCTTTCTCTGCTGATTCCTGATCCAAAGTTTCATCAAAATTCACTACAATTTGATTCACGCCAAAACCGGTTGCGGAAATAGAAACGACTGATGGTGATGTCTCATCATTGATCACTGTCAATGTTGCCTCTTCGCTAGCAATACGATTAAATGAACCGTTACTATTGTATGCGATGAAGCTGATTATGGCCCCTGAGTCAGACGGCCCGACAGATGGGATAGTTAGGGTAGTTCCGCTCGTGCCGGGAATGAGCTCGCCATCGCGATACCATTCTACTACGACAACTGAAGGATCAGATCCCTCGATATCCGCGGAAAAAACGGCATCACTGAGTTCGTTGACTTCTTGATTTGCAAGTGGGGTCGCTATTGTTAGTTCTCCTGTGACAGCAGCTCCAACATTTAAAGGACTCGCGGTACCGTCCGCAAGTGCTGCCGCCATTGCTGGTGTGAGCGCTGCCCTCCAGAAGGCGACATCATCCATCAACCCGGTGAAATCTCCCCATGGGTCATCGCGGTCGGGTCTTGCAACCCCAATAGTCCATGGTGTCGCATTAAAGGCTGAACCATCATTTAACTCTCTTCCATATCGTTCATCTTCAAGGACGAGGTCACCGTTGACGTAAATTTTTACTTCAGGGTTAGTCGAGCCGTCATAAACAAATAGAATATGATTCCAAACATCGTTTTCTATTCCTGCAGGAGCAACTGGCAAGTTGCCGTTACGGCCTCCGACTGTATCCATGTAGGCCTCGACTGTGGGTCCTGATGTTCCTATCTCAAAATCATCATTTGTTGGGGTCGCTGAGTGGGCCGCGAGAACATTTGAAACGGCATGGTTGGTGTTGTCCCCGGCATTGTCCTCGGTTCTTAGGAACCAGGCCGAAAAACTAAATTCAGTGACGCCTCCTTGAAGGTCATCCACGACGCCAAGATTGATGTGAGCGTTTTCTTGTGAAAATTCCGCCACATCACCTCGGTCTCCATCGTTCGTAAAATCAACGCTTTGATTTTCACCATTATATCTTCCGAGTAAATCATTTGTATCTTCATCCAATGGAAGGTAAATGATGAGTCCATCAGTCATGACTACAGGTAGGGTGACCTCTTCGATTTGATTAGGTGAAAATGCCTGGTCCTCAACACCAGTGATTGTGATTTCCAATAAAGAGCCATCATATGCTCCGATGTCTAGTAAGACCTGGTTAGAAGATATAAGAGTTGCAGATGAAATAGTCTTACCTTCGATTTCGTAGTTTGATGTATTGGTAGCGCTCTCTTCCGAAACACCCTCATTAAATGTAACGAGGACTCCTGCTGGATTCCCTTGGGTTCTGATCGATGAAACTGTGGGTGCATCAAAGTCTGGTTCGATAGTAATTGTCATGGATAATTCATCAATACCATCTATGTTCGCGGTTACGGTTGAACCGTCGAGATCCATAGTTGCAAACAAGGTGAGCATAGATCCTTTTTGACCTTCAATTTCCTCGCCGTCTAAAGACCATGTAATTTCGGGTGCCTCATCGGCTGATGATATTTCTGTATCGAATTCAACGTAGAATGAGACGTTTTGGGCTTCTGGGACTGGGACGTCACTTTCCCATTGCTCCCCATCAGGGCCGAAAGCGGCCATTATTGGAAACTCCTCCGCAGGCGCATCCTCAGTGAAAATATGTCTCTGGACATTACCCAAGTGAAATAATTCGACTGAAGATCCATTAAAGTTATGACCTAACTGAGCCCAATCACCGCTTCCAGCTTCCTTAAAAATGAAAGTTATATACCGAATATCACCAGCCTCCAGGGCGAAAGTGGCCGTTGCCGTATCTCCTTCTTCGAAAGCATCACAGCAGTCGGCTTCAAAAGCATCTGGTTCTGGAGCGTCATCGCCTTTGAGACTTTCCAAATCGAGTGGTTCCTCCGTTATGAAGAGTTCTGAAGAATCATCGGATCTAATAAAGAACCTGTAATCGCCTGATTGCGGGACATACCAGACACCGGTCATTACAGCACCGTAGTTGTCCTGCCAATTTCCTTGCGCAAACGGTTGAGGCCACTCCCAATATCCAGTTGAGGCATCAACGAAAGCTCCACCGAAACCTTTTTGGGCGGTAACTCCTTCGGTGGCACCAGGTTGATCAGGAAATTGGTCATCCTCGTAAAGGTTTTGCATCTGAGCTCCAGGAATAGCTGTTCCTAATCCAAACGTATCTCCGTAGAATTGAATGGTCATTCCCGCTTTCGCCGAAGGCGTGGTGCAGAGAAGGATCACACCTAAAAGTGTGGTTAGAGTAGCTATTTTGCTAGTCCATTCCTTAAGCTTCAGTTTATTTTGTCTATTGAGTTTTTTCATCTGTTTAGTAGGCAAATAAGCACGAGAAATGGGAGAATGCCCCATGCCAGTGGCCTTATTAGTTGAATTGGGTTGAACTCATAATATTTCTTAAGAGCTGCTAAAGCAATGATGATTTAACGAAATAGCTGTTTGATTTTGAGCATTTCCCAGTTGCTTTGAAGTTTTTGGCGATGTATTCCATGAGTGATGAATTCAATGACGGGTCATGGGAGAGGTGAAGCTTCGGATGATAAACTTCGAGTAGTGGCTGAAATACATTCAGTGAATCGGAAACAACTCGATGTTCAAATAGGTTTGCCGAAAGGTTTCGATGCTCTGGAGCACGGTCTCAGAAAACAAATGGCTTCACGAGTCTCAAGAGGAAGAGTCTCTGTCAGGTTTTATGTTTATGATCTGTGCGGTGAAGTTATTTCTCTGAATTTAAATCAAGAAGTTGCCCAGAAATACCTCAAACAGGTCCAAGAATTCGCAAGAAAAGCAGATTTAGAATCAGATATCGGGGTTGCTGAGATTCTTCGTTTACCCGGTATTTTTGAGCAGTCTCAAGGAGGCATTGACCCAGACGAATATTTGGGTGTTTTCTCAAATGCCTTAGAAGCGGCTCTCAAGCCTTTTTTAGAATCTAGAGCACTCGAGGGCCAGCATATGAAGGAAGTATTGGTATTAGCCATTCAAAAACTCAAAGCTCTTGTCAGTGAAGTCAGAGAAAAATCACCCTTAGTTCAGGAATACCACAGAAAGCAGTTAGAAGAGCGAATCAATCGGGCTGGGATTTCTCCGGAGTCAGTAGACCCTAACCGACTGGCACAAGAGGTAGTTTTGATTTCTGACAGGTGTGATGTTTCCGAGGAGCTGGACAGATTAGAAAGTCATTTTGTAAAATTTACCCACATTTCACAATCCAAGGAAAGTCACGGGAGAGCGCTTGATTTTTTAGCTCAGGAAATGTTTAGAGAGATAAACACAACAGGATCTAAAGCTAATGATGCTGGTTTAAGCCATTTGGTTGTTCAGATGAAAACCGAGTTGGAAAAATTCCGAGAGCAGGTGCAAAATATTGAATAGTAATCTTTTTATAAAGAAACAGCACTGTATTTACTTATGTCCCAGGAAAATCGCAATATTCTTTATTTGATTTCTGCTCCCTCTGGAGCGGGAAAGACGACGATTTGCGATCAATTATTGAGAAGCAATCAAAATTTAACCAGGGCTGTCACTTGTACTACAAGGCCACCCAGAGAAGGAGAAATACATGGAGAGGATTATTATTTTCTCAAAGTTGATGCATTTATGAAACATGTTCATGATGGTGATTTTCTAGAGCATGCTACAGTGCATGGTAATTTCTATGGTACGCTCAAGTCCGAGGTTGTTTCAAAGCTGCAGAATGGAAAAGATGTCCTTTTAAATATCGATGTCCAGGGCGAAGAGACAATAAGAAAAAAAGCTTCCGAAGACCCCACTCTTAGTCCGGCCCTCGTTACCGTCTTTGTTGTCACAAAAACATTAAATGAATTGGAATGCCGTTTGAGGAAAAGGGGTTGCGATTCAGAAGAAATAATCCAAGTCCGACTTAATGCGGCTGAAAAGGAAGTTTGCTACTGGGAAAGATTTGACTACCTTTTAGTCTCATCTACTTACGAGGAAGATTTTCGCAGAGCTCAAATGATTTATGAAGTTGAAAAACTCAGAACCTCAAGGATGAAAAACCCTCTCAGCAGTTCATCTACATAAAACCAGACCAGCCAGACCAAATAAAAAATGGAAGATGAAAATGATACGAAATCAGAAGCACGTCGTCGTTGGCGTGACTGGTTCAATAGCAGCCTACAAAGCAATTGAAATAACAAGCCAGTTGGTAAAAGCTGACTGTAAAGTCGAAGTTGTTCTTACAAAAGATTCTCAAAACTTCGTGACTCCTCTTCCTTTTAAAACTCTATCAAGAAATGAAGTCATCACTGATCTTTATGATGAAGAGGAAGGTTGGAAGCCCTCACATATAAGGATAGCTGATGAAGCAGATATCCTTCTTATTGCTCCAGCAACAGCCAACACTATCGCAAAGCTGGCGCATGGTCTTGCGGATGATGCTTTGAGTTGCATTGCATTGGCTTTGGAACCAAAAGCCAAGTGTATAATAGCTCCAGCCATGAATGGTAAGATGTGGATGCACCCAGCAACTCGAGCGAATGTAGAATTATTGGAAAAAAGAGGCGTTGTTTTCGTTGGTCCGGAAGAAGGGATGCTTTCTTGTGGTTACGAAGGTGTTGGTCGCCTACTACCGGTTGAGCAAATATGTCAATGTGTGTTATCGTTTCTTAAGTGAAATAAGCTTTGACCTCTGCATTTAAAAAATTATTTAAACAATCTTCTCTCAGTGAAATAAGCCCGCTGAGTGCTAAAAAAAGTATTTCACTAGGTCCTCAAGTTGGTCGTTTCGTTCGAGCCGAAAGGGATTTGGGAATACCTATCCGGTTTGTTTATCTTGCCCTCGTTTACAATTTTCTATTTTTTCCTGTCGGAGATATGCCGAACACTAACGAGGTTTTAGTTGAAGCATTCGCATTGGCAAAAAACATATTTTTCATCTATTTATTCATGAATATTTTATACCTCATCATGCTGGGGTATATGGGTAAAGTTCCCTATCGGCCAATGCTATACGCCACTTTCACTATGGCATTATTAGACGGGTTGATGTTTTGTTGCCTGATCTTTGTTGAGGACGGGTTTTCAAGCTCACTTTACTGGGTTTACTTCGGGATGATCATGAGAAACGCTTATGCAATTTCCGATGCCTTCTTTCAAATTGCTCTCAACTTGAGCTTGATTTTCCTCTATGTGATTGGTTGCTTGTTTAGCGAGTCCATTTTTGACTACGACAAGGGCAATGGATCTTGGCTGCTTGCTGAAACAGTCACAAATACCGAGCAAATTACAATGCGTTTAGTTTTGTTAATTTCTATGGTCTTTTTTTGTTTTGCTTTCCAGGTGCTCTTTGATCGCGAGAAAAGCCTGAGAGAAGAGCAACTTGAGCTAAGGGTGCGAAACGAGCATTTAAAAGGCATGGGGCGCCTCGTGGCCGAGATAGCCCATCAACTTAAAAATCCATTAAGTATAATCAATAATGCCGCATACTTGTTGGAAAGGAAGCAGGATGACTGCACACTCGTTCGAGCTCAAGCATGCGTGATTCGACAAGAGATTGCGCGGTCAGATATGATCCTGAAGGATCTCATGTCCGACGCTGACCAGTCTGCATCCAGTGTCAAAAAAGTATCTATAAAAGAAGAAATTGAAAAAGCTGCTGATCGAGTTATTCCAAAAGAGACATTTCCAAACATAAAGCTCGACTGCCAATTTCCGGATAGCGACGACTTATTCCTATTGGTCCAGCCCAAACATGTATCTGAAATTTTCATCAATCTTCTTGTTAATGCACGAGAGGCCATCCAAGGGAACGGGAAAATAACAATAGCATTGGAAAGGCAGTCCGATTCGGACATTGTCATTAACATCTCAGACGACGGTCAGGGGATTGATCCAAAAATCCAGACAAAGGTGTTTGAATCTTACTTCTCCACCAAAGAGGGCGGGAGTGGCTTGGGGCTAGGCATCGTCAAAAAGTATTTGGAATTCTACAGTGGAACTATTTCGTTAAAATCTTCCGAGTCTGGAACGACATTCACATTGGTTTTCCCTCAACATTTATCCACAGCTGGGCATTATTGATATGAACTTACCACCAGTATTACTAGTTGATGATGAAGTCAACATGAAGACGACTCTTGAGCCTATTCTTCAATCCGAAGGTTACGATTTGGAATTTGCTACAAGCGGCGAAGAAGCCATTCAAAAATTACAATCTCACAATTACTTCCTTGTCATCACCGACCACCGCCTTACCGGTATGAGTGGTTTCAAACTGGTTGATCATGTTAAGAATCATTATTCCGAGCTGCCCATAATGATGATTACTGCATATGCGACACCTAAACATGCAGTAGAGGCTATTCAAGCTGGCGCAATGGACTACCTGGCTAAGCCTTTTGAACCTGAAGAACTTTTGCACATAATCTCCCGAGCGGCCGAGAGGTATCAACTTCTCGAAACAAATAAGGCTTACCATAAAAAAATTTATAAGAAATTTGGATTGGAAAATATCGTCGGAGAATGTGACAACATCAGGGAGCTAAAAGAAATGGTGCAAACAGTGGCTCCAGCTAACGCGACGGTTCTTATTCTCGGTGAAAGCGGAACTGGGAAAGAGCTCATAGCTGGTGCTTTGCATGGCCTTAGTAAAAGAGCCCAGGGCAATTATATTCGAATCAATTGTGCCGCTATTCCTCACGAACTATTGGAAAGCGAATTGTTTGGGCATGAAAAGGGATCCTTTACGGGCGCTCTCCAACAAAAAATAGGAAGGGTGGAAGAGGCTCATGGCGGAACTTTGTTTTTAGATGAAATTGGTGAGTTGAGCCGTCCTCTTCAAGCAAAGCTTCTTCGGTTTCTTGAGGATGGCTCATTTCATAGAATTGGTGGAAATCAGGAGCTGAGTGTAGATACTCGGGTGATCGCAGCGACTAATCGTAATATTTTAGAAGCTATTAAAAATAATGAGTTCAGGGAGGATCTTTATCACAGATTAAATGTAGTTCAGATACAGCCAGCGGCCTTGAGAGATAGGGGTGATGATGTCATTCTGATAGCAAATCATTTTCTCGATCATTTTTGCTATTCTATGAATAGGCCCCGGTTATTTCTTTCCAAAACTGCCGAAATCTTGATTCGAAGCCATTCTTGGCCGGGAAATATTCGCGAGTTGAGAAATTCAATTGAACGGGCTGTAATCATGGAACGCTCCAGTGAAATCCAAGCCAGCAGTCTGCCTGAATTTCATAAATCTGCCAGTATCAATAAGGGAAAAATTTATCCAGACCTTCCTCTTCCATTTTCGATGGAAGAGGAACTCTTGAGCTACGAAAAACATCTCGTTTCCAAGGCTCTTCAAATGAATGAATTTGCAATAAGTAAATCAGCAAGCGATTTAGGCATTTCCAGACATGCTCTAAGATACCGAATGAAGAGATTGAATCTGAACGAAGATGATCCTGTCTAAGTTTTGACTATCAATGAAAAGAGATTTATGTTCTCAATGTGCGCCTCAAGTTTGATTTGAGATACAAAATGGAAAGAACAAAAGGACCAAGTATTGGATAACGTTCAAGATTACCTCGATTACTTTAAGCTACCCGAGTTAACCCCCCAATTTAAGGATGTTTTGATCCTTTTGGCGGCATTATTGGTATTGGGATTACTCTTGCTTTCCTTTGCTCGCAGAGCTCAGGAAAAGCCGATTTCGTCAAGAAGTTCGCGTAAATCACGCAGTAGTTCATCAAAATCATCAAAAGAGCTTATTGGTGTCGAAGAACAAGGAGATGGGAAGGTGCGCAGGAAATTCAGGAAGCGTAGGCGCTCCCACCGTCCACGAAATCCAAGCCTCTCGGAGACTGGTGGACTACCCCCAGCCAAAAAAGACTCAGATCTTTAATCCCCCTTGGACCCCTGTATGATGTGTTCAGAATGAATGAAGGATCAGACATTCAAAAATCCCAAGATAATAGCCAGCAAATAACCAAAAAGTCCGCTAGCAATCTTGCGTTGGCTTTCATTCTTCTGCCTGAAAATAAAAGAAAGGCAATGCAAGTTTTATACGCCTTTTGCCGTGAGGTCGACGATGTCGCTGATGATGAATCAAAACCTGTCTCGGTCCGGAAAAAATCACTTAATGACTGGAAATTAGATCTTCAGAGGGCGTATTCAACGGATGAAAAGCCCCATTTTTTGGTCAATCAAGAGTTGCAGAGGGTATTGAGTGATTTTGATCTGAAAAAAGATGATTTCATAGCTCTGCTGGATGGAGTGGAGTCTGACTTAACCCAATCAAGAATTGCAACAAGGGAAGAACTGGAAACCTATTGCTATCGAGTAGCTTCTGCTGTGGGACTCCTCAGCATCCCAATATTTGGCTTTAAAAGTGCAAAAACCAAGGAATACGCCGTCTTATTAGGTAAAGCACTCCAAATAACTAATATATTGAGAGACGTCAAATCCGATGCCGAATTAGGAAGAATCTACCTTCCTGCAGAAGATTTGGAGAAGTTCGGGGTCACTGAAGAGCAAATTCTTAATGGTCATTTTGACAAAAACCTTAATAGCCTTTGCTCTCATTACGCTCACATTGCTATTGATTACTACAAAAGAGCTTTTGACGTCCTTCCCTCCGAGGATCGAAAAGCAATGGTAGCCGCAGAACTCATGGGTGCCGTCTACTGGAATATTCTTAAAAAACTTGCCCTAAGAAAATTCAATCTTTGGAATGGGAGTGGACGAACTAGGCTCTCAAAATCTCAGAAATTATTTCTCATTTTAAAAACTTGGTTCCAACTGAATTTTCTACCTAAATCGACAAACTATGGTTTCTCGCCATGGAGTCAGCATTTTAAAAAATAGGCCCCGCTCGATTAACTTTTTTAGCCAATTTTGAATGATTTAATGCCGGATTTGTGCTGCTTTGGACCTTCTGCTATTTCGTTCGCAGGCAATCATCCGGATGCCCTTATTCTGAAAACTGCATTCGGGCTCTATGGTATGGTCACTCTGGTCCCGAGGTGGAAAATTAAGACACCTCCTTCGTGGAGCTATTCCCTCTGAAATCTGGCTTTTGCTGAAAAGCGAGATTCTGCTTTTTTATGCGTTAACAGGGAAAGGTAATTTGAATACCGGGATTGGATTGGTCACTTTTGAGGGGAACTTCGGGCATGCGAGGTGGCCCGCGAGGTTTTTTGGAAGCCCCAAAGGTTTGGTGTTCGGGTAAAAAGAAACCAGCATTTCCTGATTCTGAGAATCGAAGATATTGGCAACTTTGTCGTCATTCATCTTTATTATAGCCTCGATGCGGGTCCAAATGCGGAGGAATTCCTCTTTTGCCTCCTTTTTAGGGAGCTTTGTAAGTCTCTCTCTATCTTGCCGTGAAAAAAAACGATTGGCCACCGATTCCCAATCAACCACCCTGTCGACTGATTCAATATCAATACCCAGAGGACCAAACCGAGAGATGGCAAGGACTCCGTGCGACTGGGTGTGGCTTGCGTTAAATTTTATATGTTCAAAACCTGATTTTTTTGGGAAAAACGGTTTTCCTGACTGTGATAGTGCGAATTGGACATCGATAGCTGATTTTTTTAAGACTTGAGAAAGAAATGATTTTAAAATGATCCTCCATATAAATGAGAGCCTTCTTTGATCCTCATTCTTAATCCTCCTGAGGGCGGTGAGTTCATCCACATTAAATGCCCATTCAAATTTTTTTTCGGAATAAACCCACTTTTCCAATTCATATAGAAAAACAATTAATGAATCATCATTTTCATCAAATTGCTGTGTAATTTTTTGATCAAAAACTAAATCCACGTTGTTTGCAGGTTTATATCGCCAATAAAATTCTACAGGTGTATTTAGTTGTATGTAAATGAACAGTTTGGGCTTTTATAAATTGTTGATATTAGGCTTGTTAGGGGTTTTTTGCCTGGTTTCATCTCCTCTCTCATGTCCTGCGTTGGATAACCTAGGTGTTTCCAACAAAAAAGTTGTCATTTTGGGTCTTGATGGGTGCCGGTTTGGCGCCATTCAGGCGGCCCAAACGCCAAATTTTGACCTGATATTGTCTGATTCATTATGGTCCAATAATGCAAAGATATTACCTGGGTATTATCTTAACTCGGCTGAGTCAATGACGTCTTCATCTTGGCGTGGATGGGCGACTATCCTGAGCGGGGTTTGGCAGGATTCACTCGAGGCAAAAAAGATTACAGCTGATGAAGCTAAGGTTCATACCAAATATAATCACCACCGAGTTGATAAGGAACATCAGGGCCTTTCCATTTTTGATCGGTTGGAAAACTTGAACCCAAATTATCACACAGTGAGCTTCACTTCTTGGCCAGAAATAAATGCCCCCATTAGTCTAAAAGTAGATAGGGAAGAATCATTTTTTGATGCCGAATTATTACCTCATACTTGTGACCAGAGAGTCGCAGATGCTTTCAGTAGGCTGATTTTAAAATCTCAAGCCCCTGATTTAACCTTTCTGCATTTTGCTCAATCCGTGTCAGTGAGAATGCGTGATGGGTATTGGCCACAAAGTGAAGCCTACTTAGACAGCATCGAAAGAATTGATCAATTACTTGGCCAGGTTGTTAAATCTATTTCAGATCGTGTAAAAGAAACGAAAGAGGAATGGCTCATTCTTCTGACGAGCGACCAAATTGGATCTGGGATTCACCATAATCTCAGCCTCGATAATCCAGATACAGAGACGACGTTTTTAGTTGCCTTTGGGCCTTCTGCCGATCCTGGTAAAATACTGAGTGATACTTATATTGTCGATGTTGCCGCACTCGTGCTTGATCATCTCGGACTGAATATCGAATCGATGGTTCCAGCCATTGATGGCCGACTACCTCGTGATCCCACTAATCTGAGCCCAGGGATAATTAGCACGCCCGATGAAAAAATTGGGGCATCCATTATATCGAAAAATAATCCTCTGGGCACATTTGATGGAGTGAAGAATCTTTCCTCAGCAAATCCAAAACTCGACTTATATGATGCTGTGGGTTCTGGGTTACTCCAATTTGAGTCGCTATCTCAAAGACTCTCTCAATTAGAGATTATGGCTCTGGGTTATCAAAAATCCGAAATACTCCATATATTCAAAGTTTTTAAATTTAGCGTTTATTTAATTGTTCCCATCTTTTTGTTCTCTTTGTGCGGCATGGTTTACAGTGGTGTGATTCATGGCAAAAGCATAAATTCAGCGCTCCAATTCATTTCCCGGAATATCCAGTCAGGAGAAAACATGGTTGATTGCCGAACAACAACCGATCCAAATGATTTTGACTGGATTGAAAAACAGGACTTTTATGATTCTACTCCACCAAAATACGTGGCTGCTTATAATGCCTTTAAAGAAAGTAGTAGAGGTGTCAATCATGGGGCCAAATACAAGGCGAGGGGGGCAAAAGGAAATACCCTCATGAATTGACCCGATTGGCGAATAACTGAATTCTAGTTTTGGTAGAAAAAAGATGACACCCAAATTCCATCATGTGCGTTAAGCCTTTGTTGATCTTTTTGACGTAACGAATGGTTGAGTGTGAAAGATAGGCGATATAGCCTGTATGTATGACTGATTGCGAATACACCAGGAGAATACTCGATTCTTACAATAAGCTGGGAGGAATAAACTACAATGAGGGGCACAATCTCCCATCTAAGCTAGCTATTTCAAAAATTGCTGAGCAGCTTTTGCACCTTATTTTTCCTGGATTTTTTGATGATAAAGTTCATCAAAAAAACGATATTGATTTTGAAACTCAGCAGATAGTTTGTTCATTGGGCATTAAATTGAAGAGGCAGATTCGAAAAAGCCTACTTCACCACATGCCAGAAGAAATTAGCGAAAAGGACCCCAATAAATATTCAGAGCATGTAGTAGATCAGTTTTTATTGAAAATTCCCGAGATTCGAGAAATTTTGCAGACAGATGCCGAAGCAGCATTCAATGGAGATCCAGCGGCTTTGAGCATGGACGAGGTCATTGTCTCTTATCCATTTATTGAAGCAATTACTGTTCAGCGCCTGGCGCACGCTCTCTACAGCTACCACATTCCCTTAATTCCTCGAATTATGACAGAGTGGGTTCATGCCCGCACCGGAATGGATCTTCATCCGGGAGCACAAATAGGGACACATTTTTTTATAGATCATGGCACTGGCACTGTATTGGGTGAGACTTGTGAGATCGGAAATCATGTGAAGCTTTATCACAATGTTGGACTGGTCGCTAAATCACTTGCTGCTGGGCAAAAACTCAGAGGTAAGAAGCGTCACCCTAAAATTGAAAGCCGTGTCACTATTTATGCCGGAGCAACTATTGTGGGGGGGGACACAATCATCGGGGAAGGAAGTATCATTGGAGGCAATGTGTTTTTGATGGATAGCGTTCCGAGTAATTCAATTGTATTATATAACGAGGGTCGTATGGATATTCAGCGACGAAGATCTATTTCTGATAAAGAGCCTCAAAGCGAATTAAATGACCTCAATTAGATTCCTCGTGACCCAGTCGAAAGTCATTAGCCCGACATAAATTGAAACATTATTTGAATAGGTTTTTAAAAGCTCTTTAAAAAATGCCTGGAATTATCGATACACACGCTCACATCAACTACCCCGATTTCTCAGACAATATTGACAATGTATTATCGGACTGCGAGGAGTTGGGTGTTGAAAAAATTATTGCTATAGCAACAGACCTGAAAGCGAGCGAAGAAGTGATTCAGCTCTCGGAGAAATACGATCCCATTTATGCTGTTGTTGGGTGTCACCCATGTGACGCCCTGAATGCTCCAGATGACATCCGAACTGAATTGAAACAAATGGCTAAAAACTCCAAAGTCGTAGCTATCGGGGAGACGGGGTTGGATTATTACCGGATGCCAAGTCAAATGGATGAATCAAAATCTGAAGCTGACGATTCCCGGTATATTGAAAAGCAAGCTCATTTATTTGAGCAGCAGATAGAGGTGGCTATTGAATCGAATTTAAATTTGGTCATTCATCAAAGGTCAGCTTTTGATGAAACAATGAAATACCTGCAACCTCTAGCAGATAAAGTAAAGGGAGTTTTTCATTGTTTTGTTGGTTCCCCAGAGCAGCAAAAAATGGTTGAAGCCATGGGGTCGCTGGTTAGTTTCACTGGGATTGTCACATTTAAGAATGCTGAAGAAGTAAGAGTTACTGTTGAAGCGACTCCCATTGATAAGTTGATGGTTGAAACTGACTGCCCATATCTTGCACCTGTTCCTTTCCGTGGCAAAAAATGTTATCCGCATCACGTTTTTCACGTTGCCAAAACCATAGCTCAAATCAAGGGTACGACAATTGATGAATTAGCTGATATAACCACAAATACTGCCCACCATTTTTTTAAGGGATTGAAAGGTTAATAGCTAAGACTTCGGGAATACATTGCAATCACTGTCTTCAGACTTATATTCTACTCAAGTGAGTCATTTTCCATTTTACTTCGTCTGTAGCTGTGTCATTTCATGCACGGTTTCACTAGTGCTCGCAGCTGGTAATACCGAGCAAGAATACAAATCCGAGGCAAAGGTGAAAAATGTACCCGATGAAAAAATAGAACTTATAAATCTTTTTGGCGTTCAGGTTGACCCTAAGGAACGAAAAATTATGATTCCTGCAAAAGTTAACATGACACAAGGCCTAGTGGAGTATGTATTAGTCCACGATACCGGAAAAACTCACGAGAGCTTATTTAAAACATCCATAAAAGCAGAGCATTTAAATGCTGCCCTCCTTCTTCTATTGCCCAAAAAGAGACTTCCTTCCGTCCGTTCGTTGCATGAAAATCAGATTGGGATCCAGATCCGTTATGAGGACCCTGGAGGAAATGTGAAGGTAGTAAATGTGGATAGATGGATAAAAAATTCATTGCTCGAAAAACCAATGAAACCGGGGCCCTGGGGATACTTAGGATCACGGGTTGAGGAAAATGTTTTTATCGCATCACGCGATGGGTCACTTGTGGCTGTGCGCGAAGATTCTGACGCCGTGGTAGGAAACCCGAGGCCTGAAAGTTCACAAGATGACATATGGGAGGCGAATATGCCCAAGGACATCCAGGTTGGACAAAATCTTACCGTGATGTTAACTGTTAGACCATTAGGCAAAGATTTATAGTTAATTATGAAATTTTCCAGATTTATAGCCCCTTGTCTTGTTATTATTGGGATGGCTTTCCCTGAAATTAATTTACTAAGTCAGTCAAAGCTTCCGTTTTCTGATGCCTCAGACTACTCATTTAAATTAGAGCTCAAAAATGTCATTAAGAAAGGATCGAAGTGGTTGCTTGAACAACAAGATCCAGCAGGTTTCTGGTCCGATTCTGATCACCCTGCTATAACTGGTTTTGCTTTGTTCGCTCTGCTCAATGATCCTGCTCTTGAGAATATAGTTGAAAAAAGAAAGGGGCAGATCGATAAAGGTATTGCCTTTCTTCTCTCTAAAATACAACCCGATGGTGGTGTTTACACCCCGGGGCAAGGGCTCGCTAATTACAATACCTCACTTGCTATAATGGCAATGACTGCGGTCAAGGATCCAAGTCTTTCTGAATATATCAAGAGTGCGCGGCGCTTCATTGTCAGAGGGCAATTTGATTTTGGAGAGAAAGGTGTTGTCGATACAAATCTAGATGGTGGAGTTGGATATGGTAACAGTTATCCGCACTCGGATATGTCTAATACTCTATTGGCGTTGGAAGCGCTAAGGTATTCTGAGGCATACAGAGGCGAGGCTGTCAAACCCGGTGTAAATGACTTAAATTGGGAGGCAGCTATAGAATTTATATCTAAATGCCAGAATAATTCTGAAACAAATAAAGAACCTTGGGTTTCTGACGAAAAAGGAAACAAAGGTGGATTTGTGTATTTTCCCGGTAATACTAAATCAGATAAAGTTAAATTATCTGATGGTCGAGTAGCATTGCGATCCTATGGGAGTATCAGCTATGCAGGTTTACTTAGCCTCGTTTATGCCAAATTAAACAAAGATGATAAGCGCGTTCTTGCGGTCCAAAAATGGCTATCCGAAAATTACACGCTTGATGAAAATCCGGGTATGGGGCAACAAGGCTTATTCTATTATTTTCATACCATGTCGAAGGCGCTAACTGCTTCTGAAACGCACTCTTTTAAGGACGCTCAAGGGAAAGAGGTTCATTGGAAAAAAGAGTTGGCACTCAAACTTATGGACCTTCAAAAACAAGATGGTAGCTGGATCAATCCGACTTCAAGGTGGTGGGAAAATGATCCCGTGCTTGTAACGAGCTATAGCCTTGTCGCTATAGAATTAATCCATAACAAATTCTGAGATATGGCCAAAGAGTTGATTGGAAATGGCGTTCCTGCCACAGAGAAAAATCAGGCTAGTCCGGTCAGAATTGATAAATGGATGTGGGCTGTTCGAATTTATAAAACACGCAGTTTGGCAACCGAGGCTTGCAAAGCCGGGCATGTTAAAATCGATGGATCTAACGTTAAACCATCCCATGCCGTAAAAATCGACCAAGAAATTGAGGCCAGGGTAGGGACAATAAGGCGAAAAGTCGTTGTAAAGGGCTTGCTGGATAAGCGGGTTGGAGCCAAGCTGGTTAATAACTACCTGGAAGACAACTCCCCACCGATAGAAAAATCAGAGAACTATATCCCGCAAAGGTTTCAAATACCCACTAGGTCAAAAGGAACTGGACGCCCAACTAAAAAGGAAAGGCGCCAACTTGACTCTTACTCCGGGATATGAATTTTTTCGAGGTTAAATGTTTGAGATCTTTACCTGCTTTACAGTGGCTTTAGGATTTCTGCAAAGTGGTCCGGGGAAATACCTTAGTTCAGATATTTCATTATTTGTCTCGATCTCAGTATAGGAAAGTGTTTCTGCTTCTTCCCGGTGCATACACACAGAGAATGGTCCAGGCTCAGGCTCATGAGAACTATGAAAATTTCTCAAAAATTGAGTGGTCGAAACATCTTTTGGATGTTCTAGATTCTCCAGGGTGATTCTTCTTTTGCGTTGTGCCACTGGTTCATTGAAACCAGAGCTGGCCCACATATTTTGTTCCCACTGGAAATCAAGGTTTTCAAGCTTGAAACCATTCCATCTCCATTCAACTATTTCCCTGGTGGTGGGGAAAAATCCAACCAATCGGAAGGGCATTGTCTGTTGGAGCGTTTCTAATAGTAGTCTTTCTTCAGTGCCAGATGGAGATCTTGATGTTGAGATATCCTTAACCAAAAACCCTCTGCTTCTGGGTGATTTTATTTCTATATCGTTCGAGACTGAATACCAATTAAGGAGAGCAAATGAGACGCCAAATGAATTTGTTGATACCCACGTGCCTGTCGATGGCTCAAATGGATGTGTGACTATCACACCGTCTCTATTAAAGACAACAGGATTACAGGCCTTGGCACGAGAACGAGATTCGTCTCTATTCATGGCGAGCAAAATGGAGTCATTTTTATTTGGTATGAAGGTCAGCGTACACATGTTGGTTGCAAGGAAGGGTGGGGACAATTAATCTGATATTTGGTGTTTTGGTGACTTTTTTTTGCTAGCCTTATAATACCTAAACAAATCCAAAAATCCAATAGGTTTCAGACCCCTTTTTCTATGACCATCTCCAACTTTAAAGGCATAGTCCCATTGTTTAAAAAGAGTTTTGTAGGCCGACCAAATTGGGTTATTTGGATCATATATACTCGTTGCTTCAGAGGTTGCTCCATTCAATTCAATGATTTCAAATTCCCCATTTATCAAATCCTCAGTTGAATTGAAGCGTACGTCATATCTTCCAAAATTAAATCCATCAATTTGTTTGCTGATAAGATCGATTTGGTTCTCTAGTTCTTTTGAAATCCACTTATCCCCGCTCAAGAACAGTGTCCCTTGTGCGTGATTGCCAGCAAAAACTAGTGGAATATTTTCATTCTTTTTAGGAATTGATTCCAATTTATCATCAAATCGATCAAAAAATATTTTACTTTGAAATTTTGCTCTTGGGTGCTCCCAGATCAAGTCTTTGATATTGGTTTTTCCATCTCCGGTTATGAAGGGGAAGACTTTTTCAGTAACAGAAAAAATGAATCCGTTTTTATTTTTAGGTTCGCGTATATAAAAGATTCCCGCTTCTCTTTTTCCTAGAGCGGATTTTTGACAAATCATGTCAATCTGGTTTTTTGACAGGTATTCAAGTGCCTCTGTCTCGGTCTTTATTAATTTGACTCCTTGCCCTCTTTGTCCAACGTCGGGCTTTAAGATAATCGGAAATTGGATTTCATTTTCTGACATCCAATTCTTTATGATTTGTATTTTTTCCGGAATTTCAAGTTGGTGGGAAATAAAATCAAATGGGAGTGACTGTTTGCATTTCGAGTCTTCTATTGATTTTAGAATCTGAGCTTTACTTTCTCCAACGAATCCTCCGTTTTCCATTCCTGGGTTTGAAATTGTTGGCAGTGATAATGATCTGTATTTTAAGGCTAGAAAAAAGTAATGAAAAAATACTGGGGAGTAAAATATCCAACCCGGCCAAAACTCCCATCTTAATAATTTCTGACAACGTATTTTCCATAACTTTCTGCCATCAATATCAGATAGGCTCAAAGCTAATTTGAATAAAAAGAAGGCTACGGTTATGACAACGACTATAATCCAAAATGATTTATAAACTTGAGCAAGGTGAACCATAACTGCATTTCCGACTCGTTCGAAAATAAGAAAAATCATAACGGCCCAAATGAAAGCGCATGTGAAAGTAATAAAAGCAAAGGGCCACATTTTCATTCTAAGATAACCAGCTGCCACAAAGCACCCAACCCTCGTGCCGGGAAGAAATCTTGAGATGACAATGGCCTGCCAACCTTTCTTGTGAAACCAATTCTCGTATCGGGCGAATTTTGGCCCACTGGTCCATTTTCTGAAGAACTTATTTTTTTGCGCCCAGTTTCTGCATTTAAAGGCAATGAGGTAGAGTAAAAAATCGCCTATCCAGATTCCAAAGAAAGCTCCGAAAAAAGCTATGGAGCGAGATATTTGCCCAGCCCCTGCAAGAACTGATGCAGACACCATTGTGGCGTCTTCGCTGACCAGGGCAGCCAAGGCAAAAAATAAGATTTGTAATGAAGGATGCCATTCGCTGAAACCAAAGGGTATCTCTATCGGGGTTCCAGATGAGGTGTCCATTTAGACTCGAGCAAAAATGAGAATTGAAAATCAGGCATTTGATTTCGCATCATGATAGGCAACTGTTGAAGGAGCAATCCCGAAATTTTTAGGAAGTTCTATACCAAAGTGACATCCAATCACTGCTATTAATGCATAGTGATGCGTCGCATGCGCGGTGACGTAATAGAGCTCTCTTGCGATGGTCGATTCGCATAGCGTCAGTTCTTCGTGGCCGGTTCCAGCATTAAGGAAAATCTTTTTATCGGGATCTAGGATTTTCATTTCTTCAATGGCCATTTCAAATTCTTTGGTTAACTCGAGTGCCACATGAATATTTTCCTCAATATCAGCTTTCCTGAGTCGCAGGTCGTAGTTGACAACTCCTTCAGAGACCTGGGTTAAGAAAGTGTCGAAGTGATCCAGGCAATGCCTGTAGTGCTGTCCGATCGTCGCATTAAAAGCATGGGCGCACTCGGAGGTGTATTTTTCATTATCAAGGATTGAAAGAAGTTCGCGTCCTTGTCGCAGTGCATCTAATGCCCCACGCCGAACCCCCGATAAGGATTGCGAGGAAGGCACTGCCATATCCGGTGCTACGCGCTTCGTCGATTCCTGTTTCAGTCTGGCTAGTTTAGGTGCCATTTATTTAGTTTCTTGATCAGATATTACCCAGCGTATAAGCCAATCAACCAACTGGTCTACTGTATTAAAATGTTCTAAATGCTTGTCGGGGTGAAGAAATCCAAACCCTTGTCCATAGGCCTTGCCATTGATGACACAGCCAGCTGAGCCGACTTTATCAATTTGATTTACGCCTGCTTGAATTGAATCTGAGCGATCACCACTGAGTTCGTATTTCCATCCTACGATACTGGCATTTGGAAATATCTCTCCTAATTGTGGCAGAACTTTGATGGAAGGTTCAAGTATTAGTGAAATATTTCCCTTTGATGAAGGAATTTTATTAGCATTGATCTTTTTTCCTGAATCGGAGCATACATCAGCGACTTGGTAATCGCACAAAGCCGCCGCATGAAAAACGAATTGGATGGATTCTCTAGAATCCAGAGACTTTAGATTGTCGATCAGGTCTGCGTTTGTTGTGAATTGTCTGGTATTCACCGAGTCGCAGGCTCTCGGGTGGGTCGCTAACTCGCCCCGAAATGCCACAACATCGAGTCCCGCAGCTGCGCAACCATTGGCAAGCATCGTGCCGAGGCGTCCAGTTGAAATATTTGTGATTCGTCTGGCCTCATCTATGGGTTCATACCCTGGCCCATGGGTAATGACCACCCTCTTCATATACTTTTATGCGATCTTTGAAATTTGCGACAAGACAAGATGACACTAAAACATACCCTCTTGGGCAAGGGTTTGTTGGAATGTATTGTGTAATTTTCGTACATTTAGATTTTGCCAAAAAGAGGCGGGCAAGTTTACGGCCGTTCAAGTTATGATAACAACTCCCTTATGACGGAGCCGTCTCGAACAATCATAACAGGTCTGCCAGTGGGAGTATGATATTCTTTTTTGTAATCGATTCCCAAAGTGTAATACAGCGTTGCTGCAAGATCATCAGGTGTAATTTTCCAATCTTTTGGCCCCTCCCCATTTTTATCACTTTCACCAACGACCTGGCCAGCATCAATGCCACCTCCAGCAAATAGAGAGAACATAGCCCTCGGGTAATGGTCTCTTCCACCTCTCGCATTTATTTTCGGGGTGCGTCCAAATTCTCCAGACACAAAAACTGTCGTGGATTCGAGTAAGCCTTTAAGTTCTAGGGTTTGAAACAAACCAGCGAGACCATCATCTAGTTCGGGCAGATTAACATCTTTTAATTTATTAAAATTATCCTGATGAGTATCCCAACCTCCATAACTGATAGTGACGAATGGCACCCCAGCCTCAACGAGGCGAGTCGATAGAAGGCAGCTCTGTGAAAATCCTCCTGCCCCAAAGAGATTGCCTATGCTATTTGGTTCTTTCGCTAGGTCAAATGCCTTTTTGGCAGCCGGTGATCGCATCATGAGATATGCTTTTCTCGAGAATTCGTCCATCCCCGCCAGGATCTTGTCTTCGTATTTTAAGGATCCAAACCTTTTATCGTAGCGGCTAATGAGATTTTGTTTTCTTTCAATGTCATCGAGTGACAAACCAGGTGTGGAGGCTAGTCCCCTAACTCGCATTGGACGCCCTTTTTGAGGTGTGGCTCCGGTATCAAAAGGGCCATATTCGACGCCTAAAAAACCGGTTGGATTATTATTTTGGTTTGGGATGGCTATAAATGGAGGTAATTCCTCGGGCCCACCCAATTCTTTTGCCACCACGGAACCATAAGTGGGGTATTGCAGAGAGGCAATTGGCCGGTTACCTGATGCTAAATACTGCTGCCCGAGTTGGTGTGCAGCAAGCGAGTGTGAAATTCCTCTGACAATGGCAAACTTGTCGGTGCATTTAGCTAATTTGGGCAAGTGCTCACTGATTTTAATACCAGGAACTTTCGTTGATATTTCGTTAAATTCCCCTTTATGTGTCGATGGGGCATTTGGTTTCATATCGAAAGTATCCATATGGCTTGGACCACCTGTCAGTCGAACGAATATTGCGGCTTTCGATTTTCTTTCTTTTATTTCGCCTGCTTGGGACTGAGAAATCCACTGTGGCAAGCTGACTCCCAACCCAGCAAGGGCCCCAACCTTAATAAAATCTCTTCTTTCAATGCCGTCGCAGTAGTAATTATTGTTCATATGGGTCAAAAGTTTTAATGGTTTACCATGAATTCTTTGGTGTTGAGGAGAGCCCAAAGAAGCTCCTTGATGCCATCTACCGGGTCTTCCATTTTGTTGACATCCTGTATGGCAGATTGAAATTCTCGTTCGTCCGGAATACGACCTAAAACCCTCAAAAAGGTTTCGGTTATGAGTCGCTCGATTGGAAAAGGCGACATTTTAGAATTAATTTTTGATTTGGATTTATTCTTCGCGCTCCCACTTTTGAGACGGCTTTGCAGAAGGGACTGGCGTTCTCGAAGAATGCGCATCTGTTTTTTATATCTCTTGGAGTTGTTCTTGAATTTTTGCAATTCACTTTCTGAGGTTTCCGCCGGTTCTTCAGGTTTTGAT
>CBFHOE010000002.1:487681-504723 GCA_965657355.1 Limisphaerales bacterium | reverse complement strand
CGTCTGCTTTTCTTTTCGGTGAATACATTGCTCGTAATTCATCGATCCATCGCAATGATTTTTTGGAACCACTTTCGATAGCTTTCAGCATATCGGGGTCATTTCTGGTGTAGATGGTTTGCAGCAGTGTAGGATCATTATTACGTTCGCAGTCACAATTGATTTCTCTTTTAGGCTTTCCAAAAACTTGGAGAGAATACCCGGCACCGGCTCTTGTATTTCGATTCAAAATTCCTGAGGCAGGGCCTATTGTCCGTTTTGCAACTTCCTGGTGAATTGAAGAAGGAGCCGTTGCTTGCTGGATTCCATCATAAACAACTTCAGCTGGAAGCCTTTTGATATTTCTATGGCTGTAGTTTTTGTCGTCTAATCGATTAGAGTCATTGGGTTCCCAGCTTCTTTGGTAGGCATCGCTCATTAGTATTTCACGATGGAGCCATTTCATATCGAATCCACTGAGAATAAATCCTTTTTCCAAATGTCTCATCAAGCCTTCGTTGCTTGGCGGGTTCGCGAGATTTAGATCATCAGCTGGTTCAACCAACCCTCGTCCAAAGTAATGAGCCCAGAGACGATTTACAAAAGATCTGGCAAAATATGGATTTTCCGGGTCCTCCATCCAATCCATTAATGGTTGCCTGGGGTCCGAGTAGGATTTTACCATGACCTCTTCACCCCCTAATATTTTCGGAGTGAGAACCCTTTTTGAGATCTGCTTTCTTTTCTGGTTTTTATTTCGCTTCTGTAAAGCGCTTCCGTATCGAGGATCTACAAAAACTTCAAGCCAACCAACTGGTTGGCCAAGCGAAACCCTTTTTTTAATCTCTTGATCAAGCTGTTTGCGATTTGTTCTTTTAGTTTTGTCGTACCCTGAAGCCAATTCAATCTCTTTGGTGACAGAGGAATAGGTCATCGCATCTTTGGATTTTTCTTTTGAAGGATTTCTCCCGTATCTTATTGGCTCAAAGAATGCCTTGAAATGGTCAAAGTCTTGTTTTGTCCATTGATCAAATGGGTGCTTATGACACTGGGCGCATTCGATTCTGACACCAAGAAATGAGTGACTAAAGCTCAAGGCTTTTTCCTCGGCACTCCGGATATTCCTGCGAGACCAAAAGTGAGGCATTGTTTCCCTATCAGCAAACTCCTCAGGGTTTGAGTCTTTGATGTAAGAACTCATTTCTGTGGCATACTCTTTAAATGTCTGGTCGCTACTTTCTCTTGATTTACCGAGAACGACGCCAGCTATGAGTTCATTGTAGGGGGTGTTTTCTCTTATTCTTTTATGAATCCACTCCCACCATTGCTCAGAAAATTCGTCTCTGAAATTTCTATCAGGCATTTGAAATTGATTATTTCCAGTAAAATCGCACAATTTCGTTGTCCACCAGGCCGCATATTCTTTGGAGTGCAGAAGCTCTTCGATTTTAGCCACTCTTTTGTTGGGTGATGGATTTTGTATGAAAAGGAGCGCCTCTTCAGCAGTTGGAATACTGCCTGTGAGATCAACCATTATCCTTCTCAGAAAATCTTCATCAGAGCAGACTTCTGAAGGCTTGATCCCAAGTTTTTGTAGCTTCAATAAAATTAATCGGTCGACCTCTGTATTGACGGGAAATTCGGGGAAGTTGCTGGCTATATTTTGATTCCAAGGACGTATGACCTCTACAGGAGTGACGCCATTGTCGTAAAAGGCAATAACATGAGTGTCCCCGGGGCCCGTAGAAATAATTTTGCCTTTTTTGTCTACCGTTGCGACCGACTCGTCGTTGGATTGGAATCGCGTAAAACCTGTGACATCTTCAACTGTTCCATCTACCCAGTGAGCAAATACTTTGAGATTTATTTCCTCGCCGGACTCCCTGAACTCTACAGAGCTGGGATGCACCACAAGTTTTTCAAATTCGCCGGTTTCCTTTTCATCGTTTTTACCTCCGGAATTGATCCATTCTAAGAAGACATTGTATTCCCATGAGTCTAGATCTAGCCTCTTTTTCCCCTTGTGTTTGACTTCCATTGTGGGTTTTTGGAGGAGGAGACTTTTTCTTGGTGCGCCCGTATTGATTCTAGGCTCCTCACCGCCTGCCATGGCTTCGTGATCTCGTTTAAAATCGTAGCCAAACAAAGATAATCTAAAATCACCCTGGCCTTTGAATGAACCATGACACTCCCTCGAGCTACAGCCTAACCGACTGGCAAGGGGGATGACGTGCCGCCTGAAGCTAACTCCCTCAATTTCCTCTATATTCGAGAATCGCTCTTGGCTTGTTGGCTTAGCAGGAGTGGCGTTAATTGCTTGCTGGGCGCATATAGCGACAAGCATTATAAAATTAAATAGGCGTAAGTTCATATTTTTATTTTTTCGACGCCGGAGAGCAGCTTTAATCTAAATTAATAGTTTTTGATAGTTCTGCCAAGTCCCATAATTTAAGGCATTCTGTCCGTTTTTTTGATGATTTCGTTTGATTTTAATCAAATATTACTGATTGCTAAATTCAAAAACCCGTTTTGGTGAGATGCGTCGTGTGGAAAGCTTTAGTTTTTCAAATATACAGCGAAAAACGCTTCGATCTTGAGCTCAGAGGCGTCTAATTCGGTCAAATCAGCGCGGGTGCCCAGAATACAGGCAAAGTGACGACCAGCATACCAAAAGTTTTCTATTCGAGTATGCATTGTAGAAAAGACAAAGGAATCCCAAAAATCTTATTTCAAAAGTGCAAAATCCAGGAAATCAAATCCGCTTGACCTGTCCCTGCAGGAAAACCTTGTCGGAATTGAGAAAGTCCTGAATGCTTCACGCCTAAAAAATTTAAAGGTATACTTTAACCCTCATGACCAGCCACTCTTTTGGAGCTACACTCATTAAAAATAATCTGGTTCTCGATCGCGTTCATCCTCGAGTATTGCAGCTCAATTTGGGGAAATTATGCAATCTAACGTGCTCACATTGTCATGTTAATGCAGGTCCCGGGCGCAAGGAAATCATGTCCCGTCTATCGATTGATAAAATCACGGAATGGGTATCGAAAAACCCAGTTCCTTTGATAGATCTCACAGGCGGGGCTCCTGAAATGATACCCGATTTTGCTTACCTCATCGAACAGCTGAGAGGCATACAGCCTCAATGCCAGATTATTGACAGGTGTAACCTCACTATTCTTTTAGAACCCGGATTCGAATGGCTCCCTCATTTTCTAGGCGATCACAATATAGAAATAATCGCTTCCATGCCATGCTACAGCCCTGAAAATGTAAACGCCCAAAGGGGTGATGGCGTTTTTGATAAAAGTATCGAAGCCTTAAAATTACTTAACTCGATTGGTTACGGTAAAAATAATGGCCAACTCCCGCTTCATTTGGTTTTCAATCCAGTTGGACCTCACCTCGCCGGTAATCAAATGGAATTGGAGTCGGATTATAAACGAGAATTAGATAAGCATTTTAATATAACTTTTGATAAGTTGTTAACTATTACAAACATGCCTATCAGTAGGTTTGCCACGTATTTGAGGAATCGCGGTCTGTATGAAGATTATTTACTTTTATTGAAGGATTCTTTTAACCCTAACACGGTGGATGGGTTAATGTGCCGCGACACCATTAATGTCAGCTGGGATGGTGGTGTGTATGACTGTGATTTCAACCAGATGCTCGATCTTCCCACTTTTTTGTCTCGGGATGAGGAATCTGATGGACGCGCTACCAAGCTGTGGGATTTGGACTTAAGGGTTTTAAGGGAGACTCAAATTCGGACGGGGACGCATTGTTTTGGATGTACAGCGGGCTCAGGATCAAGCTGTAGCGGTGCTCTGAGTTAGTTGTCGCATTCGCGGGCGATATTTTGCTTATTTGAGGCTTTTTGGGAGTGGGGATCTTTGCAAGACTGTTCGAGATGGATGGTGAACGTATCCCAATATTTAGTGAATTATACATGTACCTCTTTTTGGGGCTCATTTTGGCACGCGCCTGCGATTTTGGAAGTACTTGGTTAGCCACTCCGAATTTACAATTGGAAGCCAATCCGGTAGCTAAGAGGCTGGGGTGGAAGTGGGGGATTTTACTTAATTTTGTTGTCAGCACACTTTTGGCGACATACCTAGTGCCTGCGGTCATGCTCATAACGACAAGCTTACTCGTTGCTGCGAGAAACCTGGACCATGCTTGGTTAATGAGAAGCATGGGAGAAATCAATTATCAGATGTTTATGGGGGCGCAGTTGAGAAAGACTTCATCTGGACTTGTTCTTGGTTGTTTTTGGGGGAATGGACTCATTTACTTTATTATTGGTCTTTTAGTTGCGCTTTGGACGAGCAACTTGTTTGTGCAATCAATTGGATTTGGGATTATTGGTTATTCAATAGCAGTTGTTGTATTCACGACTCTTTCATTATGGCGCTCGCGAAGAAACTTCCGCTATGATGTAAGCGTTGACATGGAGTCATGAAAATAAGCCCCACAAAAGAAGAATTTCAGACCTTGAGTAAGGAATCGAATCTCATCCCGATGAGCTTTCGCGTTCTTGCAGATTTTGAAACACCCTTATCTGTCTACGAGAAACTGTCAGGACAGGGAGACCGGTTTTTATTTGAGTCGGTTGAGGGGGGAGAGCACCTCAATAGATATAGCTTTGTCGGAACCCAACCCCGTGGATTTATTCGTCAGGATGGAGACCAGGTTGCTTACTGGAAAGATGGTAAGCAAGTTAGCCTTCAGAGAGTCATTCCTCGAGGTGCTGCAAAAAATGCTGGAGATGTCCATGATGGTTTGGAGGTCGTTGAAAGTGTGATGTCCGACTTGAGACCAGCCACGATTCCAGGTTTACCACCTTTTACCGGGGGTGCGGTTGGTTTTATAGGGTACGAATTTATACATGACGTTGAGCCCACTGTGCCCCGTCCACCGAATGACGAGCTGAAAACCCCTACGATTTACTTTCTCATTGCTGATAAATTGATAGTCTTCGATCGGGTTTCCCAAAATATGATCGTCATCTGCAATGTCATGATAGATGACTATCCGGATTGGGAAGCAGCCTATGAATCAGGTGTCGCCAGTTTAAAATCATGGGGTAAAATGTTGGCAGGTTCTCTTAATAAGCCTATCACTATAATGCCTGACCAGGTTAAGGATATTGATTTCGAGTCGAATCAGGACAAGTCACTATTCATAGAAAATGTAATGCATTCCAAGGAATACATTAATAAAGGTGATATAATTCAGGTTGTGGGGTCTCAACGGTTTTCGACAAAAGTCGATGTGTCCCCAGTTGAAGTTTACCGGGCCGCTCGTACGATCAATCCATCCCCATACATGTTCTTATTGGAAATTGATGGCATGGCTTTGGTAGGGGCTTCTCCTGAAATCCATACGAGATGCGAAAATCAGAAAGTAGAGATCCGTCCTATTGCGGGCACTAGGCCAAGGGGAAAAGATGAAAAAGAGGATCTGCTACATGAAAAAGATCTTTTAGCTGATCCCAAAGAACGAGCTGAGCATGTTATGCTTGTCGATTTGGCAAGAAATGATATCGGGAGAGTATGCGAATATAACTCGGTCGAGGTTAAAGATCTCATGATCATAGAGAGGTATAGCCATGTCATGCATATCGTGAGCCAGGTGGAAGGGCAACTATCCCCTGAATTTACTCCATATGATTTGATTAGGGCAACATTTCCAGCGGGCACCCTTTCTGGGGCTCCAAAAGTGAGAGCCATGCAAATCATAACTGCGTTAGAAGAAACAACCAGAGGGCCATATGGTGGGTGCGTTGGGTATTTTTCATTTAATGGAAACTTGGATTGCTGCATAACAATCAGAACGGCTCTCTTAAAAGATGGAATGGCATATGTCCAGGCAGGAGGTGGATGGGTTGCTGATTCGGATCCAAATGCGGAGTTTATGGAAACGGTTAATAAATCAAAATCAATGAGAAGAGCCATTGCATTAGCGCAAAGCTTTAAATCGACATTTGATTGATTGTTTTTTTTTCACTCTTTTTCGCCTACACGATGAATAATCTTCAGATCGCCTTTGGCTCATTGACATGAATTCCATATCTTTTCAGTGCTGTTTTTGTGGTGAATTACAAGAGACGGTAATCGAACAAACAACTTTTGACGGTGGTTTTATAGTGGATTGTGACAATTGTTGTCGTCCAATGCGTGTCAATGTTCATGGCGGGGATGATGCGGGTGAGGGTGAGTTCTTTATCGAAGTGGAACCAAGTTAAGGAATAACCAGATGAAACTTCCTGATGTATATTAAACGCCGTCAATATGGCTAAATCGAATTCTGCGTTTTCGACCTTTTCAAGGTCAGGTTTTCATCATTTTCTGCTGCATTGGAGGTTGTTTTTTGGGCATTAATGTCCAAAAATTAGACATAAGATCAGGTTCTATAAATATGCTGAGATAGCATAAATATCTATTTATCAATGCTTTATGTCGTTGGAGTGTATGTGGGAGAGATTTTGGGGGGAACGTGTTTTAGATATTTTCTATTTTGACGAAAAGAATACTAGCCGCAATGGGGACGTGAAAACGTCCTTTTGTCTCAAAATGAAGGTTACAAATCATGAGCATTTTGGTTGAAAGTTTAAAAACAGAGGAGAGCTTCGAGCCCATGCCTGAAGTGGTTCATTGTCCACAAAAAGATGGCATGCTGGATGAGCCGGGTATTCGCCCTTCGACGGATCCTTTTTTGTTAGCATTGGAAATCTTTGCAATGCCACTTTTTCTATTTTCACCAGAAGGAGATATAGTTTTTGTTAACGTAGCAGGAACAGATTATGTTGCCGGGTTTGCTGCTGAAGATCATATGGAATTTTCCAAAAAGGTTCGCTCCATACTTTTCAATATGATTGATGGAGCTTCTGAGGCTAAAGGGCACTTTGGTGGGGCTGAAATTCAGGTTCGAACGATTCCATATGGAGGAGAGGTGCTTTTTTCTGTTCAGGTTGAGCCACTTCCCGACATCTCAGAGGATGATTTAAAATATTTAGCCTACCACGACGAGTTAACAGGAATGAAAAATTTTAGAGCTTACAACAAGGCTATGAAGGCGATGAAAAATACTAATGTCCTGAATAAATCGACCGAGGTCATGGCAATGGTATTGATTGATGTAGATGACTTTAAATCGATTAATGATTCTCTTGGTCATACATTTGGAAATCACGTTCTCAAACAAATTGGCCAGTTCTTTAAAGAATCGATAAGGAGCTATGATGAAGCTTTTCGAATAGGAGGGGATGAATTTGCTATTCTCAGCTATCAATGTTCCAGTAATAAAGCACAAGAGTGGGCTTACCGGATTCACGAGGCCCTCACATCCCATCTTAGAAAAATAACGGAAAATCCTTATATTTCCTTGAGTATGGGATTCTCAATTCTTGATAATAGTTGCTTGAGTGAAGAATATCTTTTTGAAAAAGCCGATCGAACACTTTATCAAGCAAAAGACTCGGGCAAGGATAAAATAGTTGTTTGAAATCTGATTTCCTTTAATCCACATCTATAAATTTCAGACAATAATCAGAAGATGTTTCCGGATCATCGAATTCCAAGAGGGCTAGTGATGTAGAGCACTCTTTTCTTTTGGGTCCTACACTTCCCGGATTTATGTAATGAACCCCATTTCTCTTAAAAGATTCAGCTTTATGGGTGTGACCAAAAATCACAAAACGGCAGCCTGCAGCTTCAGGTGCTATATCTAAATCGTTGAGGTTATGTACCATGTAAATGAAGGTAGTCCCAATCGTAACTAATTGTGTTTTTGGAAGAGACTGTGCCCACTGGCCAAAATCAACATTTCCTCTAACTGCAAAAAATTTAGTATCAAGATTTTTAAAGTAATTCAGGCAATTTTGGGTTTCAAAATCTCCCGCGTGAAGGACCCATTCAACTTCTTTGAATGCACTTCCCAAGCTCTTTCGATTGAGCCCGTGGGAATCACTCACGATGGCTACTTTGTATTCCACTTTGTGTCGAGCCAGAGATCTGTCGTTATGTGGTTCAATTATTTATAATAAACTCCTGGAAAATTTTTATCTTTTTAGTGGAAATGGATCCACATCTGGGACCTGCAGTTGTTGTTGGAGTCTTTTTAATTCTCTTGAAAGATCGGCAAAGATTGCGTTGTATTCGGACTTACCATAAACACTGGTGTATTCCTCGGGATCTTCATCAAGGTCAAATAATTCCCATTCATCTATATTGTAATAATGAATAAGTTTATATCGACCAGTAGTGACACCATAGTGCCTTCTCACGCTATGAGCCCCGGGAAATTCATAGTAATGGTAATAAAAAGTCGTTCTCCAATTATTCGGTTTTTGCCCCTTTAGGATGGGTAACAACGATTGACCTTGCATGTCACTAGGAATCTGAGCTCCAGCAATTTCAAGGAAGGTTTCGGCAAAGTCCACATTGCTGACAATGTCATTACAAACGGATCCAGGTTTGATCACTCCCGGCCACCTGACAAGGAATGGCATTTTCAATGATTCCTCGTACATCCACCTTTTGTCATACCATCCATGGTCACCTAAATACCATCCTTGGTCTGATGAATAAATAACCACTGTGTTTTTGGATAATCCCGATGAATCAAGATAATCTAGAACCTTTCCAAGATTGTCATCCACTGAGGCGACGCATCTCAAATAGTCTTTTATATACCGCTGATATTTCCATTTTAACAGTTCATCCCCAGTTAACTGAGCTTCTTCAAATGCCTTATTTTTTGGAGCGTAAGCATTATTCCATAGTTCTTTTTGGGATTCGTTAAGATTTTTTGGAGCACCATTAAGTTTCAAATCTTTAGCGCTGAGGTGGCTCGTGATTGTCATTTTTTGGGTGCGTGCAGGAGAAGCTTTGCCTGAGTAATCATCTCTCAGGGATTCTGGTTCAGGTATTTCGATCCCATCATACATGGTCAAATGGTCTGGACCTGGTTGCCAATTTCTGTGTGGTGCTTTGTGTTGCATCATCAACATAAATGGCTTGGATTTATCTCTGGTCGATTTCAAATAATCCAAAGCTTTATCGGTAACTATATCAGTCGTATAACCAACATGCTTTGTAGTAATTGGTTTTCCGTTATCACCTCTGGATTTCATTGGTGGGTTGTAATACGGACCCTGCCCAATGAGAACATCATAATGATCAAATCCTATGGGCGTAGATTTCAAATGCCATTTGCCAATTACGGCGGTTTGATAGCCTATTTTTCCTAGTAATTTCGGAAATGTTTGTTGCTCGCCATTAAATGTATTTCCGTTTCTTACAAATCCATTGAGGTGATTATATTTACCCGTAAGAATAGTAGCTCTGCTCGGTCCACAAATGGAATTCGTCACGTAGCATCTTTCAAATTTCATTCCCTCCTTGGCAATTCTATCAATATTTGGGGTGGTATTTATCTCAGAACCGTAGGCACTAATGGCGTGCGCAGCATGATCGTCGGTGAACACGAAGAGAATGTTCGGTTTTGATGCTGTCGCTTCTAGTCCTAGAGTCACCATTAAGGCTATAGACAAGAATCGAATGGAAGTCGTGATCATATGGTTTGTCATTGGTATAATTTTATAAATTCTCAGAATGCTGTTGTGGGATTGCTTCTTCCAGTATGGACTTTTGGAATTTTTAAAAAAAGTGTAATCTTTAGAGAAATTAAATGGTATGAGTGAAACAGACCACCAATCTTCAAATGGAATTGTCCTCATTGTTGATGATACACCGACTAATTTGGAAGTTTTGCAAGAGGTGTTGGTCAACGCAAACTATGAGGTTTTGGTAGCCATTGATGGGGAAGGGGCCATTGAGCAGGTCAAGTATGCCAAGCCGGATATTATACTCCTTGATGTTATGATGCCGGGTATTGATGGATTCGAAACCTGTAGGCGACTAAAGGAGAACCCCGAAACATCATGGACTCCCGTAATTTTCATGACGGCTTTAGCTGAAACTCCTGACAAAGTGAAAGGATTCGATGTTGGTGGGGTGGATTATATCACCAAGCCTTTTCAACACAGTGAAGTTCTGGCCCGAGTCCGCACCCAAATCATGCTGAGCAGCTTGCAAAGGGATCTTGAAGTACAAGTCAGACAGAGAACAATGGAGCTGCAGAAACTCAATGCAAGCTACCGAAAATTTGTGCCCCAGGAATTTCTCAAATTTCTCAATAAGTCCCATATCACAGAAATTGAACTAGGGGATCATGTAGCCATGGAAATGACTGTTTTTTTCTCGGATATACATGGGTGGACAACCTTATCTGAGAAATTCGATCCCATTCAAAATTTTCAGTTTGTCGTCGATTATTTCAGTTTAGTTGGTCCTTTGATTCGAGAATATTCTGGATTCATTGATCAGTATTACGGAGATGGCATAATGGCTCTTTTTCATCAATCACCGGATGATGCTTTGAATGCTGCTATTCGAGTCGTTAAAAAAGTCCAAGAAGTTAATACGGCAAAAGCGCTAGATGACCCGCCGATACGAGTTGGGATTGGGTTGCATACAGGGGATTTAATGCTTGGAATTGTGGGCGAGGAGGAGCGCATGCAAGGAGCTGTTGTTTCCGATAATGTAAATTTAGCTTCTAGGATTGAAGGGCTCACCCGCGTCTATGATTCTTCTATTGTAATCAGCGAAGTCACCTATCAAAAACTTATAAATCCTAAAAATTTTAAAATCCGATTTTTGGATTCAGTCAAAGTAAAAGGGCGAGTCAGTAAGGTGAAATTGTACGAAGTGTATGACGGTGATTCGCATGACATTATCTCTAAAAAATCAGACTCCAGAGAAGATTTTGAAAAGGGAATTCTTAACTATTATAAGAAGCAGTTTGCTGAAGCAAGTGTGTCATTCAATACCGTTTTAGAAACAAACCCCCAAGATAAGGCGGCGCGCATTTACCTGCAAAGAAGTGCAAAATATATGGTCGAGGGCGTTCCCTCAGATTGGGATGGAGCTGAGAATGTCTATTTAAAATAATAAATAAAGGGACATCCGAATTCTTAAAATTGCCGTCAATTTAATCAGAGGTATATTATAAAAGGGCTCAATTGGGTGTGCAGAACTTATTAGCAATCTTTAGGTTGTTTTCGGGATTGAAAATATTATGAAAGACAAGAGTAACTCAAGAGAAGGTTATCGATCCAAATTTATGGCCTTCTTCAGGTCTAATCTTCAAAGAAGATTAGTTGTCATTATATTTAGTATGGCTGTCGTACCCATTTTAATCAGTTCTGTCGTTGGTAATTTTTGGTTTCAGAATGTTCTTAAGAAATCTACGGTTCGAGAGCTGAGGCTTTCCAACGAGCTCATTTCAGAAAAGATTGAGAATGATCTCAGGTATATCCAGGAAACTATGGCGGTAGCTTTCCGGTTTAATCGACAAGACACCCAACAAAATAACTCTCAAAGATCAATCAATAAGAAAATCCCACCGGTCAGGAAAGCGTTGCAGAAAAACTTGAAGCGAAGGGAAAGGGGCTTATCGATTCTCTCGTAGAGATTTTCAAAAAGAATGTTTTTCAACAGCCATCTTATGCAATGAGACAGGAATTATTAGACCTCCTCAATAACCCCAATTTGTTTAGAAGCGTGCATTACGTAGATAAGGACGGGGCGCATCTTGGTAGTCATGACATCAATGGGACAGAATCCATGCAGCGAGGTGCTCTGAAAATAAACTCACATCTGAATTACTCAAGCGACCCTTCATTTATAGCCTTTAAGAATTACCTCGATAAAACAGCTAAGACCATCGAGAAAGAAAATGGAGGACGATTCAATTCTTCTCAAAGTAGTATTTTTAGATTTAATTCTCCTGGGACTTATATCAGTGATGTAAAACCGGCTCTCGACTCGAATGGTAAGATTATCCAGCCCCCCGAGCCGGTGCTCAACATCTGGGCCGTTAATAGATTTTATTTTGGCGGTTCCAGTCGTTCTGATCGGAGCCCTCGCCGCAGACTGGGTGATAGGATGAGATCTGGAGAACCTCTTTACTTGAGGTTGGAACTCAACGCTTACGATTTCTTCCAACGAATCGTTTCAGAGAAATATGATGCCTACACGGGCGGTAATGAATCCGAGGTGGATTACGTCGGTATGCCCAATGGTGATTACCTGCTACATCCCGATACGGATTGCGTTCTTTGCTCTTTATCGAAGAGTGGAGAGATGTCTTGGAAAGTGGATTTTCCTGGAATTACCGAATTCCTAGATAAATCGGATAACGAGGTTTATTTCGATTCAGCTGAAAACCGAGTGGTGGCGATGCAGCGCATTCATTTCGACAGTATGGACGACGCAAGGTATTGGATTTTAATACGTAGTATCCCAATGCAGGAAGTTTTGTCTGGAGTGGTTGGTCTGCGAAAATTGACTGTTTTTTTAATACTCATACTTATGCTCGTTGTTGTTCCCGCCAGCTTATGGATTACCCGTGGTTTTACCCGTCCCATTCGAGCATTGGTAACAGCGACGGATAAAATGGCTGAGGGTGATCTTGAAACCGATATTCAAGTTAGGGCGGACGATGAACTCGGGCTCCTGGCGGATAGTTTTGAGAAAATGAAAGGTCAGATCAGAAATATGATCCAATACCTTAAAGATAGGCAATCTGTTGCTGAATCTGCAAATAAAGCCAAATCGACTTTTTTGGCCAATATGAGTCACGAGCTGAGAACCCCGCTCAATGGTATTTTGGGATACGCTCAAATTCTCAAACAAAGTCCAGACCTTACCCCCAAGCAAACTGAAGGTGTTAGTGTTATTTTGAGAAGCGGAGAGCATTTATTGAATTTGATTAACGACATCCTTGACCTATCAAAGGTTGAAGCAGGAAGAATGGAACTCCACCCGGTCGACTTTTCTCTCTCTGACCTAGTGGATAACTTAGGTCGGATTATTGAACTAAGGGCTCGCCAAAAAAAAATAAAGTTCGCTCTGGAAAAGTCTGAAGATTTACCAGAAATGGTCCATGGAGATGACAGTCGTTTAAGACAGGTTTTAATGAATTTGCTATCTAATGCGGTCAAATTCACGGATGAGGGCAAAGTTTCTTTAATGGTAAAAATGGATGGGAAGTCTGTCTATTTTGAGGTTAGAGACACCGGTCAGGGGATATCTAAAGAACATATCGAATCTATCTTTTCTCCATTCCAACAGGTGGGGCGAGTCGACAGAATGACGGAAGGAACAGGTCTCGGCCTGGCTATAAGCCGTAAGTTAACGAACATGCTGGGCGGGGAACTCAAAGTAGACAGTAAAATAGGCAACGGAAGTCGTTTCTTTTTTGCTGTTGAATTGCCACCGGTTGAAGTAAATGGCACCAAAGAGGTGAATGATGCAACTGCTATTTGGATGGGCGCCGCTGCAGATGATTCGGATGCAGTTTCGGCAGCCAAGAAAGCGGCTCGAGATCATAGTAAAATAATCGGATATATTGGAGAACGGCTAACTCTTCTGATTGTCGATGATAAAGTGGAAAACAGGTCTATACTCCAGGAGCTTCTCCAGCCTCTAGGCTTCGAATTGGTTTTTGCTTCTGATGGTGTCGAGGCTGTTGAGAAGGCTTCTCAATTGAATCCACACTGTATACTTATGGATCTTCGGATGCCAAGAAGCAATGGGTATGAGGCAACACGCGCAATTCGTAAACTTAACCTCAAACGGCAACCCACCATTATAACGGTTTCTGCAAGTGCTTTTGCTTCGAATAGGAGTGAGTCACTAAATGCTGGTGCGAATGATTTTATTCCAAAACCTGTAAGGAGATCTTTGCTTCTCGAAACTTTGCATAAGCACTTGAATATGGAGTGGGAGTTTAATACTGATGGCGAAAGTCATGGACTGGTAACTAAGGTGGATTCATCACCTGACACCAAAGTGAACGCCAAACTGACTGAAGCTAGCTACGAGCATTTAGACCAGCTTATCGACCTTGCCAAGCGAGGGAATTTGAAAGGCCTAGAGCAGCAGCTTAATAAAATGGCTCAGGAAAACACAGCGATGCAGCCTTTACAGAATTCATTGAATCCCCTGATCAAGGGCTTTAAGCTTAAGGAGATTAACCAAATTCTCCAAGAGACCCGTTCAAGTGTAGCGAACCCCAAAGAGCCAGCCCCTTCATAATAATTTGTTAATGTATCTCCTTCTGGGTTCGTTTCAATGGTGATCTCTCAAAAGTAAAATTTGGTACCCATCGAGTATTCCATTTTTTAATCCAGGCACTGGACTTAGATGTGGGGTAGGGTTCCGATCCATAGAGCTGGTAATCCATTCCGTGCCACGGTAATGGCTCGACTTTATCTCCTTCAGCAACATGGAAATCAGCATCCTTATCCCACCCTACATTATAAAAGAAAAAACTCCGCATATGTCCTTTGGGCTTGGACTTGATTTCATCTGACTGAAATAAAAGGGTTAGTTCATCACCACCATTGAGTAAGGCAAGTTTATCATCCGTTTTTTTGATGAGTGATAAAACATCGCCATACTTGGTGCACCAACCTTCAGGTGTATGCGTCCAATTTGGTTTTTGTGAGACATCTTCATAAATTGCAATCTCGGGCTGGTCATCCGAAGTGCGGTACATTTTTGAAAATCCTCGCCAGTGCAGGTGGGCAGAGCTTGGATGAAACTCATTTATCTTGATCTTGTCTAGGGAGACTTCACTCATGATTGCAACCCGATCCCAGTGAATTTCAAATGCAGTGTGAATTCTCAGTTTTTGTGTAGATTTTGGAAGTTTGTTTTTTAGCGAAGCGATGATCGTTTTTGTTTTTCCTGCTGGAGCCCCGAGATCCAAGTCGAGTTTTTCCCATCCGCGTGATGGACTCCATGCTTCCGCGTATGGAAATGGGAAAGGAAAGTCTTTTCGAAGAGACCCGGAAATGTTTGCCATTCCTCCACCAAATTGCAACCAGCCATTAAGAACCAGAGTTGGATTGATAATGGAATCAATTTCTTCGAATGCAATTTCTAGATACCATGGCTCAGCCAACCCACGGTATTGTGGTTCCCTCAGAGTTATTGGGCTGACCATTTCTTTATCTTCCTTGGAAATAGCTTTGAGAACGTCTAATCCATCTGACCTAAAAGCTGAATTTAATTTTACCCCTTTTTTGGCTGCGATAATCCTGTGCTTAGGCGGTGGGCCGGAAGCGAGTTTGGAAGTTGAAAAAACTTCGATTTCTTGTGGATGGTCAACAACTAAAAGTTTTGCTTCATCAAGATAGAGGACCTCTCTTAGTTCTTCGGTGACTTGTAAAGTGTAGTGCCCTTGTCTAGGCTTGAAAGAGTCTTGGGTTCCTATTTTTACAATTTCTACAGGGTCTCCCGGAATGAAGAAATCCCTGGTTGCAGGCAGCCCTAATGGAGCGGCCCCGAGAAGGTCGGTGACGAATACATGTTTTTCCCCATCCCAAGCATAAAGGTATGGGCAGGATCCAGTAGCTATCCTCAATTCTGTAACTTGCCATGTCTGGTTTGGATTTACCGTTACCCCGACTTCTCCATCGGCAGCATCCGACCACCGGACCTTTAAAATATCGATGGATTCTCTTTCTCCAATTCCTATCTCAATGGGTAGTGAATGAACAGTGTGAAGGGTCCTCCAATTGCCTGATGTGAGCTCAATCTGTATTCCAAGTCCACTTCTATTGGAGCGGGTTCCGTCGAGTCGCAATTTGAAAAGCTTATTCTGATCTCCACCTTCATTTGAAAGAATTTGAATATTATGATTTGGAGAATCAATAATCATATCCGAGTCGCCATCGTTATCCATGTCAGCAAAAAATAACTCCCGGATGGGCGCATGAGGTTTTGTTTCTCCAAGGTAATTTTTGGTCACGTTTGTGAAACTCAAAGGGCCCACATTTCTCCAAATTTCAATAGTTTGGCCATACCCTACCACGTCCTTCCATCCATCATTGTCAATATCGGTCAGCAATACCTCGGTGATGCTTCCTTCAGGTTTTTCTAATTGAACCCAATTAGTGGAACTTTGGCTCGTAACAGTAATAACGTTCTTGTGACAGGCAACAAGATCTGGAATGAGATCATTGTCCAAGTCACCCGTTATGAATTTTTCTGCCATAGGAAGAGGCGGGCCATTTGTTAACACTTCAAATCCTGCTCCTCTTTGGCGGAGATACACTTCAATGGCTTCAGATTCTTTTGCGACGAGCAAATCTAGCATATCATCCTGGTTCCAATCCTCAAACACCAGGTCTTTCACTCCTTTGATATCATAAGGAACACTTGAGGTTTGGGTTATATCAAAAAAATAGTAGTTTCCTATATTTTCTAGGGTCATTAAGTTAGTTGTCGATTGTGAGTCCTGTTGGATAATGAGGTCTAGATGCCCAGTGAAGCTATAATCACTTAAAAGAGCTTTTTCTCCTGTAATTCCATCGAGTCCTGCAAATGTCGATTGTTCTCTAAATAAACCATTTGTCATCATGTTGAACGCATAGAACCCATTATCTCCGAGTGCAAGTATGTCTTCAAAACCACTATTTTGAAGATCGCCTACTAACACCTGTTGGATAGAATCATCAGGCTTTAAATCAAAGCTGGATTCGGCTGGTTCCAATTGAGCACCGGAATTCTTTAAAAGCCTAAATTTAGAATCGTCTTCAATTGCCCAGATAGAATTGTTCCCAGTGTGATTAAAATCTAGAATCGCAATCGGCCCAGAAAAAGAATTTGTTAATTTATTGAAATAAATGGATGTGACATCCTTGAATTGGATTCGATTCCCTTCCTTAGCTGGCAATTCTATATTGAAAGGGACTTTGATTTCCGTATGTCTGCAAATTTCTAGATTTCTTTGGGGGGTTTGGGCTGTTCCCTTTATAGCCACTTGTTGCTGGTGCATTTCCATGGCAAGCTCCGCCTCATCGGGTCTGTTGGCTCTGATCAGAGCTTGGCCCAGGTTATACCAAACGGCTGGGTGCTCTTCATCCCAAGTACTCAGTTTTGAAAGATATTCGACTGCTTGATCCCATTGCTCCAGGGCGTAGT